>DASVXV010000050.1:0-36502 GCA_036392495.1 Pyrinomonadaceae bacterium | reverse complement strand
TTGCTGCGCTCTGGTCACTTTCCCAAGTAGTCAGAAATCCTAAGAAAAATGGAGGTTTCTGACTTGTGTAGATACTAATGGCGTCAGCCCTGGGTCACAGCGCCGATTTGAAATGCAAGCCCATGAAATGGGCGACAGCCCTTGAATTATATGCGGTCGTGCACAGGCTGTCGCCCATTTCATGGGCTCGATATTTCTTCCTGCTGATGACCCAGGGCTGACGCCCTGGGCTTTAGACGGTCGCCCCTAACGGGGCTAACTGACCACTGACCACCGACCACTGACCACTCTTTATGAACCTTCGCGTTCGTCTGCTCGTATAGTAGCCACGGAGGTAGTAGAAAAAGGATGCGCGACCCAGCTTTGGCAGGAATTCTCAGTCTTCTGATTCCGGGAATCGGCCAGTTCTACAACGGTAGAATCCTGGCGGGGATTTTCTGGTTGATCATCACACCGGGCTTCTGGATCGGGACGGGCGGCACGCTCGGCTGGATCTGTCACATCGTCTCGGCCTACACGGCCTACTCTTACGCTAATGAACACCGCGTGCGTGTGTAACCGTGACCGATTGTAACCCAAGCTCTTTGCCGTTTTCCTCTCCCCTTTCCGTTCCACCGGCGTTCCGTTTCATGCGGATTTTTCCTCTTTCCGCCTGAGTTCAACCACGCGAGCCGGTCCAAGATTCTCCACAGCCCGGCGCCTCTCTTCCATACTCGTATGAGAGTAGTTTGCGCTCATGTCAACCGTCGCATGGCCTATGTGGGTCGGTTATTGTTAGCTCCAGAGAAAGTCAAAGGTTGCTGCCCCTTGATCATTACGCCCCAAATCGCCTAACTTGAAATTCTTTTCAATCGTCGCCAGAAGGTTGTAATGCGTGTAAGCACCCGCCTGAACAGTACCGGCCTCCACCATACTGCCAAGCAGAACTGTGTAAACAGGCTCGCCCGCCTCTGGAAGGCCATAATCCACCTGCGGATAATCTTCGTCATATGTGAGAACCACCATCGTCCCCTCCATAAACGTTGAATTTGACAGCAGCGGTTCGAGAAAGGATTGGAGCCATACCGCAGAATAGTTAACGTTGATGATTGACCCTCCGGCCTGCGGACTCCATGGAACACTATGCCCGCAGTTTGCGATATTTGGCCCGTACCAGCAGAATTCGGGTAAAGCGCTTCCCGCGTCGAGCTCATCCGCGTTGACTATGTTGCTCAATCGCTCAGGGGTCTGGTTAGAGACGAAGGAGACGAAGGGGTTGTGTACACGGTAGTACAGGGGGCGGCCTGGAAGCGGCGGCCCCGCCACATTCGAGCCCTGACATTTCAATTTATTTTTATGAGGTAGATTCTGTATGAAGACTTTCCAGGAAACCCCTTTGTCTTCGAGCAGATCAACCAGATTCGTCTCGTCG
Organism: Pyrinomonadaceae bacterium; assembly: GCA_036392495.1. Lineage (GTDB taxonomy): Bacteria > Acidobacteriota > Blastocatellia > Pyrinomonadales > Pyrinomonadaceae > QHXM01. The sequence continues at coordinate 35,091 of DASVXV010000050.1, read as the reverse complement.
AAATCCTGGCAGTTATCATCTGCCCAATCGAAGAAATCACCGCCGATTGTGGCAAGGTAGTTCGGCTGTGAAGGATGTGTGACTCCATGATAATTCGTGAGCCGGACGCCTCGCTCTGCGAGGGAAGCGAAGTACGCGTTCTGCATCACGGTGCTCGCATTCTCATTCTCGAACATGATAATGAAAATCCTGTCAAAGGCTTTACTCATGGTGGGCTCCTTTCGTGGGCAGGGATGAGAGGCTTGAGATCGAGCGAACGATATTCCCATTCAAAGGTGAAAGTCAACAGTCAGACGTATCCTGTCCATATTGTTAAATACTAAGTGGACAGACTATCATGCGGCAGTAAAAGTAGCCTGTGAGCGGCAATTCACCTCTAAAAGATTTTTATGCCGCCATCTGTAATTTCACCGGCAAGACTGAGAGATTCGGACTCTTAAGTGTGTTGATTGCTCTATTCGGAGCCTTGCCCGCTATCTTGTTGGGCGTCTTGTACGGGGTATTGGTGCGCCGGCGTTTAACTGAAGTTGAAGGCTATCACGAAGCCTAACAAGTCGCTCGCCATAGAATCTCTTCCATAGCGCAGAGGATGAACTCTCTCCTCCGCGCCTTTTCTTTGCGTCCTGGCGTCCTGGCGTGAAATTTTCTCTCGCAAAGACGCCAGGACGCAAAGAAAAGGATTGTGGCGAAGCATTAGCGTGATATGCTTGGGCTACTCGCGCAGGAAGGAAAACTATTTTGACCGGCTCGCTCGCGCGCGGGCGAAGCGCGTTGATAAATGTGGAGGACTTTGAGCGATGGCTGAAGCTGACATTGGCATGGCGGGCCTGGGCGTGATGGGCTTGAATCTGGCGCACAACATGGAGCGCAACGGCTACACGGTCGCCATCTGGAACCGCGAGCCGACGGCTGTTGATAAGTTCATGGCGGGCGAGGGAAGCAACAAGCGCTTTGTCGGGACCAGATCGCCCGAAGAGTTCGTCAAATCCTTGAAACGTCCGCGCCGGATCATGCTGATGATTAAGGCCGGAGCGCCCGTGGACTGGACTATGGATCAGTTCAAGCCTTTTCTGGAGCCGGGCGACATCCTGATTGACGGCGGCAACTCCTGGTTTGAAGATACGCGCCGGCGCGAGGAAGCGCTTCGCGCCGAAAACCTGCGCTTCGTCGGCTCCGGCGTCTCCGGCGGAGAAGAGGGCGCACTGTGGGGACCTTCCCTGATGCCCGGAGGCGCGCCCGAAGCTTACGAAGAGATACGGCCCATCTGGGAAGCCATCTCCGCCAAGACGGACGACGGGGCGTGCACGACTTACGTCGGACCGGACGGCGCGGGCCACTTCGTCAAGATGGTGCATAACGGAATCGAGTACGGCGACATGCAACTCATCGCCGAAGCCTACGATATCCTGCGCCGCGTCGTCGGCATGGAGGCGGATCAACTCGCGGACGTTTTCGCCGAATGGAACAGCGGGGCGCTAGACTCCTATCTCATCCAGATCACCTCGGACGTCTTGCGCGTGAAGGACGAGGAAAGGGGCTTGCCCCTTGTGGACCTGATTCTGGACAAGGCCGGACAGAAGGGGACCGGAAAATGGACGTCGCAGGTGGCGCTCGATCTGGGCGTGGTGATTCCGACGATTAATGCGGCGATTGAAGCGCGCTTCATCTCCGCGCAGAAAGAGGAGCGCGTTGCGGCGAGCAAGGTCTTGCGCGGACCGAAGGCTGTGCTGCGCTCGGACGACATGAGCTTCATGGTCAACGCGGTCCGTGATGCCCTTTACGCCTCGAAAATCTGTTCCTACGCACAGGGCTTTAATCTGATTCGCGCCGGCTCCGAGGCCTGGAAGTGGAATATAGACTTGAGCGAGATGGCGCGCATCTGGAAAGGCGGGTGCATTATCCGCGCCAAGTTTCTGGACAGGATCAAGACAGCTTACCGGCGCGACCCCGCGCTCAAGAATCTATTGCTCGACGAGGACTTCCGCGCGTGGATGGACGAAGCGCAAAAGTTCTGGCGCATCACTGTCAACACGGCGCAGCAGCACGGCGTTCCCTGTCTGGCGATGTCTGCGAGCCTGGCCTACTTCGATTCTTACCGCACGGAGAACCTGCCGCAGAATCTGACGCAGGCGCAGCGCGACTACTTCGGCGCGCACACCTACGAGCGCTCGGACAAGCCGGAACTGGGAGCGATTCATACGGACTGGGAAGACGCTTTGAAGAAGCAGTGAGAGGCGGCTGAATAATTATGAGTTTTGAATTTTGAATTATGAATTACTGCTTCAATTCAAAATTCAAAACTCAAAATTCATAATTATTTTGTCCTCTGCGGTTAAATAATCCTTTCCCAACTTCGTAGAATGAATAAATCCTGGCAAAGGCCGCTGCGGTTGACATTCACCGATAGCGGTTCGTATATTCCTGCGCGGCCATTGGTTCACACTCTGCGCCGCAAGAGCTTCTGCGCGTTTTCGAGGTAAGTCAGAAGCAATCGCTCCGCCCTGCGAGCCGGAAGCCTTTTACCTCTCAAACACAATCTTCGGAGATAGATCTTTATGAAACGCCGCTCTCTTTTCCTCCCGGCAATTGTTTGTCTTCTACTCATAGCCTTCACCGCAACGGCTTCGGCTAAAGACACCTGGACGAGCGTCCGCTCACAAAATTTCTTCCTGGTCGGCAACGCCAGCGAAAAAGAGATTCGCCAGGTGGCGACGCGCCTCGAACAGTTTCGAGATGTCTTCACGCGCTTATTTAACAAGATCAAATTCACCTCGCCCGTTCCGACGACCGTTGTGGTCTTCAAAAGCGAGAGCGCCTATAGACCTTTCAACCCGTCTAACGCCGCGGGCTACTTTCAGCCTGGACAGGACGTCAATTACATCACTCTCACGACTGAGCGGCGCAACAGTGAAGACGACCCATTCCACACGATCTTTCACGAGTATGTTCACCTGCTGATCAATAACACCCTGAGCGTTAAGCCGCTCTGGTTCAATGAAGGTCTGGCCGAGTATTACAGCACGTTTTATTTAGACGATGAGAGAAAGGCTTTTCTGGGCAAACTCATCGGCAACCATCTGCTCTACCTGCGCCAGGAGAAGATGCTGCCGCTCAGAACACTGCTCAATGTGGATCATAGCTCGCCTCATTACAACGAGGGCAACAAACGCGGCATCTTTTACGCACAATCGTGGGCGCTGCTTCATTACCTGATTCAGGGCCATAACGGGCAAAGACTCCCGCAACTGGGAACGTTTCTGGACCTGCTGGCCGCGGGCACGACTGTGGAGGAGGCCTTCAAGAAAGCCTTTCAGATGGACTTCCCAATGTTTGAGAAAGAGTTGAAAGAGTACGTGCAGGGCGGCAACTACAAGATGACCCGTGTGACGTTCGAGAGGAAGCTTGAGTTCGACACAGAGATGCAGAGCGCGCCCATCACTGAAGCCGAAGCGCTGGCTTACCTGGGGGACCTGTCGCTGCATCTGGGAGACCTGGACGGCGCGGAGAAACGGCTCGGACAGGCGCTCAAACTTGACCCGGATCTGGCAATGGCGAACTCTTCTATGGGAATGGCGCTCGTGCGTCGGGGAAAGTTCGCGGAGGCCAAGCCGCTCTTACAAAGAGCGGTCGCCAACAACTCGCAGAACTACCTGGTGCACTTTAACTACGCGCTGGCGCTCAGCCGCGAGGGAATGGGGTTCGGCAACGTGGTCTCAGGCTACACGAGCGAGGCGGCCAGAGAGATGCGCGCCGAGCTTAAAAAAGCTATCGAACTCGCGCCGACATTTCCAGAAGCCTACTCGCTGCTTTCTTTCATCAACTTGGTGAGAGGCGAGGAGTTGGACGAATCAATAGCGCTGCTCAAACGCGGGGTGGCGCTTTCGCCAGGACGCGGGCAGTTCTCATTCATGCTGGCGCAACTCTACATGCGTAAAGAGGACTTCAAAAGCGCCAGGCAGGTTTTAGAGCCGCTGGCGCGAAGCCAGAGCGAGGACCAGCAATTGCGCGCCAACGCTCAATCGTTGCTCGATTCGATCGCGCGAACGGAAGAGCAGATAGCGCGTTTCAAAGAGATGCAGAGGGAAGCAAGCGAGGGTCGGAGCGGCGGCGCGTCCATGTCGCCTCGTCTGAAGCGCCGTGGAGAAGCGGCGGGCGCTCCCTCAGAGCAGAAGGAGGAAGCGCCGGAAGAGCCGCTCACAGGGACGAATTACGAACTACCCATCAGAAAAGTTGTGGCTGGCGAGGAGCAAGTGCTCGGCCTGCTCCTGCGCATTGATTGCGATGCTAAGGGCACGACCTTCATCGTTAAGGTCGGCGAGCTCTTGCTCAAGCTGCGCACGACGGATTTCAACGGCATACAGTTTACAACCTACACGCCGGACGTCTCGGGCGACATCACCTGCGGAGCGCGCAACCCAGCCAACACGGTCGTCGTCACCTACCGCCCGTCAAAAGAGGCGCGCGCCAAATTCAACGGCGATCTGGTCGCGGTGGAATTCGTGCCGAAGGATTTCGAGTTGAAGAAGTGAAGAATGACAGTACCGGGAGAGTTCTGTTGTAGCTTGAAGCGAATAATGTATTAAGGTGAGTGCGATCTAAGGGAGGTCTGCGTCCCCGAGCCCCGCAAAGGGCGGCATAATTTATGCCGCCCCTTGCGGGGCTCACTTCATCTCTCGCGTCCTTAACCCGGGGCTTGTACCCCGGGCTACTGATATTTCGCCCCCTTCGGGGGCTGGCAGGTGCTACCTCATCCTTGGTTTACGTCGAACTCACGTTATATTAAGGCCTACTTTCATTCCGGTTTCTGGCCTCTGTCTCCTGAGTTCTGCCTTTTCGGCGGCACGGCGCGCGGAATGTCGCCGTCGTCCAAAACTATCGGCGTCTCCTGAGCGTTCGGCTTGAGTTTCGGCGCGGGGCGCAGGGCGGGTGGAAGTTTGGGGCGGGGAATCTTGACGGTGGCGACGTCCGAGGTGCGCCTGAGGATGACGCCGCCGCGGCCAGCGACCCACGCGTCAGCCCCGCCTCGGTAAGCTACAGAGAAGAGTGCCGTGCTGGTGATCGTCGGCTGCGCCTCCCAGGTCTGGCCTCCGTCTTTCGTGCGGATCACTCGCCCCTGGTCTCCGCTGACGAGCGCGTCGTCGCGGCCCGCGACCGCCACGGCGAAGAGGTTGCCCTTGATGCCGCTCTCCTGATCTTTCCAGGTCGCGCCGCCGTCGTCCGTGCGCAGGATCAGACCGTCTGCGCCGACGATGTAGCCGCGCGAGGCGTCAGCGAAGGCTACATCGTAGAGCCACTCCTTCGCGTTCAAATTAACGAATTGCCAGGTCGCGCCTCCGTCCTCCGTGCGCAGGATTGTGCCCTGCGAGCCGACGGCGATGCCGTGCAACGGGTCCGTGAAGGTCACGTCCTCAAGCCACGCGAAGGTGTTCGTTTTACTGTAGTGCCAGGTGTCGCCTCCGTCATCCGTGTTGACGATTGCGCCGCGCGAGCCGACCGCAAAGCCGCGCTCGGGCGTGATGAAACAGAGGCCGAAGAGGTCTTCCTTGATCGGCGTCTGGAGCGGCTCCCAGATAGTGCCGCCCGTCGTCGTGCGCAGGACGGTGCCTTTCTCCCCGACGGCCCAGCCCTTCGCTTCGTTGATGAAAAAGACTGCGTTCAGGCGCGACGTCGTGTTTGCGAGTTGCACGTTCCACTCGCGACCACCGGAGCCCGTGTATAGAATCCGCCCGCGCGAGCCGACGGCCCAACCCTTCGAGCCGTTCAGAAAGAAGATGTCCGCCAGATCGTCGCGCCCGCCTTCCGTCAGGCGCTGCCAGCTCATGCCGCCATTGTCCGAGCGCAGGAGCAGCCCCTCGCTGCCTGCGGCCCACCCTGTCTCCACGTCCGCGAAATAGACCGTCACGAGGCGCGGGTTGGTTCTGACGTTGACGGGAAACCACGTTGCGCCGCCGTCGCCCGTCGTCAGGATGACGCCGTTCTCGCCCGCGGCCCAGCCACGCTTTTCGCCCGCGAAGTGGACCGAAAGAAGGTCTGTCCGCGCCTGAGTTTCGATCTGCGACCAGTTCACGCCGTCCGTCGTGCGCAGGATCGTGCTGCCGTAGCCGACGGCGAAGGCCAGTTTCTCGTTGACGAAAGTGACGCCCGTCAGCGGTTGCTCGCTCACAGATTCCTGTTGCTTCCAGCTCGCCCCGCCGTCATCCGTCACGAGCAGCGTGCCGCGTTCGCCGACCGCCGCGCCCACCATCTTATTGGCGAAGGCAATCGAGTAGAGGTGTGTGCGGACAGGCGTCTGCTGCGGTCGCCAGGTGATGCCGCCGTCTTTGGTGGCGATGATTGCGCCGTAAGTGCCGGCAGCCCAGCCGTGCATCGGATCATCCGGGGCGAACGTCACGCTGTAGAGGTGATCTTTGACGCCGGAGGACCTGAGCGTCCACTTGTTGCCGCCGTCGGTCGTCACTAGAATGACGCCGCGCGCACCGACCGCTACCGCGCGCTTTTTATCCTTAACATAAAGACCGTAGAGCGTGGTTGGGGCGGGAGACCTCTGTGGCTCCCATTCGAAGCCGCCGTTGTCCGTGCGCAGGATGGCCCCGTCCGCCCCGACGGCCCAGCCGTGTCTCTTATCTTTGTCAAATCGGACCGAATGAATCGCGTTGCCCTGCGGCAAAGGGTTCTGCCAGAGCCAGCCGCGCGACTGCGCGGAAAGTATGGTCGGCAAACTACAGGCCAGCAACAGGGCGACGCACGCAAGGACGTGGCGTCCGCGCCTTAGGGCGCGCGCGCGAGCTGCTTTTGAGGAAGAGACGAACACCTGATTATGACTCTGACACCTTTGAGATCGAAAATACTCGTTTTGCCGGGAAGCCGGAATTATAAAGGCGACGCGAAACGAAAGCGAACCACGGGGAGCGTCTTAAATTTACAGTAATCGGTAGCCCGAACTCAATTCGCCCCGTCGGGAGGAACACGCCTGTGGGTTCCATCTCTTCGCCCTTTAGAGACCGACTTTCCGCACGAGGTCTGCAAAGCGTGGGTCGGAATGAAGGTCATCCAGGAGCGTGTCCACTTTAAAGTAGGCCATGTCGGACCCGCGTTCCTGGTAGCTTCGTTCGAGCCAAAGAAAAGCCTGATCCCTATCGCCGAGCCCCGCGTAAACGGTCGCGAAGCTGTACGCGGAAACGTAGCGCTGCTTCGCCAGCTCCTTTAGCTGGTCGAGCACTTTCAACGCTTCATCGCGCTTGCCGGACCGAGCATAGGCGTGCCCGAGCAGCGCCAGCACGTACGGGTCATCGTTTAATTGTCTGGCCTTCTGATATTCGGCTATCGCTTCCTGAAAAGAGCCTTTCATCTCATAAGCAGTGCCTAAAGCTTTATGAGCGACGTAAAAGTTCTGATCCATCTCCACGGTCTTCTGCAACTGCTCTATGGCCGCGTCGTACTGTCGCGCCTTGATGTACGTGTCGCCTAAATCGGCGTTGATAATCAGCGAGAGGGGATCAAGCTCCTGTGCGCGCTTCATCTCCGCGATGGCCTCTTCGAAACGCCCCAGGACGAGCGGCGGGCCGTTGCCATACCAGTGATGCGCGGTCGCGTAATTCGGGTTCAACTCGATGGCCTTCCGGTATTCTTCGTTGGACTCCGTAAAATTCCAGTCATAGTCGAAGAGCGCCCCGGCCAGCGCGTTATGCGCTTCGGCCAGGCTGTTATCCAGGTCCAGGGCTTTTCTGGCAGCCGCCTTGGCCTTCGGGTAAGCGTCCTCGGGTGTGGTGGCGGAGTAGCGTGAAAGCAGGACGTACACGTCCGCCAGCCCCGCGTAGGCCAGGGCATAGTTCGGGTCCCTGTCAATCGCCTGATTGAAATACTCTATGGCTTTCTTAAATGCCTCGCCCGTACGCTTGTTCCAGTAGAAGCGGCCTTTCAGGTAGAGCTGGTAAGCCACAGGGTCTTTCGTGTAGTTCTTGGTGACGCGGCTTTCGTCCGCGCCGGTCAACTTCAGGCGCAGGTTCGAGGAGATTTCTTTCGCGATCTCTCGCTGCACGATGATCAGGTCCGACACCTTGCGCTCGAAGTGTTCGCCCCAGAGCTGCACGTTGTCGTGGACGTCCACCAGCTCGACGCTGATGGTCAGATTATCCCCGCGCTGAATGACGCGGCCCGTGAGCACGGCGCGCACGCCCAACTCGCGCCCCGCCAGCACAGGGTCCGTCTCGCGCCCCTTGTAACGGAAGACGGAACTGCGCGCGATGACGCGCATCTTCGGAAGCTGCGTCAGGCTGTTGATGATGCTTTCGGTCAGCCCGTCCGAAAGATATTCCGTCTCGGGATCGCGATTCTGATTGACGAACGGTAGGACAGCGATGGAGTCAATGCTGGTCGCGGGTTTCCCTGGGCGCAGGTAAAACCACGCACCCAGGCCGGCGCCTGCAATCACCAGAAGCACAATTATCGCCGCGACCCTATGGTGCTTGATTCGACCGGCGACATACTCCGCGCTGCCGGTCGGGCGCGGCACGCTCCCGGTCTCTACAACGCCCCCGGTCGCGCCGCTCAGAGGCGCGCCTGTTGTCTGCCAGCTGCTTTCCGCAGTGGGCGAAATCCTGCCTGAAGAGTCGAACGCGCCCACACGCCCGAGCTTCGCTTCAAACTCCAGCAACTCTTTGAGGGCCTTGAGATCAAGCAGCAGCTCCTGTATCTCCTGGTAGCGGCGGTCGCGATCCTTCGTCAGGGCTTTGGTGACGATGCGCTGCAACTCCGCGGGGGCGTCCGAAGTGTGAAACGAGAGCGGCAGGGGCTCACGCTCAAGCACGCGCGCGATGACTTCCGTCGAGGACAAGCCTTCGAAGGGGGGCCGCCCGGCGACCATCTCGTAGAGCACTACCCCCAAACTCCATATGTCCGCGCGGGCATCTACGGCTTGTCCTCGCGCCTGCTCCGGCGACATGTAAGTGACCGTGCCCATCACCATGCCCGGCTCGGTTTTGAAGGTCGGCATGGTCACAGCTTCGGGGGCCGCGGCCTCTTCTTCTTCATCCTCCTTTTCCACCAGCTTGGCGAGGCCGAAATCTAAAACTTTGACGTAGCCGTCCGTGCGGACCATGATGTTTTCGGGCTTGATGTCGCGATGCACGATGCCTGCGGCGTGGGCCGCCGCGAGCGCGTTCGCCGCCTGGATGGTGACGTCGAGCATCCCCGTCAGATTCATCGAAGCGCTCTTGATCTGCTCCCTGAGCGTGGAGCCTTCGACGAATTCGGTGGCGATGAAATGGCGGCCGCTCTCCGCGCCTATTTCATGAATCGTCACGATGTTCGGGTGGTTCAGGGCAGAGGTCGAGCGCGCTTCCTGCTCGAAGCGGCGGAGGCGATCCTTATTGTCCGTCAGCTCGGCTGGCAGGAGCTTGAGCGCAACCTTGCGCTTCAGGCGCAGGTCCTCCGCCAGATAGACTTCGCCCATCCCACCGGACCCGATCTGGGAATGGATTTCGTAGCGGCCGAGCTGGGTGCCTTCGGGAAGAGACATAACCTTTAAAAAAATTATGAATTTTGAGTTTTGAATTATGAATGAAGGCCAAAAGCTTTTAATTTAAAATTCAAAACTCAAAATTCATAATTCCGTCAATTCGTTTGTTTCGGCGGCGCCGATTCGATCAATCGCGTCTCGCAGGATGCTTTCGTCGGCGCGCCCGGCGGCGGCGATTGAGCGGGCCGCGCGGTCTGCCGCCTCTTGGATGACGTGGCCCGCGTGTCCCTTCGCCCACTCCCAACTGATCTTGTGCGGACGCGCTGCCTTGTCCAGGCGCTCCCACCATTCGTGATTCGATTTACGGCGAAAGCGCCCGGACATCGTTTCGACGACGTAGCGCGAGTCCGTCACCACGCGCACGTTGCAGGGCTCGCGCAGCGCCTCGAGACCGAGCGCGGCGGCGGCAATCTCCGCCTGTTGGTTGGTCGCCTGTCCCAGGTAAGAGCCGACGCCGCGCCAGATGCCGCGATAGCCCAGAAGGGCGACCGCAGCCGCGCGCGTATCGGCCGTCAGGCCGTTGCCCAGACTCGAACCGTCGCAAAAAATCGTGACCGATTTTTTGGAGGGATGAGGGCGGAGGGATGAGGGATGAACTGAAGAATCATCGATCCGTTTTTTATTCATCCCTTATCCCTCCGCCCTCATCCCCTCGCTTTTGCGTTCGATGTGAATGGTGTGATCTACGTTCTCCTCGAACGTGTCGTCGTGCGAGATGACGAAGAGTTGATCGAAGTGCTCGACCTGCCCGATCTGTTGCGCCAGGCGCTCGCGACGCTCGGCGTCCATGTTGACGGTCGGTTCGTCGAAGAAGGCCAGGCGAATGTCTGAGAGTTGTTTAAGCAGGGCCAGGCGGATTGAGAGCGCCGCGGCCATCTGCTCGCCGCCCGAGAGGTTCTGAAAAGAGCGGTCGTGCCCCTCTTCTTCGAGAATGATCTCGTAGTCGCGCGACCAGCGCAGCGCGCGTCCAGCCTCGCCCGTAATCTCGCGGAAGAGCTGATTGGCCTCAATCGAGATGTTGTAAAGGTAGCTTTCGGTGACGAGCGGTCCGGCCTGCTTCAAGGTGTCGCGGATGAATTCCGTGGTCTCGTTCAACTCTTCGAGCCGCTCCTTCTCACGAAACTGCTCGCGCAACTCTTCGCGCACTTCCGCCAGCCGCGCGATCTCTGTCGCCAGATACGCTTCGCTCTTCTGCGCCTCTTCGAGTTTCGCTGTGGAGGCGGCCGCCTGCTCGCGCGCGCCCGAAAGCCTTGAGCGCTCCGTGTCGTGCTCGTCGCGGCTGTAGGCGCGAAAGGCCGCCTCGTAATCGGCGCGGGCCGCTTCTGCCTCGCGCGCGGCGCGCGCGGCTTCCTCTTCAACTTTCTCGACTTCCGCCTGTCTGGACGGCAGGGTCGCGGCCTGCGCTTCGCTCGCGAGATATTCGCGGTGCGCTTCGCTCGTGCGGTCGCGCTCGCGGGCCTGCTCTTCCCAGCGCTCGTCCAGCGCCGCGTATTGCTGCATCTTCGAAGCCAGTTCGCGCGCCTGGGCCTCAAGCGCGCGCAAGGCATCCCGCGCCCCTTCCAACTCGCTTCTGCGCGCGGCTTCGCTTTCGGCTTCCTGGCGTAGAACGACTGCGCGCGCACGCGGGTCATTCAATGCGCCGAGCCTCTTTTCCAGCTCACCGATGTCTTTCTCAAGGCCTGTGACGGCGTCCGCAGTTGCCGCGACGCCTGCGCGCTCCTCGCGTTTGGCCTTGCCCTCGCGCTCGATCTCTTGAAGGCGCTCCTGCAAAGGCTTCAGCTCGGCGTAACGCAGTGCCGCCTCGCGCTCCGAAATCAGCGAGCCGTCAATGCCCGAAAGCCTGGCCCTCAGCTCATTGAGCCGCTCGCGGTCGGCCGCTGGGAGCGACGCGATCTCTTGCTCGACGCGCGCGAGCGCCGCTTCGCGCTCTCGTAGTCGCTCGCTCTCCGTTGTGAACTGGCGGCGTGAGCTTTCGAGCCTGGTCAGGTGCTTCTCAGCCTCGCGCGCTTCGCGGACGGCGGCGGCAACCTGAGCGCGCTCCTTCTCCATAGAGGCGAGCTGCGCGCTGTTGGATTTCAGCTGACCCGTAAAATAGTCTTCAAGTGTGCGCCCCTCGCCGATGTTCAGACAACGCTCGGAGAGAATCGGGCAGAGGCCGTTTTTGACTTCACGATGAAATTTCTCGTCGTGCTCCATCCCGGCGCGCAGCCGCGCGAGCTGCTCCGTCAACTCTGTCTCGCGCGTCAACAGCTCGGAGACCTCAGCGGCCTTGCCGGAAAGTTTTTCAAGCTCGCCGATCTCGCGCTCTCTCGTTGCGATTTCGCGCCTGGACCGTTCGATTTCGCGTGCCGCTTCGTCGCGCTGTTTGGAAAGATGGCGGTAACTCGTCGCGGCCTTCTCCGTCTTGCTCAAGGTCGTCTCAACCTCCAGGCGCTCGCTTTCAAGGCGCGCGACGCGCCCGGGCGCGCCTTCCCCCTTCTCTGCCTCTTTGACGCGCTCCTTCGTCTGCGTGTGCTGCTTGCGCAAAGCGTCCAGCTCCGCGTCTATCTTCGCAAGCCGCGCGCGTTCGGACAGGGCCTGGGCGCGCAGGTCTCTGAGGCGCTCGCGCTCGCGCTCCAGCTCCTCCTGCCGGCTGATCTCCGGCCCGAGCGCGACCAGCTGTGCGGCGGCTTTAACGGCGCCCTCGACTTCTCTGGTCAGTCGCTCGACGTCAACTCTGGCGGACACGAGCAGGCCCTCGGCTCTGGAAGTCTCGCCGCGCAGGCGGTCACGCGCGGCGCGCTCCGTCTCAAGACTACGCAGGGCGCCGACTGCCGCGAGATGCGCCTGGTAATCCGACGCGGTCGCTTCTTTTCGTTCGAGCGCGTGCTGCGCCAGGTCGCGTTCGGCGCGCACGGAAGGGAGGCGATTCGTGGCCGCTTCGTGCTCGACCTCGCGCCGATCCTTGAGTGCGCGCGCTTCATCCAGGCGCAGCAAAGCCTCGTCCATCGCACGAACCTTCGCCTCGCGCCGTGTGATCTCCTGCTGCAAGGTCTCAAGCTGTGCGGTCAGCTCGCGGAGCCGCGCGGAGACCGACCTGTGCTCTTCGACAAGGTCGTCGTAGCGCGCGAGCTGGCTTTCGGCCCCGGAAATGCGCCCCTTGATCTCAGCCGTCTTCTCGTTGATTAAGTTGACAGTCTCGCGCAGCTTTTCTGCTCCGTCGCGGTACTCTTCAACTTTCAGGAGCTTATCGAATGCTGCCTTGCGCTGTGTCGCGGGTCTGAGAAAGTCTGCCGTGAAAGTGCCCTGCGGGACGCCTATGGCCGAGCGGAAGAGCGCCTCGGGTTCTGTGCCCGGCTCGATGCCGAGGAGCTTGCGGAGCGTCGCGGAAACGTCCGCCTTCTTCTCCGCGATTCTGATTCCGAGACCGTTGTCGTAAACGTAATAGCCAGTGCCTGTGTCGCGGTAAACGGTGTAGAGCCGCCCGTCAATGTCGCTCTCGAAGGTGACACGGACGGAGCCCTTCTTTGCGCCGCGACGCAGGAAATCCTCTTTCCGGTAGTCGAGCAGATCGAAGAGCGCCCACGCGACGGCCTCCAGAATGGTGGTTTTGCCCGCGCCGTTCTCGCCCGTAATCGCGGTGATGCCGCGCTCGAAATTAAACTCGGCGCGCTCGTAAGACTTGATGTTTTCGAGTTCGACCCGTGTGACGTGCATAAAACAGTGGTCAGTGGTCAGTGGTCAGTAAGATTCAGTTTTTCAACTGACCACTGACCAGTTCTTTAAAGGTCTTCGACTCTCAATTTCGTGTCGGCGTTTTTCCAGGCGCTTTCGAACTCTTTGCGCAGGGCCTCGACGGCCGCATGTTTCTTCCGGGCTTCGCGGCTCTCCATGAGACCGAAAAGCGAGGCTGAATATGATGCGCTTCATTTTGATTCTACTCTCTACTATTCACTTTCGGTACGGCCAGGAAAGTCTCCCGCTGCATCTCGACGCGCCCAACCTTCTTCATGCAATCCTGTTTATGAAGGCAACGGAATCTCAACGAAATCTCCTGCTCTAATAGTCGCCAGTGCCGCTTCAAGAGCGGGAATCACGGCTTTAACCACCGGCACTTGATTGCTCGGCAGCAGAACGAAGCCGAGCTTTCGCTGGCTCAGGTTTTGTTGATAGCGCAGGTTCTGGTCGGTCGTGATGAAGACATCAAACTGCGGCTCTGCCAGTGTCAGCAATTCGCCGTTTTTCACGCCAGCCCAGCCCATCTCTTGTACCGTACTGATGTTGTGCGCTGGCAGGCGCTTTTTGACCACACGCGGCGTACATTCATCGAGCAGAACTTTCATGCGGCCTTGCTCAGGCGCGCGATGGTGTCTTTGAAAAACTCTAACACCTGAAGAGCCTGCTCATGCGTGACTGTTGGAAAGTTGTCGAGAAATTCGTCCAACGTGAGGCCAGCCGCAAGATTATCCAGCAACGCCGCTACAGGCACGCGCGTCCCGCGAAATACGGTCGCGCCGCTCAAAATTTCAGGGTCGCTCGTAATCGGCAGGCGCGCTATCTGTTCTTCTTCAAGCGTCAGCGTCATATTGGCTCCTAGCTTATTCATTTACTTTCAAGACGGCAAGGAAAGCCTCCTGCGGAATCTCGACTCGGCTCATTGTTTGACCAGATCACGTTTCGACTCAGCAAAAGCCGCCTCTTCTATATCTATTCGCTCCTCTATAATCCGTTTGAGCCACTCCTCAACGCTTGCTTCACGATGCAGGCGAGCAAAGAAGGCTGCCCGTGAGGCGAGTTCTGCCGGAAGCGAGAGAGCGGATGATTTCGATTTACGAACGCGCACGGGTTTCCCCCAGGCGGAATCGTCATCAGCCTGTGCGGTGACAAGGCGATCAATCTCTTCAAAGAAGATTCTAGCTCTCATACTTGATTTAGCCGTTTAGGATTGCCTTTAAAAAATGATTTAGGGCGGGATGCCCAGTAATCGTCGCCTTGCCTTTCTTTGATTTATTACAGCCTCACGCCAAACTTGGGTATAGGCTAACCACAAAGTTCTTTCGCCAAAACTTTCAAGGTTTATATGTCGCGCTCGAAATTGTATGCCGCCTAAGATTTTCTCGTAATCTTCCTTCACTGAATTACTTACTAAAATGCCTTCGCTGGAGATTTCTCTTTGCATCCGAGAAGTAAAATTTACATTTAGTCCGTAGATGTCGTTTTCTCTAATTTGCACTTGACCTGAATTAATAGTAATTCTGATACCAATATATTCAACGCCAGTATCAGCCCCGAACTCGATGGCAAAGTCCACTGCGTCTGTAGAAGTGCGAAAAGCTAACATGAGAGCATCACCTATTACCTTAACCACATGACAATCGAACTTTGAAGCTAACTGCCGTGCCAGCGAAAAATGAATAAATAAATCCTCGATCCATTTACGGTCTCTTAACTTTACTCCAATATCTGTTGACTTAACTATATCTGTGAATAAAAGCGTAAGATTAAGGTGTTGCGATCCAGCCCATTCTTCTAAGGTAATAAGTGGTCTGTTTTGAGGCATCATATTAAATTGCTTTCTCTATTTACTCATTCACCTTTAGAACCGCCAGGAAAGCCTCCTGAGGAATCTCCACGCGCCCGACCTTCTTTATGCCTTTTCTATTCCAGGCGATCTCGATCTTCTGGCTCAACGTCAGGAACTTTCTTTAAAGCATTATCGAAACGCTGCCGTGATTTCCTTTCGGCATCCTGCTCAAGTAAAGAGTCTATCAACTCTGCATTGATGCGGAAACTGGTTTGCTGTAGGCGCGCGAGGACTTCGGGTAATTCGAGTAATCCGCGCGCTGCCGCTTCGTCCAAAACTCCGAGCGTCCCGATCACGCGCAGATTTCGTTGGAGCGCTTCTCGAACTCCGTCGCGCTCGTCCATGATGATCGCGTCAGCCTGCATCTCTTCGGCCAAAAGGATTGCTTCACGCTCGCCATCGCCCAGTTTTTCTAGCGCCGCAGCAAACGGGACGCTCGCCTGCCGAACTTCGAGCCATGCCGGAGGATAAGCCAGCCAGTCTTTGATCGCTGCTGGAGTGCGCTCACGTTGTAGCTCATCAAAAACTGCTTGCGGAATAATGATGCGCCCGTATAGCAAATGCAGCACGTCTGCTTGCTCAATCAGAACAAGGTAGTTGATGGGGCTGGTGTCTGAGATGACAATCATTGAGACGTGCGCTCAAAAAGCTGGCGGTGAGTCTCTCGATCCCTCTCCAAATCTTCAAGCGAGTAGTCCAGATAGACGCCGTGCTCCTTCAAAAAGGCGTCCGCTTCCATGCGCGTTTCAAACCCAAGCATCCGTCGCAACTGCGCCAACGTGAGCGCGCCTGAACGATAACCTTCGAGAGCCACAGCTTCCAAGGCCCGGCGCGGTAGATTGCCCCACTCCGTTTCAAGTTGCTGCTCAATCTCTTTCGGCAATTCTATTGTTACTGACATAGGCCTACTCCTTGTAATTCTATTCGTTCACTTTCAGCACCGCCAGGAAAGCCTCCTGCGGAATCTCCACGCGGCCGACCTTCTTCATGCGCTTCTTGCCCTCCTT
Organism: Pyrinomonadaceae bacterium; assembly: GCA_036392495.1. Classification (GTDB taxonomy): domain Bacteria; phylum Acidobacteriota; class Blastocatellia; order Pyrinomonadales; family Pyrinomonadaceae; genus QHXM01. The sequence goes on along the minus strand of DASVXV010000050.1, from coordinate 19,004 downwards.
CTGTTTCTCAAGGAGCTTGCGCTTGCGCGTGATGTCGCCGCCGTAGCATTTGGCGAGCACGTTCTTGCCGAGGGCCTTGACGGTCTCGCGCGCGACGACCTTGTTGCCGATGGCTGCCTGAATCGGAACCTCGAAGAGCTGGCGCGGAATCAACTGCTTCATCTTTTCAGCGAGCGCCCGCCCCTTAGACTGCGCCGTGCTGCGATGAAGCACGAGCGAGAGCGCGTCCACCGGCTCGCCCGCCACCAGCACGTCGAGCTTGACCAGGTCCGATTCCCAGTAGCCAGCGAAATGATAATCGAGCGAAGCGTAGCCGCGCGAGACGGATTTCAGGCGGTCGTAAAAGTCGAGCACGATCTCGTTCAAAGGCAGCTCGTAGGTGAGCATCACGCGGTTCGACGCGATGTACTCGAATTTCTTCTGCACCCCGCGCTTCTCCTCCAGAAGCGGGAGAATGCCGCCCAGGTAATCGTCCGAAGTCAGAATCGTCGCGAGAATGATCGGCTCTTCAATCTTGGCTATCTTCACAGGGTCCGGCATCTTCGCGGGCGAGTCCACCTCGATGGTCTCGCCGTCGGTAGTCGTCACGAGGTAGCGCACGCCAGGCGCGGTCGTAATCAGGTCCAGATTGAACTCGCGCTCCAGACGCTCCTGTACGATCTCCATGTGCAGGAGACCCAGAAAGCCGCAGCGGAAGCCGAAGCCGAGGGCGGTACTGGATTCCGGCTCGTAGAAGAACGAGGCGTCGTTCAGCCGTAGTTTGTCCAGGGCGTCGCGCAGCTCCTCATACTGATTCGTGTCCACCGGATAGAGCCCGGCGAAGACCATCGGCTTGATCTCCTGAAATCCCGGGAAGGGCTCTTTCGTGGGGCGCGCCGCCTCCGTGATCGTATCGCCGATCTGCACGTCGGCCACCTCTTTGATCGAGGCCGTGAGGAATCCGACTTCGCCGACGCCGAGCCGGTCAATGGGCGTCGGGCGGGGGCGGTTCACGCCGAGCGTTTCGACCTGGTAGTCGCGGCCCGTGTTGAAGAAGCGAATCTTCATGCCGGGACGAATCGAGCCGTCAATCACGCGGAAGAGGACGATGACGCCGCGGTAGGAGTCGTACCAAGAATCGAAAATGAGCGCCATCAGCGGGGCGTCTGCGTCTCCTTTCGGCGGGGGCACGTCGCGCACGATGGCTTCCAGAACCTCGTCAACGCCCATCCCTGTCTTCGCGGATGTCAGAACGGCGTTATGCGTCTCAAGCCCGATGACGTGCTCGATCTGCTCCAGCGCCTTGTCCGGCTCCGCGCCCGGTAGATCAATCTTGTTGATGACGGGGATGAGTTCCAGATTGTTGTCTATCGCCAGGTAAGTGTTGGCGAGCGTCTGCGCCTCGACCCCCTGCGAGGCGTCAACGACCAGGAGCGCGCCTTCGCAGGCGGAAAGTGAGCGCGAGACCTCGTAAGAGAAGTCCACGTGGCCGGGCGTGTCAATCAGGTTGAGGACATAGGCGCGCCCGTCGCGCGCTTTGTAGTCGAGGCGAACGGCGTGGGCCTTGATGGTGATGCCGCGCTCGCGCTCCAGGTCCATGTTGTCCAGAACCTGCGCTGCCATATCACGTCCGGTCACAGCGCCTGTCCGTTCGAGCAGGCGGTCGGCCAGCGTGGACTTGCCGTGATCTATGTGCGCGATGATGGAGAAATTGCGTATCTGTTCAGGAAGCATAAAAACAATGACAAGTGACAAGTGACGAGTGACAAGTTAAAAAAGGATTCTAACTTGTCACTCGTCACTTGTCACTTGTCACTGCCTTTGTTATTTCGGGGTGGGTTTCGGCGCTGGCTTGGCCTCTTCGATACGCAGGCTGTTGCGGACCGCTTCCCAGGCGGGGGCGGCCTTTTGCAAGGCTTTGTCTGGGCCGAAGAAAGTGATGACGACGACGCGGTTGCCGAGCGTGAGCCAGTAGATGGCTGCCTCGCCCTGTTCGCCACCGAGAGAGGCGCGAAGGCGCACGCCCTCAGCCTGCGCGCTGCCGATCTGCACGCTGGCATCTGAGCGCTCGGGCTTCGCCCCCATCTGGACGAAACTGTCGTTCGTCGCTTTGATGTAAGGGTCTATGAACGCGCTCTTAGCCTTGGTCATCTTCTCCGGCGTGTCCACTTTCCCGCGGTGAACGAAGAACCTGATCTGGGCGTCGCTGTCTGGTCGCGCCAGGGTCAGTTGCTGCGCGTCCTGATTGCTCTGATCAACGACAGTCCACCCGTCCGGGTAATCGAAGACGAGCCCGTCTTTGGCGAACTGTTTGGTGCTGCTGTCCGGGGTCTGCGCCTGCGCACTTAATCCGATGAGTAGGATGGCAAGCGGGATGATAACGCTGGCGCGGATTGCTTTCATATGTCTCTCCTCTTGACTTATAGACTTTCAAATTCTTCGGGGGTGAGTCCTGCCTGGCGCAGGATGCTTCGCAGTGTGCCTGCTTGCACCTCTCTATGCTGCGGCACAATTGCGGTGCGAATGCCTTGCTCAGTGCGTCTAACGAATTTAACGTGACTACCCTTTTGGCTTATCTGTGCAAAACCTGCCGCTTCAAGTTTACGTTTCACTTCGCGGAAAGGATGAGGTTTCATGCGGCGCGAACTTCAATTTCAATAGTGCGAATCTCCGGGACGATATTAGCTGTCGGAGGCTCAAAGTATAGTTCTAAAGCTTCACATAGATTAGCGAGCGCCTCTTCCTCGCTTTCGCCCTGGCTGGCAACATCCACTTCTCTGCATTGCGCTATAAACCATTCATCTTCTTTCCAAACACTGGCAGTAAATATCGTTTTCATCCGAGAATTCCTCGATAGCGTTGTAATGAAGCCTAACTCTCACCCAACCCATAATGGAATGAAAGCTAAAATAGCAAAACGGGCGCTGAATAGCACGCGCCCGTCCCGGAACTGACTTCCGTCAATCCTTATCTCTTCACTAAGCTCCTGGCGGGCGGCATCATCATGCTGGCGATCTCGCGCAGGGATTCCAGGTGATTGAAGGAGAGCTCGAACTCCGTCCCGCCGACGCGGGCCGTGACGCGCTTGGCCTGGAGCAGGTTAACAAGGTTCGCGTAGGAGAGCGTCAGGACGGTCTTTTCGAGCGTCATCTTGCGGTCGCCTCGCTCCGTGTAATATCGCGGCGTCCCGGCGAACGGCCAAGCGTTGCCGTCGGCCATGATGCTGACGTTGTGCGCGTGCGCGTACTCCACCTCTTTGTCCTTGGCCGCGTGGATGAAATAGATGTCAATGGTCGGAGGCGTGCGCAAGCGGCGGTCCTGGTAGAGAAAAGAGGCGTAAAGGTAGAGACCTTTGCTGAGCGGGCGCGGGTGTTCGAGCGTCGCCTTCATGCGGCCAGTGTTCTGATCAAAAGTGGTGACGATCACAGCATTGTGCTTGTAGGGCGACGGCGGCGAGACCGTGCAGAACTTTTGGGCGAATGCGTTGGCTGAAAAGGCCAGACAAATAGCGGCGAGCAGGGGGAAGCGCTTCAGGGGGATCATCTTGTTTGGCTTTGTCTCCGGTCGGGGATTTCGGCAGCTACGGGAGCTGCCGGAAGATAATTAACCGAAAATGAGTTTAGAGTAAAGGAAAATCTTTCAGCGGGTCTCAGGGCGTCCGCTTCATCCATTCAATGCAACGCATGAGATGTGCGCGCATTCCGGCACGCGTGTCGTGGTGGATGCGCCCGTGGCCGGGCAGGACCCACTCGAAGTCGTAATCAAGCAGCTTCTCCATAGAGCGCAGCAGTTCCGGCCACGAATACCAGCAGGCGCTCCTGAAGGCCGTCAGGGTCTCTCTCACTGGCGACCAGGCCAGGTGATCGCCCGTGAAGAGAAACTTGTTCCGGTAGAGCAGGACCATGTGGCCGCGCGTGTGTCCGGGAACCGGGATGATGACCAGGTCATCGTCAAGCCTGACTTCCGACTCGCCTTCGATAATGCGCTCGATTCCGTGTCGCGCCGCGCCGTCCCAGGCGTGCATGATGCGCTCGGCCCCGAACTTTTTATTAAACGAGGCGTGGTCGGCGATGTCGTCGCGGTGCGTCAGAAACATCCGCGAGGCGCCGCCCATCTCTTCGATCTTTTTCACTAAGGGGCGTGTGAATCGCGGGGAATCAATCAAAACGTTTCCGCCCGACGCCTCCGGGCGGACGAGCAGGTAGCTCCACGCGCCGAAGCTCGATTCGGAGGTGAAGCCGCAGAAATAGATGTTCTCGCTGACGAGCGTCGGGAAGGCTTCGACGCCGATGCGCGCGTCGTATTTGCGCGTGGTGCCAATCGAAGAAGTCGGGCACGCCACCAGAGACATCAGGGCGAGCCGCGTCTCCTCCGTTGTTTCGGGCTGGTGATAGACGCTCGACTGGTCGCCATGGTCGCGAAAGACTGTGGGCGCGATCTGCCGGCAGGCGTCGCAGTCTATGCACGAGTCGTCAACGAAAAAGTCGCCCGAAACGTTCTCCGGCAATCGCCGCGCAAGGTTAGCCACTGAATTCTTTACCTCTCGATTTCTATGATGGCGCAACGGGGCGTGCAAAACAAGCTGGAGAGCGACGGGAATCTGATTTGACGCCGTCGCGTCGTCTCCGTGCTCTTCTTTCAACGTCCTCCCAGGGTCAATTCATTCTCAGATTCCAATGCAAGGCTCTCAATATGAGCGAAGAAACCGTCCGCGAAATCACACGAATCCGCACGAAACAAATCCGAATTACTTCGTGTGAGTTCGTGTGGCTTCGTGGATCGTTCTCTTTACTGTCTAGAACGAATTGACACTGGATTTCAACCTCCTCCTCTTTGCTCTTTGCGCTCCCGCGTTTATAATCTGCGGGTCCAAACCGACATTCCTCAAGTAAAAGCTAACGCCTGACCGCGGAGTGGGTCTCGCAAAAACGAAGCATCACAGCTTGCGTCAAAAAGAGGACGCGAAGGCCGGCTGTGATGCACACACGGGAAAAGCACAGATGATCCGGGTCCAGATTGCGCCAGCAGTGTCCACATCATCCCTTACATCGGGAACAGGCAGGCGCGCCCGCCTCTCTATAAAACAGACGGAGGCCGACACATGCCGCAAGTGAAACCCTCCCCGCTCCTGAGATACGGCTTCGCCGTTTTGATGGTCGCCCTGGCGGCATTCCTCACATGGTTCTTCCCTTTACTCGGGAACCGCATCCCCTTCGCGCTCTTTTATGCCGCAGTGATGGTAAGCGCCTGGTACGGCGGCAGAGAGGCGGGACTGCTGTCAGTCGCGCTCTCAGCTCTTTCGAGCGCTTACCTCTTTTTGTCTCCTTCCCATTCGCTGGCTATCGGTGGGGAAGGCGTCCTCTTGTTGTCTGTCTTCATCCTCGTGTCACTGGTAATTGTCTGGCTGACGGAAAAGGTCAAACGGGCAGAGCTAAAAGCGCGCACCAGCCAGGAAGAGCTGCTCATCACGCTGAAGAGCATCGGTGATGCGGTGATCGCCACGGACGAGCGTAGTCGTGTGACGTTTCTAAACGAGGTCGCACAGGAATTGACGGGCTGGACGCTCGAAGAGGCCCAGGGAAAAGAGCTTCGAGAGGTCTTTAAGATCGTCAACCAGGAGACGCGGGAAGAGGTCGAGAGCCCCGTCACAAAAGTCATCCGCGAAGGCGTCATCGTCGGGCTGGCAAATCACACGATCCTGATTGCGAAGGATGGGAAAGAGACTCCCATTGATGACAGCGGCGCGCCCATTAAGGATGAGGAAGGGAACATCATGGGCGTGGTGCTCGTCTTCCGCGACATCGCCGAGCAAAGGCGCACCGAAGTGTTGCGAAATCGTCTGGCCGCACTGGTCGAATCAAGCGAAGACGCGATCATAGGCAAGACGCTCGACGGCATCATTACAAACTGGAACGCCAGCGCGGAGAGACTCTACGGTTATACGGCTGAAGAGGTCGTCGGGCGCCACATCTCCCTGCTGGTTCCGGCGAACCGCCCGGACGAGGTGCCGGGCATCCACGAACGTCTCAAGCGTGGAGAGCGGATCGAGCGTTTCGAGACGCGAAGAGTCACGAAAGACGGGCGGGTCCTGGACATCTCTTTAACCATCTCCCCGATCAAGGACTCTGAAGGAACAATCGTCGGGGCGGCGACGATTGCGCGCGACATCACTGAGCAGAAACATTCCCAGGCGGCGCTGCGCGAATCCGAAGAGCGCCTCAGGCAGGCGCTCGAATCCGCGCGCATGGGCACCTGGGAGTGGAACATGCAGACGGGCGAGATAACCTGGTCGGACACGCTTGAGCCTCTACACGGTCTCGCCCCAGGCTCCTTCAAAGGGACTTTCGAGGCTTTCAACGAGCTGATTCACCCTGAAGACAGGGAGCTCCTGAGCCGGGCTGTGGCGCGCGCCGCCGAAGAGGGCACGGCCTACGACCTGGACTTTCGCATCGTCTGGCCCGACGGAACCATTCGCTGGATGGAAGGTAAGGGGCGCATCTTCCTTGACGAGGAGGGCAAGCCCGAGCGCATGACGGGTCTCGGCATGGACATCACCGAGCGCAAACAAGCGCAGGAGTCTTTGCGCGAGAGCGAAGAACGCTATCGCGCTTTCGTTTCCAACAGCTCCGAGGCCATCTGGCGTTTCGAGCTTGAAGAGCCCGTCCCGGTTGAGCTTCCCATCGCCGAGCAGATCGAACTCTACTATCAGCACGGCTACCTGGGCGAGTGCAACGACGCCATGGCCGAGATGTACGGCTTCCGGCGCGCCGAAGAGATCGTCGGGGCGCGGCTCGACGACCTGCTCGTCCGCGACGACCCGCGTAACGTGGAGTACCTGCGGTCCTTCATAGAGTCCGGCTATCGCCTGACCGAAGCCGAATCGCACGAGGTGGACAAGGAGGGGCGGCCCAAATATTTCCTGAATAATCTGGTCGGCATCATCGAGGACGGCAAGTTAATGCGGGCCTGGGGGACGCAGCGGGACATTACGGAGCGGCACATGGCGGAAGAGGCTTTGCGCGAGTCGGAAGCGCGCGAGAAGGCCGCGCGCGTCGAGGCGGAGAACGCCAACCGCACGAAGGACGAATTCCTCGCGACCCTCTCGCACGAGCTGCGCACGCCGCTCACGGCGATGCTCGGCTGGACGAAGATGCTGCGGATGCGTGACCTGGACGAGACGACCTCCGCGCTCGCCCTGGAGACGGTCGAGCGCAACGCGAAGGCCCAGGCACAGTTAATCGAGGACCTGCTCGACGTCTCGCGCATCATCACAGGCAATCTGCGCCTGGACGCACGCCCCGTGGAACTCTTGCCCGTCATTGAGGCGGCGATAGATTCCGTGCGACCCGCCGCGGAAGCCAAGGGCATCGGGCTGCGAACCTTTCTGGACCCTCTGGCCGGACTCGTCTCGGGGGACCCGGCGCGCCTTCAGCAGATTGTCTGGAACCTGCTCTCCAACGCCGTCAAGTTCACGAAGGAAGGGGAAGTCCGCGTGCGGCTCGAACGCGCCAACTCCCAAGTGGAGATCAGCGTGAGCGACACGGGACAGGGCATCAAAAGCGAGTTCCTGCCTTTTGTCTTCGACCGCTTTCGCCAGGCCGACAGCTCGACGACGCGCATGCACGGCGGGCTCGGGCTCGGCTTGGCGATTGTCCGTCACCTGGTCGAGCTGCACGGCGGGACCGTTCACGCCGAGAGCGAAGGACCGGGCCGGGGCGCGACCTTCAAGGTGAAGTTTCCGCTGATGGCTGTGCGAATCTCGGACTTCGGATTTCGCCATGAAGAGCCTGACTCGGAAGAGTCCGCGGCCCGCGCCTCGCAACCCTCAATGCTCGCGGGCTGGCGGCTGCTGGTAGTTGACGACGAGCCGGACGCGCGTGAGTTGATGCGGACTGTGCTCGAAAAGCAGGGGGCGAGTGTGACCACGGCAGGAAGCGCGGACGAGGCGCTCGAAGTCTTCGAACGTGAGAAGCCGGACGTGCTGATCAGCGACATCGGGATGCCGGGCGCAGACGGTTATGATTTGATTCGACGGATTCGCGCGCGCGGCGAAGCGGAGGGCGGAAACGTTCCCGCGGCGGCCGTCTCGGCTTACGTCGGCGAAGAGAATCGCCGGCAGGCGCTCGCGGCAGGCTTCCAAATCCACGTTGCCAAACCCCTGGACCCTTCGGAACTGGTCGCCGTCGTTCAGAGCCTGAAAGGCAGTAGGCAGTAGGCAGAAGGCAGTAAATGACCAGCCCCGCTAGGGGCGACAGAATTTAGCCAGGGGCGTCGGTCCCCTGGAAGATGTAGCATATTATTTATCGAGCCCCGGCAGGGGCGACAGCATAAAGCCCAGGGCGTCAGCCCTGGGTCACAGCGCCGATTTGAAATGTAAGCCCATGAAATGGGCGACAGCCCTTGAAATGGGCGACAGCCCTTGAATTATATGCGGTCGTGCACAGGCTGTCGCCCATTTCATGGGCTCGATATTTCTTCCTGCTGGTGACCCAGGGCTTGCGCCCTGGGCTTTATGCTGTCGCCCCTGCCGGGGCTGGTCATTTACTGCCTTCTGCCCACTGCCTTCTGCCTACTGCCTTCTGCCCACTGCTTTTCACTATCTGGTTTGTCCCTCGCCGCTTCTTTGCTCGACGTTTTGGGTGTCGGAACGTTTGCGGAGCAGGTTCTTGATGCCGAACAGAGATTCGAGCGCGTCCTGCCAGAAGGGTGCGCCGACGCTCAACAGGATCACCGTAATAAACCAGCCGAAAATAGTGACGAGGACGCTGCGGAACTCGGCGTTCCACTCGCCGGGCAGCATGTCGCGGTAAACGGGGTCGCATTTGTTATCGGCCGGACCTGCGGCCCTGCAGTTGAAAAGAATAGGTTGGCCGCTGGCGTTAAGGAGCGTGCCGCTGGAATCCCTCACGGGCGTGCGTGCGGCGAACAGACCGTAAAAAGCGAACTTGACGTCCTGCCAGCTGAGAGGCGCGAGCCCGTAACTCTCGTATGAGCTCGTCAGCTCTTTGATCTCCTCTACATCGTCGCTCAGGTCCTCTATGGTCGTCTCCTCCGGTGATGGTGCAGGTGACGGCGCAGGTGATGGCGCGGGAGATGGTGCGGGCGTAGCGCTGGCGTCCGGTGTCGCGTTAGCATCCGGTGTCGCGTTTGTGCTCGGGGTGGCCGGGGCGCTCTCCACCTTCTTATCTTCAATCAGGCGCTCGCCCGCTTTCGTAATCAGGTCGCGCTGCTGATCATCTGTAGAGATGCTCTGGTAGATGCGGAAGAAGCTGGCGTTGAGTAGAATGACCACGACGATGCTGATATAGATCGCCACGTTCTTCATGTGGCGCGTGTAGCGTTCCTCAAAGCTTTGCATCACCGTGTCGTACCAGCGCTCGACGTGGTCCAGCTTCGAGCGCAAGGTGGCGAAAGCGATGTCCGCCTGTTGGCCCAGTTGTCCTAGAATTCCTGCAATCCTTGCCAGGGCCGCGGAGAAATTTTGCAGGGCCGTAACCGTCAGCGTATTGCCCGCCTGCCGCTCCGCCTGAATCTCTTTGGAGAGCGATTCCTGCGCCTGAGAAAGAAGGTTGAGCGCATCGTCCAGGTTGACGTGCCTGAGGTTAATCAAATCGCCCAGGAGCACGTCCGGCTTGACGGCGTTACCGCTCACGATGGATTTGATGTCATTGAGCAAGGGGGCCAGCACCTCGCGCATCTCAGCGAACTTGGCGCTGGCCGCGCCTTGCAGGAGCGGGGGATTGCTCGTGACTAAATTGTTAATCTCCTGTTCCAGGGCCGCGACCTGCGCGTACATGTCCTGAAACTTCGTCACGTAGTCTGCGAAAAAGTGTTTCGAGTCAACCCGCGCCAGAATCTTCAGCAGGTCCTCTTTCGAGATGGAGTCGAGCACGGGGTTCTTCCACTTCGTATAGCGGCCGATGTTCTTGAATTCTTCGAGGACCCGGCCGGTGATCTGTTCGGGGGTGATGGGGGGCTCGACGGGCGGCGCGCCCGCCGCAGCCGGAGCCGGGGCGGCGTGCTGATCAATAACGTTCCTGAAAAGCTCAGTCAAAGACTTCTCGATCTCTTTGGATTTGAGCTTGAGAACCTTTTTCAGGAGGGCCTGGATGGACTGCACAATGAGGCTGAGAACCAGAAGGACGACAACCAGCGCAATCACTGTGTCGAGAATGCCGGAATTAAACATGATGCTCCTTTCTGCAGTGGGTTGTGGAGTGAACTGTCGGCCCTGGATTCGTTCGCTTCACTGGGCGTCGAAAGAGAAGGTACGCCCAGATGAGGAAACGCGTTGCTAACGTTTGAGAATCAATCTAAATCCGGTGGGTCTTATCACGAAATGTCAACGGATGTCCACATTTCTGATCTTCCCGGCGCTCCCCGAGCGGCGCCGGGGGCGGGGCGTGTCCGGTCCATCCTTACGGCTTTTTGGGCGGCTCCTCTTCGTCTTCGATATCTTCGATGATCTTCACCTCCGCGCCGTACTTCTGGTAGTTGCGGAAGCGGATGTCGTTTCGCGTCTGGATGGTCCGGTTGTCGCCGATCCTGGCCGTCAGCCTGATCTCCGCCTGGGACGGCAAAAGGTACTGCCGCTCATTAATCGTCACCCAGTCGTAATCAATGCGGCTCGCGGCGGCCGTCACTGGAAAGTCCGCCGGGATCGTGGTCGAGACATCCTCAAGACGGAGCACTCGCCAATTTTCGCGGTCCACCCAGATTCTGCCGCGGTAGCCCGTGACGATCTCACGATCTCCTGCGTCGGAAGCCCTGATGGTCTGCCTGGAGTGCTCCTGCTTGACTTCAAACTCGTAAACAATCGTGCGGCGGCCTCTGAGCAGGTCCGTGTCCACGGGCTTGAATTCAGCGTGCGACGATTCGCTGAAGAGCGCGTTGAGCATCGAGACGTATTCTCCGGTGGAGCTGGTGCCGCCGATCTGCTCATAGCTGCGGCCCTCTTTAATCTCCGTGCCGGGCGGGAGCCCGTTGATGGCGAGCAGCTTGTATTCTTCCCCGGCTCCGGCGCGGTAACTGACGGCGATGGTCAGCCGATCGAGCGTGACCCAGTTGTTGGTGTTACCGTAGGCGCGCGACCTTGTGATCTGTTGCTTGACGACGAAGTCCGGCATGGCCTCGGCGGCGGCGAGCGTGGCCGTACGGGTTTTGGCTAAAAGCTCCTCAGCTTCGGCTGCGGGAGGCAGCTTGGAAGCTACGGGGTTGACTCTGCGCCGCTCCGCTTCCTCCAGGGTGCGGCGCAGAAGTGCGTCGTTGCCGCTCTTGCTGGCGACCACGGAGCGCAACCCGTCCGTCAGCGGAAAGCCGATGCCGCGCCTGCGAATCTCTTCAATTATCTCGTCGCGCTTTTCCGGGTGCGAGGGAAGTTGATAGACGAGGCGCACAACCTCCTGGCTGGTCAGCGGCGCGTCGCCGGATTGGGCGCGGGCTATAGCTGTGAAGCTGAAAGAGAGAAAGATTAAAGCGAGTATGAGTGAAAGACCTGGTCGTCTTTTTCCAAATAGCATGAGTAATAATTTCCTGGCGAGCTAAAACAAAATAGAGATCAGACAATAACTTCAATCGGCGCTTTCTCAGTGCTTATTAATCCTCACGTGAACCCCGTCGGCGATGAAAGCCTTGTTCGGCAATTCTTCGTAAACCACCACTCCTATGATTCCGCCGACTTCAAGCATCACATCGAGGCGCAAATCTTCGTTGGAGTGCAGGCGCAGGTGTTCGCGCTGATAAGCCTGAAAGCCCGGGCATTCAAATTTAAAAGTATAGGAGCCTGGCTCCAGTAAGCCAAACTTGAACTGTCCCTTTTTGTCCGACTTGACGGTCCTCTTGTATTTCGTCTTCTCGTTGATGATAGTCGCCTGCGCGCCCGGAATAATTTCTCCGTTCGGATCGGTGATGATCCCCCAGAAGGTCGCGCGCCCCTCCTGCGGGTTTAAGCCGAAAAAGGTGCGCGTCCATTTAGCCTGATAGCTGACGGCATCTTCGCGGCTGACGCGCGTCAAAGTCTGGCCGAGTGTGCTCGCCGCGAGACTCAAAGCGGCCGTCAGGGCCGCGCCCGCCACTCTGCGTATGCGCCGCCTGACGGCACGCAAACCCACGGGGCAATCTTTCGTCAGGACTGTCCCGTCCGCGCGCCTGTAGAGTCGGGCGCAGAATCTCCCTTCGGTCCGCGCTATCAGGGTTTCGGCCTCGGAGCGCGTCATCTCGGAGATGTTATAGATGTTCAACTGGCACTGGTCGCAGAATCGAACCTGATCCGTGCCCCTCATGCTCTCCCAGCTCATAGGGCAGGGAGAGGCAACACGCATGCGTTCAAAGCGATTATCATGCATTGCCATCCGTCTCCTGTCTGGTTTCCAGCGCGTTTCCAAAGGGTAGCAACCTTCGATGTCAACCGGCCGATTGAGTTTGCCTGCGAGCTTTATTCTCAGCAAGAGAAAAGCGCGTCGGCGGAAACGAGGGCGCGGAAGTTACATGCAGAAATGCTCTATGGCGCGCGAGAGAACACGCGCGCACTCGCGCAGTTCCGCCGCGGGCACAAACTCGTTCGTCCGGTGCGCGACGCGTATGTTGCCCGGACCGAAGACCACAGCTTCCGCTCCAAGCTCTATCATCTGCGGCGCTTCGGTCCCGAAGGCTATGGTTCCGGCGTCGCGTCCGGTCTCTTCAACGAGCAGGCGCACGAGGACCGAGTCCTCACGCGTCTCCATCCCTTCATCCAGGCGGATGACATCGAGCGAGCAGTCGAAATCCGCGTCACGCCCCTTTTCATCTTCAATCGCCGCGCCGACGAGATTCAAAAGATGTTCCGGCTTTTGCCCCGGCACGGGTCGCCACTCCAAGGTGAAGCGGCACTCCCCTGCGATAATATTCTTGGCGGTCCCGCCGTTGATCAGTCCGACGTTGAGTGTGGTGTAGGGAGGCTCGAACGCCGCGCGCTCGTCCTCCTTTAACTGTTCGGCGAGCATTTCGATGCGCGCGACGAGACGTGCGGCGCGAAAGATGGCGGAAGCCCCGAGCGCAGGGTAGGCGCTATGTCCCTCGCGCCCTCGCAGAGTGATTTCTGCGAGACAGTATCCTTTGCCCGCGCGCATCGGCTGTAGAGAAGTCGGCTCGCCGACGATACTGTAACGCGCACGAAGAGCACGCGCATCCGCCAGACGCTTCGCGCCGAGACATCCGATCTCTTCATCCGCCGTGAAGACCAGGGCCAGCGGGCGCTTCAAACGACTGAGGTCCGTCTCTTCAATGGCCGTCAGTGCGGCGGCGATAAATCCCTTCGTGTCGCACGCGCCCCGCCCGTAAAGTTTTCCCTCGCGCTCGGTCAAACGCAGCGCCTCGGTCCAGGCAGAATCGAATGGAACAGTATCCGTGTGCCCGACGAGCGCCAGCTCCACCTCTTCCGCCTCCGTTCCAGCCACGGCAATCATGTTCACTTTCTCGATGCCGCGCTCGTCCGTATAGGGAAGAAGCTTGACGCTCAGACCCAATGATTCTACGCGGCTGGCAAGGTGTTCGATTATTTCGGTGTTCGAAGCGCTGGAGACAGAATTAATACTGACAAGTTTCGCTAAGGTGTTTTCGATAGTCATATTCTTATTATGGCTTGATTTGATTGATGGCTGCGCGTTACGCCTTCATCTATTTTTGCGTTATGAGTTCTGTATCAAGCAGCTCTTTTGAGCTTCTCAATCTGCCTGCCAATCTCTTTTACTCTGGTGCTCGCTGGTTTTGTCTAAGTAACCCTCTTCGAGCAGCGGGGTGATTGCCTCTTCAAATTGGGCGCGATCACGCGCGCCCATGATTTTCTGGCGGATGCGGCCGTCTCGGTCAATGAGAAACGTGGTTGGAAAAGAGCTGATGTTCCCAAACTTATCACCCACGCTTTGCCCTTCAACCAGCACAGTGTAGTCCATCCTGATTTCCCTCTGAAATTCTTTGATCTCTGCAACTGTGTCGTCCCAGGAAACGCCGACGACGGACAAGCCGCGCGCCTCTAAATCCCTTTGCATTGTATTCAGCATTGGAATCTCCGCACGGCACGGCACACACCACGTCGCCCAGAAATTAAGGATCACGACGCGCCCGCGCAGCTGGCTCAAACGAAACTGCGTGCCTTCAATCGTCTTCAGTTCAATGTCGGGCGCTAAAGGGAAATCTTCCGGTTTTTTGACAGGATTTTCTGGCGCTGGCGGTCTCGGTGCGTTCGTTTGGGTGGAAGCCTGATCGAGCTCGTTTTCGGGTTCATTTACAGCGCGCCACTGATACCAACGTATACCCGCATAGATGCCAAGCGAGAGGATTGTCAGGACAGCGAGAGCAAGAAAAACCCACAGGAGATTCTTCGACCACGGAGCATGACGAACGGGCGGCGTTAATACCTGCTGATAATGGGTCGGCAGTGTGTAGGGGCCTATTTTGTCGTCCGGTTTGGGCATAAAGGGAATCGGTTAATTATGAAGGGCCTAGATGCGCGATCTTCCATGCTCCGTCCTCTTTAATTAAGTCCCATTTGACCCACGTGCCGTCGGAGGCTCTCATTTCAACGCTGGCTCTCTCCCCGTCTATCTTCTCGTTTCGCGTCACGGTCTCACGGGGCAGCCTGAAAGAGATGTCGGACAAAACGTTTTGGAGATATTTGTCAACAGACGACGCCCCGCGCTTTTCGGCCATCGCGTCTATCTCTCGCAATGCCTCTTTCGAGAGCGTCCTCTTATAGGCTTCCACGTCCTCTCTGCGCATCGCGTCAAAGTATGCCTGGATGGTCTCGGTCGGCGAAGCGGACGCGGACGCGCCCTGACCTCCTCTATAACTAACGAGAAAGACGATGACGCTCGCAATCAACAGGACGGCGACGCCTGCGGCAATCCAGACTGCGCGGCGAGGCTTTCTCGCCCGCTGAAAGGCAGCCGTAGCGTGGGCGTAATTAAATGGCTGTCCAGAAGAGTTGACGGCCTGCTCTTTAGTCGGGACTCCAAGGGTGGCCGGAGAGGTCATCGCCGCCAGGGAGCTTTGCGACTGTTCCCACGCTGCATTTGCGGGGGCGGGCGGCCACGCCCCGCTGTTTCCGGTTTCGATGACAGGCGCGGGAGTCGAAATTTGCGCCGGCTGAACACTCTTAGTCTCGTATTCACCGTCGCCCGGCGGCAGAGCCTGTCCGGCCCGTTCGAGGGCTGCGCGCATCTCCAGGACATTTCGGAAGCGGTCACGGCGGCGGACCGCCATTGCCCTCCCTAAAACCTCCGCAATCTCAAGCGGCACTTCCGGGTTGAGTTCGTTAATGGAGCGCAAGGGGTCCGGCCCAGCCTCCTCTAAAGCCTCAAAGCGCGTCGGGGCGTCCGTCGGCATCACTCCGGTAATCAGGTGATAGAGAGTCGCTCCCAGCGAGTAAATATCGCTCCGCACGTCTGTGCCTGCCCCCGCGATCTGTTCGAGCGGCGCATAGAGAGGCGTAAAGCCCACGATGCTCTTGTTCGAAGTCATCGTGGACATTTGCCCCACGGAGCCTTTAGCCAGCCCGAAATCCAGGAGGATGGCCTGGCCCTGCGCGCCCAGTTTGATGTTCGACGGCTTGATGTCACGGTGCAGGATCGGCGGCGTGTGCGAGTGCAGGTAATGAAGCGCGCTCAATAGTTGCTCGGCCCATTCCAGGACCATGGAAGGGGCGAAAGCCCTGCCCCTCTGGCGCAGGAGCTGCGCTAGGTCTTCGCCAGCGACAAACTCCATCACCAGGAACTGCCCCGTGCCTTCCGCGAAATGGTCCGTCACCTTGGGCAGTGAGGCATGACGCAAGTTCGCCAGCAGGCTCGCTTCATGCTCGAATGCGCGGCGCGAGTGCTCTACGTCTCCGAGCGTTTCTTTGACCGCGACCGTCGCTTTCAGCCTCAGGTCAACGGCCTCGTAGACCGCGCCCATACCGCCTTCGCCCAGTTTGCGGACGATGCGATAGCGATTTTGCAGAATTGTATCCGGCGCGAGCATCCTCTGTTATCTGAGAGGTCTTCTTTGCTAAAGACCCGAACGGCTGGCCTGGTTGATGGCTGAGCATCTTAACGTAATTCAATTGAGCGCGCGAGGGTTTCAACGCCAGAGCTGGCGTTGAAGCGCAGTGAACCGCGAAATAATCTCGTCCTGCATTTGATGTCGGCCCTCGACGACGACCTGTTTCCCTCCGACGAAAACGTCTCTCACGGCAGTGCGGGCCAGACCGAAGACGACGCACGGGAGCAGGTCGTCAATTGTTGCTCCGGCGATTGAAGGGTCTTCCAGGTCAACGGTGAAAAAATCTGCCGGGCGGCCCGTTTCGAGTTTTCCACCAGGGGCCTTGATGCTCTCCGCGCCGCCGACGGTCGCGCAATCGAAGAGGCGCGCGGCCAGTGAAGATAGAGAGTCGTCCGTGGGGGCGAGCACCGCGCGCTTCATTCCTCGCAGCCGCAAGTGGTATTCGAGCTCGCGCGCGTCTTCCAGAAGATCAATCTGCGTGTGGCTGTCCGTGCCGAGCGAGAGGCGCACGCCTTCTGCGAAAAGCATTTCGGCGGGAACGATCCCATCGCCCAGGTTTCGCTCCGTCGTCGGGCAGGCGCAAACAAACGCGCGAGCGCGCGCGAGCATGCGCGCCTCATCCACGCTGATGTGTACGGCATGAACGCCCGTGAAATTCGACGTCAGCAAGCCTTCGCTGTTTAAAAACTCGACGGGCGTGCGCTTGTGTTCTTCAAGACAAGCGCTCACCTCCGCGGGCTGCTCCGCCACGTGCATGTGAACGGGGAGGTCCGGATTACCCGCCGCATACTCCGCGACCTGACGCAGGTAATCGAGCGGCACGGCGCGGACGCTATGCGGCGCAACACCCGCCCAGGCTTCCCACACGTCGCCGCGTTCAAGCTCTGACTTTAGAGACTCCACGTTGCTTAGATAAACGTCAGGCTCTGCTTCTATGAAACGGCGCTGCCGCAGGTTCGGCTCCATGTTGTGGCCCGAACGCGCGTAAGCCACGCGCAGCAGCGCAATCCGAAGGCCGACTTCCCGCGCGGCCTCAATCACGGCTTTCGCCAGCAGGTTCGCGTCGTCGTAAGGCTCGCCAAGGGGCGTGCGATGGATGTAATGAAACTCTCCGACAGAGGTGATTCCCCCCAATGCCATTTCGAGGAAAGCCATGCGCGAGGCGATCTTAAGCTCTTCGGGCGTCAGGCGCGTCGCTGCGGCGTACATCATCTCGCGCCAGGTCCAGAAAGAGTCGTGCTCGTGTGTGCGGCGTTCAGTGCGCCCGCGAATCACGCGCTGAAAGGCGTGCGAGTGCGCATTGACCATGCCCGGCAGAATCGCGCGCCCCTTCAGGCGGATGATTCCCTGGACGCCTTCAGTCTCGCGCGTGAGCTTAGTGATGCGACCCTTTGGGTCGCACACAAGCGCGACACCGCTCTCGAAGCGCCCGCCCGTGTAGATCAGGTCGGGTAGCCAGGCTGTATTCTCGTTAGAATAATGTCGCAACCAGATTACCTCTCGGCATAGTCAGCCTCTCAGGTTAAATGAAGACTGCGCATAAATCCGCCGCGCGAGCGGCGCGTGAATTTAGCCCGGCCTTGAAAGGCCGGGAGTGCGACCACCACCTGTCAATCGCGTCGCGTTGGCGACGGTTGACCCGGCCTTTAGGTTCAGGCGTCGCTAACGCGACGCTACCAGCCTGCTGCCCAACTTGTCCCGGCCTTGCAAGGCCGGGCTAAATTCATCTGGCCGCTCGCGCGGCAGTAGTTCTGATTCATGCTCTCCGTTCCGGTAATATAGCACGATACGCCCCGGTGATTTCCTGAGAACCCCCTGGGCTTCGGGCGCATCTAAACGCTCCCGATTATGACTAAAGAGACGCTTAAAATTTATGCTCGCTTTGCGCGCCAGCACGCGCGCAGTTTTCTCTCCCAGCGGATCGCAGAGGCGGGCCGCGCAATCGCCCCTGCCCCGCACCGCCCCGTTCCTTCAAGCTGGACGGACGATGCTCTGACGGTCGCCTGGCTCGGGCACGCGACCGTTCTGATCAACTTCTACGGCACCTGGCTTCTGACCGATCCGGCTTTGCGCCCGCATGTCGGCGTCAACGTCGCAGGCTTGACCATCGGCCCGCGCCGCCTGGTCCGTCCCGCGCTCTCCTTAAAGGAACTCCCGCCCTTAGACGCCGTGCTCATCTCTCACGCGCACATGGATCATTGCGATATGGGAACGCTCCGCCGCTTGCCGCGCAACATGCGTGCAGTGGTGCAGCGCGGTAACCTCGACCTCGTGCGCCGCTTCCGGCAGGTTCATGAACTCGACTGGGGAGAGGCCGCGGAGATAAACGGAGCGCGCGTCGAAGCGATCAGGGTCAATCACTGGGGCGCGCGCAAATTGACGGATAAGAATCGAGGCTACGGCGGCTTTCTCATCAGCAAAGGTGGACGCGCGCTCGTCTTCGGCGGCGACACGGCCTACACGAATGCTTTCGCGCCGTTGCGTCACCGCGCGCAGATAGACCTGGCCATCCTGCCCGTCGGCGGTTACAACCCATACATACAGGCGCACGCCAACCCGGAACAGGCCTGGACGATGCGCCGCGAAATGAATGCGACTTACATCCTGCCGATGCACCATTCGACGTTTCGCCTGAGCCGCGAGCCGGTCAAAGAGCCTGTCGAACGCCTGTTGAAAGCTGCCGGAGAGGAGCGCTGGCGCATAGCCCTCACGGAGCCTGGACAGACCTGGACGCTGCGTTGATGACAATGCAAAATGCAAAATTAAAAATGCAAACGTGAGGACGGGAACCCGCTCTTCATCCTCACTTTTACATTTTGCATTTTTAATTTTGCATTGAATTTTAGGCTGTGAATTCAGAACAAAATTAATTACTGATGTTACGCAGCGGGAAAATTGAGTTTTGACTTGACAAGCAGAATCTCCCAATAAAAACCCGCTGTTTAGCGCTGTTCTGGCTAATTAACCTCAATTATAAGGAGATTTAGCCCAATGAAACCCAAACGCAAAAG
>DASVXV010000049.1:0-51073 GCA_036392495.1 Pyrinomonadaceae bacterium | reverse complement strand
GGGTCTATTCATTCTCGACGGAAAGAGAACGATCCACGAAGCCACACGAAACGACACGAAATTGCTGTGGTTTGTTTCGTGTGGTTTCGTGGACAGTGCTGTTTCTCTACTTTCCTCAGTCTCGAAAATGAATAGACCCTGGGCAAACCCAGAGTTCTATCGGGCTTCGGATACAGATGTGGGATTCTCAACTTAAGCATTGAAACCGTCTACGAAGACACACGAACTCACACGAAACAAACCAGAACTACTTCGTGTCGTTTCGTGTGTCTTCGTGGACAGCTCCTCTTTGCCGATAATCAATGACCTTTGAGGAAAGCGCCTCTTCCAGACTTAAGCAATGGATTATTGCTTCGGTGTGTCCTGTTGCTGAATCTTTATCTCCAATTTCCGACGGTCGCGCACGACGCCCAAAGTCAGGCGCTGCGGCTGATCCTGGGAAAGCATGCTGCGTAGAGAATTGCGCCCGACAAGCTTACCTTCCACTGTCTCGATAACGTCGAAAACACGAAGGCCGGCACGCGCCGCAGCGCTTTCAGCGTCCACGTAAAGGACAAGCATTCCGCCGCGTGCGCCGAGATGCGCCGCAGCTTTTTGTGAGAGCGCGGCCGTCTCAATCCCGCGAGCAACCACAGGTAACAGGCTGAAATTACTGACGCCTTTCCGATACTCTTCGGCCAGCCTCATGGCGTTCGCCGTATTAAAAGCCTCGCCGAGTTTGACGGAGATGTCGAACGGCTTGAAGTCGAATCCCTGAGGCGTCATCACTGGCTGCGGAGGTTGCGCAGGCGAGGGCGGCATCGCGGGAGTGAACAGCGTTGAAGGTTTCGGGGTCTGGCCGCGAAAGACTGTGAAGTTGACGGTCGCGCCGCTGCCCGCCTCGTTCAGCATGTAGGAGAAGTCTTCGGCGCTTTTAATCTCAAAATCGTTGACGCGGACGATGACATCGCCGGGCAGTAGATTAGCGCGTGCGGCGGGAGTCCCCGGTGCGACCGAAGTTAAAAGTATTCCCTCCTGCTTTTTCTTCAGCGCAGCGGCTTCTTGCGCGCTCCACCCGCCGAAGTAGAATTTATCAAGTGAGATTGTTGACACGGGCTCGCCCCTGATCCCCAGCCACGGGCGCGGGACACTCGCCTGCCGAGCCAGCACGCGCTCTGCCGCGCGGCGCGCAGACGCGACCGGAATCAGGTGTGCGGCCTGTGCGCTGCTTGTCTCCACAATCCCGACAGTCTCGCCAGCCTCGTTAAGCGCGATGCCGCCGACAATCTCTTCCGAAAGGTTTTGGGCACGCACAGTCAGGCGCGCAATCTTACCTGTCGAAGTGCGCGTGATTTCGACAATCTTTCCCTCAATCTCGCCAACGCGCACAGCGACTTTGGCCGCCGCTGCCGCGCCGGAACCTTTGACCGCCCGGACCGGAGCAAAAAGACGCACGTACTGTCCGACCGCTAGCTGCTCTTCGTTGGCATCTCGCGCGGCGGTAATCTTTTGGCCAGTTATCTTCAGAAGCGAGAGGCCGGACCCACCGTCAAGGCCGACGTAGCGCGCCGTAAACTGCTTGCCGCTTGATTGAAAGACTATGAATCCGACCGCTGCGGGCTGTGCGGGCGCTGCTGTCGGCGCCGCGCTGGCTCTGGCTGCTGGTCGTGCAGGCACAGCGGCTTTAGGCGTCGGGGACTGAAAACTATAAGAGAAACCGACACCGGAAGCTTCGACTTCCGCGACGGCCTGCGGGAGACGCGCTATGACGCTCTCGCCGTCTGCGAGCAGGAATCCAGCGGTGATGCTGGTAATCGCGTAAGGCGCAGTGACGACATCGTCTTCGACGAGCGTGACAGCCTGGCCGCTGCGTCTCAGAAGCGCGAGGGCCTTGATGCCGTTCAAGCGGTGTACGACCGTCACAATCTGCGGCGACTGTCGTGTCGAAGACTCGACCATCAAAGTGTCCGTCGGGGGCGCAGGAGGGGGCTTCGGAGTCGAAACTTGAGCGCGCACACCCCAGCACGCGGCCATGACCAGCGCTGCCAGGAGACCTGACTTTGTAAGACTTCTGTAAAACAAGATGACTACCTTTCCGCTCCTCTACGCAATTTCGTGCTTCAAGTGTTTACCAGATGCCCTGAGACGAAGCGAGGCGCGCGCCACCGCCTACGGTCAAATCCTGCGAGCCGAAGACGACCGGCTCAAGGATAACTGCGCGCCGCCCCCCGCTCCTGTCGTTTACGAAAACCCTCATCGGCTGCGAAGTCGAACGCACGGGCAGCTCGATTGCGTTCGAAGCCAACTGCAAATCATCAGCAGGCTTAATATGCCGAGCGCCTGTAGCAGCAAGCTCGTTGGATGAAATTGGCGAGCCATCAACATTAGGGCGATTTTGCTGACGACGATTATTATTTCTGTTGCCTGCCACAGTGGTCGCGCGCTGTTTATCGCCACCGGCTGTCAGAACCGCAGGAGAAGTTTTCTGCTTTTCAGCCGGGCTTGCGACTTCAGGCGCAGGGTTTGACTCGGCTGTGACGATTGCTGGCCCGACCTCCGGCGTTTCGACTTTCGGGTTAGATTTCTGGCTTGTAATATCGCTTGCCTGTTTGTTCTCGGAAGTCCCGGACCTGAATTGATTATAGAGAACCACTCCGGCGACGAGCAGGGCGAAGGTCGCCGCGAGGGTCATGGCCGGGGCGGTCCCGATTAAGGAGCGCCAAAAGCGCGGACTTTTACCGTTACCCGCGGCGGCGAGTCGCGCGCGCAGGCGAAAATCAAAGTCTGGCGGCGCGCTGACGGGCTCTAAACTTCCCACCAGCCGCCTGAGAGACAGGCGCTCCTCATGGAAGGCGCGGCAAGGCGTGCACGAGGCTAGGTGCTCGCCTGCCCTTTCGGTTAAGGGCTCGCCCAGCTCCATCTCTTCAATCTCGGTACGGCAATTTTGGCAATTCATCTTCTTAATGCTCCTACTCCGAACTTCACAAGTAAGCGCTCAACTTTTCGCGCAAAAACCCGCGCGCCCGGCTGATGCGAGACTTCACTGTCCCCTCGCTCGTCTCTAAAACCCGCGCGATCTCTTCATAACTCTTGCCCTCGACGTCACGCAACACAAGCGGCGCGCGATACTTTTCGGGCAGCGTGCTGATAGCTCGCGCCACAGCCGTCCGGCGCTCGGCGTCAACCAACACAACGTCCTGCAACGGCCCCGAGTCCGGCGGATTAAACTCGCGCGCCTCCTGCCCTTCGGGCTGCTGAAAGAAACCCGTCAGGGAGACCATTCGGCGTCTTTTCCGCTTTCTCAGCTCGCTAATCGCCAGGTTGGTCGCGATGCGGTAGATGTATGTCGAAAACGCATAGCTCGTCTGGTAGCGATCCGCCGCCTGATAGACCCGAACGAAAGTCTCCTGTGCCATATCAACCGCGCCGTCGTAGTCGTTCGTCATCCGGTAGATATAGCTCGTTATCTGATTGCGGTAACGGGAGACCAGCTCCGCGAACGCCGCCTCGTCGCCGGTGCGCGTGGCCTCCAACAGGGCATGATCTGAAACAGGTTCTTCCGCCACGACTGTTTGCGGCACAGCCGTGCCGAAACGCAGATCATTAATCGAAGTCAGCGTACTCATCAAAGCAGGAAGGCTCAAAATGGGTTTACTTAATCTAAAACATTCCAGGCGCGGAAGCTATACCGCATGCGCTCCACACCGGGTCGGCATCTCCGGACTGAAATTATACAGTGGATTCCGCCCGCTGTCAGATACACGCCAGACTCTACGGAGAGTTCCCGAAAAAGCCGAAAGTCCGGGCAAAATAATCCCGAATTTGAAATATGGCGGAGACGGTATAAGCCAAAGGGCTTTGAGAGCGCCCCGGGAAGGTTGTGAATTTAGGTGAGATTCTGTTCCTGGGGCTGGAACCTCTCCTTGAGCAGCTCGCGCAATTTCATTCGAGCCTTGTGTAATTGGGATTTGCTGGTGCCGACGGCGCATCCCTGCATGCGCGCGATCTCGGCGTGTTCGTATCCTTCTACGTCATGCAAGATGAAGATCGCACGATAGCCGGGCGGCAATTGAGCTACTGCCCTGTCAAGCGCGAGGCGATCCACCGCGAGCAACTGGTCCCAGGTCTCTGCGTTGACAACTTTCGGTTCGGGTAGAAAGTCGTCCTCCGTCGTGCGCTCATGCCTGACGCTGCTTTTCCTGAAATGCATCAGCACCTTATTAACCGTCACACGGTGCAGCCAGGTCATCATGGCCGACTCGCCTCGAAACCCGCCGATCTTGTGATAGACGTGTATGAAGACCTCCTGGGTGAGGTCTTCAGCCTCGGCCACGTTATTGGTCATCCGGTGGCACAGGCTGTAAACGCGGCGGTGATATCGCTCGTAAAGCTCCGCGAACGCCTCCATATCGCCGGCCGCGAGCCTCTGCGCCAACTGGTATTCAGAATTCGACGACGCCCGTTGCGCCCCCGTTCCCGGAGCGTTTGACCAGGCCAAACTGGATTCTTTAATTAACGCTGCTCCACTCATCTCACTTCCGCGGCCCGACGCTAAATGCAGATTTAAGGGATGACGAGGGCGGAAAGGCTTCACCGGTAGTGAAGACCCTCCTTGCGCTCTGGCCCCCACGCAAAAGTGTCTTCACTGTTTAAGCCTTTCCGCCTCGCTCTCGTCACCTCTGGGGAGAATACCTTGATTCGTCCCTCTATGGTCGAGGTTACTTACCCGGAGCGTTCGGGCGTTTCGCTTCCCACTCCTTACGCCTTTGCTCGAACTCCTGCCGTTTGGCTGCGAGCTGCGCCTTTTGCTCAGCCGTCAGGACCCCGAAAATCTGCGACATCATGCGCGCGTGTGAGACCTCCAATTCCACCTGCACTTTGGCGCGGGCTTCAGCGGCTGCGCGAACCTCTGCTTCGTTGAACGTCCCGCCCGCCAGCGGATCTGCCTGGCCCTCGTGGAGCGTGCGTAACTGATCGTGCAGCGCTTTGGTGCTCTCGTGAAAGCTATCTGTAATCTGCTTGATCTGCGCCTTCTGTTCGTCTGTCAGATTAAGCTCGCGCGCCATCGGTCCGAGGCCGTCGCGCGGTCCAGGCCCACCAGGCCCGCCAGGTCCTCCCGGACCGCCACGAAAACCGTGTCCTGGCGGGGGCGGCCCCTGCGGCCTTCCTTCCTGCGAAAACCCGACCACAGCCATCAGCAGGAGCGCGCCAACAATCGCTCCGGCGGCGCTCATCTTCTTCCAATTTCGTTTCATCTCTCTCTCCTCTTTCGGTTATTGATTGACTTAATCATTCGCCCTGAAGCCCATGTGCGCTTCCTGAATTCGCTTACGGGCGGCGCGCGTGTTTTTGAATTGCTTCCCCTCCAATGATCTGGCGGGGCCGAACCCCTTCTCTTGCGTCTCGTCATTATGACGCTTATCTACCCCTTTAAGACGTAAAGAGTTCGCCAGGGAAATGTAAAGTTTTGTAAAGCCGTGCACGTGCTGCGGCTGACACTTCTTTACAAAGAGCCGAACGCAATTAAGGTAGAATGGCTCGGTCCGCGGGCGCGCAACAGATGAAGCGGTCTAATTCGAGCCGAAACGAGGGGAATATGCTGCCGGTCCTGGTGATTGACGATGATGTGGGGCTCTGTGAGCTGGTCGCCGAGTATCTGGAACCAGAAGGCTACAAGGTCGAAGCGGTGCACGAAGGCGAGGCCGGAGTCGAGCGGGCGCTTTCGGGAGAACACGCGCTGGCGGTTCTGGATTACATGCTTCCCGGCATCAACGGGTTCGAGGTTCTGCGGCGGATACGCGCCCGCTCGCGCCTCCCGGTCGTGATGCTGACTGCACGCGGCGATGATATGGACCGCATCATCGGACTGGAGATTGGAGCAGACGACTATCTTCCGAAACCCTTCAACCCGCGAGAACTGGTGGCGCGCATCAACGCCGTTCTGCGGCGGGCTGGACTCGACTGCTGCCGATCCTGCTTTCCGCTGGTCAGCAAGTGATCAGCAGTGGATCTTCAACATCAACACGAAGAGCCTGTCAGCGAACATGACCTATGTTTTCCAGATCAGTCTCAATGGCGGGTCGGTCATACTCTTCCGGTTTGGCCTGAAGTAGCTTTATGGAATCGGTGGGGAGCGACTCTTTACAGAACGCTCTCCATCAATAACAGAACGGAGCGGCGAAGGTTTGGGCTTCGCCGCTCCGTTCTATTTTAAACAGGTTCGCCTAACCTTACGGGTTAGTTGAGGAGGTTTGGGCTTCCGGGTTCTTGAAGAGCGTGTCGTCCATCTTGATGCCGTAAGTGACGCTCAGCAGGCGCGTCTCCTGCCTTTGCTTGCCGTCCTCGAATAGCACCGTGCGTTTCGGCACGAGCGTGCCCTGGATGTACTGGTAATCGTAAAATTTCCTCGCGTACTTGACGGGCTGTCCGCCCTCCGTCTGGGTCTCTTCGTATTCGAGCGAGAGCACGCGCCAGGATTTCTGGCTGATGTAGAAACGCGTGCGCCGCTTCTCTTTGTCCACCAGATCAATCACGTAGAGATCAACGTTCTGTTGCTTGTCTTTTCCGACAAGAGTGATCGAAGAGCCGTTCTCCTTGTAGCGAAGCAGTGCGTCTATGCCGTGCCACAACTGCGAAAGGAAGTTGAGCGTGGCGTCGGAGCGCGGGGTAAAGGTCGAGCCGTTGATGATTCCCCAGGTCTTGCCGTCGCCGTAAATGAGAGAATATTCCAGTGTGGAAGTCTTTTGATCCAGGCGGACTTTATCCTTATCGAGACTCTCTCCGCGGATGAAGCGCCGCTCGTAGCTCCCATCCTCCGTGCGCCCGTCATCTGTAACACTGGTCATTTTGCCACGCTCGTATCCGTTGCGCCGCACCTGCGCCAGACCCGGTCGTGTGCCGTAGAAGGCTATGGTCGTCTCAACAATCTGTTCCGCGGTGAACTCTTTCTGCTCCGCGCGTGCCGTAACAGGTCCTGTGAAAAGGGAGATGCCTGCAAAAAGCACAAATATGAGGGCAAGGTTTGTGATGCGTCGCAACACTGAAAATCGTTCTCCTTAAGAGTTAATCGGGTTGAACGGCGATCGGGGAAAGTCAGGCCATCCGGTGCGGATGATTCTAACACAGCCCGTTGAAAAGTACGTTGTCGGGCCCTCGGCCCCCGGCCAAATGTTATGGATGCACACTTGAGCTTTCGCGGATGCCCACCGCAGATTGACAAGCACCTGCTCGGGCCTGTAGAGTGCTCGGTTTTCCACCTGAGTAACAAACGAACAATGGCTGGACGTGATGGATTTTGCTCAATAAAAATAGCCCTCCCGTTGTCGTGCTCTTTATCTGAAAGGACATATCTCTCATGAAGAAAGTAGGAATTCTGGTCGGCCGGGAGAAGACTTTTCCGGAAGCGCTTATTCGCAGTATTAACGAGCGCGGCAAGGGCGAAGTGATCGCCGAATACATTACGGTTGGCGGCGTGCGCTTCGACCACGCGCTCGAATACGACCTGATCATTGACCGCATCTCCCACGAAGTGCCCTTTTACCGCGCCACACTGAAGCGCGCCGCGCTGGAGGGAACAATCGTCATCAACAACCCCTTCTGGTGGTCGGCGGACGACAAGTTTTTCAACTACTCGCTGGCGGCAAAGCTCGGCGTCGCCATTCCTAAAACGGTCCTGCTCCCGCAGAAAGATTACATCGAAGGTATTGTCAGCGAGAGCCTGCGCAATCTGGAATTCCCGCTCGACTGGCAGGGCATCATTGATTACGTCGGCCTGCCGGCCATCCTGAAACCGTTTGACGGCGGCGGCTGGAAAAATGTTTCGCGTGTCAATTCATTAGAGGAGCTGTGGGCCGAGTACGATCAGACCGGGACGCTCTGCATGACCCTGCAGGAGTTCATCGCCTTCGACCAGTTCGTCCGCTGCTATTGCATCGGCCAGGAAGAGGTGATGATTATGCCCTATGACCCGACCAAGCCTTACCTCTCCGGCGAGCAGTACATCAACAACCCCAATTACCTCTCGTCGGAACTGGCCGAACGCATTGGCAACGATGTGCGCACGATCTGCCGCGCGCTGGGCTATGACATCAACACGGTCGAGTTCGCGATTAAGGACGGCATTCCTTACGCAATTGACTTTATGAATCCGGCGCCCGACGCGGAACTCATTTCGGTCGGCGAGTTTTATCACAACTGGGTGACGAACGCCGTCACAGACATGGTCTTCAAGCGTCTGGAGGAACCGCGCCCGGAGCCACGTTATCGCTGGGATGCGCTGCTCAACCCGGTGCCGTCGAATCAACCGCAACGCGCCGCGGCAGCCGCGGCCGGGCAGTCTGAGAGCGTCATCCCTCAGCCTGTGCGCGAGATTGGCTCGGATATTGTTTCCGGGGTCGGCGAGATGTTGAATGATGCCGCTTCAGCCGTCTCGGAGATCGTTTCTCCGAAGACCAAAACAACGCGCAGCGCCAAGAAAGAGGACGGGGCAACAGCCGCACGCAAAACCCCGGCGAAGAGAGCCACAACCGCCCGCTCGAAGAAAACAGAAGCCTAAGGGCGCGTAAATCGTAAATCGTGAATCGTAAATAGAAACTGCCTTTCTCTATTTACGATTCACGATTTACGATTTACGAACAGACGATTTACGATTCACGGCTCTTTTTGCGTCTGGGCGAGAAATACCGCGCGATGAGGGCGACGCCTATCCAGGCGATAAGCGAAGAAGAGGCGAGCGCCCAGCCGATACCTTCCAGAGCTTCCTCAAAAGACGGACCGATGAGCGCCAGCAGCATACCAGCAATTGTCATCCGGGCGGCGAGTCGTCTGGCGCGCTGGAAATTCTGGAGCCAGCCGATACGCCGCAACTCCGCCACTAGATAATCATCATCATTATTCAGACGCGCGTAATATTCGGACTCGCGCCTGGCGTAGCGCGCCAGGGCTTCGTCCGGAGCGATGCGTGCCGCTGCATCGTAGTGATGAACCACGTGCGCCAGCTTGCCGTTTCTGAGCGCCACCTCGGCCAGCCCGATTTCGGCACGGAAAGCGCGCGGGTCCAGTTCGAGCGCGCGCCTGAACGAGCGCGTCGCCTGAGCGTGTTCCCCGTACTCAAAGAAACTCTCACCGACGCGCGACAAAAGCGGGGCGTCATTGAATCCGCGGCGCGCTGCGAGCCGGAGGCAAGCGCGCGAGCGTCTCAGGAGTCGCGCGTCGCGGGAGGCGCCCGCCTGCGAGCGCAGAAAGCGCGAAAATTCGTAAATGAGCCATCCGTCGCGCGGGATAACCAGAAGAGCCCGACGGAAAGCTTCGGCAGCCTCACGCAGGCGGCCCGCCGCACGCAGCTCGTTTGCGGCTATCCGAAGGAGACGCCCGCGCTCCACGTCCAGTGCGGAAGGCCCCGCTCCTTCCACACGCTGGTGTCTGAGAGCGCGCCTCCCGTTCTGCTCAAGATTGTTAGCCGCAGCCGCGAGGACTTCCTGTGGCGCGATGCGTAGCAGGCCGAGGTTCGCGCGCAGAGTTTGCGAATCGGTCAGGTAATCACGCAGCTCGCTCGAACGCGCATCAACTTTGTCATACCCGAGAAGCGGGAACAGCGTGCGCACCATCTGGCGATAAGAATTGCCGCCCGAAGCGAAGACGAAGCTCTGGCCTTTGCCGGAGATTTCGCTGCGGTAGCGATAGCGGACCCGCCCGTCACGACGCAGGGTTCGCACCGCACTCGTTTCGACGCGCTCGATCTCATCAATATTGAGACGAAGCTCCCTGCCCTTAAGGAATCTGGTGAGCAGAGGAATCAAGCCTCTGCGCGCGACTACCTCACCGTCGAAACAGATGCGGTCTGTGAAGGCCAGGAAGGGAGTGACGACCCAGGCCAGGGAGATAAGGATTAATGAAGCGAGGTCATACTGCGAGCGCAGGAGCAAGACAGCTGCGAAAGTCTGGACACAGGCGGCTGCCAGGTAGTTTCCCGGTGAGACGCGAACGCTCGCCAGCCGCGCCCTTTTGACGGGCGGCGCAATCCGCTCTTTCGCGGCATCAACGACCGCGCCCGGAATTGTCGGCTGCGCACTATCGTTCACTTCCCCGTCACCTTCCCCGTTTCAGCCGTACACCCCACAGGCACATTCAGTGAAAAAGTGCCGCGCGCGTTGGCGTTAGGCTCAGTGTAGCGTAAGTCCGCGAATTGTACGAGCAATCCGCTCAGGCAATCCCCACGGATGCGCGCCACCGGAAAGCGTGCGAAGTCCAGAAAGATTTTGGCGCGCTCATCCTTTGACGCTTGCCCTAAAGCCAGGGCCTCTTCGTCCTGCGGCTTCTCGATTCTAATCACCTCGCCGGACACTTCATTGCCTTGCATGACGGAAACATTGAACCGATAAGTAGCGCGGTCCGTCTCGGCCACGCATTGCCAGCGAAAAGGGTCCGCAAGCAACGGCATCGTCGCGAGGCGCAGGAGCTTTTCCGTCTTCTGCGAAGAGAGCCTCCGGGCAATTATTTCCGATTTTGAAACCGCGACCCCGTGTAGGATTGCGAGACCGCCCCAGTAAACCGTGACTAGAAGGAACGCGACGATTGCCACGGATTTCCCCCAGCGGACGTTCAACTTCGCCCTACGTGCAAGGAAAAGCCCAAAGAGGGCTGCGATCCATAAAACTCGAAAAATGTTTGAATGAAGAAGCCCCGCGTTCTCAAGCGGCAGGAAGATCACGAGTCCGGTCAACACTATGGCGAGGATTGACCAAAGGGTAATCTGCCAGGTCCGTTGTGAGGTGAGCAGAAAGGCAGCGCCGCCGATTAGTAGCCATAGCCACGGGTCAACGATGAAAACCAGGTCGCCGTAAAACCATTCCCCGTTCCAGGGCAGAAACGGTCGCACTCCGTAGTTATTCATCCAATCCAGCAAAGGGTGGCTTGCGCTCAGGACCAGCGAAGCGAGAAGAAGGCCGTTGAAACGAACGCGTCTGCCGCGGCGGCGGATTCGCGCGAGTATCAAGTCTCCAGCGTAAAAAAGGGCCGGAATCAGCAGGGCCAGGGTGAGCGTCCCGACGATGGAATGTGTGATGCCGCGATGATGCTGAAGGTAGAACCACTTTCCGCCGAGCGTCGCCAGAATATCCAGATCGGGAGCATTGGCTGCCAGCACGCAGACCGCCGTTGCTCCCGGCGAGAGGCGCTCCAGGCCGGCCTTGGCAGCGGCAAGTCCGACCAGCGAGTGCGTCAGGTTGTCCATGAATCAAGTCTTGATTCCGGAGTCAAAAGCCTGTTGGCCTGACTCCGGAAACGATTCGACTATTGAACTCTGAAATCTTCCGGCAGAGGTGGCGGAGGCAGTTGGGCGAAGCGAGCCGGATCGAGCTTTTCGAGCTCCTCCGCGGCTTTTTGAATGGAGGCTGACTCCGGTGCGGGCTTGCCGTCTTTGTCCTTCGCCTTGCGCGCCGTCTCGACCATCTTGAACAGCAGATCTATGGCCTCCTGCTTTTTATCCGGTATCTTCTCGTAAACGAGTGCGAGGCGTAGATTAACTGTCTCGGGCGCCAGGATAGGACTGTTAAGGGCGACCAGCTCTTTATACATTGCAGCGGCCTCCTCATACTTATGCTCGCCCTCTCTGGCCTGCGCGAGGGCGAATTTTGAGAGGGTCGCAATCTCGGGCGTGCCGCTCTTGCTCAGGGCTTCAAGCTCCGGGGTGGCTTTGCCGGGGTCAATGAGAAGTTGGTTTGTGGCTGCAAAGTAGCGCGCAAATTCTCCGGTCTTGCCGCCGTAGGAAGCAGCCACCTTCTGAAACTCTTCGACAGCTTTTTGGGCTCGCTCTTTCTCGCTGCGATAGGTGGGCCCTTCCTGGCCTGGAAAGGCTGCGGAGGCGATGGGAGTCTGGATGACTTTCATGGCCCGCCCCAGGGTCTGGCTGGCCTTCTCATTTCGATTCGACATCCAGGCCATGACACCCCAGACAATCAGCCCGAGCACGGCCACGGCCCCGATGCCGTAAAGAATCTTACGACCCTTACCCTCAAGACGATGGGCGGCGCGGTCAACATAGCCCATTGTTGCATCGCGGAACTTATCGTGTCTGAGCTGCCGCGCGCGCTTCTTCTTATACTTTGCCACTATCTTTCCCTCTCGCAAGAACCCACAGTAGAGCACGTTCAAAACGACGTGATTAAAGCGAAAGAGACACTCTATCCGCCGCCCCGAGAGCTTGTCAAGCAGCGCTTCCGAGCCCCTGTTTGACGCTCGAAGGGGTGCGTGCTACGCTCGCGCCGGGGCCGCGCTGGTACTGTTTCAAAAGGCGAGCAGCGCAAACTGTCTGGTTTTTCTCATCTAAGGGGTGAACGGTTCTCTTCGGGACCGTGCGAGGCTGGTTTGAGGCGGATCATAAAGGGAAAGCTTTTCTTTATCCGGTTTTGAATATTTTGGAACAAATGCCTTTTTATTGGTGTCTAAGGTTTCAACTGTCCGGGAAGCGACAGTGTTCTTGCAGTGAGCTTCCCGCCGCTGGGGGACGCTAAGTGAGCTACGGAGAGCCAATAGCCCTCCGCGGGCAGAAATTGGAGCAGGTTGCCACGGCACCCTCCGGTGATGCGCGTCCGGCGGTTGAAACACAGTTCATTGAAAGATTACGGGCGGGCGAAGGGGCGGCATTTGACCGCCTGGTAGAGGAGCGCTCCGGCGATGTCTATGCGCTGCTATATCGCCTGACGGAAGACGCCGAAGAAGCGCGCGACCTGACGCAGGAGACCTTCCTGCGTGTCTTCCAGAACATTGACCGCTTTCGCGGCGATGCTGATTTGAAGACCTGGATCTACCGAATCGCCATTAATCAGGCGCGCAACCGCTGGCGCTGGTGGCGCAGGCGGCGGCGCGATTCGACTCTCTCGCTCGACGCCCAGAGCGAAAACGAAGGACTCCCGCTCAAAGCGCGCCTGAAGTCCGCGGCGGTAAATCCTGAGCAGGAGACCCTGGCGCGCGAACGTGAAGACGTCCTGCGCAAGGCATTGCAGACGCTGGGCCGCTCGTATCGCGAGACAGTGATCTTACGGGACGTCGAGGGATTGAGCTATGAGGAGATTGCAGCGACGCTCGAAATCAGCATCGGCACTGTGAAATCCAGACTAGCACGCGGGCGCCTGGAGTTGCGCCGCAAACTTGGAAGCTCTTTGTAAATCAATTATGAATTATGAGTTTTGAATTTTGAATTTCGGCTTTTAATTCAAAACTTAAAATTCAAAATTCATAATTCCTTGGCGGATGGCTGACCCGCCCCGGCTTCACAAAAACTCGGTGCCAAATGGGTCGAAGTGACGAAAACGGTCTTTTTTGCGGGGGGTGAGCCAGTGGCTGATGGTGTGTGAGCGCTGATTGAAAACGCGGCCAGCAACACCCGTTTGAATGTTCGCTCATACATTCCGGGCCACGCGCGAGTCTTCCGACTGAAAGACCGGAAGAGTTGCTTCCTTAATCAACAAGGGAGCAGCCGGGGTCGGCCAGCCATTCGCTGAAAAACAGGGGTCAGGTGTCGGGGGCCGGGGGCCAGTAAAGGCTTTCAACCGGCCCCCGGCCCCCGGCCCCCGACACCCAGTTTTTATGTCTTGTCAGGAGATACAACAAGCGCTTTCGCTCTACGTTGACGACCAGCTTCCGCCTCTGGCGCGCGGCGCATGTGAGGAACATCTGCGCGAGTGTCCCGTCTGCCGCACAGAGCTCGCAGAACTTCGCAATATCACTCGCAGCCTGGCCGCGCTTCCGCGCCCCGTCCCGGCGGCCAATCTGGCGTCTTCCATCAAATATTCTCTGAAAGTCGAAACGTCTGTGCGGATGGGCCACCCCGTTCGCCCCCTGGGCGTTCGCCTGATGGAGTGGCTCAAGCCACGGCTGATGCCCTATACGGTGGGCACTTTTGCTTCCCTGCTTCTCTTTACGGCTCTGTTCAATGGCATGCGCCCGCACTTGCAGGCGCTGGACGAAGCTGCCATCGCCTCACGCCAGGAAAAAGCGTCCTACAGGATTGTCCTCCTTCGCGGCGACCAGTTGGAGAGCAATCAGCTTCTGACACCCGAGCTCTACGCCACTCAACGTTCCCCCTTTAACAATGAATCTCCGAGCCTGAACCCACGCGGCGCGCTGGCAGCGCTGACGCGCTCGCGCGCTCACGGGAACGACGAGTCTGAAGGCGATGACGACATGATCGTGATCACAGACGTCTTCAGCAATGGGAGAGCCTCGCTCGCAGAAGTTGTCCAGCCCCCGCGCGACCGCCGCATGCTAGACGAGTTTCAGATCGCACTCCAAAAGAACGCGGCTTTCGTCCCCTCCTCTTACGACAACCGCCCAGAGGCGATGAGGATTGTCTTCGTCGTCCAGCGGGTTGACGTGCCCGAAAGAAACTTCTGATATTTCCTCAAGAAGTTAAATTAAGACAGATGAGCAGCAAGCCTTCCGGCGTCTCGGCGAAGTGAAGCTGCCCGGCCTCGACGCGGCGGCAAACGGTGCGCGTTTTAGTGCAAGGCGTCGATGGAAGATAATCGGTCACCGATTACCACCCAGCATTTCCGCAACTAGCCTGTCAAACGGATTTTCACGGGCAAGTTCTCCAACCCGACGTACATCTAAGGTGCTAATCAGCCTGTCGGAGGGTATGCTCCTCTCCAGAGCTTCGTTGAGTCTCTCTGCGATTTCCAGGGGTATGCCGGTACGGACGAGACTCAGTATAAAGCGGTCCGGGGAGAAATCTGATCTGATGCCGGAAGTATTTACAACCGTCGGTCGGCCTACAGGCTCGAATCTCTCCTCAAGCTCTGGCAGTAGATATGTTACCCAGAGAAAGTCCTCACCGACACTGTGATAGTTAAAAACATTTCCGGCGATACTCCCATCAACAGTCGTGATAGCGGGAATACCTAGCACGTCGTCTTTCCAGTTCTCGCTCAGAAACCGGGTATAAAGAACGCCGTTGACTTCTCTCGCTGAATTGACAATGAAGAGCGATTCCTCTTCGGGGTCGAGTGTCTGCCGCACTCCTCTCAGGGTTGCGGGACCTAAGGAAATATCACCCGGCGTGGAAGCGTACTGGATAACCCGGTAGCGCTTGTTACCCTCCGCGTCCGTCCCGTCCGTAACGACCGTCGCAGACCAACTGCCCGCAAACGGTTCACTCTCGGCGGGGAATCCGAAGCGTTGCAAGCTCTCACTAAATCTAAGACGAAGATTGTCGGTTTTGCCTTCCAGTTTGAAGGTGTCAGCATCTAGCTCCTCGATTTCAGCATCTCCAAAGCTCTCTTCGAAGATCGCCGCCAATTCCTTGCCGATATCCACAAGGATACCAATCACGCCTTCCACAATATCCCTGATCAGGCCAATCAGCAGCCTTAATAATAATCGGATGGGGCCGCGAGGGCCGAGATTGGCCTTGATTCTTTTTCGTATATTTTTGATCTGATCAGGGCTTATAGTTAATGCTCCTGCGAGAGTAAACAGTACTTGCAATTCGGCCGCAAGCGCGAGCTTGCTGGCAATTACCGGCTCTACCATTCTCCTGCTGTCTGACAATGGTTCTCTAAGCAACTTTCTTTGTGCCTCTGTAAGCTTTCGAACCGTTTTCTCACCCTCTCTTCTAAGCTTGTTTAATTCTTCTTGGGTAGGTTGTGGCATGACTATTCTCCTTTCATAGCTGCCGGTGATGGTGATCATCCAGTTGTCCGCTACTCATCACTGATTTTCGATTGCCCCCGCCCGCGCCTTGCACTAAAATGTGCGCCGTCCAAAGGCGTCCAAAGCGCATTCTCAAACCCTGTCCCACCTCGCGGGCAGTGAGCCTAAGCCGGGAGCTTCTCCGATGTCGTTAGGAAACCCTGAAGAAACGATGAAGAAACGCTGAAGGTAGTGATGAGCAGGCAGGCCAGGCATTTTTACGAGTTCGGGCCGTTCCGCGTGGACGCCGCAGAGCGCCGCCTGCTCCGTGACGACCAGCCCGTTCCTCTCCAGCCCAAGGATTTCGACACGCTCCTCGCCCTTGTCAGCAACAGCGGCCATCTCCTCAAAAAAGAGGAACTGCTCAAAACGGTTTGGCCCGACTCCTTCGTCGAGGAGAACAACCTCACGCAGCGCATCTCAGCTCTGCGCAAGGCGCTCGGAGGTAACGGGGAAGACCATACGTACATCGAGACCATCCCGCGCGTTGGCTACCGCTTCGCCCCCGGAGTGCGCGAGATTCTGGACGAAGACGAGGGCGTCATCGTCGAGAACCGCACGAAGTACCGCATCGCTGTCAAAGAAGAAGAGGAGAGCGAAGAGGAAAGCGAGACGCGGGGGCACGGCGACGCGGCGACACGGCAATTAAAAGGGGCTCTTCGTCTCCCCGCGTCGCTGCGTCCCCGCGTCGCCGTGTCTCTTCTGGCCGGCGCGGCGCTCGTCGGACTGGTCGTCGCGCTTCTTCTGTTAATGGGCAAGGTAGAAAAGAGAGAGACGAGCGAGGGCGTCAAACCTGCACCGTTTAAATCAATCGCGGTGCTCCCTTTCAAGCAATTAGGCGGCGAGGCTGGCGACGAATACTTCGGTCTCGGGATGGCGGACGTTCTGATCACGAGGCTCAGCAACATCCGTCAGATCATCGTCCGGCCCACCAGCGCAGTCCTTAAGTACAGCGGCCAAGCGCATGACCCTGTGGCGGCAGGTCGTGAACTGAGCGTGGACTCTGTGCTGGAGGGGAGCGTGCATCGAGCGGGCGAGCAGATTCGTGTGACGGTGCGATTGGTGAGCGTGCGTGATGGTGCGCCGCTGTGGGCGGAGAAGTTCGATGCAAAGTTCACAGACATCTTCAAGGTACAGGATTCTATCTCAGAGCAGGTGGCGCGTGCGCTGATGCTGAAACTAAGCAGCGAAGAGCAGGTGCGGCTGATGAGGCGTTATACAGAGAACACGGAGGCTTATCAGGCGTACTTGAAGGGCCGCTATTTCTGGAACAAGCGGACGGAAGAGGGTTTCCAAAAGGGCATCGAATACTTCCAGCAAGCGATTGACCTGGACTCGAATTATGCACTGGCTCATGCAGGGTTGGCCGATTCCTACACCTTACTCGTAGTCTATGGTGTTCTGCCCCCGAGGGGGGCCATGACGAAGGCGAGGACGGCAGCGTTGAGAGCACTGGAGATTGATGACAAACTCGCCGAAGCTCACACTTCGCTGGCCCATGTCAAGAAGTGGTACGAGTGGGACTTCTTCGCGGGTCCCGAGACCGAATACAAGCGAGCCATTGAACTCAATCCGAACTATGCGACGGCCTATCACTGGTACGGCTTGCACTTAGCAGGGATGGGGCGCTTTGATGAGGCGGTGGCAGAGATGAGACGCTCCCTGGAGATCGATCCGCTCTCGCTCATCAGTAACGCGAATTTAGGATGGATTCTCTATGTGGCACGCCAGTACGATGAGGCAATAGAACAACTCCAGAAGACTCTTGAGATGGACCCGAACTTCGCACGCGCGCGCGTATATCTTGGGCGGGTCTACTTGCAAAAGGGGATGTACGCAGAAGCCATCAGGGAACTTCAAAAAGCAATGACTCTTTTAGAAGGCAACAACTTCGTGCTGGCGGCGCTCGGGCACGCCTACGGAGCGTCGGGCAGGAGGGATGAGGCACAGAGGGTGCTCGATCAATTAAGAGAGAGATCAAAGCGGGAGTATATCTCTGCGTATGATATAGCAAGAATCTACACAGGCCTCGGGGATAAAGAGCAAGCGCTCCGTTGGCTTGAAAGGGCATATGAGGATAAGGCAGCTCAATTGATTTGGCTTAAAGTTGACCCACAACTGGATAGCCTTCGCTCCGATCTGCGCTTCACAGACCTGCTGCGGCGTATGAATCTCGCGCCCTGATTTCCTGCCTGACACCGCTGCTCTTTAAATATCCTCAGCCCATTGCATGCTTTCGCTTTAGATTCAAGGTCACTCGCTTGACGCTCCGCGCACGAGCGTGCTAGTTTGCCGTTTCATTCAAGTTACTTTCTGAACTTCCTATCTCTTGCCGAAAGATATGTAGGAGACGACTCTTGTCCGCAGCGCCCGCTCTCAAACAGACACCGCTAAATGGCGCGCACCGCCGCATGGGCGGGCGCATGGTTGATTTCGGCGGATGGGACATGCCCGTTCAATATCCCGCCGGAACCGTCGAAGAACATCTACGGACGCGGACGCGCGCGGGCCTTTTCGACGTCTCGCATATGGGCGAGATTGATGTCCGCGGCCCCGATGCGATTGCCTTCATTAACCGGCTCACCTCAAACGATGTCACCAAACTCGTTGACGGCCAGGCG
Organism: Pyrinomonadaceae bacterium; assembly: GCA_036392495.1. Classification (GTDB taxonomy): domain Bacteria; phylum Acidobacteriota; class Blastocatellia; order Pyrinomonadales; family Pyrinomonadaceae; genus QHXM01. The sequence goes on along the minus strand of DASVXV010000049.1, from coordinate 32,786 downwards.
CAATACTCTGCCCTGACGACGCCCGAGGGCACGGTGATTGACGATCTCCTGGTCTATCGTTTCGGCCCAGAGCGCCTGCTGCTCGTGGTCAATGCTTCGACGACGGAGAAGGATTGGGAGTGGGTCAAATCTCATCACGAAGGGGAAAGCGTCGAACTCAGGAATGTGAGCGCAGACTACTGCCAGCTCGCTCTTCAGGGCCCGGACGCCCTGCGGATTTTACAAACGTTGACGACGACCCCGCTTGAAGAGATTAAGTATTACCATTTCAGCGAGGGCGAGGTGGATGGAGTTCCGGCAATCATCTCGCGCACAGGTTACACTGGCGAAGACGGTTTTGAAGTTTACGCGGCGGCGGAGAAGGCCGAGCAACTTTGGGACAGGATTCTTGATGTCGGCAAGACGGGCACGCCCGAAGGCGTCCTGCCGTGCGGGCTGGCCGCTCGCAACACGCTACGACTCGAAGCCGGGATGTCGCTTTACGGCCACGAGATTAACGAGGAGACCACTCTGCTCGAAGCAAACCTCGGATGGATTTGTAAACTGAACAAGGGAGATTTCATCGGGCGCGAGCCGCTCGCACGGCAGAAAGAGGAAGGTGTCCGCCAGCGTCTGGTCGGGTTCGAGATGACCGAGCGCGGGATCGCGCGCGACGACCAGGAGGTGCTGATTAACGGCGAGCGGGTGGGGCGCGTCACGTCCGGCAGCCCGGCCCCGTACCTCAAGAAGAACATCGGCATGGCTTATGTTCCCGCTGAATTCGCGAACGAAGGCCAGCAGATTCAGGTAGACGTTCGTGGTCGCGCAGTCGGCGCGCAGATAGTCAAGACGCCTTTTTATAAACGTGAAAAGAAGTCTGGAGTCTGAAGTCTGAAGTCTGGAGTCAAAGGCGATTTCCGCAGACTCCAGACTCCAGACTCCAGATTCCAGACTCAACAGAGGAGAAGCAAATGGCGAACGTTCCAGAGGATTTACATTACAGCAAGGACCATGAATGGATCAGGGTCGAGGGCGATGTCGGCGCAATCGGGATCACGGACTATGCCCAGAACTCGCTCGGCGACGTGGTCTACGTCGAGCTGCCGAAAGTGGGCGAGAGTTTCGAGGCCCACGAATCGTTCGGCTCGGTCGAATCGGTCAAGGCCGTCTCGGAGATTTTCACGCCCGTCGGCGGCGAGATCGTAGAGGTTAATGAATCCCTTCAGGACGAGCCCGAAAAGGTCAACACGGACCCGTACGGCGACGCATGGATGATACGCATTCGGATGAAGAATCCGGGCGAGGTGGACAGCCTGTTGAACGCCGCCGAGTACGAAGATTTCACGAAAACCGAGGAGGAATAATTGTGAATCGTAAATCGTAAATCGTAAATAGAAAAGCGGGATTTCTCTTTTTACGATTCACGATTCACGATTTACGATTTACGAATAATAAATTGCGTTACATTCCAAACTCGCCGGAAGAACGCGCAGAGATGCTCCGCAATCTGGGCCTTAATTCCGCGGAAGAACTTTTCGACTCGATCCCGGCAGATTTACGCTTCCGCGTTCCGCTCAAAACCCCAGCGGCAATCTCCGAGATAGAGCTTCTGGCGGGGTTTGAAGAGATGGCCTCGCGCAATGTGGCCGCACGAAGGCCCACTTTTCTAGGCGCGGGAGCTTACTCACACTATTCCCCGACCATCGTTGATCATCTCATCTCTCGCTCCGAATTTTTCACAGCCTACACCCCCTACCAGCCGGAAATTTCACAGGGCACGCTGCAAGCCATCTTCGAGTTTCAAACCTTGGTTTGCCAGTTGACGGGCATGGACGTCGCCAACGCCTCCATGTACGACGGCTCGACCGCGCTCGCCGAAGCCGTGCTCATGGCCGAACGAGTCACACGACGTAAGAAGGTCATCACTTCGGCGGCGGTCCATCCTGAATATCTCGAAGTTGTTGACACTTACGTTCAGCACTACGGGATAGATTTTCACCGCGTGGATTTCGACGCCCGCACGGGACTGATTTCGGCTGAGGGATTAAATTCACTCGATGATCAGACGGCGGCGCTCGTCGTCCAATCCCCTAACTTTTTCGGTTGTATCGAAGATGTCCGGGCGCTGTCGGAGCGCGCCCACGCTGTCGGCGCACTTTTGATCGTCGCCGTGACGGAAGCTATCTCTTTCAGCCTCCTGCGCTCGCCCGGAGCGTGCGGCGCGGACATCGTCGTCGCCGAAGGACAATCCTTCGGCGTGCCAGTTTCATTCGGCGGTCCGTTCGTCGGCCTCTTCGCGACACGTGATAAATATGCGAGACAGATTCCGGGGCGTCTCGTTGGCGAAGCCTACGACAAACAGGGGCGGCGTGGTTTCGTCTTGACGCTCGCCACGCGTGAACAGCACATCCGCCGCGAGAAGGCCACGTCAAACATCTGCACCAACGAGGGCTTGATCGCGCTCGCCGCGACCATCTATATGGAGACGATGGGACGGCGCGGGCTTCAGGAAGTGGCCGCGCAGTGCGCGCAAAAGGCCGCTTATACAGCACGCCGCATACAGGAGCTGGAAGGTTTCTCGCTTCCCTATTCCGCGCCGCGCTTCAACGAGTTCGTCGTCCGCGCTCCCGTGGAAGCCAGAGAGCTGCTCGCGCGCCTGGCTTCAGAGAAAAACATCACGGGCGGGCTCGCGCTCTCGCGCTACTACAAGGATCGCCCCAACGATTTTCTGGTCTGCGTAACGGAGACCAACTCAAGACAAGAGATTGACGCCCTCGTTGATGGGCTTGCGCACATTTCGACATCAACTTGATTTTAACCGCAGAGGACGCGGAGGGGAATAATTATGAATTTTGAGTTTTGAATTTTGAATTATTGCTTTCAATTCATAATTTAGAATTCAAAATTCATAATTTGCTTTTCCCCACGTCCTCTGCGGTGAATAAATAACTGGAAAATGAACTCGACCAAAATTACAAAAGCCGCGCCGCATATTACGCAGAACGAAGCTCTCATCTTCGAGCGCTCGCAGACCGGGCGTAAAGGCTATAGGCTTCCGCCGCTCGACGTGGATGAGACGCCGCTGGACGAAATCGTTCCCGTCAATCTTCGTCGCGATGACGACCTCGAAGGCGTCCCGGAAGTGAGCGAGGTGGACGTCGTGCGCCATTTCACGCGCATCTCGACCTGGAACTACTCGATTGATCTGGGCATGTACCCGCTCGGCTCATGCACGATGAAATACAACTCGCGCCTTAACGAGAAAGTGGCGCGTATCCCTGGCTTTGCCAATCTTCACCCGCTGACGCCGGAAGAAGATGCCCAGGGGGCTTTGCAATTGATTTACGAATTGCAGGAGAGCTTGTCGGAGATTACGGGACTCGCGGGCGTCTCTCTTCAACCAGCTGCGGGCGCGCACGGCGAGATGACGGGCGTCATGATCATACGCGCCTTCATAGACGCGCGCGACGGCGCGGGCGCTTCCGACAAAAGGCGCGTGATGCTGATTCCGGACTCCGCGCACGGGACCAATCCCGCCTCTGCACATCTCTCAGGCTTCACTGTCAAAACCATTCGCTCGACGGCCGAAGGCTTCACGGACCTGGATCATCTGCGCGAGCTTTGCGCACACGGCGACGTCGCCGGGCTGATGCTGACGAATCCGAACACGCTCGGGCTCTTTGAAAAGCAGATCAAGGAGATCTGCGGGATCGTGCACGACGCTGGCGGCCTGGTTTACATGGACGGCGCGAACATGAACGCGCTCGTAGGGGTTGCGCGCCCCGGTGACATGGGCGTTGATGTGATTCACCTCAATCTACACAAAACTTTCTCGACGCCTCATGGCGGTGGTGGACCCGGCTGCGGTCCTTGCTGCTGCACCAGGGAGCTTGAGCCGTTTCTCCCGGTCCCGCGCGTCGTTAAAGACGAAGACAGGTTTCGTCTGGACTTTGATCGTCCGCAGTCAATCGGTCGAGTCAAAGCCTTTTTCGGGAACTTCGGGATGATGGTGCGCGCCCTCGCCTACATTCAGACGCACGGAAACGATGGACTGCGCGAGGCGACGGAGGCAGCAGTCCTCAACGCGCGTTACGTCGCACGCGGTCTCGCCCCGGACTACGACAAGCCCTTCGACGCTCCGCCGATGCATGAAGTGGTTTTTACGGACAAGCGGCAATCGCGCAAGGGCGTGCACACGCTCGACATCGCAAAGCGCTTAATTGATTACGGCTTTCATCCGATGACCATCTATTTCCCGCTGATCGTGCAGGGCGCGATGCTGATTGAGCCGACTGAATCGGTCGGCAGGCAGGAACTGGATCAGTTTATCGCAGCCATGCGCTCAATCGCGCGCGAAGCCCTTGAGGAACCGGAGACCGTTCTCAACGCCCCGCACACCACGCGCATCGGTCGTCTGGACGAAGCGGCAGCCGCGCGCCGTCCTACGCTCAGGTGGAGACCCAAAGAAGCAGCCAGCGCGGCCTGAAGGAGACGCTCCATGCTGACTGATAGATTTCGTTCCTCGCAAAGAAGAGACGCAGTTCTTCTGGTCGTTTATCTCGCCGCAGCCGTCATCTTCGCGCAGGCAGCTTTTGCTCAGTCCGGCCGCCGCCAGAATAAGAGCGCTCCGACGCCGCCCGCGCCGCAGGTTCCCGAAGAATCCCAAACAGTGCCGGCGGCGCAGTCTCCGGCCGTCAAACCCGCCACGGTCGCTTCTCTCATCGTCGGGGGCGATAAACTCAGCGCCTCCATCTACGTTTCAAGCTATGTTGACGTGGCGGTGGATGCGTGCATGGAGAGGCTGAAAGAGTTTCCGGGATTTGAGGTCGCCGGCGGCGGCAACATGACGCGCAAAGATGCTTCTGATCGCGCGAAAAAGGAGCAGGACGCTTACGTCCTCTGGCTTGAGCTGAAACTGGAGAATGACGTAAACGCCGATTCCGTCTTAATCAGCTATCACATTTTAAAGCCGCAGACCGGAAAGATTCTGACCACGGGGCGCGTTTATCTAGGGGCGAAGACGGTTGGCAGGGGCAGCGTCGGAGTGGGCGTGCCCTCTGTGTCAAAACGTTTGCCGCTCCAGTATCAGGTAAAAGAAGGCGGGCATGAAGTGGCTGACCGTGTGAGGGGGAAACTTCTCTCTAACCCGCTGGACTGACGCCCTGCTTGTTCTCCCTTTCCTTCCCTTCCGCTGGCACTTTGAACAGGGCCAGCCGCTCAACCACACGCCCGTTCAGCAGATGTTCTTCGATGATCTCGGGCACGTCCGCGGCCCGGACCTGCGCGTACCAGATGCCGTCCGGGTAAACGAGGACCGCCGCTCCGACCGCGCAGAAACCCACAGAGCTGCAATCGGTCAGGACGATGCTGCCTTTGGGATTCTTTCCCTTCTTCTCTTTCCCGAACAGAATTCCGCGCTCTGTCAATTCACGGTCAAAAGCGGCTTTAACTTCGGCGCTGCCGACAGCCGAGCAGGACGTTCCGTTACAGACGAACACGTGATGGCGAATCGGCGCGTAGGCGATGGGAGCCAAGGCGCAGACTTTATCTCTGTTTTCGGTGAATGAAATTTCGCTCATGATAACTACTCTCGCACGGGCGCGCCGCAGGGCTCGCTTCATCATGCTAACACGAACCGTTTTCGAGTTAAAACGGGGCAGATTTCACCTCAGGGTCAATTCGTTCTCAACAGAAAGAGAACGATCCACGAAGCCACACGAACTCACACCAAGTGGTTCGAATTGTTTCGTGTCATTTAGTGTGGTTTCGTGGACAGTTTCTTTGCTCGTGTTGAAAATCTTGCCGTGGAATCTAAGACCGAATTGACCTTGATTTCACCCCCGATTCTTTGCCCGCGCCGCGAGTCTTATTGTAATATGGCGTGTGAGGGGCGACCGCGTTGCAAGACCGCAGGAGAAGAGTTCAAGCGGTCGTGTGAAGGGGTCGCCTGATTCTTGTTCAGGAAGAGATTTGGTCGTAGGCGCGCTTTATGGCAAGCAGTTTAGTCATACACATTGCGGCGGGCGAAGATAAGCACACTGAAGTTCTTTCGCAGGACCGTATCCGCATCGGCGCGTCCGAGGATTGTGATTTGCGCCTGCGCGCTTCAGACGACGCGCCCGGACTTGTCCTCGAACTCGCGCGCACCAACGGCCATTATCGCGTTAAAGATTTCAACCAGTCCCTTGATCTCAGGCACAATGGCAAACCCCTCTCTCTAAACGCCAAAATCAAGGACGGCGACGAGGTCCGCTGCGAGCCTGGGCTCCTGTCCCTCTCGTTCTTTCCGGTGCGCGAAGCTCCCGCACTGATAAGCACCCGCCAGCAAACACAGGTTGCGCCCTTCATCGAAACCGCGGCCATCGAATCCTCCGCGACAGCGCGCCGCGACGACGCCAAAGTCTTCCTGCGGGAGTTTACGCGCGAGCTCGTCAGGGAAATCAAGTTAAGCACTAAGATTATTACGTTTCTCATCCTCCTCGCGCTCGTCGGCGGAGTCCTTTATCTTGGCTTTGGGCTTTACAATGAGCTGAAGCGTAATCGCCGCATCGTCGAAGACCAAAGGGCGCAACTGGGACAACTCCAGAAACAGAACGCTGACACAATCGCCCAGATCAAAGATAACGAGCGGACCAATAAAAATATCTTAGCCAGCCTCTCGCTCGCGCCGAAACTGCGTAACGAATTCGGCGGCGGCGTCTGCATGATTTTGGGCACATACTACTTTGTCGAATTGGGGACCAATCGCCCGCTGCGCTACCCGGAGGTGCAGACCAATGACGACGGAACGGTCGTCCAGAACAGCGAGGACCGCGTGCAGCTCACTCCCGAAGGAAAGGGAGCGATAGCGGAGTTCGAAGCCGTCGGGACAGGCTTTTATGTCGGCGATGGGTATGTTCTGACCAACCATCACGTCGCCCAACCGTGGCGGGCCGACGAACGCGCGCAGATTTTGACGAGCAGCGTCAACGGACAACCCAAGATCAGGAAGTTGCTGGCCTATTTCCCGGACCACCCGCAGCCCATCCCGCTTAAATTCCGGGCGGCGGCGCAGGGCGACGATGTCGCCGTTTGCACCTTTGACGTCAAAGAAGCGCCGACAGACATCCCCGTGCTGCCGCTTGATAAGAATGCCGATCCGGCGACGGGCGAGAACGTCGTCATGATGGGCTATCCGAACGGTCCCGACCGCCTGCTGGCGCTGCGCGACGACGCCGAGGCTTACCTGATTCGGGCGCGTTGCGGCTCGTCGCTGGGAACGCTTCTGGGCTGTCTCGCCGAGAAGAATCGTATCCAGCCTTTGACCACTCAAGGGAACATCACGGACCGTGACGTTCATAAGGTCGTTTACGACGCGCGGACGGCAGAGGGCGGGTCGGGCGCGCCGCTCTTCGGGCAGTCCGGCCAGGTCATCGGCGTCAACTACGCGATTTTCACCGAAAACAGCGCCTCGAACATGGCTGTGCCGATTCGCTTCGGTTACGCGCTCCTGCAGCGCGCAGGCTGGGTCTCCCCCGAAACTGCGACCGAGGCGAGCCAGAACGAAAACGCCAACGCCAATCAAGCCGGCCCACGCAATAACGCTGCGTCAAACTCGTCGCGCGAGGGCCGTTAAGAGTAGAAAGCTGCGCGTCTCTCCTCCACTATATTTTCCGGCAAATGGCCCCCTGTTTTTGACATCAGCCTTGGAGTCAGTATAACCTTGCCCCTTTTGCTGGTGGCGATATCTTCGCTTCAATATTGAGGGTAGCGGCAGCAAATTATTTTACCTTGTGGAGCATTCAATAAAACTCGTGGCGGCTTCAGCGGAGACGGTTATCACAGCGAAAATCACCCCGGAATTTTTTGTTGGCCGAGGTGTGCGCTCAGCCAGCCGGACGCTGGTCATCTCCGCCCTGGCTTTGATTATCCTCGTGGGCTTCGGTTTCCGGGCCGTCAACTTGGGGGCCGAAGGGCTGAGCGAAGACGAGTTGAATAAGCTTCACGCAGTCGAAGATTATCGAGCGCGTGGTTTGACAGCAGCCAACGGCGAGCACCCCTTTTTGATGAAAGCCTTGCTGACCGCGAGCGTCGTCGCCGTCGAACAATGGAACAACAGCTCTCTGGTCGCCAGCTATCCTTCGCTCGGTATCCCAAAGGAGGCGGCCCTGCGCCTGCCCGGAGCCATTCTAGGGGCATTCACGGCGCTACTGATCTTCCTCGTCGTCTCCGAGCTCTTCGGCATCGAAGTCGCATTCATCGCCGCCGCATTGTGGGCGCTAGACCCGAGCGGAATCGGTTTTAACCGCATCGCCAAAGAAGACAGCTTCTATCTCTTCTTCTTCCTTCTAGCGAATGTTTTCTGGCTGCGGGGCCAGCGCGTCGCCGAATCCAAACAGGGGCGGCCAGAGCCTTATTACTGGGCGACGGCCGTGGCTTTCGGGGCGATGCTGGCTTCAAAATACCTGCCACACTTTTTAGCAATCAGCGTCAGCTACTACTACATCTTTCAGGGCATCCCCGCGACGCGCTGGCGCATGGGCAAGAAAAAATGGCTCATCTTCTTCGCGGTCATGGGCGTCGCTTTCCTGATCTTCAACCCGACCATCCTGCTGCCCAGCACCTGGCACGAGATGAGAGTTTTCGCTGGCGAGCAGCGCATCGGGCACGACTCTTACGAGTTCATGGGCACGCTCTACCGCAACCAGATGACGCTCTGGCTGAAGGGCTCGCCCTGGTATTTCTACTATGTCTTTATGGGCGTAAAACTCGCCCTGCCCATCATCATAGGTTTTCTTATCGGGCTGCCGCTGCTCTTCCGCAAGCGGCTCGGCGACGGGAGATTTTTCATTCTCTTCTGGATGATGTACTGGTTCATGCCGTTCACCGTACTCGGCGGGAAATTCACGCGCTATTTCACAATCGCGCTCCCGGTCGTTTTAATCACGGCGGCCATCGGCATCCATTTCGTCGCGCAACAGTTCGCCGGACTCGTCGGGCGATTCGCGAAAAGCGGTTCGATGAAGGCAATGGCGCGGGCGGGCGTCGCTTCCCTGGCGCTCGCTTTCCCGCTCGCCGCGTCCCTCAATGTCTCTCCACATTATCGCCTCTACACGAACGTGCTCGGCGGCGGGTGGGAGCGCGCCGGCACCTACTTCCCGCACGACGAATTCTATGACGCGCGTTTACGTGAAGCCGTGAATGAGGTCGCCGGGCGGGCGCGCACAGGCGCGCGCGTCGCCAGCGAGTCTCCGGCATTGGTCACCTACTATGGTGGGCTCGCGGGTCGTAACGATCTCGTCCCGGTCTCGCTCTCGGATAAGGAGGCCATGAAGGCTTTCGAGGAGGGAGATTTCGTGATAGTCGCGCGCGGGCGGCGGTATTTCAGTAACGAAGCTTATGTCGCGCGACTTGAGAAGGCGAGCCGGCCCGTCGCCACGCTGATGCTCGGCAGCATCCCTGCCGTCAACGTTTTCATTCTCGATTCAAATTCGCGCGCCGCAGTTTCCGAGACCTTCAGGTGAAACCGGGATGAGCGGCAACTTTTATTGCGCTAACAATCATCCGAAACCGAAGCTGAGATTAACCGGGAGTCTAAAGCTGTGACAGTTAAGGAAGTGTCCTATTAAAGGCCGTAGACGAACAGCCGCGCCATTAAGCTTGGCGAAACTGGAGATGTCTCAATAAAGTGGTCAGCGGGCCTGAGCCGGATTCAATGGTCTCAGGGACTTTAGAAAATGGTAGAATCAACCGCGCGGCATGTTGTTTGCCAGGTTACCGGGCGTTAACGTAGTTCTAGGCTGAAACGTCCTTAAGATGCTGCATTTCAAGGGCGGAGGGCGCAAAGTTTTTACTCCATATGGAACTTTTATGAGGGGATTTTAAGTAACAAAGATGAGATTTGTTCCCCCTTATCAAAGCAGACGCACGGTCGCTTGCCTCTTTTTCTCTCTCCTTCTGGCGCTCTCGCCCGTCGTCCAATTCGTCTCTCTGGCCCAGGGGCTTCCGCCCCAACAGGCGGAGATACGTTCCGAAGCTACGGAGAAGAAAGAGCCCTCTTTCCGCCTTGAGAAGATGCAGCTCGCAGGCGGCGCGGAACTGCTGACCATCTTCGGGCAGTTGGACGGACTTCCGAAGACGGGCGGCCAATCGGCGGAAGTTCCCCTGGTGAGCATCGTTCGCGACACGCTGGGCGACGACAACCCGGATAATGATCGCCTGCGTTACCTCTGGATGCTGACCTACACGAAGCCTTCTTTCGGCCAGCGCGTGGCTTCCGCAATTCCCTTTCTTTACAGACGTGTCGGCAACAAGAAGCGCGCGGGGAAAGGTGCGCCGCCTCCGATTATGGACCTGGCTGCCGCCGACCGTGAGGTCTGGGAAAGATTCCTCTGGACGGCCCTGCAAAGCCTCCTGCTTGATTCCTACGGCCTGCCTTTGAAGGCTTCGACGCGGACCTTTCGCCGCAACCTGAGCGATTATCGTAAAGCCCACGTCGTTCGGGCGCTCGCGATCCTCTCGCTTTACGAGGCCGAAACAGGCGCGGCGCCTGCATTCACGCCGACCGAGACCGCGGACATACATGCGCGCCTGATGCTTTCGGAAAAGACTTTTGGCGGGATCATTGACGACATCTATTTGCAGCGTGTCTATGAAAAGCAGACGACGCTGACGCGCGACCTGCGCGGGCACAACTGGGAGTTGCTGCGACAGCGCGCGGAGGCTGAAGGACTCTACTTCGAGCCGCTGGAGATGCCGGACGGGAGCGCGACGCACGCGCTGCTCTGGGTAGCGCGCGACGAGCTGGCTAAGAATCAGGCCAGGCGTTACGACGCGCGTTTTCTGAATATCTCGAACCCCTGGAGCGACGAAAGATTGCGAGCCTGGAAGGGCTACGCCGAGACCAGATATTTCGACGCAGAGAACCGTCCCGTTCCTGCCGGGACCGAAGGGGCGCGCGCCGTAGAGATGATCCCGCTCGCCCTCTACGGTCTGGACTTTCCCAAAATCCCCATCCTGCTGGTTGATTTTCGGGACGGGGCGAACCCGAAACGGCGCGAGATGTCGCGCCGCGTGCTCGAAGACGTCGCGCGCAACCTGCTCTCGCTCTCGCGCTTCGACATTCCCTATTTTCTCGGGCGCGCCATTTATGATTTCGTGACGAGCAAGCGCGGGATGGATTTCAATCAACCTTCGAGACTGCGGACCTACTCGCAGTTGAAGCTCCTGCTCTCTTTGAGCGAATCTCTAGCCCCGCAACTGCGCGACGAGATTAGCCGGCGACTGGAACGCGTTTCGCTCAACCCACTCGAAAACGGCATGGAGGCTGAGGCCCAACTGGCTCGCGATCAATACGCCGCGCTCCTCGCTTACGCGAAGCGGCCGGACGGCCTGACGGCCCAATTAGACCGCGACCGGCGCGAAGAGATGATCCCGCTCAAACACGGGAGTTCGGCGCAGCGCTTTTTCCGCCTTGCCAACCTCCTGAGCTTCGGCCTCTACACGCACAGGGAAAAATCCACGCCGGAGCTTCAGGCGCAACTCGATATCAAGCGCCAGCTCGCCTTTCACGAGCGATTCCTGCGCGAGGTCGGAAAATCCACCCCGCAAATCGAGGTCGTCTGGAATATCGAAGACGTCCGCCGGTCCCTGCGCTTTCTGGCGGAGAACGGCTCATTCGCCTCAGGTAAGACCGCAGCGGTCGCGGCGCGTATTTTTACTCGCACGCAGGACGAAGAGACGCGGACCCTCTCGCTCAATAGTCTCTATCGCATTAATAACGAGACCGCTAAAAAAGAGTTGCTGCGCATCTACCGTGACGAAAAACTCGAAGCGCGCTGGCGCACACAGAGCGCAGAGTACCTGCGCCTGGCTCTTAAAGAGGAGCAGCGCATCGCGCCCGCTGATGCCAAAGCAATTTTGAGTGTGGTTAATGGACAACAGTAAATACGGAGTGGTCAGTGGTCAGTGGTCAGTGGTCAGTAAAGGGCGGAAGTTCTTCCGCTCACTGACCACTGACCACCGACCACTGACCACTATTTTCGTCCTGCTTCTTTTTATCTTTATCGCGCAGGTCTCTGTTTTCGCGCAGGCGAAGAGGATTGTGTTGCTCAAGGTTGACGGGTTGCAGCCGGACATCCTGGATCGCTTCGTCCGGGAGCGCAATCCGCGAACGGGTAAAAGTCTTCTGCCGTGGACCGAGCACGTCTTCTATCAGGGAGGCGCACGGCTCAGTAATTTTTATGTGCGCGGGATGAGCCTTTCGGCCCCCTCCTGGTCAATGCTCGACACGGGACAGCATTTGCAGATCAAGGGGAACGTCGAATATGACCGGTTCACGCTTCACACCTACGACTATCTGAACTTTCTTCCCTTCTACGTCAGCAACGTCGGGCAGCGCCGCGTTGATATGCCCGGACCTGAGACCCTGGATGACGTTGGGCTGCCGCTGCTGTTGGACGCTTATTCGGCTCCGGAGCGGTACGTGAGCTTTCAGCTTTACCAGCGCGGGATGCGCTGGAGGACACTACAGTACGGCGCGCAGAACCGCTTTCTCAAAAACCCGCGCGAGCTTCTGGACGAATGGACGATGGGGTTCGAGGTCCGCAACACCGTCTTCGACCAGATCGAGCGCGACATTATCGAGCGATTGAACAACCCGCGCTACCGTTATTTAGACCTTTACGTCACGGACTTCGACCACATCGCGCATCACAACCGGGACCGTGAAGCTCACCTTCAGGCGCTGCAAACCTTAGACGCCATCATCGGGCGCATCTGGACGGCGATCAACGCATCCCCGATGGCCGCGGACACGGCTCTGATCCTGGTCTCCGATCATGGCTTCAACACGGACGAGCGCGTTTACAGTCAGGGCTACAACCTGGTCAAGCTTCTCGGCAGCGCGGCGGGCGGCGCACACCACGTCATCACCAAGCGGCGTCTGATGCTGGACTATTCGATCAAGGGCTTTTACCCGCTGGTCCCGCTGATTACGACGACGACCCCCGAATCCTTCTACCTGAAAGGTCAGAGCACGAATTATCCGACGGCGCTTCTGGATTTCGACGGCAACGAGCGCGCCTCGATTCACCTGCGCGACTCCGATCTCAATATCCTTCATATTCTCTTGCAGCAGCTCCAGCGCAAGGACCTTCAGCCCCTTGAGCGGCGCGCGATGACGGACGCTTTCTTCAAAACGCTTGAGCGCCGCCGCCCTGAGTGGCAGAACATTCTCGCGCAAATAAACGAAGAACTGGGCGCTCTCAGCCGCGACAACGCAAGAAAGGACGCGCTCCTGAAAGAAAGAGAAGCCCGGAAGAAGCTCGCCAAAGAGGAAGCGAAGAGAGCGAAGGAGGCGAAGGATTCTGATAAGGCCGTTACTGAAGAGAAGGATTCGGGCAGCGGCGAAGAATCGAAACGCCTCTTCGCTCGTCTCGATTCCGCGCGGGCGGACGAACGCAAGTACACAGAGTTTGTACGCACCTGGACTAATCTGCTGGCCCTGCGGCGCGAGACGTTCGATCCCCTCCGCATCAAGATTGAAGACGTGATCGCTAAAGGGGCTATGGGCACATCGAACAGCGTCCACGAATTGCAGAACTACGTTGTCGCCCTGGCCCCGAATGGTCCCGTCATCAGGGCCGATGGCTCGCTCGACATGGGAAAAAGTTTCCAGCGGCTCAACTATTTCTCGCTCATCAATAACATCTCGGTCCGGAACAACGTTCAGCCGGAGGTGGACTCGCATCCGATAGATTTCCTGGCCGTGCGTATTCCGGCGGAGTTGGTCGCGGGCGAGCTCGAAGAGGATTTGCGGCCCAACAATGATGTGGTCTGGATTTATGACGGCGAACAGAACCAGGCTTTGATTCTCTCCAGACGCGACGAAATGGGGCGCTTGAGCTTCCGTTACCTCCCCATCGCCAACCTGAAGCAGGATGAAACGGGGGCGATTCGCTTTGAGCGCACGGCGTGGCGTTCGGGGTTGCCCCTGAAAATCTGGGAGGATACGCTCCTGAACGTGCCCGAAGGCGCGCGCGCCTCCTGGCTTGATGGCTGGCACACGGACCTGGAATGGTTGCGCGCGGTTCATAAAACGGAATACTCTAACGCTTTGATCGGCCTACACGAGCAGCTGGCGCGCCATCCGAACGAGGCTTTCGACACGGATGCCCCTGGACTCTCGAATGATGAAAGGCTGCTGCGCCGTTTTCGCCGCAGGCAGCGGGAGATGGTCGAAGCGGACCTGCTCGTGCTCGCCAACAACCACTGGAACTTTGACGTGCGCGGGTTTAACCCTGGCGGCAATCATGGCTCCTTCTTCCGCATCTCGACGCACTCGACGCTGATGATGGCCGGAGGCGAAAGAACGGGGATTCCGCGCGGGCTGGTTGTCGAAGAGCCGTATGACAGTCTGAGCTTCATGCCGACCGTCCTGACGCTTACGGGGCAACTCAAAGACGGGCAGAATCCGGTCCCGGTCCTGTGGGAGCGCGGCTTCCGCCGTTTCCCTGGGCGCACCATCACGGAGCTTTTGAAAGGTCTGGACAGAGACAAGCGAGTCTCGCCAGTAGCTGAAGGAGTGGCGACCGCGCCTTGACGACGACAGATGAGCAACTAGAGCGGGACCGGCTCGACAGCGAGGCGCTGGCGAACGGGGACGAGCCGGAACAGCCTCTCAAAAGTCTGTCGCGCAAAATCTTCTGGCTCCAGGGCATCGCCTTCCTGCTGGGCCTCGCGCTCCTGATCTATGTCATCAACCGCGTCGGCGTTCAGCCCATCTTCGACGCTCTCCTGAAAATCGGCTTCGGCTTCTTCATCCTTTTAGGGATCAGCGGCTCGCGTCACGTCCTGCGCACGCTCGCGATGCGCGCTGCGATTGACCCGAGACACCGCCGCTTCAGTTTCCGCCATGCGTTCAGCGTGCGTCTCGGCGGCGAGGCCATCAGCTTTCTCACCTTCACGGGGCCGCTGCTCGGGGAGGCTACGAAAGTCGCGCTCCTGCGCAAGCGCGTGCCGCTGGTTTACGGCGTCTCGGCCCTGGTCGTAGATAACATCCTTTACAACCTGTCGGTCGTCTTCTTCATCCTGAGCGGCACGGTCGTGATGCTGCTCTCGTTCGAGCTGCCGCCAATCGTCCGGTATGCGCTCTTCGGGATTGCGGCTGTTTCGACCTTCGGCATTCTGCTCGCGGCGTGGGCAGCGAGCCGCCGCGTCATGGTGCTGACGTGGATAATAGACACCCTCGGGCGATTCGGGATTCATCTCAAATTGCTGACTTCGCGGCGCGACCACATTTCGGACCTCGAATCGCACGTTTACGATTTCTACTCGCACCGCCCCGGCTCGTTCTTCGCTATGATCGGCTTCGACCTGCTATCGCACGCGTCGAGCGTCATAGAGGTTTACGTCACGCTGCGGATGCTGGGCTACTCGCCTTTCGTGCACGCGGCTTATGTCATAGAATCCCTGACCAAGGTCATTAACTTCGTCTTCGGCTTCGTCCCGGCGACCATAGGCGTTTATGAGGGCGGGACGGAAGTAATTTTACGCACGCTCGGCTACGCGGCGGCGACGGGCGTGACGCTCGCGCTCGTGCGTAAAGCCGGGACACTCTTTTGGACCGTCATCGGGCTCATCGTCCTGGCCTGGCGCGCCGTGCCCAACGCCACGCGCCGCCTGATGGACCGAAGCCCACGCTTCAGGAAGACTATGGATAGTCTGGTTCTCTCAAACATGGCGCACAGGCCCGCGCGGACAATCGTCAGCGTGCTGGGCATAGGCATCGGCGTACTGCTAATCATCTTCACGGTCGGGCTGGCGAATGGCGTTTTGCGCGAGCGCGGGCGGCGCGAGGGGAACATCAACGCCGAAATCATGGTGCGCGCCTCCGGCACGTTTTCAATGAGCGGGACGGAGAACTTCAAGCTCTGGGTTTCGTGCACAGAGAGTGGCGTCAAATCGGATGAGATATGCGTCGAAAAGCTCAGGAAGATTGAGGGCGTGCGTGCGGCCATTCCCATCGGCCAGACCCTCGTGAGCAACAAAGGCTCCAGCGGCTTCGGCAACCGCCTTGTTGACGGGATCAACTTCGATGAATACGCAGCCCTCACAAATCTGAGACTGATCGAGGGCGAGAAGCTGACGGAAGGCGACGTGGCGATAGTAGATTCGGTCTGGCAAAAAGATCACCCGGAATCTCCTGTAGGCTCTACCGTAATGCTCTGGAATCGCCCGTTCCGCATCGTCGGCGTTTACGACCCGCCCGGCGGCGGGCGCATCAAGATTCCGCTTTCGACCATGCAGGTGGAGGTCGGAGGCGAAGGCCGCGCCTCCGCGATTCTGGTCGCGTGTGTGAACCCAGCGGAGCAGGAGCTTGTGGCGAAGAGAATCAGGGAGCAGTTTCCGACGGACCAGATCATCTTCACGCGCGATCTGCCGGAGCTTTACGCTTCGAGCGTGCCCGCGCTCAACATCTTCATCAAGGTCGTGGTCGCCATCGGCTCGGCCATCAGCATGCTGGTCATCCTGCTGGCGATGTACACGACTGTGACGGAGCGGACCCGCCAGATAGGAATCCTGAAAGCGCTCGGGATGTCCAAGGGGACGATTGCGTGGGTGATCGAGAAGGAGGCGATTGTCGTCAGCCTGCTCGGCGTGCTGACTGGAATTCTGCTCACGCTGCTGGCGCGCTTCGCGGTCATGCGGACCACTTCGCTGGTCGTGGAGATCGAGCCCAAATGGATTTTAATCGCCTTCGCCGTCGGGCTGGTCGGCGGGACAATCGGCGCGCTCTACCCGGCATGGCGCGCCTCCCGGCAGGACGCCGTCGAAGCGTTGGCTTACGAGTAAAGGCTGCTGCGTTAACCCCCTGATAATCTGCGTCGGGCATGGCCGAACCTCCACGGCCAAGTGTGGAACCCATTCTGATGAAGCGCCGGAACGTGGCGACTAATCTCTTGCCGTCGCAGGCGCATTTGCCCGCAGGAAATTCAATTTACCGCCCAAATCTGCTAATGAGGTAAGATTAGACGCCCAAAAGGGCGCATTTGCCGGCGGAAAATAGTACGTCTAATAGTAGTTCGGCGGCTTCGCCTTTAAAGAGAAGTGACGTTGATTCAAAGATGAGAGCAAAACATAAATTCAACAGTGAAGGCTCACGTCGCAAGGGCCGCCGAACAACTCATTCGACCCGACCGGAACCAGCGTGCCTCTCATTGAGAGCTTGGATGCTGTTCGATGATGCTTCCCGGCGGGTCAATTCGGGCGTTAGGCGTCTGACTTGCAATTCTACAAATAAGATTGATATACCCTCATTAAATGTACTTTGAAATCATTGGCGAAATTACCGGGATCGAAACTATTGCGGTCGGGAGCAAAATCCGTGAGATCACTCGCTTGCGTAAGCAATTTGGGAAAGGACGCTGGCGAAAATTGAAAGGGATGGCTACAGTCCGTCTAAAGAATGGTAGGATACGTAAGGTTGAATTGCATTGGTATGAGGCTCATGGTATTGGCAAAAGGAAGATGAAAATCAAACGCTACCTGAGTTAAAGATTATGAAACGCAAAAAATTAGAATCACAATTTGTTGTTTGCGTGCGCAATGAGGATTGCGAAGATTTGGAGTTGCGGAAGATTTATCAAGTCTTGCCTGATGAATCTGCGGCTGAAGATGGCTACATCAGAGTCATAGACGAATCAGGGGAAGATTATCTCTATCCGGCAGATTATTTCCTGCCGATTGAATTGTCTAAAGATTTAGAAAAGGCCCTAATGGCGGCTTGAATTCTCTGTCGCACGCCGCCTAACAACTCATTCAACCGGAGCGCGAGTTAGCTTACCTTTCATCGTCAACTTGTCCGTAATGGCGTTGAATGCGCGCGTCCGGTTAATTCGGCGTTAGGCGGCTTCCCTGAAATTCTCAATCGGTGCTAGGATTATCGTCATGAAAACTGAAGTCGAAGCTCAAGTTATTTCTCGTTCGCCTGATGTTATGAGCGGAGCACCTGTATTCGCCGGGACTCGTGTTCCTATCCAGACAATCATCGATTATCTGGCAGGCGGGCATCCGCTTGATGAGTTTTTAGATGATTTTCCTACGGTGCGTCGTGAACAGGCTCTCGAATTGCTCCAGAGAGTTAAGGAGATGCTCACGGACGCACAAATATGAAAGTCCTGCTTGATGAATGCTTGCCTAAAAAGCTCAAACGTGAAGTTCAAGCCGATGTTGCCAGAACCGTACCGGAAATGGGTTGGGCGGGGATGAAGAATGGCGCGCTCTTACGTTTGGTGGAGCGAGAATTTGATCTCTTTCTGACCAATGATCAGAAACTTGAGCATCAGCAAAATCTAAAACAATTCGATTTAGCCATCGTTGTGCTGGTTGCTCCCACTAATGATATTGAAGACTTGAAACCACTAATGCCTGCTGCCAACGAAGCCATCAGGACTATTGGCCCAAAAGATATCAAGTATATCAAGGCATGAGGTAGCTAAAGTTTCTAAATCTCCAGTAGCGCGCCGCCGAACAACTCATTGAAACGAAGCGCGGGATTGCATGACTTTCATGGCTCTTCCTCGCGGTCAGGTTGAATGCTACTCGCCCGCCCCCGGTCAATTCGATCATTAGGCCGCAATTCTATCGAGAGAGTTACTATGAGCGGAGGAGATAGCCACAGCGTACTAGGCCTCGAACACGGTGCCGTTCGTCTTAGCGACCATACGCAGTTGTGGGCTGACCTTTATCTGGAGGAAGAGAAGCGTATCAAGGCAGCCGTCGGTCACCTCATTGTTGATCTACAGCATATCGGCAGCACCGCTATCCCCGGAATTAAAGCCAAGCCTATTCTTGATATGATGGCCGGTGTCGCGCAACTTGAGAAGGCCCTCCTGTGCAAAGCGCCGCTGGAGGCCATCGGCTATGACTATATCGCGCAGGCGGGTATTGCGAACGATTATGTCTTCGGGAAAGGTGTGGCGCGAACACACTACCTTCACGTGGTCGAGTACGGGGGCGCGAAGTGGACAGATCACTTGCGTTTCCGCGACCGCCTGAGGAGTGATCCGGTGTTAGCGCAAGCGTACGAAAGGCTGAAGGAAGAACTAAGCCGGAAATTCAGCGACAGCCGCGCGAAATATCACGACGCGAAGTCGAAATTTATCAGCGAAGTGGTCGCGGCCTAACAACTCATTGGAATGGACGCACAGTTAGCAAATCCCTCATGCTAGACTTGCATGGTCGTCGTGGCCTCTGCGCGTCATTCAATTCTGTCGTTAGATGGCTATACTTAAAACGATGAAACTACTCGCAATATCGCGCGCAACCATTCTCTCTGTAATCGCGGTGTGTCTGCTCGGCCTAACCTGCTATGGGCAGAAGGGCGGCGAAGACGCCTCCGGCAAGTGTGCTGTCACACAGAAAAGTTCTGAAGGTTGGAAACGTTTCTACCTTGAGGGATTCAACGGGGATGCTATTTGTGTTTACCTGCCAGAGAAGCCGGATAAGTTTCCCGGAGGCAAACTTAGGGGCGGCAGTACACCTGTGACCGCGGACATATACCTGGTCTCGGACAATCAAGAAATCTATATAGTCGCTTTCCTCTATGACCTGCCGACCAGGACCGAAGACATGCCCGATGACCAGAAAGCGGAAATCTTCTTCGGGACGTGGCGAGGCACAATCGAACAAGCGCGCATGGCATTAGAGAAGATGTCGGACGCGCCGGTTGACGTGAAATATTCGGAGCAGCATAAGGTTAATGTCATGGGGCGCGAAGGCCGTGTGCAGCTCTTTAAGGTCGGGAAGAATCTAGGGCAGGCGCGAATCTTGTTTGTCGAAAAGAAGGCTTACATGCTAATGGGGTTGTGGCCTCCTGATCGCGCGCAAAAGCGAAGCTCCGCATTCTTCGATCACTTTGAAATGCGCGTCAAACATTAGCTCAGACAGCGCCAGCTAACAACGGCCTGCGCCCGACGCCCAATCAGCATACCTTTTAGGAATCTTGTGCAGGGGTGCAGGTGAGACCGGGCGTTTGATGGCTTACAGTTTTACGTCCTCAAAACTTCTGTACTTGAGGAGAATAAACATGGCTACATCAAAGCTGGGAACATTCTCTCTCTTTCTGGCAATTATCCTGCGGGGAACAGAGTTCAGGGATGAGACTCTTTAGAAGAGAAATCTCCAGGATTTTAGGGAGGGAGCGGCGCGCCGTGGAGGCAGGCGCCGCCATCAGCGCACGCCCGCAGGATATAATCCCGGATACGCTTGAGGCGCGCGAGCTTCACGACAAGGTGGCCGCCGTACCCTCCTGGTTTCACTCCATCAACCTCGGGATGGGTGTCGTTACCCCCGGAGTCAAATCGCCGGAACAGCACGAGATGGAACTGGCCGCACTCCGACTCCCCGCCCTACGGGGCAAGACCGTGCTCGACATCGGCGCCTGGGACGGGTTTTACAGCTTCGCCGCCGAGCGCCTAGGTGCGGCGCGCGTCGTGGCGCTTGACCAATTCGCGTGGGGGTTAGACTGGGAGGCCAGGCATAGGTATAAGGTTGAGTGCGAGGAGAAGGGCATCCCGCAGGAGCACCCCAAGCTCATCCCCTGGTTGTGGCGTTTCGACGAACTGCCCGGCAAGCGCGGTTTCGACCTCGCGCACGCGACACTACGGAGCCGTGTCGAGGCGGTGGTCTGCGACCCGATGAAGATGAATGCGGAGTCGCTCGGGCAGTTCGACGTCGTCCTGTACATGGGCGTCCTCTACCATATGGAGGACCCCCTCGAATCCCTCAGGCGTGTGCGCCAGGTGACGAAGCAGGTCGCCGTCATCGAGACCGAGGCCGTGGCGGTCGGCGGGTTTAAAAGCAGGCCCTTGTGTGAGTTCTTCCCCCCGAGGGCGAAGTTGATGGACGACCCGACGAACTTCTGGGCGCCGAACGCGCCCGCCCTCGTCGGCCTTTGTGAGACGGTCGGCTTCAGACGCGTGAAATTGTTGACCACCCCACCTGCTCCAGGCATGAGACAAACCGCCCGCTACCGGCTGGTGGCTCACGCCTTTGTGTAAAATGTCCGTGAGTCAAGAACGAACTCGGTTCTCTCTAACCCAGACGTCTAACAATGCATGCACTCGACCCGCATCACAGTGCCTCTTATGAAACCAGCATATGCGGGCGGGTGATGCCTGGCGTTAGGTTCTAACCGATTAACGCCTATTATTGTAAAAAAAGAATGAAACAACCTTTCCTCTATACAATCATCGCGGCTCTCGCTTTACTGCTCTTTCCTGGCAGTGAAGCGCTCGCCCAAGGCGATGCTCCACGCTTCGAGATTGGCGGTCAGTTCTCCTTACTTTCCCGCAACAAGCCTTCTTCACAAGACGACGATTTTGTTTCCGGACAAGTAACTGACCCCGGGTTCGGCGCTAGATTTACTTACAATGTGACAAATGAAATTGCATTTGAGGCGGAAGGCAACTTCTTTCCGGGACGAGATTTTAATTCGGAAGGTGGCTTCTTTACGCGGCCCGATAACGACCTCGGCGTTCCGAGCGGGCACATCTATCAGGGTCAGTTCGGCGTCAAGGCCGGCAAGCGTTTCAAGAAGATCGGCCTCTTTGGCAAAGTCCGACCGGGTTTCGTTAGATTCACTCAGGTAAGCCAGTTTACCGGATTCAGGATAGTCCCCCTTTTTCATCCATCACAGGGACGAGAAGTGCAGGTAGAGAATGCTGAGTTTCGTCTGGGGAAAGCGACCTATTTCTCAATGGACCTGGGCGGCGTAGTAGAGTTCTATCCATCGCGACGGATTGTGACACGCCTTGATATAGGAGATACCATCATTCGTTATGGTATCTATCGGGAGGCGCTGGGCGCTGTCTGCCCGCTTTCCTCTCCTTGTCCCACGCAAGTATTCGAGCGACCTGCTGAGACAAGACACAATCTACAATTTAGCGCAGGCATTGGTATCAGATTTTGAGGGACACAACTATGAAACAACAGTTTGCGAAACTTGAGATTTAAAGCGATTATTTTTGTCACAAACCATCCGCTCGTGGTGTTTTCTAGATGTAAACGATTCCGGGGGTTATTTTATGGCGAAAAGATTATTTTTAGTTTTTCAGATTTTTTCATTGATTGCCCTGGCTGCTGCCATAGCAATTGCCCAAAACGGACAGTCCTCTCGATCAAATGCTCAATCCGAGCAAATCGTTCCTGCGGCGGATCATCACCAGCATGTGTTCAGTCAAGCTCGCGTTGATTTTCAAGCCGCAGCAGGTTTCAAACCGATTACGGCTCAAGATGTCATCGGATTGCTGGACACAGCCGGAATCCGGCGAGCCGTGCTGTTATCAACAGCATATTCGTATGGAAGACCCGGCTCGGAACCGCCGGATGAATACGCTAAGGTCAAAGCGGAAAATGATTGGAATGCTGCCCAGGCCGCTCTCTTTCCCAAAAGGCTGATTGCATTTTGCAGCTTCAACCCGCTCAAAGAATATGCTCTCGATGAGCTTGCGCGGTGTGCTAAAGACGCGAATCTACGCCGCGGAATCAAACTGCATTTCGGCAATTCGGATGTGCAGACGGAAATTCCCGAGCATTTCGAAAAATTAAAGAAAGTCTTTCAAGCGGCAAATTCTCACCGCATGGCGATCATCGTGCATATGAGAGCGTCAATCTCCAAAAACCGACCTTACGGACCTGAACAAGCGCGCGCTTTTCTGGAATTGCTCTCTTTCGCTCCAGACATTCCGGTGCAGATCGCTCATCTTGCCAGTTCGGGTCCGGGTTATGATGATCCTCCAGCGCATTCTGTCATTGCAGTGCTGGCTGATGCGGTTGCGAAAAAAGACCCTCGGACACGAAAGCTCTGGTTTGATGTGGCATCAAACGCATTTCCGACAAATTCGGCGGAAGTCTCCGAACTTCTAGTCAAATTGATTCGCCAAATCGGTGTCAAACGGATACTCTTCGGCTCAGATGCGGCAGTCGGAAACAACCTTCGGCCGCGCGAAGCCTGGGAAGCGTTTCGCCAACTGAAACTTTCGAAAAAAGAGATAAAAACTATCGCCGGAAATGTACCTCCATATTTTCATTAGAACGCCAAACCACCTCAAAACGTATTCCTTCTGATATCGGCAGCAGCCTTGCACAACGGCTTCTCCGGCGTTGCCCGCGGCACAGCGGAAACCGATTTTGCCAAGTAATCGTCTATAGGGTATGGCGCGCATAACTGCTCACTGGAATGGTGATTAATATGAAAATAATGGCTCAAACGGGCAGCCACTTTGACCTTGATAAAGAAGCTGCCTCTTCCCTGATGAGGGAGATTCTCTCTCGCCCTTTATTCGCGCATCTCGCCACATCTTCTGAATCAGGCGCACGTTCGTCGCCAGTCTGGTTTCTCTGGGAGGATGAAGCGCTCTGGATTATCGGGAATTATCAAACCGATTCTTTTCCGAAGCGAATTGAACGAGACCCGCGCTGTGCCATCGGGATAGTAGATTTCGATGTCACGACGGGACTTGTTCAGCACGTTGGGTTTCGAGGGCGCGGCTCTCTCCAACCGCACGATGAAGAAAGAATGAAGCGATTACTGAGCCGCTACATGGGGAGGCTGGAAACCTGGGATTCGCGGTTTGTTGAGATATTAGGCGATACAGCGTACATATTGATTCGCTTTGAGCCGGAGACGGTGGTGGTTCGTGACCAATCATATCAAATAAAAAACATGAATGAATGAAATGCTCGCGTCTAACAACTCATTCAAAGAGGAATTATTGATGCCGCGCGTTAGATTTCCTGCCGACAGGATGACGAACAGTTTATGCTGAATATTTACACGATGAAAACAGGTGCGACTTATGTTGTGAACAAGACGTTCACAGATTTCTACGGGAATCTGTTCTCACCCGGTGAAATGCTGACTTACGTCCAGAGGCACTTTCTGCCTTATGACGGCGGCCACACAATAGTCTTCAAGGAGCGCAACATCTATTTACAGGAAGAAGTGAATGGAGAGATTATTGATTCCTTCGCAGATTATTTAACTCGTATTGAGGATTCATCACTGCCTTCTCCTTCATAGCTCGGAAAGGGCTAAGCTGTGACCATTGCTTCTAACGTTCTTGAATCTATCGGCAACACGCCGCTCGTCCAGCTTCGGAAGGTTGTGCCGCCCGGCGCGGCGCGTGTTCTGGTCAAGCTGGAATGGGCGAATCCAACCGGCAGCATGAAAGACAGGATGGCTAAAGCCGTCATCGAAGCAGCGGAAGCGAGCGGGCGTCTTAAACCGGGCGGCGTGGTCGTTGAATACACGGGCGGCTCAACTGGCATCTCGCTGGCACTGGTCTGCGCTGCGAAAGGCTATCACATTCAGATCGTCACTTCGGACGCCTTTAGCGAGGAAAAGATACGCACCATGCAAGCTTTCGGCGCTCGAATAACCCGCATCCCGAGCGACAACCGGAAGATTACAGAGAAGCTCATCAAAGAGATGATTGACACCGCTCGCCGGATCAGCCAGCAACCCGGGCACTGGTGGGTTGACCAGATTAGTAATCGAGATGCTGCCGCGGGCTATCATTCCATGGGTGAAGAGATCTGGGAGCAAACAGCCGGAAAGGTTGACGCCTTTGTGCATTCAGTGGGCTCCGCTCACTCGCTTCACGGAGCAGCGCAAGCCTTACGTCAACACAACCCCCGGCTTCATGTCGCCGCCGTAGAGCCAGCCGAATCAGCCGTGTTATCCGGCAAGCCGTCAGGCTCGCACAAAATCGAAGGCATTGGCATCGGCTTTATCCCACCGCACTGGAAACCCGACGAAGTTGACGAAATCCTGACGGGCTCGACAGAAGAGGCTATACAGATGTGCCGTCGTTTAGCCCGCGAAGAAGGCATCTTTGCCGGCACTTCGTCCGGGCTTAACGTCATTGCAACTATTCGCCTCGCGGAACGTCTCGGCCCAGAAGCCACCGTGGTCACACTGATGGTGGATTCCGGTCTGAGATATTTGAGTACGGATGTTTACCTGGGAGACCATTTGAAGACATGAGTCAGGCAGCTAAAAGTTTATTTGTGTTCGGAATCTATCTCTGTATATTGGGCCTGATTTTACTGTTTGTCCCGAATCTGATTTTGCAGGCTTTCGGAGCGCCGCCGACAAACGAAGTCTGGATCAGGATCAATGGAATGCTTGTGCTTTGCCTGAGCTTCTACTATGTGCTGGCGGCGCGAAATGAATTGACCAGTTTCATACGCTGGACGGTCTGGGCGCGTGTCGCTGTAATTTTTTACTTTGCAGCTTTCGTCCTGCTGGTTTCAGCTCCGAAAGCGTTGCTCTTGTTCGGTCTGGTTGATCTGTTGTCGGCGCTCTGGACGTGGCTTGCTTTGAAAAAAGATAAGTCACGCTAAAGAAACTACAGAGATGAGTAAAAGCACCGCACGCTGCCCAACAGCCCACTCAACCCGACGCCCTTGGCGCATCCTTTTCCTCGCTTGTAAACTCAGATTCTCTGGTTAACACGTATGGCTTTGATTAGAGAGTATCGCACGGATGATTACCAGCAAGTCGAGGAATGCTTCATCGAGTTGCAGGAATTCGAGAGGCGGATTGAGCCGAGGCGCGTCGAAGGTAAAGCTGTGGCTAAAAAATATCTACAGCACATGTTTGAAAGATGCGCTCAAACGCAGGGCAAGGTCTTTGTTCTTGAGGCTCAAGATAAAATCGCCGGGTTCGTCTCGGTGTGGGCCAAGGTCAAGGTGAATGGATTGGTCAATGTAGAATCAGAGGTGGCTTATATTTCCGATTTGTTTGTCATCGCCGCTTATAGAGGCCAGGGTTGGGGGAGGGCCTTGCTTCAGCGGGCCGAGGATTTTGCGCGTGCTCAGGGTGCGACGACGATCAGCCTGGGGGTTCTGGCCGGGAACACAGGAGCGCGAAGATTATACGAAGATTTTGGATTCCGGGAGGACCACGTCGAGCTCTCGAAGTCTCTGCTGCCTGCAGGCGAAGTGGCAGCCTGACAACTCAATCAACCGGAGCGCCAGTTGGATTCTCTTTGTCACGCGATGGCGGCTCCGAATCATTGACTTGGAATTCTCGTGGGCGATAGTATTCGCCGACACGAAAGGAGGCCAAGCGATTATGCTGCCGCTCAAACGAACTCGTCATCTGTTGCTTTTCGCGCTGTCGGTTCTCTGCTCAATCTTATTTGCTCATCCGGCTCAAGCTCAGAACAAAATTGACCTGCAAACGTGCGAGGACCTGAAAATCACCGAGGCGCGGTTTGGGATTTCGGTGGTTGAAACAGCGACCTGCGTCAATCCGACCAAGACCTTCCAGCCTAAAGGCACCTTGCGAAACGTCAACCTCGTAGCGACGTTCCCGGCCGTGCCCACCGGGGCCGGGATCACCTTCATGGTCACGAAAACGGACGCCAACGGCGAGTACGTTCAGAACATTGATTATGCTGTCTCGCCGCGTCACACCACTGCCTACGCCAGATTAACCATCAACACGCCCGGGAAATACTTCGTGCGCATGGCGAACTACTACGACAAGTCGCAGGTGTGGGCGACAGCCGATTTCGCCGTCGGCGAGGATACTGTCGGCGCGCGTGCGACCGGCAACACTCCCGCCGGAAAAGGCAAGGTCAGCATCTGTAAAGAGATTGACGATAACTGGAAATGCGTCGGGCAGTCGAATCAATGGACGGCAAACACGCCCTTCAATGTCTTGTTTGAAAATGGAGCCCCGGTCGGTGTGGACTTCATCGGCATAGTTTTTTACAAGCAGGGCGCTGACGGCAAAGACGTGGAACACATTAACGAGTATCAGCAGGACATAGGCGCGAAAAATACCAAGTACGCGACGGTCGGCGACATGCTGAAACTTCCAGCCGGAACTTACAGCGTTTACATCATCTCCTGGGGAAAGCGCGAGCTGATGATGAAAAACGGCAACCTGACCGAGTATTTCGCAAAGACAGTGTTGACGGTCAAGTGAGCGGCGATACGGTCCACGAAGCCACACGAAACGGAACGAATCGAGCCACAGCCATTTCGTGTCGTTTCGTGTGGCTTCGTGGATTGCTCCTTTCTCCGCCGAGAATGAATAGCCTCTGGTTCCCTCACCTCTTTGTTGAATACAAGGCACGACACAGGTAATATCCAGCCGTTCTTCTAAAAACCATCACGCCTAAAAGGAATTCAACATGCCCGATCAGACCCAGCCGCCTTCCCCAGAGCTTTTCTTTGAAACGATTAACGCCTACCAGCGCACGGCTGCGCTCAAGGCGGCGATTGAACTTGACGTCTTTACGGCCATCGCAGAAGGCAAGCAGACGGCTCCGGAGTTGGCCGCGCGTTGCGAGACTTCGGAGCGCGGAATGCGCGTCCTCTGTGATTATCTGGTTATCATCGAATTTCTGACCAAAGAGGACGGGCGTTACGGCCTGACCTCCGACTCAGCCTTTTTCCTGGACCGCCGCTCCCCTGCTTACATGGGCGGGACCACCGAATTCCTACTCTCCCCGATGCTCACAAGCGGATTCACAGACATCGCAGCCGCCGTCCGCAACGGCGGGACGATGATCCCGGAAGGAGGAACAGTTGCGCCCGAAAATCCCGTCTGGGTGAAGTTCGCGCGGGCGATGGTGCCGATGATGGCGATGCCGGCGCAAGCGATTGCTCAGCTCGTCAGCAACGGCGAAAAACAACGTGTGCTGGACATTGCCGCCGGGCACGGAATGTTCGGGATTGCCATTGCACGGCAGAACCCGAACGCGGAAGTGGTCGCGCTCGACTGGCCAAGCGTGCTGGAAGTAGCTAAAGAGAATGCGCGCAACGCCGGCGTAAGCGACCGGTACACGACGATTGAGGGCAGCGCCTTCGACGTGGAGTACGGCGAGGGCTACGACCTGGTGCTTCTCACAAACTTCCTGCACCACTTCGACCCGCCGACCTGCGAGGGTTTGCTGCGGAAAGTTCACGCCGCTCTCTCCGAAGGAGGCCGCGCCGTGACGCTTGAGTTTGTGCCGAACGAGGACAGAGTTTCGCCGCCGATACCCGCTGCCTTCAGCATGATGATGCTGGGCGGAACTCCGGGCGGCGACGCCTATACCTTTAAGGAGCTGGAACAGATGTTCAGGAATGCCGGTTTCTCAAAGAGCGAGCAGCGCGATCTTCCAGCCACGCCGGAAAAGTTGCTGGTTTCGCGCAAGTAGATTAAAGGAGATTCAGGATGAAGACGAAAAGTATCAGAGTGTTCATCCACATCCTCGCTTTTACCCTTGCCACGGCGGCTTGCGGTAGATCGTCGCCGGTCAAAGCCTTCGAGGCGGTCTTTGACGCGATGAGAAAAAGGGATGTCGCGGCCCTGAAGAAGACCTTTTCGAAGCACGAGCTGGAGAAACTGGAAAAGGCCGCCCATAATGCCAGCCGGTCGAGCGACGAAGTGCTGGCGATGGTCCTGGATTCCTATCCCGAACGCCTCCCGGAAAGACTTGAGACGCGCAACGTAAAGATAGAGGGCGAGCGGGCGACGCTCGAATTTCAGGCGAAGACGGGCGACTGGAAGACCGCAAACTTCGCCTGGGAGGACGGCGAATGGAAGTTCCTCTTCGAGGGATTTCGACCGTAAAGCGGCTGAAGCCGGACCGGAGGGAATATCCGGTCCGGCGTCATTGCATTTACTATTTTCAGAAAGGTGTTGAAGGCTTTGGCCTCTGCTGGCCTACCCATTCCTCAAATATACCTAAACTCATCCTATATTGCTCTTCGTTTAGTTTCGTGATTACGCCAGTCCCTGCTAAAACATCAAGCGCATCCGCCACCTGGTTGTAACTCAAACGAATAGGGCCTTCCAGACTTTCAGCAGTTGCTTCTCGCTGCTTCAAGAGAGCCTTATAGACTTGTCGCTCATTATCCCCAAAGCCATCAGACTTACTCTCTGCGTTCCACCATCCCGTAAAGTCGTGATCATGGTGCCGTATTGTCTTCTTGACCAATTTTTCAATAGAGAGGTTATCTCGGGCGGCGCGAGAGTTAAAGATGATGTTGAGCATTTGTTGTGTCAGAAACGGATGGCCTCCAGCCCAATTCACTACCGCAGCAATGTCATTTTCATCCAACGCTCTTTTTTCAGTCTTAATCCGGTGAGCGATCAATTTACGAGTTTCAGGCTCAGACAATTGAGATAGCCAGACTACTTCCGCAATTCCTAACAAGGGCGACCCAACGCGTTGCTCGTATTCCTTAACATCTCGATAGCCGGATAAGAGAAGCCCTAGAAAAGGTTTGAGTGCAGTGTCATTATCCTTCAGGCCGCGAAAATAGCTCCAGGCATCATTCGCCCATTCCTGACGCACGATGAACTCGGCCTCATCCAAGAGAAAACAGATTCCTTCGAATTCCCATTTTCGAAGCTCCTCAATTGTTTTCAAGAGGGCTTGCCGAAAGTCCTCATTATCCAGCTGCCGCACGTGGTCTGGGTTCTCTACGCTAAACTCCATGAAGCCCGTATTGATCTTTCCTTCCGTAATCTGGCCGAGGAATCGCCGATACGCTTTGCGAATGTTTTTAAGCGGCCCTCGGTTCCAGCGAGAGACTGCGTCACGAAGCTGAGAAATCAACAAATACCGTAAATGGTCGAGGCTTTTAGGTTGCGCTACTTCCAGGCCGACGAAGACCGGAAAAGGGCGTCGGTTCTCAGGGGAATAGGCACCAAGCAGCCCCCATTCGATAGCCCGCATGACGCTCGTCTTTCCCAGCCGCCGCCCGCCTAAAAGAATGCGGACGCGAAATGGCGTCCGCCACATGGTCTGTAGCAAATCCTCCCGCCCGAAAAAAAATGGCGGGTCTGTAATGGCGGTCCTGAAGTCATCGAAGGGACGCTCTATGATTTGATTTGCCACTGGCCAACTTCCTCCTCCCTCATTTCCATCTGAAGCCAGCGCGCGAGAAAAGGTAGATTAATTTGAAAGCCACTGCCATTGTCAGTCTCTTTCCGTGATATTAGACCGACCGCTTCCAACCAGAGCAGCGCATCAAGCAACTGGCTTTCAGTGAAATCAATGCCAGGCCAATTCTGAAGTGTTGATTCAGGAACCGACACAGCCTTGTCGTTAGCCGCGAGCGCTTTCAGGACAAACATCGCCGCCTTGAAATCGCGCTTTTTTAGATCGCCCCAGATATTCTCTCCGAAATAGCTTTTCAAGACTCCCGAATAAGCGAACGGTTTTGTTAAATACTGCTGAGCTTGTTGTGATGTGATCGGTCCTGCCTGCCTTGCGGAAATTTTAGAGCAGATGAGACTCGCGAGCTGCCTGGCGACAAAAGGATGCCCGCCGCTCCCACTATGAATCGCTTCAAGCATCTGACCATCAAAGGCGCGGCCCATCAATCGCCCGATGTCAGTGAGCATCGTCTTTGTCTCTTCAATCGCGAACGGATATAGAAAGACCTCTTTGAAGAACCCGTTGACGGGATTAGTTGCGACTCCTTCCTGTGTCCAATAGTTAATCCGGTTCAGATCAGGATGCACGTCAGCGACAAGCAACGCGAGTTTGCGCTGCTCCTGGCTCAATGCCCTGAGCGCGCCGAAGAATGCGTTGAATTCCTCGACTTTTTCTTTTGAGTCAGTTGGAACTGGCAAGATTCTCTCGATTTCATCTAAGAAACAAAGGATCGGCAATTTGTATCCGGCTCGCTCCAGCGACTGGGAGAGTTCGCCGACTCGCCGCACGAAGTCCGTAGTCAACGAAGACGCCGGGCGGTCTTTCTCATATCGTCCAATTTTAGTTTTAAGCTGAGGGTCGCGTTCTCCAACGAGTGCGGCGAGTCGCAACAGAATTTCATTAAACAATTCCGCGCCAAAACGCGGCTTGCCGCCGTGTGTTTGCAGGTCAACGTGAACTACCGGGTGGTCACGTAGAGTAAAAGCCAGTTGCAAAAGCACGGAGGTCTTCCCGGATTTGCGCAGGCCGAATAGGCCGGTACCCTGGTAATTCAACAACTCCTCTTTGAGGCGATGCAGCAACTCATTCCTGCCGAAGAAAGTTATCGTGTCGCCGATTGCGTTACGATCATCGAAAATATCCGCGCCCGGCAGATAGCGTTCCGCATACTCAGTCAAAAGCCCTGTGTAATTTTCCTTATTCGGCAGCGCCTGCTCGATGGCCGCGAGGGGAATGGGTATCAGCGAGAAGGAGTCGCGCAGCCGCATCGCAGCCATGCTTATGCGGGCCACTGCGTTCGGAGGCTCGCGGTAGATGAGAATACCGACGCGGTCTTTTTTCTTTGGTAATTTACCGGAATGGTCGTGCAATCCCGTGATGTCTTTATCGCCTTCGTTATCGGCGGCCAGACAGACCGGAAACGGGGCATAGGACTGAAGCTTCCCCGGCACGCTTTCGACTGTGAAGCCAAGCCCGTTTTCCCGGCGTACCTTTGCCCCCGCAAGCTCCAGAAATCGTTGTACCTCTTCAAGAGCGCGCTCCTGAAGCGTCTGCTTCTCCGTTCGCTCCTCAAGCGCTTTCGTGACGCTGGTAAGAGAGCTAATAGTGCTAGCTACGGCTGGATGATTAGGTCCATAAACAGCAGTACGGATTGCTAATGCCTTCTCAAAAAACTTCCGTGCTTCCTCTAACTCTCCAAGTTTACTTAGTCCGCTGCCAATATTATGGAGAAGGAGCGCAACCCTAGGATGATTCTGACCATAAACAGCTTCGTCAATGGCTAACGCACGCTCGTAATACTCTCGTGCTCCATTTAAGTCTCCAAGATCGCTAAGAACGCTACCAATATTATTGAGGCGGATCGCAACATTAGGGTGGTTCGGGCCGAGAGCAGCTTCATCAATAGCCAGCGCACGCTCATAATACTCTCGTGCCTTCTGTAAATCTCCGAGCGCTCGAAAGACGCCACCAATATTACTGAGACGGATCGCAACGTCAGGATGATTCGGCTCATAAGCAGCTTCATCAATAGCCAGCGCACGCTCATAATACTCTCGTGCCTTCTGTAAATCTCCGAGTGCTCGAAAGACGCCACCGATATTATTTAGACGGATCGCAACCTTAGGATGATTCGGCCCATAAGCAGCTTCGTCAATAGCCAGCGCACGCTCGTAATACTCTCGCGCTCCATTAAAGTCTCCGAGATCGTTCAGCACGCTGCCAATATTGTTAAGGCTAGTCGCTACATTATGATGATTCTGACCGTAAGCCAGTTCATTGATAATCAATGTTCGCTCAAATATGCCCTTTGCATCATTAAACTCCGCACGCGCCCGCATTAAATACAACCCCAGCTTATTTAATAGACTTGCTGTTTCAGGCAAAGAGACCTTCAAAGCCTCAGCGTGTGCAGATGTAGCCATGGCATGAGGCAATAGTCGGGAACATTCAGACCAAGTTTCTACCTCTCCCATTTTGAAATTGAATGCCGCATCTAATAAACGAACGGCAGCTTCCGCCCATCTTTTTTTATTTTCCTCGTCAAGTCTGTCGCGTATTACAGCCTGAACCAGGCGGTGAATCGAAAGAACATCTTCACGTACATCCACCAACGAATAGCGCCGTAAGGCGTTCACCGCTTCTTCAAGAGCTAAGGGGTCCGATGCGACAGCAGCTAACTTTTCAGGTAAACGTGCCGCTCCGTCGCTAATCATCTTTAGAGGAATGTCATCGGGAGCAAGGAAGGCGCATAGGTTCATCAGGTCTGTCGCGGCGGGCGATTCTTTCTGGACTTGCTGAAAGAGAATTTCCCAAGTGGTTGCGACCGTGGCGGGGTAGCCCGTGGAAGGCGTGCCAAGACTCAAAAGCTTTTGC
>DASVXV010000048.1:0-26952 GCA_036392495.1 Pyrinomonadaceae bacterium | reverse complement strand
TCTCGACGGAAAGAGAACGATCCACGAAGCCACACGAAACGACACGAAATTGCTGTGGTTTGTTTCGTGTGGTTTCGTGTGGTTTCGTGGACAGTGCTGTTTCTCTACTTTCCTCAGTCTCGAAAATGAATAGACCCTGTGTGGATGGAAGTTGCTACGGACTTCCACGTCTGTTTCACGGCGACCCTTTTGCCTGATAACTTGAATTAGTTGCTCTTCGGAAGAGATGGCCTGCCTGGTGAAGTTCCTGGTGAGGATGTAGTGTAGGATATGACGTATTCCATCATCTGCTGACATGGCTGCAATTCGAGCAGGACGTTTGTTGCTTCGGCTTCGCCGCGAAGTTTTGCGCGGCCTTTGGCATCCCAAGCGACTGGCCGGATAAAAGGTGAATCCGTCACGTCAAGGGAAGGCCGCGCAACGACCCAGTAACGTCCCGGCGCGAGGTTCTTTAAAGTAAAAGATCCGTCCGTCTGGATAGGCGTTTCAACATAGCGCAGAATCTCATCAGCCAATTCCCGTTCGACAGGCACAAGGTGTAGACGAATTGATGCAGGTAAGTTTCCTTTTGTGATAACGCGTCCCCTTAGACTCGCCGCGCCATCAGTCAGAGTAATGGTGACGCCTTTTAGCTGTTCACCTGGCTTGACCGTCAACCCGTGACGCCCCGCATCAATCAATGCCTTGGATGTTGGGTCTGAGGCACCCGGCCCCAAAGTTATTGATTTAACATACAGACCCTTATCCGGCGGATGGGTCTCCAGGTGATAAAGTCCGCTCACCAAATTTGACAACACGAATTCGCCGGATTCATTAGATACGTCACCAGGCTCGCCCTGTAGCATTGAGGTCTGCGATTCCTTACCCAGGCCTTGCTCAGAGAGCCTGGCCTTCAAGGGTACCGCTGTAGGTACGCTCCTAATGCTCGTCTGGCATTCCTGATAGATTGCTTTGTTAGGCTCGAATTGAATTCGACCTGCGATTGAGCCGAACGGCGTCAGCGCTATATTTAAGCCGGTGACATCAGCCCCTTTGATTGTGATGTGTCGCAACGCAAAGGCAGTGGTACGGGAAGCGAAGTTACTGCCCAGGGCTAGTAAATCATACTCGCCGCCCGGTATTCCATAGATTGCGAAACTACGATTCTCGCTGGTTATAGTCGTTGAGACAGCGGTGAAAGGAACATTGGAACCAGAGTAGTTGAGAGTAATCCAAACGGTGCTGCCTGTGGGGAGACCATCCACGCTGCCGCTGATGAGATGGCCGCGATCACCACGATACCTTACGTCTACACCGCTCGTCTCCATGCCTAGATCTACCCTGATCTCGGCTGCACCTGCGCGCGTAGCTGATGGATAATAAGTGGGCGTATCGTACTCATAGGGATTTGTTCCCGAACGAGAGCGGCCCGCACCGCCCGCGGCGATTATATAAATTCCCGGCTCAAGACCGTAAAGCCTGTAGATGCCACGATCATCTGTTTGGCGTTCACGCAATGCGACTGGAGCACGAACAGACTTTCCGTCCAAATCGCGCACACGAATCGGACGCACACTCACTGCGACAACCGGCTCGCCGCGTGCGCCCACAACCTTTCCTGTGATGATCCCTCCCTTGACCAACGTGATGTTTACAGAATCGCCGGGCCGATAGACGGCAGGCTCCAGAGCGCCGGATGATTGACCGGGCATCACGTAACCGAACGCGGAGACATTAATAATATAAGCGCCAGCCCGAAGGTCTTCAGCGATGAACCGCCCGTCTTCATCAGTTGCTACAGTGAGCACGGATTTATCAGGACCTGTACGTCGCAAGTAAACTAAGGCGCTAGCCAGAGGCTGCCCCGAATCTGTCACTATACGGCCAGTGATCGAACCTGCGCGCGATTCTGCTACGGACTCTCCATTGCGAATGTGTTCTGAAGCCCGCACGCTCTCTGTCGGGCGATTCGGTTCTTGAGGCATAGCCGTACCTGCCAACAGTAATGGCATACAAGCCGCCGCAAAGATAAGCCCCATTTTTTTTACAGAGCGCTGCATCACACTTCTATTTCATTCGAGCTAAATCGAGAACTACGCTCACCTCGGTGTCAACTCCATTTTTAACCGTGACAAGCTGCTTGGTCGGTGGTAACAGCCGTGACCTTATTCCCGGAATTGCCGGCGTCGTTATACGAACGGTCAACTCATACTCTCCCGCGGGTATGCCCGTTATGAAGAATCGCCCCTGTGAGTCGGGCTCGACAAAGCGAGTGATTCGCGTTGGCGAACTGATCGGAGCAATACCTATCCGGCTACTTGAGCCTGCTGGAAGCGTGCCATTTTCTGTTTTGATTTGGCCTCTAATACTGCCCTTGCCATAGGTCAAGATCAGGCGCACTCCCGAGACCGACTCGCCCGCCGGAACGTCAACGCCTCTGGATTGCTCGACTCCGTTATGCTCAACACGCAGGAGCGAAAAGTCTTGCCTGGGGTAAGAGAGGACCAGAAACGAAACTTTACCGGGCGGCACTCCGCTTAAATGAAAGCTACCATCCGGCGCGATGGCAGCCTGCGCAGCGGGACTCGTGCTCAACTTATTCGGTTGCTGCACGTAAACTGTAAGCTGAGAAAGTTTCGACAATATGGCCGGGTCCTTTACGCCTTCGACCGACGCCTCGCCGCTAATCGAAGACCCGCGCCGGACTTTGATTTCTAAGCCTTGCACGTCACCGCTTGAAACCTCAAATGGCGTGGGCTCGCTGTAAAAGTCGCTCTTGGAATCAGACAAGATAAAGGCGGCATAGCGTCCGGGCTGGACATGCTCAAGGCGAAACTCACCGTTTGCGTTGGTCTTGCACTCGGAGATAGTGATCGGCAAGCGATTACCGGTCACATCCTTGTATCCACAATTGAGATGCGGAAGCGGAAAGCCCGTTTCGGCATCAATCACACGGCCAGTAACGTTAAAGGTATCAGCGGACCGGCCCAGCGTAATATTAATGTTCTCAACTTCACCGCCGACATGAACCTCTATGGCCGTCGCTTTGGTCTCATCTATCACTCCAGGATAGTAAGTAATAGGAGCGTTGCCGCCCGGGCCACCCTTGATAGAACTCGGTCTGGGGAGACGCCCAATACTCACTAGATATCGCCCCGCAGGCAAACCATACACCCGATAAATTCCCCGATCATCTGTCTCACCCGATTGATTATGTAGAATAGCCCTCCGATTCCTGTTCATTTTATCAACGAGCTGTAATGAAACCCGCTCGCCAATCACCGGCTGCCCGTTAGCGTCCGCCACGCGGCCCGTGATTATCCCGCCGCGTTTGAGCGAAAGATCAAGGTCGCTGACCTCCTCGCCCTCGTGGACGATGACTGTTTTACCTTGAGTAGCGGAACTTCCCGTCTCCGGGAGAACATAAGCGGCGTCAGCCACGGTTAAGATGAAGGTCCCGGCGGGCACGCCCGTGAGACGAAATTTACCGTCTTCATCGGTCAACGCAAGAATATCAAGCGCATGACGCCGCGAGGTGAGGTTATCGCTTTCATCAGGTATTAATAGGACTCTCACGCCCGCCGCCGGTTTGCCTTCGATGGTAATATGGCCCGTGAGTGTCCCTCCACGCAGATTTTGAGTCTGCGCTGTCTGACGCGCAGACTGTGAAAGCGCGCTGGCTGTAACGGCCAGCATCATGAGAACGAAGAGTGCGAATCGCATAAGGATTCTTAGCATATCCTTGAGGTCAAGAGAAATTGATTGCAGGCTGGATTCGATTTTGATGGCCCGACCGGTAAATCATCAACGAAGCCGAAAATCCTTATCAATACATTTAGAAACGCGATAGAACTTCCGCCTCTCCGGCCCTGTCAAGCCGTCCTTTCCAGGCATCTGTCACCACGCCACTGCTATCTACAATGAGCAGGGTCGGGGTTCCCGAAACTCCGATTGAGTTAAGAGAAGCCTGCCTGACTTCCCCGACGTTAACGCCCAAAGATGCGAGGTACGCTTTGGCTTCATCAACAGGGTTGGGGAGGACGGCGATCAATTTCATGTTTGATTGGAGGGTTTGCCTTTTCAAAAGCTCCCTGTAAAACGGCGCGCTCTCCGTACAGAAACGGCAATCTGATTTGAGGGCCAACACTAAAGTGCGCTCGTTTTTAGCCCAGTCCACATCTGGCAACGAAACTTTCCTCCCGACTATATTGGCGGGGACATTATTGGCGGGGACATTGGAGCCAGCGCTTTTTGAAGTCGGCCACAAGTAGGTCTTCACTATGGTAAAGCTCAACAGGATTGCCACCACCACAATCGCGAGGTTTGAAATGACCTCGATCTTCCTGCTTAATTTCAAGATAATTTCCTCCGCTTTGACCCGCGACGGATGAATTGAGCCATCCGCGAATATAAACCAGCAGCACAGCCAGAACGCGCCGCGCCAGTTCTCTTTCAGAAACGTCAGACTGAGCGGCATTGCCAGGCTAAGCTCGATAAATAGAGGCTTGCAGTTTGCTCCTTAGTTGCCGCGTGGCCCCGAGAAAGGTTGGAAGCCACCTTCATCCTCGCAAAAATATGCTCTGCACTCTGAATGCTTCTGCTCACACCAGGCATTGTAACTCGTGTCTAAATCATCACAAGCGTTGTTAGTAGTGTCCAGGGTATCGGAACAAGAATCCAAATTCTCAAGCCAATCACCCGCACAATCAGCCATACAGTTGTAATACGGCACGAGGTCGCCGAACATCGACTCGTTAAGAAAAACCCCGCAGCCCGTAGTACATGTATTGTAGACACTCCCGGCATAGGCGATGCAGCTAGACGAGCTTGCGGTAGCAGAACTACCGCATGAAAAAACTGCTCCTCTTGCATCCTCTCTACATCGTTCATAATCACCCTCGCACTGATCGCATAGATCTGGTGTCGACTGTGCGTGGACGTGAAGGGCTATCAAGGTGCAGGTGAGTATCAACAGTAAGCTGAGCCTTTTTGCCAGACGCAATTTCCTCGTTTTCCTCATGAGCGTCCTCCTGTGAAGTGGTGAGATGGTTTATCCGCGCTGTTGTTTCAGCCCGTAGCCTGATGGCTCCGAAGTCCTGGCCTTAATTTTGGCTTTACAAATCAGCGGTAACGTACAGGCTGCCCGGCATCAATTCCTGGGACTAGAGTTCGAGATGGTCTTGAACCGCAATTTAAGCCAAACTGTGAGTTTCAGCTTTTATACTGGCAGCCTTTTTCGCGTGATGTTTCGCTGTGGCTGCCACGTGGTGGCAGCACGGAGTTAGCCTTGCTGAGAACTTATAACAGATGCTTGAGAGTGCGCATCTTTGTAAGGGTTAAATGGTTATGCGTGGCGATGGCGCGCCGGGTTAAGTTAGCGGCCATTTTATCGAAGCCAATGAGAGCCAGACAATACGCCTGAATCAAATGCAGTGTCAAGAGAAAAAGTCTGATCGTTATCGCTTGATTGGTAAAACTCCATGGTGGACACAGTTCATTCATGTTGATATGCTTGAAGCGTCCCGTACCGACACGGCGGCACTCCCTCTGCCGGATAAATTAAGAGAGCTTCCAGCGCACGAGCTGCACCCTCAACGCAGAATTAAAGAGATGAAAGCAGACCTTACAGCCCTCTTCCTGTTAACGATGATTAGCTCTGTCACCCTCGCACAGCAGGCCGCTATCGTCCCTTATCGCTACACGATTAACCGCCCGGTAAGCGCGTCAGATGCCCGGAAGAGATACCAGGAGACGCTCCAAAAGATCAATGCTATCCAAACCGCCGCCGGGACAAATCACCCGAATTCCCCATCAAAATATGAACCATTCGAGTGCCCGGGTCTTGACGGCAGCATACGCAAGTGTGTTGACGACAGTCAGGTGCGCTACTACTTGGGTGAATATCTGCCTTACGTCACAAACTCTCCGGCGCTCGTGCCGACTTCAGACAGCTCCTCAATGTTAGAGGGCGGGGCCGCAGTACCTGGGTGGGTGCCTATGGAGCAGGTCATCGAAGGGCAAGCGGTGCTCAAGAGATTGCAAGACATGTTGGAGAACAAGACCCTCGACGATTGCAATGAGGAGACGGGCGAGTGCAAGACGGTCGTCGAAGCGGTCCCTGTAAATAAAGAAGAGCGGGTGCTCGCGGCCTGTGATGTCCCACGCGTCGAAGACGAGACCGGAGCCGTAAGGAACTGTGTAGCGGTCGCAATCGTCACGCCCGATGCCAGCTACCTACGGGCGGTAGTAGCTTACAAAGTTCGGCAGGCCGCCACCCTAAAGACTGATGAGTGGCAAGCCGTGATTGAGTATCGCATAGAGAAAGGTTCTGAGGACGCACCCATGCCCAGCTTGAAGTCCGTCCTCGGCGCTGTTCAGGCGGCGCTCGAAACCCCCAAAATGAAGCTCAAGACGGAGTTGCTTCCGAAAGGCAATCCCGTGCGCGCGATAGGCGTCGCCGGGCTGCGCTCTAATCCCAAGCTGGGCTCTTTACGTGAGAAGGTCTCGTTCAAGGTAGCCGTTGATGAGAGCGCGAGCGGAGAATTTTTAATTAAGGCCTATTTCAACCTGCAAGTAAACGAACAACACCTTGACCGTCCGGAAGACTTTCGCCCTCCCACTGAGATCGAAGTTGGAACCTACGACGTCTCCTTCCATCTAGGACTCAAGCCGCGCTTATTGCATCTGTGCAAGCCGATAATTGAGCCTGACCTCAGAAGTATAGCTTGCCTTAGTTATCCTAAAATACCGAAACGACCCCAACCGTCCGGCAGATAACGGCATTTCTGCTGATGACCTATAATGTCGCTTATTCTGGAACTCAATTATTACTGAAGCGTGCTTTTAGCGTAAGCACAGTCCGCTGTTGCCGCACCATTGAACCGACAGGAGAGGCTTGAATCATGAACAATATGTTACGGAAGCTTCGCG
This sequence comes from Pyrinomonadaceae bacterium, assembly GCA_036392495.1. Lineage (GTDB taxonomy): Bacteria > Acidobacteriota > Blastocatellia > Pyrinomonadales > Pyrinomonadaceae > QHXM01. The sequence goes on along the minus strand of DASVXV010000048.1, from coordinate 20,043 downwards.
CATCCTGCTTAGCACTCTGCTTCGTCTTAACTCTCACACTGAATGCTTCGGCACGGCAGGACGGCGACATCCAGGCGGCTGAGCAATATCTCGCCGGGCATGAGCTGCAGTTAAAGGAGACAACTCGTCCCATCCAGAGAATCACCCTGCTGCGGAATTTGGCACCGGCGGCGCTGGCAGCCGGCAAGGTGGAGAAGGCCCGAACGTATGCTCAAGAATTGGTGAGTCTGGGCGAGGCGCAGAGCAAGTACGTGGATGCGTCCGGGCAAGCTGTTCACATAGGGAATTTAGTACTGGGCCGGATCGCGCTGGCAGCCGGCAAAGTGGGTAAAGCCAAAGAATACCTGCTGGCCGCCGGTCGGGCAGCGGCCTCCTCAACGCTCAAATCCTTCGGGCCGAACATGCTATTGGCGAAGGAGTTGATTGAGAAGGGTGAGCGGGATGCAGTCGTGGAGTATCTCGACTTGTGCGCCAAGTTCTGGGAGAGAGATGAGGGAAGGCTGGAGCAGTGGAAAAATATCGTCAGGCAGGGCGGAGTGCCCAACTTCGGGTTCAATTTAACCGCTGGCCTATCCTCCTGGCGCTATGCGAAGTAGATCGGGCCGGAGTCTAGCAGGCCATGGACTTGCATAGACAACAGCGAGGGTGCTGCGCCCCATGCTTGATACTCAGAGAAATTTTCACGCATGTTTCACTGGTCAATGGTCAAATTTTAGGGAATGCCTGTGAAAACGGCCTGTCGCGCAGGTTTGTTGAATTAGTCACAAAAAAGCGTTGACAGTTTTGTCAACAGGTGTATAATGGCGCGCGTTGAGGATGGGGTTGGCGCCCAAACGTCAGCCGGTCGCAAGACAAGCCATCCGAAGGCCCGAACATCGATAGTGCCCGCCCGTGCCAGCTCGGACGCCGGATTCGCCCCCCGAAGCCGCTCCCTTCGAGCTGGCACAGCTATTTTCACGCGAACCTTGCTCATCAAACTTACCTGTTTTTGATATACCAGACGCCATTCACCTTTTTGAAAGCTATATAATTGATGTCTCGCGCGGTAGGATCGGGATCAACAGGAAGGTCCGTATCGGACGCAAGCGAGAATCTGGCTTCGGTTTGATCGCTACTATATTGAGGCTGCCGACCTTTAATTCTTTTCAGCACGCCCAGAAGTAATCCAGCTTTGCTCTTACTAAATTCCCCTGCCAAATTGTCCAGACTCTGTCTTTTCAGTGCGTTCGCCATTTCCTCCGGATTAAAAAACTCTTGCAGGAATTCTTTGTACTGTTTGGCCTCAAGCATACTGATCGCCTGCTCGATAGAACTGTTCAAGTCGCCCCTATTGGTTTTCTTACATGAGGCCAGTGAAAGCAGGCCGACGAGCGCACTGATGATGAGAAGCCAGCTCAGACGTTTCATCTAGTATCTCTCCTTATTTCGGACGCAGCGGTGCTGATTGCGGGTTCTGCTACTCTGCGAGGATGAAGGGAATGAAGCGCCGAAACTATGTCAGGCGAGGGATGGTATTAAAGTGGAAATGGCTTAACCATCTAATCCGGCGCGCTCTATCAAAGACGCGAACTCTCGATTCGCTTCTTCTATAATCTCCTGCTCGTTGATCGTCAGAAGCTCGCGCTCATGCATGACCAATTGCCCGTCAATCACAACCGTCCGAACGTCGCTCGCCTGCGCCGAATAGACAATCGCCGAAACGATGTCCGCGGGGCGCGGACTGGAATGCAGGCACGCCAGATCAACCGTTATCACGTCCGCGCGTTTTCCCACTTCGAGGCTTCCGATCTCCTGATTGAGACCGAGAGCGCGTGCGCCGTCAATGGTCGCCATGCGCAGCGCACGCCCCGCCGGCAGCACGTTTGCGTCGTGTGAGACTTTTTGGAGCAGAGCTGCCGTGCGCATCTCCGTGAACATGTCCAGACGGTTATTACAGGGCGCGCCGTCTGCGCCGAGCGAGACGGAGATACCGCGTTCGAGCATCTTTTTGACGGGTGCGATGCCGGAGCCTAATTTGAGGTTCGAAGACGGGCAGTGCGCGACGTGCGTGCCCGTTTGTGCGAGGATTCCCAGCTCGGCATCGTCCAGGTGGACGCAATGAGCCAGGGCCACATGCTGCCCTGTGATCCCGAGCGAGTGCAGGTAAGCGACGTTACGCTGGCCCGTCTCGCTTTCGACCATCTCAATCTCCGTGCGATTTTCCGAGGCGTGCGTGTGCACCATCACTCCGCGCTCGCGCGCCAGACGTGCGACACTTTCCAGCAGCTCGCGCGTGCAACTGACCGCAAAGCGCGGCGCGAAGCAATATCGTATGCGCCCGCGCCCGTGCCACTCTTCCAGAAGCGCCAGCGACTCTGCTATGGAGCTTTCAGTCTCTTCATGCAGCGCCGACGGCACCTCGTCGCCTTTGTCCATCATGCACTTGCCGATAGTGGCGCGAAAGCCAGTCTCTTCGACGACGCGAAATGCTTCGGCAGTGTGATTGACAGTCTCAATCGTCAACGCGCAGGTCGTCCCGCCTTTAATCATCTCGGCCACTCCGAGCCGCGCCGAAGCCCTGATGGAGCTCTCGTTGTGCGCGGCCTCCATTGGCCAGACCCGTTTTTTCAACCAGTCAATCAGAGCCAGATCGTCCGCCGCGCCGCGAAACAAGGTCTGGCAGAGATGCACGTGAGTCTGCACGAAGCCCGGCAGAACAGCGCAACCCTCCGCGTCAATCACAACGTCTGCGGAAGAGGTCGCGCCGCCGATGCTTTCGATTCGGTCGCCGCGAATGAGCAGCTCGCCCTTCACGATAGAATTATCCTTATCCATCGTCACGAGCGTTCCGTTCTTGATGAGAATAGTCTTTTCCATTAGCGATGAAGAGGATAAAGGAAAAGCCGTAAATCGTAAATCGTGAATCGTAAATAGAACGCCTCGTCTATTCCCGATTCACGATTCACGATTTACGGCCTTGTTACTTTTTCCTTTTACTTATTTCGCAGCTTTGCGGCTCGCCTTCTCGGAAGTTTCCGAAGCTTCTGCCTCTTCCACTTCCGCGCCGCGAACGGGGAACCCGAGCGCGACTTTGACGTCCGTCTCGATGCGCTGGAACAGCTCCACATTCTCCTTCATAGTCTGCTTGGAATTCTCACGGCCCTGCCCCAGGCGCTCGCCCTTGTAGGAGAACCACGCGCCGCTCTTCTCGACGACCTTGTTGTTGACAGCCAGGTCCAGAAGATCGCCTTCGCGCGAGATGCCCTCGCCGTACATGATGTCGAACTCGCAATCACGGAACGGGGGCGCGACCTTGTTCTTCACGACCTTGACCTTCGTGCGGTTTCCGACCACGCGGTCGCCGTCCTTGATCGAGCCGATGCGGCGTATGTCCAGGCGGAGCGAAGCGTAGAACTTGAGAGCGCGACCGCCCGTGGTCGTCTCAGGGCTCCCGAACATGACGCCGATCTTTTCACGAATCTGGTTGATGAAGATAAAGCAGGTGTTCGACTGCGAGACGATGGCCGCAAGCTTACGCAAGGCCTGCGACATCAGGCGCGCCTGCAAGCCCGGCAGCGAGTCGCCCATCTCGCCGTCCAGCTCCGCGCGCGGCACGAGCGCCGCCACGGAGTCAATGACGATGACGTCAACGCCGTTCGAGCGCACGAGGGCCTCCGCGATCTCCAGAGCCTGCTCGCCCGAATCCGGCTGCGAGATTAAAAGATCGTCAATCTGTACGCCGAGCTTCCCGGCGTATTCCGCATCCATGGCGTGCTCCGCATCAATGTAAGCGGCCACGCCGCCGGCTTTCTGCGCCTCGGAAACGATGTGCAGGGCCAGCGTGGTTTTACCGGAGCTTTCCGGGCCATAAATCTCTATGATACGTCCGCGCGGCACGCCGCCGACGCCGGTTGCCGCGTCCAGGCTCAGGGAAGTCGTCGAGATCGCCGGGACATCCGAGACCTCGCGCTCGCCCAAGCGCATGATTGAGCCTTTGCCAAATTTCTTTTCAATATTGAGCAGCGCCGCTTCGACCGCTTTGCCGCGATCCGCGCCGAATCTGTCTTCTGCCATTACAAACATCTCTTTCTACCGTTCCTTTTCTCACGTCTCGTGGGGGTGTCTCATAGCAGCCTGCCTTTAGCAAACCGGGAGGCAGTATAACACAGGAGACGCGAGAATGGAACAGTGTTTCACGTATGCAACGAAAAATATTTACCGGGGCAAGGGCCTCCGGCGGACAAATAAAGAGCTGCCAGATGGCAGTTCTCCAAATCAAAACTGGGGTGGGGAGCGCGACTCGGGTCGCGCCTGAGCGGTATAACACGACGGGGATAAATCCTGCAAGCGCCCCTCAATCGCCGAAAAAATCCAGGAGGCTGCGCCCTGTGCGCTGCTCGAACTGTTCGGCCAGAGACGGAACGCCGCCCGCGCTCTCGTCCCTGGAAATCCGCTCGACTCTCCACATCGGAAAGAAGAGGTCCGCCAGTCCCATGAACGGCTCGTCATGCGCCACGGCTCGCACCCAATCGTCAAAAGCGTTCAGGTCTAGGCCGCGCAAGAAGACGCCCGCCGCGTTAATCTCGCCGAGCACGCCCCAGCACTTTTCGCGCGGGCTGTGCAGGACCAGGAGAACCGCTACGCCGGGCACAATTCCTTTTCGGCCCTTTGAATCTCCCGCCTGTTTCAACTTTTCGTCAGCCATTTCCATTTTGCCAGCCCTCATCAACAGGGACGATTCATTCTTGGATTCCAATGCGAGGATCTCAACATAAGCAAAGAGATTGTCCACGAAGCCACACGAAACCACACAAAGCAGCTCGGATTTATTTCGTGTCGTTTAGTGTGGCTTCGTGGATCGTTCACTTTCCTTCGAGAAGGAATTACCCCAGCCCTCGTCAGGAAGCAGCCTTCGCGCGAACTCCCCAACCTGCTTAACTATCTCGGCAGAACCCGCGAGCCTCTCAATCTCTGCCACAAGCGCCGAGCCGACGACAGCCGCGTCAGCATAGCGCCAAGTTTCGGCGACCTGCGCGGCGCTTGAGATGCCGAAGCCGACGGCGACTGGCAGGTCCGAAACTGCGCGTACACGCTCGACCAATCGTTCGGCTTCAAGGCTGACATCCTGGCGCGCGCCCGTGACGCCCGCGCGCGAGATTGCGTAGATGAAGCCGCTCGCGCGCTCGGCCACAAGGCGCAAGCGTTCATCCGTAGAGGTCGGCGCGACCAGAAAGATCATGTCCAGGTCTTTTGTTCTCAGAAGCGAAGAGAATTCCCCAGCTTCTTCCGGCACAAGGTCCGTGACCAAAACCCCGTCAACTCCTGCGCGCGAGGCATCCTCGCTCAAGCGTTCCGGTCCGTATTGCAGCAGCGGGTTGAAATAACTGAAGAGCACCACCGGCACCTCATTCATCTCGCCACGCGCACGCTCCACGACCTCCAGAATCTCCCGAACGCCGAAGCCGTGCCGCAGGGCGCGCTCCGATGCCCTTTGAATCACAGGCCCGTCGGCTACAGGGTCGCTGAACGGCACGCCCAGCTCGATCAGGCTCGCGCCCGCGCGCGCCAACTCGACGAGCAGCCCGGCGGTCGTCTCAAGATCGGGATCGCCCGCCGTGATGAAAGGAATCAGGCCGCGCCGCCCTGCGCGCCTGAGCCGTGCGAAAGTTTCTGCAATCCGACCCATAAAGAAGTCTGGAGTCTGGAGTCTGGAGTCTGGAGTCCGATGTCAAAAGCATTTGGCCTTTGACTCCAGACTCCAGACTCTAGACTCCAGACTGCTCTTGAACCGTGTTGACGTCCTTATCGCCCCGCCCCGAAAGGTTGATGATGAGCGTTTGGCCCGGCTCCATTTCGGGTGCGACTTTCAGGGCGTGCGCGACGGCGTGTGCGGATTCGAGAGCGGGCGTAATGCCTTCAAGCTCTGAGAGCGTTCGGAAGGCTTCGAGCGCTTCCGCATCAGTTACCGAAACATATTTCACGCGCCCCTCATCGTGAAGAAAAGCGTGCTCCGGTCCGATTGACGGGTAATCGAGTCCCGCAGAGATCGAATGTGTCCGGGCTATCTGCCCGCGCTCGTCCTGTAGCACGTAGCTCATCGTCCCCTGAAGAACGCCCGGGCGACCGCCGCCGCTCCTCTTGAACCGCGCCGCGTGTTGCCCGAGCGCGTTGCCGCTTCCGCCCGCTTCGACGCCCACCATGCGGACCTGCTCGTCCGCCAGAAACGGATGAAACAGCCCGATTGAGTTCGAGCCGCCGCCGACGCACGCGACCAGAAGGTCCGGCAAGCGCCCTTCCCTCTCCAGAATCTGCGCGCGACACTCACGCCCGATGACGCTCTGGAAATCGCGTACCATCCTCGGATACGGGTGTGGACCGAGAGCGCTCCCTAAAAGGTAATAGGTCTCAGCGGGCGTCGCCACCCAGTCGCGCAAAGCTTCGTTGATCGCATCCTTCAGGGTGCGCGAGCCAGCCGTCACCTCGCGGACCTCCGCCCCCAGGAGCTGCATCCGAAAGACGTTCAGCCGCTGCCGGCGCACGTCTTCCGCGCCCATGTAAACGACGCAACGGAGACCGAAGAGCGCACAGACGGTTGCAGTGGCGACGCCGTGCTGCCCCGCGCCCGTCTCCGCAATCACACGCCGCTTGCCCATGCGCCGCGCCAGCAGGACCTGTCCGATGGCATTGTTGATCTTGTGCGAGCCTGTATGCGAAAGGTCCTCGCGCTTGAGGTAAATCTTCGCCCCTCCAGCACGTTCGGACAGCCGGGCCGCGTGAAAGAGCGGCGTCGGGCGTCCTGAATAGTCGCGCAGGAGCGCTTCAAATTCTTCCACGAATGCACCGTCCGCGCTCGCCGCCTCGTAAGCCGCGGTCAACTCTTCGAGCGGAGCCATCAAAGTCTCAGGCACAAAGCGTCCGCCGTATGGCCCCCAGTGTCCCCTCTCATCAGGTCCTGTTTTCGACATAACGTAGGACAGACATTCTTGTCTGTCAAAGCGTGCGCCAGCACGCTTATGGTTTTAATAAACAGTATTCGCGCTCATGACAGACAGGAATGTCTGTCCCACTGACAGACAGGAATGTCTGTCTCACTGACAGACAGGAATGCCTGTCCTACAAAATTATCAGGAAGCGCTCAGCTCGGCGACGGCCGTGCGGTTGCGCCCGTGTCGTTTGGCCTCGTAAAGCGCTGCGTCGCTCGCAGCGTAGATTGAGCGCTCCGATGTGGCGTGCGCCGGACAAGCTGCGACGCCCAGGCTGACGGTGACTGTCCCGACATCTTCGACCATTGTTGCCGAAACGACATGGCGCAGGCGCTCAGCCGCCGCAACGGCCTTCGCGTCGTCAACTCCCGCGAGCAAGAGAGCGAACTCTTCGCCGCCGAGGCGCGCAGCCGTGTCGTTATCCCGCGACAGCTCAAGGAGCGCGCTCCCGACATGACGAATCACGCGGTCGCCTGCCGAATGCCCGTGCTGGTCGTTGATCTTTTTCAGATGATCTATGTCCACGAGCACGAGCGCGCAGGACACACTGTAGCGCCTCCACCTTTCGATCTCCTGCCCGAGCGCCGTGCGAAAGCGACGGCGGTTGGCGAGCCCTGTCAGGTAATCCCTGTCCGCTTCAGCCCGCAGGCGGTCCATCATCTGTTTCAATGAGACGAGCTGTGTGGTCCGCGCGACGAGCAGGGGGAGTTCCGCGGGCATCTGGAAATAGTCGAAAGCGCCGAGGGCAATCGCCTCGCTCCGGCGCGGGATCGTTGACGGCGAATCCCCGAGCAGGAGCACGGCGACCCCGTCCTGCGCGCGCATCAACGAATGCACCAGGTCGTCCGCGCCGATGCCACGCAGGTTGACGTCAACAATGACTATATGCGGGCGCGCGCGCCGCAAAGAGACGAGGGCCGCCGCGCCCCCTGTGACGCCGACGACAGCGAAACCCGCGCGCTCAAGCTGAACGCCGTAGGCCGCAACAGCAGGCTCGTCAGTCACCAGGAGCACGCGCCCCTGATCGCGCGCTCGTGCCCTGTCATTTGAAGATGCTCGTGCGGTTGCGCTCATAGAATCAGAACTGCGAAAAAAGAGTCTCTGCGTGTCGAGTTGAATTCAGCCGGTGAGGGTTTGGGGAATGGACTCATGACAAGCGCTGCTTTCGCGTCTGCCTGGTTATAAGCCACGCCCGACAGAATAACCGAAAGTGCTGGCCCGGCGTCAAGGTTTAACGCGCGCCGCCGCGAGAAATGCTCGCACGCTGCCCGAATCTTTTCTGCCCGGCGCGCTCTCCAAACTGCTACAGGCGTCCACCCCATAAGGATTGACTGAAGCAATTGCCTGAGAGACATTCTCGGTCCCTAAGCCGCCTGCCAGAATAAGCTTCGGGACCAGTTCGCTGACAGCACGCGCCAGACTCCAATCAACCACGCGCCCGGTGCCGCCGCGCGCTCCCTCAGCGAATGCGTCCAGCAGGATGGCATCCGTTTCATACTCCAACACGCAACGCGGGTCGAAACCAGCGCCGGCGCGCAGAGCCTTAATCAAGAATCGCTCCTTGAGCGCGCGACAGTATTGCGGGGACTCGTCGCCATGTAGTTGCAAGGCTTTCAGCCCGACTTCATCCGCTGTGCGTGCCAACAGGTCCGGCTCGCCCGCATTGACGAAGACCCCGACGCTCAACACATGGTCCGGCAACTGCCCGATAATCCGGCGCGCCTCAACGGGCGAAATGTAGCGCGGACTCCTCTCGTAGAAATTGAAGCCGAGCGCATCCGCCCCCGCCTCGACCGCAGCGAGCGCGTCTTCCAGATTCGTAATGCCGCAGATTTTGACGAACACCATTGGAATACCGTGAATCGTGAATCGTAAATCGTGAATAGACGAAAGCGGTTTCCTCTATTTACGATTTACGATTTACGATTTACGAATAAACGATTTACGATTTACGACTCAAAAGCTTTCTCAATTCTCTCTCGGGCTCTGTGGAGCGCATCAGGGTTTCGCCGATGAGGAAACCTGTGTAGCCGAGGGCGCGCAGGCGCCGCAGGTCCGCTGCCGAACTCAGGCCGCTTTCGGCCACGAGCAAACATTCCGCGGGAGCATTTTGAACAAGCTCGACTGAGGTGTCCAGAGAGACTTTGAAAGAACGCAGGTCGCGGTTATTGACTCCGACGAGGGTCGCGCCTGCGCCGAGCGCACGCGTCATCTCTTCCCTGGTGTGGACCTCGACCAGGGCATCCATTTCCAGCTCATCCTCTGTGACGCGGCGCAGATGTTCGAGCGTTTCATCAGCGAGGGCCGCGACTATCAGGAGGAGCGCGTCCGCGCCCGCGGCGGCCGACTCGTACACTTGATACTCTTCAAAGATGAAATCCTTACGCAGCACAGGGAGCTTGACCGCCGCGCGCACACTCCGCAGGTCATCCAGCGAGCCTTGAAAGCGGTCCTCTTCAGTCAAAACCGAGACCGCAGCCGCGCCTCCCGCTTCGTAGCTTCGCGCCATCTGCGCCGCTTCCGCATCCGCCCGAATCACTCCTTTTGAGGGCGACGCGCGCTTGAACTCCGCGATGATGTTGATACGGTCACGATCTTCAAGCGCGGCACGAAGCGCGTGAGCTTGAGCAAGAGAGCGCGACTTTTCGGCCTCGACGCGCAAATCTTCCGCCGCACGCTCGCGCTTCGAGCGCGCGAGCCGCGCCCTTTTGAGCGCCATAATCTCCGTCAGAAAGTCCATTTATTTTGCTCGTGAATCGTGAATCGTGAATCGTAAATCGTAAATAGAGGAATACCGCTGTCGCCGATTTACGATTCACGATTTACGATTCACGATTCACGATTCATTCGTCGCTTCGACGAGTTGTTCAAGTTTCTCGGCTGCCGCGCCGCTGTCAAGGCTCTCTTCGGCGAGCCGCGCTGCCGCGAAAAGATTTGGGGCCGCGCCTCCGACGAAGAGCGCTGCGGCGGCGTTGATGACTACCAGGTCGCGCGCCTCATCGCGCCTCGCGCCAGAGAGCACCGCGCGGATTATCTGCGCGTTGGCCTGCGCATCGCCGCCCCTGAGGTGCACCAGTTCCGCCAGGTTAAGGCCGAAATCCTGCGGCGTAATTTCAAAACTTTTCACTTCCCCTTTGTGAGCTTCGGCGACCGCTGTCTCGCCCGCGAGCGTCACTTCGTCAAGCCCGTCCGAGCCGTGCACCACCCAGGCGTGCTCTGCCCCGAGCGCGACCAGAGCGCGCGCCAGCGGCTCGATCAAAGCGCGATGCCAGACGCCTATGATCTGTCGCGGCGCGCCCGCGGGGTTGGTCAGCGGACCGAGCAGGTTGAAAGTCGTGTGCACGCCCAACTCCTTGCGCACGCCCGCCACGCGCTTTGTGGCTCCGTGATAGAGCGGCGCGAACATGAAGCAGATGCCGATTTCGTTGAGGCACTTTTCCGAAATCTCAGGCGGCGCGGCGACATTCACGCCGAGCGCGGTCAAAACGTCCGCGCTTCCCGAACGGCTCGTCGCGGCGCGGCTGCCGTGCTTGGCGACCGCGAGCCCTGCGCCCGCGATGACGAAGGCTGCGGCGGTCGAGACGTTGAAGGTCTTGCTGTAACTCGAACCCGTCCCAGCCGTGTCTATGAAACGTTCGTGGCGCGAGTTGATGCGCACGGACCGCGCGCGCATCGCGGCGGCCATCCCTGCGAGTTCCTCTACGGTCTCGCCTTTGACTGCGAGCGCGACGAGCGCGGCGGCAATCTGAGCGTCGGTCGCTTCCCCATCCAGCAAAGCATCGAGCAGGTCGTTCGCCTCGTCGCGCCGCAAATCTTCGCCGCGCATCAGGCGCAGCAGAAGCGGGCGCAGCCCCGCATCGGTCTGCGCTTCATCCCTGCGCGCAGGGGTTGGCAATAACCACGCTGGTCTGTGTGCGCGGGATGTTTTCTCTTCAGTCATAGTTGAGTGCAGCTACAGGTCAGTACCGATTGCGGAATGCGGATTTCGGATTGCGGATTTAAGAAAAGAGCAAAAGCCTTTCAATCCGCAATCCGCATTCTACAATCCGAAATCGGCACGCCGCAGGCGGTACTGACTTGATGGCTGGCTGGAGCGGCCACATCCAAGTTGTGTACTGTACATCTGACGATAATATCTCAAGGCTAAAGTTTCATGCGTTGAAGCATCTCCTGGAAGCGCGGGTCGGAGCGGAACGGGTCGAAAAACGGTTCTACTTTGAGCCAAATCAAACGGCTGGATCGCTCCTCGAACGCCTTATCGAGTTGTTCAAACATCCGGTCCCGGTCGCCGAGACCTCTGTAGAGGACTGCGAAGTCGTAGGGCGAGACAGGCTCGCGACGCGACATCTCTTTCAACTCGTCGAGTATTCCGAGCGCCTCGCTTCTTTTACCCGCCATCGCGTAGGCGTGTCCGAGCGCACTTAAAGCAATCGGTATGCGCCCCGCCAGGCTGACTGCCCTCTGATACTCCGCGATGGCCTCTTCGTACATCCCCTTCATCTCGTATGTCGCGCCCAGCCCGGCATGGTTTCCGGCGAAGCCGGGGTCAATCTCCAGCGCTTCACGATATAGCTCGATGGCTCGGTCGTAATTGCGAGCATTTTGATAAGCGTCCGCCAAGCCTCCGTACATCTTGGGCGACAGGGGATCAATCTTGTGCGCCTGCTCGGCCTCATAGATGGCTTCGTCAAAACGCCCTCTTGTGGTCAAGTAATAAGAGTATAGCTGGTGCGGATTCGCGTAGCTCGGATTCAGGATGACGGCCCGCCTAAGCTCCCGCTCGGCCGTGTCCCAGTCCCACTCATAGAACAGCGCGATGGCCCCCAGCGCGGTGTGCGCCTCGCCGAGCGTATCGTCAATCTCGATGGCCTTCAGCGCCGCCTGTTTGGCCTTGGGCATGGCCTCGCGCGGGGGCAGCCATGAGTTAGACCCCGCCGCAGAGTACGTCTCCGATAGCCCCGTGTATGCCAGCGCGTAGTTCGGATCGAGCGCGATGGCCTGCTCGAAATATTTGATTGCCATCCGATGCGACTCGGGCGTAAATTGCCCCCAGACGTGGCGGCCTTTAAGGAAGAGCTGATATGCCTCCGGGTTCTCCGTATAACGCTTGGCGAGGCCCCCCCGCTCCTCGCCGGTCAGTTCGAGTTGCAGCGCCGCCGCCACGCGCTCCGAGATCGAGTCCTGCACGGCGAAGATGTCCGTAAACTTCCCGTCGAAGGTGTCTGCCCAGAGCGGCGTCCCGCTGTCAACTCTCAACAACTGCACAGTCACCCTGACACGGTCGCCCACCTTCTGAATCTTGCCTTCGAGCACGGAATCCACGCCCTGCTCACGTCCGGCTGCCAGAGAGTCCTGCGCCAGCTCCGCGTACTTGAGCACGGCGCTGGTGGGCCGCACGACAATCTGGCGCACGTTACTCAGCTTCGTGATCAGCGCGTCGGTCATGCCGATTTCCAGTATCTGATCCTGGCTCTTGCCTGAGAGCGGCTTGAACGGGAGCACGGCGAGAGTCTTGATACCTTTAGCCGGACCGCCCGGCGCTGAAGTCACGGCGGGGGCGGCATCTCTCGCGCTCGTTTCAACGGGCGTCCTGTTCTGCCCGGTGAGCCTGTAGAGACCGAAAACCAGGGCGGCGATTGCGACGACCGCGACTGCGACGACGAGCGCGGCCCCTTTTTTGTGCTGCTTGATTTCACCGATGAGGTATTCGGCACTCGATGCGGTGCGTTTTTCCACGCCGCCAGCCGTTGCAGCCGCCTCTCCGACGACCGTCGCCGCGTCCGCATCATTACCGCCGCCCGCCCTTCGCACAGTCACGCCGCGCGGCGGCTGCAAGCGTTCGGCCTCCGCATCCTGCTCGTACTGACGCTTGAACTGCTTGAGGTCGGCGAGAAAATCTTTCGCCGTTTGGTAGCGTTCGTCCAGAGACTTGTTGAGCGCTTTTCTGATGATGCGCTCAAGCTCCGCGGGAGCGTCCGGTAAGTGTTGCGGGAGCGGCAACGGGTCGCGCTGAAGAATTAGTGAGACGACGTCGCTCGTCGTTTCGCCGTCGAAGGGACGTGTCCCTGTCACCATCTCGTAGAGCACAACCCCCAAGCTCCAGACATCAGTGCGCGCGTCCACCTCCTTCCCTCGCGCCTGCTCCGGCGACATATAATGCGCCGTGCCCATCAACATGCCGGGCGAGGTCAAGACCTTCGCGCGCGTCGGCGCTTCCAAAGAATCTTCCATCCCTTCACGCTTGCGCTCCGTCAACTTGGCGATGCCGAAGTCCAGGACCTTCACGTAGCCGTCCGGGCGTTGCATGATGTTCTCTGGCTTGATGTCGCGGTGGACGACTCCGTGCTCGTGCGCGTAAGCGAGCGCGCCCGCGACCTGAATCGCGATCTCTAACGCCTCGCCGATTCCGAGCCGCCCTCGTTTCAGAGTCGCGCGCAGGTTCTCGCCTTCGATCAATTCGCTGGCGATGAAGGGCGCCGCATCCGCCTGGCCGATCTCGTAAATGGTGACGATGTTCGGGTGGTTGAGGGCGAGGACGGCGCGCGCCTCCTGCTGGAAGCGGCGCACGCGCTGCTCATCTGTGGTGAAGTAAGGCGGCAGCAGTTTGAGCGCCGCCCGGCGCTCGTTGCGAGTGTCTGCGGCCAGATAGACTTCACCCATGCCGCCCGCGCCGAGATGTTCGACGACTTTGTAATTGCCGAACACCTCACCGACGATTGCACGGTTTTGCCCCACGGTCAGAAGTCCCGCCTCCTCTTCCAGCGCCGGACGGTCAATGAAACTGCCCGCCTCGTCGTAGAGGGATAGAAGGGACCTGACCTCGCCCTTCAAGCCTTCGTCCCCGGCGCAGGCGCGGTCCAGAAACGCCGCCCACTCATCGGGCGGCCTTTCCAGCACCGACTGCAAGACGCGATCAACTTGTCGCCAGCGTTCGGGGTTCATAAGAACAGTGACGAGTGACGAGTGACAAGTGACGAGTTAAAGCGTTGTTGCTTGTCACTCGTCACTTGTCACCCGTCACTGCTTTATACAGCCAGACCTTCGCGGATTCCCAGTGGCGCTTGACTGTCCGCGAGGAGACATTGAGCACGTCCGCGACTTCGTCGAAGGTCATGCCGAGGAAGTGGTGTAGCTCGACGACGCGGCTCTTCTCGGCGTCAAGGGTTTCGAGCTCGGCCAAAGCGTCGTCTAGCGCCAGGAGGTCCGCGGCGCGCTCGGGCGTCATCAATGCTCTGTTCTCGATAATCAGGTCCGCGGCCTGCTCTATCGTCAGATGCCCGGTCTCGTCCAGAGAGAGGGGACGTGCGCCGCCCCCGCGTTTGGCCGAGCGGCGCGTGCGCGCGTGGTCAATCAGGATTTGGCGCATCAGGCGGGCCGCGACCAGGAAGAAGTGCTTGCGGTTCTCCCATTCGATGCCGCGCTGGCCCGCGAGCTTCAGGTAAGCCTCGTTGACGAGCGCTGTGGTCTGCAAGGTGTGGCCCGCGCGCTCGCGGCTCATGTAGCGGTGCGCCAGGCGGCGCAACTCGTCGTAAACCAGAGGCGCAAGGCGGTCGAGCGCCTCCCTGTCGCCGTGGCTCCAGGCTTCGAGCAGCCGCGTTACTTCGTGTGGCGCGCCTTCTCTCACGCGCTGGATTGTACGCGCCCGCGCGCCCCTGCGGGAAGGGCGAATTGTATCACTTCGGGCATGATTTTCGGCTTAATTGTTAATGAGGACCTCTCCGCTTCAATCTTTCTGAAAACCCATCTGTCACTTTTTTTCCGTCGTTTTCGCTTCTACATATGTCAGGGCGCAACGGAGCGGCGGAAGAGAGCATTGATTCTTTAAGAAACAGTGAAAGGAGCAAGAAGATGTTGAGAAGAATTTTATTAACCGTGATCGGCTTTGTGCTGGCGGGGACTCTTTTCGCGGCGGAGACGCGCGCTCAATTCAAGGGGGGAGCCGACCTCCGCGAGCCGGGCATGAACACCGCGGGAGTCTTCCAAAAAGTCTTCGGGCGCGACCCCACGGCAGCGGAAAAGGCAGAGTGGGCGAGTCTCGCCAATGATGAGGCGGTCCTCGAATCAAATCTCAAAACCTTACTCAAACAACCGAAAGGCGCTGAGGAGTTGAGGCTGGTGATAGATCGAGCCTATAACCGCAGCTTCGGGCGCGCTTCGACGGCCAAAAACATGGCTTACTGGCAGGCCAGGATCAAAAACGAAATCCTCGGCTATGCGGACTTGATGAACGCCTCCCGCGAGTGGCTCAAGAAAAACGCGACCGAGCGGCAGGAGACCATTCAACGGGCGTACCTCTGGGCGCTTGGCCGCGACCCTCTTCCCGGCGACATGGATTACTGGTCGCAGGAAGTCCAGGCGAAAGGGACAAACTACGTCGAGATACGCGACGCCTGCGTCAACTACATGCTGGGCAGCAAGAAAGATCAGATTGAAGAGCTGCGCGGCGTGATCCTACGCGCGCACGCAGCCGCGAATCTGCCTGCACCGAAAGATTCCGAGATCAAGAAATGGATGGTCGAGGTCAGTGCCAAGAAGTTCACCTACCACCGGCTCGTCAAAGAACTCAAGGGAAACTGATTGAAGCCAACCATCACGAAAGGAGAAGACTATGAAACTCAAATCTATGTCGCTGGCAATGGTTCTCATGCTGGCAGTCGTTTTGTCCCAGACTCTCGCGCAGACGCGCCCCTCGGCCTACGATCGGACACAGGCCGCGCTTGCCTCTGATGCGCCCGAAGACCTTCCCGACCTGACCATCGTCAAGGTGCAGTTCATCAGCAAACTTGAGACCAAGGTGCTCGTGAAGAATATCGGGCAGAAGCGTTCGCCTGTTAGTTCACTGACGTTCTCTTGGGTCTTGAACGCCGAAAAGGGCGAAGCGGTGCATTACGGACGGGTTCACCCCGCTCTCGAACCGGGCCAGGAAGTCTGGGTCAACTTCCAAGTCGTCCCACAGGAGTTGCCGACAGTAGCGGGCAAGGACGTTTGGATAGCCTGCGATTACAACGACGACATCAAGGAGGCGAACGAGCTTAACAATCGCTTAAAGGGGAAATGGCCGAAATAACGTGTCAAGACCAATGCCCGTTGTGAGTTGAAAATCCGAGGAGGAAAGAACAATGAAACGCATCATCGCTTACATCTCAATGGCGCTACTTCTCGCCGCAGGCTTTTTCCCGGCGCGCGCCCTTCCGAACATTCCCGCAGACACGCCGGAGCAGGCTGCGCGCCAATTGCAACTCGCGCGCAGCGAGTGCGACCGCGCCGGTGCGCTCAAGGTCGCCACGCCCGCGGTCGTCAAGAAGCTTCTGGGGAAGAATTGTCGCCCCGCTGTCGAGACGGGCGCTCCCGAGCTTGAGTTCAGCGGCTGCGACAGGACCGGGAACTCTTTTCTCTGCTCCTTCTATTACGAGGGCGGCGCGATGAACATGCGCGTGCGTAGGAGCGGCGGAGGCTTCCGCGTCGTCTCCGTCGGCTTCGTCGCCGACTGATGCGGGCCAAAGTTAGTTACAGATTAAGCATAGTTAAAGTAAGATGCGCGTCGCAATCGGAATTAACCAACTTCACCACGGCGCGCACTGTCCCAAGGCGTGGCCTACAAAGGAGAGTTCACAGATGAAAAGAGTCTTCTCAGCGAAATCAATCATAGCCGCCGTGCTGGCGCTCGTTGTATTGAGCGCGATCTCTCTGGCGGGAGCGGCATCAACAACGCCCAGGCCTGTCACGAAGACGTACCAGTTCCGCTGCACGGATCGCAACCAGTCCCTCTACATCGTGATTTACGAACAGGACGGAAAAATAAGTAACGGCCACATGTACCTTGAGAACATGCAGGTCGCTAACTTGACGGCTGCCCCCTACGGTTCTACCGGGAATATCGAAGCGAAAGTCGTCGGCAACACCGCTGACGTGAGGCTCCAACTCTTCGAGGACAGGATCCTGGTAGCAAACTACATCACGAAGAAACGCGAAGTGGTTTGCCAGAGCACACGCAAGTACCAGTAAGCTCCCGGCGGCTTCCTGGGTAAGCGGTCTCGTAAGCATCGTAAGGGTTTCCAGAACAGAGATCATGCTTGAGAGACGAGCCCCGCGTATTATGAGACCGCTTTCAGTTCCGTAGGATGAGCCCAACAGCACGCTCATCTTTAAGGTGATTTGAATAGCCAAGGAGAAGCTTATGAAACCGCTTCACTCAGTATCTTTTTCCATGCGAGCAAGCAGACGCTTGACTCATTTGTCAGTTCTAGCCCTTATTGCCCTCGTCCTCGTCGCGCAGACGCCTTTCGCGTCAACCGCCAGCCCTGAGCGGCGCATACGCTTCAAGCGTGGCGCGACCACCGCGCGCGTCAAGGGGTATTTGAAAGGAATCAACGACGAGGCGCTTTTCGTCCTGCGCGCACGCCGTGGGCAGCACATGCGCGTCGAGATGACGGGGCAGGGCGCGACGCGCGGATTCATCACTTCCCCGTCGGGCGAAGAGAACGGCGCGCCCGGCGGCGTGGTCTTTGACGAAGAGTTGAAGGAGACGGGCGACTACCATATTCGCGTCACGGAGAGCCAGATGGCGGACGAGTGGAAAGGGAGTTTCGTCTTGAAGGTCACGATTACGGGTTAGAGCTTCAGGAAATTCTGGAGCAGCCGTTTCCCGTCGGGCGTCAGGATTGATTCCGGGTGAAACTGCACGCCTTCGACTTTCGCCTCGCGGTGGCGCAGGCCCATGATGACGCCGTCGGGCGTGGTCGCGGAGACTTCCAAACACTCCGGCAAACTCTCGCGCTCGACCACGAGCGAATGATAGCGCCCGGCCTTAAAGCGGTAGTCCAGCCCCTCGAAGATCGTCCGCCCGTCGTGGCAGATCTCCGAAGACTTGCCGTGCATCAGGGTCGGCGCGTGAACCACGCGCCCCCCGAACGCCTGCCCTATGGCCTGATGCCCCAGACAGACCCCGAGGATCGGGACACGGCCCGCGAACCGCTCAATCATCTTCAGAGAGACGCCGGCGCCGTCCGGCGTCCCGGGTCCAGGCGAAATCAGAATCTTATCGGGGCAGCAATCCCTCTCTACATCTTCGACCGTCACCTCGTCGTTGCGGTGCACCTCTATCTCCGCGCCGAGTTCTCCTAAGTACTGCACGAGGTTGTAGGTGAACGAATCGTAGTTGTCTATGACGAGCAGATGCATTGGATTCAGTTTGGTTAATTGTAATGGGAGAGCGCCCCCGTAGTAAATAGAAGGATTTAGGGCGCTCTCCCATTTTCCGGGTTGGGTTTAAGTGGATTTGCGCACATAACGCATTTTACGATTAGACTTGACTGGATTGAGCAGATAGGCCAGCCTCAACTCGAACATTGATCGAGAAAGGAGCAGGAATTATGGCACGAAAGAAACAGGGCGTCCTCAGCCGGATGCTCGAACGGTTTTCGCACAAAGCCACGGAGTGGGCCGGCAGCTCATGGGCATTTATTATCGCTCTGCTCATAATTATTGTCTGGGCAACTACGGGACCGATTTTCAAGTTCTCAGACACCTGGCAACTGGTCATCAACACTGGCACCACTATCGTCACCTTCCTGATGGTCTTCCTCATCCAGCGCACCCAGAACAAGGATGCGCTGGCGATACACCTGAAACTCAATGAAATCGTGGCAGCGCTCGATGGCGCGAGCAATCGGCTGATTGACGTTGAAGACCTGAGCGAGGAAGAGATAAAGGTACTGCACAGGCACTACGGAAAGTTAGCAGGAATGGCTAAACGAGACGAGAAGATCACAATGTCTCATTCGATTGAAGAAGCAGAAGAACGCCATCAGCGCAAGAAGAAGAAGGCCAGGAAATCTTAGTCAGCATTGAGGGATAAGGTTGCTGGATGAATAGCGTTGGGTGAGGACACGCTGCTTTTAGCCCCTCTTCAAGACGTAAAACCTGCCATTGACTTTCATCTCTCAAGGGGAATATCGTGCGCCCCGGTCTCACGCCTCGCACGTCCAGCTAATCGAGCGCCTTTTCTCATTAGCCTCACGTTCGAGTGTGCGGTAAAAGTCAGCCCTGAGAGATGTTAGACCGCCACTAGCGGTAATTGTCCGCTTTTATGGTATTAGGCCGCCACTGGCGGTAATTTGCGACTATGACCGAGTTTTACCGCCAGTGGCGGCCTAATGCGCGATATGCCGCTTCGCTAAAAGGTAAGGCAGTGGCGTTGGTGCAAATCAAAGGTTAAAAACAAAAGGCCAGCGGCTCTGTGCGATCAGCGGCGGCATATCAACTCATTGCAGCCGACTCGCATTGAGCGTACCTTTTATCAATCATGATAATTGCTCGCGGCTGAATTCGGGCGTTAGGCGTCTGTTGAGTGGAACGGGTGATTAGCCTTATGAAACTTAGCATGAGCGAGAAGTTATTGCTCTTAGCCGCAGCTTTAGCCATCATTCACCACGTGGATCATGTGCTGCGGGCAGATCATAGTGGCTGGCCGTTCCTCCCCCAGATTACGCCTTTTACCTTCAGCCTGCTGGTTTATCCCCTCTTTCTTTCAGTGCTGCTTGTAAAATCAAAGCCTCGGTATCGTATCTTTGGTGCGGCTCTATTATTTCTGTTCGCCACGCTATCGCACACCTTCCTGGAAACCCCTATGGATCAGTTTCAAACCTGGGCATATGGGAGCAGCTTTCCGGGGCGCGTTGGGAATCACAACTTGCTGGGATATGATTCAAAGGTACTAGGCATTTGTGCAGTGGTCGTAACAGTTCTTCTGTCGCTCACGCTTTTGGCGGTTCTATTATCTTTTATCAAGGATGCGCGGGATGGTAGGGTTGAGATTTCCAGTTAATCAAATCGCGGCATATTGCACGCCGCCTAACAACTCATTCAACCCGACCGGAGTGAGCGTATCTTTCATCGTGAACTTGGCGCTGGCGCAGTTGTCGTCCGGCGGGTTAATTCGGGCGTTGGGCCGCTCCGCATAACAAAACAGTCGAGGTGCATGCCAGAGGACAGAAAGCCGATGGGCAAGTTGCGTGATACCATCAAGAGGCTGCCCAACAACTCATTGAACCGGACTCGCAATCAGCAAGTCTTTTATCAA
>DASVXV010000047.1:0-28544 GCA_036392495.1 Pyrinomonadaceae bacterium | reverse complement strand
CGAGAGTGTGTCGGTCATCGAGGATCGCGACACGGGCCGTTCGCGGGGCTTCGGGTTTGTCGAGATGTCGTCGAAGGAAGAGGGCGCAGCGGCCATCGCGCAGCTCAACGGCAAGGAAATCCAGGGGCGGAGCCTGACGGTCAACGAGGCCAGGCCGCGAGAGAATCGCAACGGTGGCGGCGGTGGCGGAGGTCGCGGCGGCTACGGTGGCAATCGTGGCGGCGGACGTTTCAACCACGGCGATAGCAATCGCGGCAACCGCTGGTAAGAACTCTTAACATAACCAGCGACCCTTTACGGAAAGCGCCCCTGGCAACAATAGGAATGAAGCCGGGGGCGCTTCCATTTTTAAGAACCAAGCGCACTCCGAAGTCAGATTCGGTGGTGATATATCAAGAAAGAAGTGTTCATAGCTTGCCCTGTATGCTTTTCGGGAAACAGCTTTCAGCTTGAGCGAGCGGAGCGAGAGTTCTCCTGTATTGATTGCGGATTCGTCTTTAACGAAAATCCGAAGTTGACTATTCCCGAATCTGAAGACTGTATTTTCTGCGGGGGGAGCTGCTTCTATTTCGAATCACCTCTTGATCTCTCCTTTCTGGGACGCGCCTCGATCTGTTACGTCTGCGAGGCCAGGTATAAGAGTGTCGCCATCGGTAATCCAGATGAGTCATATAAACAGGAATGCGCGCGCCACGCCCGCAACTCGAAAGCTGCTTTGCGCTGGAAAGAAAGGGTTGAACGATGTGACAGACAGGCCGGGTCACGAGTCATCGCGGGCGCGAGACACAATCAAGATTCTTGAAAGTTCATCCCTCGCCAACCAAAAACATGTCGTTTCTTATTCAAAAAGACACACATGCATATTACAAACAGTTGTGCGGTAAGCAACCAGGATATTCCTTGCCGTATAACCCCCCGAATGAGGGCAGGTCGGATTCTAACTTCAGGAGCTTTATGAGCAGCAAATCGAGCATTGAGAACAAGGAAGCAGGCATCAACTGGGTGACGGCAAGCTGGATGGTTATCTTTCACCTGGGCGCGGTGGCCGCGCTCTTTATGTTTAGCTGGCAGGCTTTGATAGCCGCCGTCGCCCTGTGGTGGATAGCCGGGAGTCCGGGCGTCGGCATGGGCTTTCACCGTCTTCTCACACACAGGGGCTACAAGACGCCGAAAGCGGTCGAGTATTTCCTGACCGTCTGCGGGACGCTCTCGCTCGAAGGGGGCGCTGTCAACTGGGTCGTCACACACCGCATACATCACGCGCACACGGACGCGCCCGGCGACCCGCACACGCCGCGCGACGGCGGCTGGTGGGCGCACATGGGATGGATTCTCACGGGCACGGCGCAGGTTCACGAGTCGGAGGTCCTGTGGCGCTACGCCCCGGACCTGATGAAGGATGGTTTTCACCGCTGGCTCAACAGGTTTTACTACGTGCCTTTGGTCATCTGCGGCCTGCTGCTCTTCGCGCTCGGCGGCTGGTCTGTTTTGATGTGGGGCATCTTCTTTCGCGTGACGTTCAACCTGCACGCGACCTGGCTCGTCAACTCCGCGACTCACATGTGGGGCCGGCGACGCTTCGCCACCAACGATGATTCGACCAATAGCTGGTGGGTGGCGCTCCTCACCTTCGGCGAAGGCTGGCACAACAACCACCACGCCCACCCGACTTCGGCGCGCCACGGGCTCGCCTGGTACGAGATTGATTTCAACTGGTGGGGCATACGTGTACTCCAACTCTTCAGGCTGGCGAAAGGGATCAAGCGCGTTCGCTTAAACGCCGCCAACGCCACCTGGCAGCTCTATTCGGGCCGCTCCCGCGCCAAAGGAAATCTATGAAAGAGCTGAGAGAGCAGGGCATTTATACCCTGCCTGACGGGAGAGAGTTCGTCGCGCACGCGGTCTTTCGTGGCGGATATGTTCTTTACACCCCGAGGGACTGGGAAATTTCCGGCATTCACCTGTACGAAACAAGCGCCGCGGGGCGGATTCGTTCCAAAGGGCAGACCACCTCCTGGCGCATCGAAGACCTGACCGATACCAGTAGGACGGCGCGCTCCCGGTCAAGGGGCAGCGCCGCGCAAAAGCCGTTTATCAACTAGACGGGCGCGGACCTGTATCTTCGCGCCCTCTCTCCTTTGCTGTGTGCCGTCTGGAGAGGGTTGTCTTTCATGTGCTATACTGCGTCCGTCAATGTTTGACCGCATTCGTTCTTAAAAAATTCACCTCTCGACATCGGGATCGGGCCACAGCGGCCCTCTTCTTGTGCCGTCTGTTGTTTTTTCAAACGCGACTGTAATAAGGAGAGTCCTGATGTCTGACTCCGCCGCACTTCAAAATTCAATCGAAAACAGTCTTTCAGGCTCACTGCCCCATCAGGCTCGTGCACGTTTGTCTGCCCGGGAGATAAGTCTGCTTATCTCGACCCGCATTTCGAGGAGCTGTGAAAAGTGATCAGGCAACGAAGTTACACCTCGGAGACGTGTGCGTGGTGCACGGGGAGTGGGAGATGGAATATCTCCGCGGGCTATATCGTCTCTTGTCTGGTCTGCGGCGGCAAGGGGCATGTCTCGGTTGACCAGCCCGCGTCACAGTGTCAGCAATGCGCGGGCTCCGGAAGGCGTAACACGGGGCGGCCGTGCCTGTCTTGCGCGGGAACCGGATGGGGCCGTGTGCTCGAACAAGCATAGGTCATAATCTGAAGAGATAATTTTATTTCACATTAACCAGGGAGGTCTGACGTGAAAAACTTGAGGAACATTCTGCTATGGACCGTCGGTTTGCTGATGGCCGCGGTTGCCACATGGCAATTCTATCTTTTCGCCGCCTTTAAGAATTCACAGGGCACCCCGGACTCGGAAGGCGGAACGCTTCATTTATGGTTGGGTATCGGCGCGGCCGTCGCGGCCTGCGCGTGCGCGTTTTTGGGCATCTTCCGACGCATCAATCATACAGAGGAGTTTCACATCACTTCTTGAGCCGCGCTCATCAAGACCATTCGAATCTGAGGTGAACATGCGTTGCCGTCACTGTGTAAGGATGTTGAGACTTTGGGAAATGAGATGTCCTTACTGCTACCGCTCAGCCCTCAGTTGGCTGCATATCGTCGTCGCCATAGCCTTCGCCGGGGCGGCCGTTTATTGGCTCAAGTTTTTTTGAGTTTGCCTGAGATTTGTATTGCACTTCAGACGCAGCAAGTTTTCGAGACGAGCAGAACGCGGGAGATTAGAAATCTTATGGATGGGACAAACAAAACGGCTGACAACGGCTTCGACAACGCGGCAAATGAGGAGCAATGGCCGGGGATAGATTCAAGATACCGTCTGATCGTCGTCGCTGCTTTAAGAGCCAAGCAACTCCTGCACGGCTCACCTCCACGGATTGAAGTTGACCCGCTGAGGCGTAGAAACACGAGCATTGCACTTGAAGAGGTCAAGCGAGGGCTCATAAATTTCAGAATCACCGATAAAGATAATAACGGCGGCGGCGGCACGGGCGCGCCCCCGCGTAATCATGCGGCCGAAGAATCTACCGGTCATGAAATTGAAGCGAAGATTAGCGAGCACTATCCCGACTAGCTGCCCTCGAATCCCGACGTCAAGAAGATGCGCGACTGAACTGTGGGCGGGTTCTCGGGCAGCTTCAGCCTTCTGGAAATTCCTCCGCTCATGCCTCAGCGTTTCCTCGTCTCGATCAAAGGCTTCCTGATTCGCGCGTCTCGTAGCCGAGTTCGCTGAGCAGGGGGCCGGCGATCCGCTCGAAGCGTTCTTGTTCCGCGGCGGGCATCTCTGTTTGCCAGACCTTGATGCGGTCCTGCCTGGGCGGCTGGCCGGTCAATGTGTGAATGGCCTTGCGCTCCGCGGCCTCGATGACGCGACCCGCGCTTAAGCGCATCGGCTGAACCATCTCCTCAAGCCTCTCTTCCGCCTTGAGGTGATAGTCGAGCATCGCCTCATCCCAGGGGAGCTCTAAAAGGTCGCAGACCTTTCTGAGCGTCTCCTCCGGACGCAAGACTAAGTCCTCATACCTGACTTCCAGATAAGCGTTGAGAGACGTCGCCTGACGGCGCGCCTCCTCGATCCAAGAGACCCAGCGCTGAGCAGCCTCCTCAAAGGTAGCGGGGCCGAACCACAAATCCTTGATCGAGAGCGCGACATCCCGCCCGTCGCGAATCAGGTGTATGAAACGCGCCTCGGGCAGAACTTCCTGAATCGCGCGCATGTGGAGTACATAGTTGGGAGTCTTATCGCCCCAGCGCGGCTTGCCGCGCCCTTCCGCATAGAGCCCGTAAAAGGCGCGCAGGGCATCGCCCACTCTGAACGGTCTGAGCGCCCATATGCGCCGCTTCAACTCCTCCACATCCATTCGATTGTCGAGCCAGAAGGGCGCGCCCGTGACGGCCTTCAGAAAGGCGCGGCGCGGGCGCAAATGCCTGCGACGAGCGCTGATGACCTGAGGGATGAAATGCGTCTCGGGCGGGATCGCCACCAGAGGGTGCGCGTCGAGCATCAACCGCAGCAGCGTCGTGCCGCAGCGTCCGGTGCCGACGATGAATGGAGCGGGAATCAAAGATGGTCGCCTCCGTCCCCGAAGAATAGCTTACCGCCCGCGTTTGCTGAAGTGGGCCGGAACGTGCAGGACCTGTAGCGCGCGTTCGCGTATCTCTTTGTCGAACGCGAAGCGCCATAGCAGAAAGAGGCCGCACGCGCCGACCGTGAGAATCGCCGCGAGCGCGCCCGCGTAGCCGCCCCTCGACGCGACGAAGAGGCGCATCATGACGGCGAGCGCAATGAGCCCGAGCAGGGGCAGCACAAGCGGGGCGACCGCTTTCGCGAGCACCTCTTTGAGGTTGCGCTCGAAATAGTCCGCCACCAGGCGCGGGAACTGCCAGCAGGAGACGAGCGCGGCGGCGATGGTGGTCGCCGCGGCGATGCCGACCAGCCCGTAGCGCCGCGCCAGGAGGACAGACAGGCAGAGGTTGAGGAGCGCCTCCGCAAGACGCGTCAGCGCCTGCGGGCGGGCGCGCAGGCCCACGATCAGCGCCATGCGATTCGGCAACACCCAGCTAAACGCTATGAGGTTCAGCATCATCAGGGCGTCGAGCCACGCGCCCCCGTAGTTCTCCGCGCCGACCCAGCGCGCGACGAAGGCTGCGTTGCCACTCCAGAGGCTCAGGGCGGCGACCGTCGCCGCTCCGGTCGAAAGCAGCAGCAACCGGCGGTAGGCGTCGAAGGCGCGCGCGCGTTTGCCCTCGCCGATGAGCTGCCCCAGAGCCGGATGCGCGGCGGCCGTCAGCGGTGTGAGCAGAAGAAGCGCGAGCATGTAGGCGCGTCCCGTCAGCGCCAGCGTCGTCACGGACGCCAGCGAGACGAAGCGCGCGGCGATGAGCCGGTCCATGCTCTGGATAAGAGCGGTCGCCATGTTGCCGACGGCGTACCAGAGGTTCAGCTTCTTCAGGTCGTTCCACAGCAGCGAGCGCGAGCCCAGGCGCGGGCTGATCTTGAGTCCCGGCACAGCCAGATAGGCGCGCAGCACGGAGAGCAGAGAGAAGAAGGCGACCGCGGCGAGACTGGCGATGGCGAGCGCGAGCACCTTCCAGCCCGTCACGAGCAGCGCGACCGTGACGACGGCGCGCACTGTGATCTGGAGGATGCGAATCAGGTTGTCATAGTGAATCTGCTGGTGCGCGAAGAGCAGCGACGAGAAAGCCTGCGTGGCGAAGTTGAGCGCCGTGCCGAGCGCCAGCAGCAGCAGGACGAGCGACGCCTGCCCCTGTAGGTCCGGGCGGACCTGAAAGAGACGCGGCGCGAGCCAGGCCATCGCACCGCCGGCGACGATCATCAGGAGGGCGAGGATGAGCTGCGCGAAGAAGGTCGTGCTCGCCAGCTGGTTCATGCGCTCCGTGTCCGGGCGGCCCGTGAGCTGCGCCACCTGCGCGCGCAGGCCCACAGTCATTCCCAGGTCCAGGAGGACGAGCCAAGTCAGCAGGTCGTTGCCGAAGACGAAGAGCGCGTACTCCTCGCGGTCCAGGAAGCGCAGCGTGAAAGGCGTCAGCCAGAGGTTGTAAAGGATGGTCAGGGCGACGACGGCGTAGCTGGTCAGGACGCCCGCCAGGTAGTTGCGCGTGCGCCTGTGCGGCGCGACCCGTTCGGGCGATGCAGCGTCGGCGTCTGTAAGAATTGTCGGAGGCTCTACACCTCTGGTCGGCATCCCGAAGAGTTTACACTCTGATGCGGGTGCCGGAATAGTCCTCGTCAGGACAAGCGCGTGGGCGACCTCCCGGCGCAGATCAAGTGTTAGTTACCGTTGTAGTAGGTGATCGTGCCCGAGACGTTTGTCGTGTTGCCGGCCACAGTGTTCGTGCCCGGGGCGGCCCCGTTGTTGCCGGCGCTGCGCGACTCGAACGTGCTGGCGCCATTACGAAAGCCTGCGGCGCGTCTCTCACGCCTTCAGGGTTGAGCCGTCCTGAGAGGTGATTGAATATTGGCGCGCGTTCAAAGATAATCGCTGGCCTATGGAGATTCAGTACTCTGACGGGCGGCGCGTGGAACAGAGGATTTACGAGCTGGTCAGGAACTCGCCGCCCTTCTCCTCGCGCGACCAGATATATCCTTCGCCGTGCGAGTGGGCCGTCGAGTATCATCTCTCGCCGTGGCGCGCAAATCTGCTTCGCCCCTTCGACTTCGGCGGGCTGGAAGTCCTGGAACTGGGGGCGGGCATGGGGGCGCTCTCGCATTTCCTCGCCGAAGAGTGCTCGCACCTGACTGTCGTCGAGGGAACGCGCTCCCGCTACGCCGTCATCGAGGAGCGTTTGCGCCAATTTCGAAACTGGGAAGGTCACGTCGGGAGCTTTTTCGAGCTGGCCCTGCGGAAAAAGTATGACGTGGTCTGCCTGGCAGGCGTCCTGGAATACGCGGAGCTGTTCATAGAGACGCCCACGCCTTTCGCCTCGCTGCTCGAAAAAGCCAGACTCTGTCTTAAAGAGGAAGGCGTCCTGATCCTGGCTATCGAAAATAAGCTCGGCCTCAAGTACTGGCTCGGTTGTCAGGAGGACCACCTGCCTCAGCCCTACGCGGGAATCTGCGATTACCCTCCGAAGCCTTCGCTGCGGACCTTCTCACGCAACGAGCTTCTGGAGCTTTTGCGCGAGGCGGGCTTCACAGACACGCAGTTCTACTATCCTTTCCCGGATTACAAGATCGTCAGGTGCGTCCTCTCCTCAGAGCTGGCGAGACTCGCGCCGGACCTCTGTCTGGGACTGACGACCGGGAGCGAGTCGCGCAGCTACGGATCTGCGGCGCGCCCGCTCATTCCGGAGGTGCTGGCGCAAAGGTCTGTCACGCGCGCCGGACTCTTCGAGGAGTTTTCCAACTCCTTCCTGGTCCTGGCGAGCGCCCGGCCTGAGGCGGACGTCATGGGCCACCTCGCGCGACGCGCCGCGCAGGGCGAGCTGGCCTGGTCCTACTCAAGCAACCGGAAGTTGCCCACAGAGACTTCGTTCGCCAAAGATTCGCGGGACGGTTCTCTGAAGGTGAGTAAGCAACTGATCTCGGATGCGAGCGCGCGCGAGCGGAATCTGATGGGCCACGGCCTCTCCGTAAAGTGGAAGCAGCAGCCGCCACACCCTGCCGAGCGCCACACGCTCCTGCGCGTCGAAATGGTGAAGGACGCCTACTTCAAGACGGGGCGCAGCCTTTTGCCGGAATTTCTCGGCTGGGTCTTCGGGCGGTTCGAGGCGGACGCCGCACACTTGAGGGGCGAGGCCCTGGACACCATTTTCACCAACGCGTTTATTCGTGAAGACGACTCTTTCGGGCTCCTGGACGAGGAGTGGGAGCTCTTAAGTCCTCTCCCGAAAAGCTGGCACCTGTTGCGGAATCTGATTGCGCTCTCCGGTCCGAATCGGAGGGTTTACGCAGGCGTCGTCGAGGAAGTGAGCCTCAAAGCCGCCTATCTCAAATTGTGCCGGAAATTCTCTCTCCCACCTCAGTATGAGGCAGACCTGCGCCGCGAAGCCGCGCTCCAGTCACTTGTGACGCTCACGGACGATTGCGAGGCGACCTACTTCTCGCTCAAGAGGAACATGGAGGTGAAGATCGAGCGCTGGTCTGACAGAGGCCCGCACCTCTCGCTACGCGAGCGCGGCACATTTCGCGCCAGGGAAAGACTGAAGCGCTACCCGCGCCTCTTCCGGTTGATAAAGAAACTGAGACCTACTTAAAGACTACGGGCGAGTCCTCTGGCACAAGAGTAAAGCATGCGCGTCATCGCCATCATCGCCTCGTACAACGAGGAGCGCTTCATCGCCGCCTGCCTTGAGAACCTGATCGGGCAGAAGGTTGACGTCTACCTCATAGACAACTGCTCGACTGACAGGACGCTTGAAATCGCCGGGCGCTATCTGAACCGCGGCCTCATCGGCATCGAGACATTTCCGCGCACCGGAGGGGTCTACAAGTGGCACGGTATCCTTGAGCGTAAAGAGGAGCTGGCCACGACGCTCGACGCAGACTGGTTCATGCACGCCGACCCGGACGAGATTCGCCTGCCGCCGCCGGGCAGCGCAACGCTGGCAGAGGCCCTCGCCGAGGCGGACGCGCAGGGCCACAACGCCGTCAACTTCATGGAGTACACCTTCATCCCGACGCGCGAGGCCCCCGACCACGACCACGCGGACTTCCAGCGGACGATGCGCTGGTACTACCCCTTCCTGCCCTCGTTCCCGCACCGGCTCAACGCCTGGCGAAGGTCCGAGGGCCGAGTCGAGCTAGCCTGGTCGGACGGCCATCAGGTACGTTTTCCAGGGCTGCGCATGTACCCCGTCTCGTTCCCCATGCGGCATT
The DNA here is from genome assembly GCA_036392495.1 of Pyrinomonadaceae bacterium. Classification (GTDB taxonomy): domain Bacteria; phylum Acidobacteriota; class Blastocatellia; order Pyrinomonadales; family Pyrinomonadaceae; genus QHXM01. The sequence goes on along the minus strand of DASVXV010000047.1, from coordinate 19,701 downwards.
ACCTATTCCTGAGCGTAGCCCATCTTGAGCGGAAGTATGTGGGAGTGAAACACGACCAGGCGGAGCTGCGCCGCGGCTGGTGGGGCTGGCGCGACCGCGTTAAGCCGGAGCGCGTCCGCCTGCCCTCGCAGGACCTACTGCGCCACTACGAGTCGGACCAGAAGCTCGACCCTTCCAGCCCGCGCCGGTGGCACATCGTGGAGGAGCAGATGGGCGCGCGAAGTTTTTTCAAATTAAGCTACTGGCGGCGTGAGTTCCCGGACTTGTTTGGCAGGCGTGAGAGTTAAGGCGCGCTAATCGTGCGCCGCTACTCGGCGGGCGCACCCATGCGCCGCCGCAGCCCGTCTATTTGTCCACGGACACACGCGCGCGCGAAGTCTGCGCGCCCCTGTAAACTCCTGACGACGACTTTCATCGGAAGCTCTATGAGCGAGGAGTAGAGGATGTAGAACGCGCGTTGGTGCCAGCGCGCGTGCTTCCGCACCATGTAGAGGCGATTGCGCTGCATCAGGTATCCGACCCGCGCCGTATCAGGCAAGGGGTTCCTCCTGTGCCGCACGAGAACTCGCTCGTCAACCACGGCGCTGAGGCCCTTCTCGCGGAGCTGGAAGCCGAGGTCTGCCTCGTCGAAGTACATGAAAAGATTCTCGTCCAGTTCGACGCCGTTGGCAACGGCCTCGGCCGTCAGCAACACGAGCGCTCCGTGCACGCAGAACACTTCCTGCCGGACGCCGTCGGCCTCCGCGCCCCGCCACAGGTTTCGGGAAAACCACTTCGAATAGAAGCCGCCTCCGGCAGCGCGCGACTCGCCCGCATAAAGGTTGTGCTCGACGCCGCCGACTATCCCCGCGCCGGGACAGGCGCGCGCCGTCTCGACCAGACGCTCAATCGCCCTCTCGTCAACCTCTACATCGTGTGTGCAGATGACTGCGTAATCGTAACCTTCTTCGCGCGCCTGCCGTAGCGTAAGGTTGCACCCGCCGGTGTAGCCTGTGTTCGACGCGAGCGCTTTGATCTTCAGGTCTGGAAACTCGCGCGCCGCACGCTCCACTGTTCCGTCCGTCGAAGCGTTGTCCACGAGCTGCAAGTGATATTCGGGGTAGGTCTGCCGGCCGAGACGGCGCAGGGCTTCGAGAGTCGTCTCGGCCGAGTTGTGGCTTAAGACGGTGACCAGAACGCGCGGCCGTCGGCCCACGTCCTCAGCCTGCGGCTCAGCAACAGCCGGGGCATTGGCGCGCGTGCTTTGGGAGTCGCCACGTTTAGTCTCCAACGCGGCTTCGATCAATCCGCTCATCGCTTCACTGCGCGTCTGCCAGTCGCCGCTCGCCGCGACCGCGCGCCGCCGCTCGACCGCAGCCCTGTCCTTCGGCAGCCGCAACGCGTCTTCGATGGCTTGCAGAAAGCGCTCCGGCTGCTCGTCGCTGGTCAGAACGACGTCGTGTTGCTGGTTGAAGCTGCACACCGCCGGCAGCTTCGTCGAGACCACGGGCTTGCCGACCGCCAGATACTCGTTGAGCTTGGTCGGCATGACCGTCGTGGTGTAGTCGCTGAGCTTGTAAGGGATGATGCACACGTCGAACTCGCGTATGAACTTGACCAGCTCGCGGTGCGGCTGCTGCCCCAGAAAGTGCACGTTCGGTAGCCGCAACAGCTCGTTGAGCGGCGCGTCGCACGGGCCGACAAAGACCCAGGACCAGTGAGGGCGCACGCGCGCCAGTTGTGACACCAGGCTCTGGTTAACGTGCCTGGTGACGGCCCCGACGTAACCGATGACTGTGCGCGCACGGTCCCTTTCGCCGTTTCCGTTTCCGTTCGGGCGTGCGCCGACACCGACCCTGTGCGCCGCCGCATCGCCCAGGGATGAAGGCTCAAAGCGATGTTCGTCCGCAGGCGCGAAGGCTTCAAGGTTGACGCTCGGCGGGAAGACATGAACGTCGTCGCGCATGCTCAAGGGAAGTTCGGCGAGCGCCTCGCTGTTGGCGAAGACCAGGTCGCTCGACTTGATGAGCGCCTCCTCGCTTTGCCGCAGCCGCTCGGCGTGCGGGGTCAACAGCGCGAGGTTATCAACACGGTAATAAACGACGACGCTCTCCGGCGTCCGCAGCATCTCGATTAAATCGGAGGCGGTATCCGTCGGCAGGTAACTGAGGATCAGCACATCCTTCATCCCCAGATGACGGACGGCGCGACGCACCTGCGTCAGGAAGAGTTTCTCGTTCAGCCGACGCCCCCAGGACGCGCCGAAAGGTGGCAGGACGAGCGGCGAGTGGACGTGCAGGTTCGTGTGGACGCGCCGCAGCCCGTGCACTCCGAGCGCTGAGAGCCAGCGGCGGACCCTGCGCCACACGCGCCCGGCGTCTCTGAGCCCCGGCGAGCGAATCCCTGTATTCTCTACGAAGAGCACGCGGTTGCCCGCCGCGGCCAGACGCGACGTCAGCTCCTGCGGTCCCTGCCAGTTGAAATCCCAGTCTATGCTGGAAATGCAGACTATGTCCTGACCCTGAATCATTCGTAACTGGTCTGAGTCTTTAACGCTCCGGGATGATGAATGCGTTCATTGAAAACTGGCAGACTACGAGAAGCCCCAGCACACCTGCCGGCCCTACCTGCGGACGGCGTTAGATTCTACAGAGACCTGGGCTCCCGCTCAACTCTCTGGCGCGGAGATGAAAGAATGGGCGCGCCGTCACCCGAACGGATTTCGTCGCTGTGCTTCGTCCTTCACCCGCAATTTGCAGCTATGGAAAAGCGACCGTCAACGCAGTAATCAAAGCGGCGGTGATGAGCGCGCGGCGGTTAATCTGGCGCGCCTTGACGCGCAGCTGCGCGATTCGGTTCTCATCTTCGATGCTCTCCTCGCCCGCATCCATGTTGCACGCGCCGCGCGCCGCCAGCGCGATGCAGGTCTTCTCCTTCGCCTGGAACAGGCCGAGGCCCGCGACCCATGCCGGAATGAAGACGAAGACGCGCGCCCAGCGCGGCGTCCCGAAGAACACCGCGACGAAAGCCAGTCCGACGGCAGCCGCCAGGCCGACCATTCCCATCAGGCGGCGCTTACGCACTTCGCCCGGACCGATGTTGATGGCCGAACTCTTCACAAAACTCTTTTCAGGGCGCATCCGTTCTGAGCGTCGCCAGCACCTGGCCGACCTTAACTTTATCCCCGACGCGCGCGCTGATGACGGCGACCGTTCCGGCCGACGTAGCTTGCGCGACGACGATCTGTTCACGCGGCCCCGCCGGTTGCGCCGCGCGCCCCTGCGCTCCGGGTTGACGTGCGACACGGAGCTGGGCCTCCGCCTGCTGCTCCGCGTCCTTAGCTTTCTGAAGTCGCTGCTGCGCGCGTTCGTAGAGCGCACGCTCGCCTTCCAGTTGCGCCTGGCTCGCTTCGCCGGACGCGACGAGCGGCGTCAGTCTCTGAACTTCCGCCTCATGTTTGACGACTTCCGTGCGAGCCGCTTCGATCTCCGCCTGCGAGGATTTGATGCTGCGCACCGCGGCCCCTTCGGCAGTCTCGCCGGGGCTCGGCGTGGCGGCCGCCTCAACCTGCACGGCAATCTCCATGAGAGCCGCGCCCTCTCGGACCTCTGCGCCCTCGCTGACGAGTATGCGGCGCACCTGGCCCGCCGCCGGAGCATTGACGACCACGACGCCGCTCGCCTGATTATTCTCGGACGTCTTTGACGAGCAGGCGGCGCAGGCCGTGAGCGTTAGCAGAGAGAGCGCGAAGATGAGTGCGACTCTGTGCATGTGGCTGGCGGAAGATGGGGAAGACATGAACTATTAAAAATGCTTATTTGAAACTTGTAGGGGAAGGGACAAGTTCGATTGCGGAATGCGGAATTCGGATTGCGGATTTAGAAAAACTTAAGCTCATCTTTTTCATTCCGCATTCCGCAATCCGAAATCCGCAATAAGTCCGGGCAGAGGACTTGTCCCTGCCCCTACAAGTTATTTATTGTTCGGGTCAACGTTTGCTGTTGAAGAACCGCTGCCCGCTACGTTCGTCTCCGTGGCGGTGCGTTGTTCCAGTTGCCGCGTCGGCGTGTCTGTCCGCAAGGTGACATTGTTCACCGTGAGCGTGTTGCCGGCGGCGCGTTGAAACTGCGCGATGGCTTTGTTGAGATCGGTCTGCGCCTGCAATTCGCGCGCGCGCGCGGCCAGTAAATCTGTCTGACGTTGCAGGACCAGGAAAAGGGTCGTCGTGCCCGCGCGAAACTGTCTTTGCTCGCTCTCGTATTGCAATTCGGCCGAAGCGCGCGCGGATGCTGCGGACGCCAGGCGCGCTTCAGCCGAGCGCACGGTCTGCAAGGCATTGCGAACGTCCGCCTCGATTAACTGCTCGGCCTGCGCGAACTCATTCTTGATTCGATTGCCCTGCGCGAGCGCACGCCCCAGATTCGCTTCGGCGGTGCGATTCCTTAGCGGCAGGGAGAGTCGCACGCCGACGCGCGCCGTCGGGTAGCTCTGGTCAATGAGATTGCGTATGGATTGGCCGTAGCCCCCGACCAGGTTGGGCGCGACGGACGACGTCGTGGTCGTCGTCGTCGAAAGCGGCTGGAGCCCCGCAAGCACCGAAAGGGCGTTGACGCGTTCCGTCAGGATCGCGTTCGTGCTCGTGGAAGTCCTCGGCACGAGCGTCCCGGCGAGGCCCGCGCTCGTATATGTGCCGACCAGATCAATCTGCGGTTTGGTCAGGTCGCGAAAGTAGCGCTCGTCTATGCTGTTGATGTCGGCGTTCGTCCTGAGCTGCGTCAACTCCGGGCGGTTCTGGAGCGCGGACTGGACGGCCTGCTCCAAGGGCACGCGCGGCGCTTCGAGGCTGACGGGCGTGACGGGTGTCAGGGCGCTGCGCCAGAGCGCGGACGTGCGGTCCGGGAGCATCAGCGTCTTCAGAGTATTCTCGGCGCGCGTGACGGCTTCCTGCGCCGTGTAGACGTTCTGCTCGAAGGTCGTCACCTGCGTCTGCGCCGCGATGACGTCAATCGGCGCGAGCACGCCTTTCTCGACCATGCGGTTGTTGCTCTCGACCTGGATGCGCGCCTGTTTGACTGCATCAATCTGCACCTGTAGGTTGCGGAGCGCGAAGACCAGGTCCCAGTAAGCCTGCTCGACCTGCGTGATGACGTCAATGACGCGCTGGCGAAACTGCGCATCCGTCAAAGAAAGGTTCTTCTTGGCGATCTCTATCTGGCGTCGGTTCTGATCGAAACGAAATCCGCGCCAGAGCGGCTGCGCGTAAGTGAGCGTGAAGGCCGTCGGAAACTGCGGGTTGAGCGTGACGTTCTGGTTCGTGGTCGTCAGCCGCGTCGAAGAGAAGTCCAGCTCGTAGGAGCCGCCGCCCCACGGCGAGAAGCCGCCGAGCCGGACCGCGCCGGTCGCGTCCGTCTGCGTGACTGCACCGCTTGCGCCCGCGCCGCCGAGCGTCGAGCTGGTCGGAGTCGTACGCCGCTCGTAATAACTCTCGGAAGAGAAGAGCGGATCGTAGATGCCGCGCGCGGCCCTCAGATTGTACTCTGCGATCTGCACGTCTATGCGCGAAGCGTCAATGTCGTTGTTGTTCTGGAGCGCGAGCTTGATGGCGTCGTTCAGGCTGAGCGGCGTCTGGTCGGCGACATTCACCCCGACGCGCTCTGCGCTCGGCAAGGGTCTTATCTGAGCCTCGAAGTTCGGCGAAACGGGAGGCGGGTCCTGCGGCAACTCCGCCGGGGCGACGCCGGGCGTTGTGCCGACCGCCTGTCCGGGCGTCTGCTGCACGCCTGTTTGCTGGCCCGTCGTGGTCGTGGTGGTGGGCGCAGTCTGCGGCTGCGTCGTTCCGGCAGGCGTCGCCGTCGTCGGCAGATCATAAAGCGACCCGCTCGGCGTCGCCGGTTGCGGCGTGATGGGGCGCGGGCCCTGTGTGTTGGGCGTGGTCTGCTGGCGCTCCTGCGTCGGGCCTGTCTGCGGCTGCGTGCTCTGCTGCGCTTCGTTGTCTGGACGAATCGGCGCGGACGTCGCGTTCGGCGGCAGAGGTGTCGGCGACGGCGCGCCCGGCTGCCTCTGCTCCTGCGACTGTGTTCCGGCTGGCGGAGACGGGGAGGGCTGCGTCTGCTGCGCGCGAGCCGTGTGCGCGGCGCACGATAGCAGCAGAATAAAAAGTACTATGGACGGAAAGGCAAAGCCTTTTCGCACACTGAGGCGGCAGAGCCGCTGAGAGCTGCCGCTCGATTCACAGATATTGTTGCGCACGCCGTTAATCACCTGAGGCCTGATCCACATATTTATCCTTCTGCTTCTTTTGCGGGCGAGGGGAGCGCGAGAAGAGATTCGCGAACGCCTTCCAGCCGCCTGCGAAACGCCGCCGCACGCCGCCGGTAAAAGTTCCGTATTTCGACCCGACGTAAGCCCACACAGGTGATTCGCTGGCATCCTCGAAGAGCGAGTAGAAAACGGGGACGGCCACGAGCGTCAGCAATAGGCAGAGCGATTGGCCGCCGACGACGAGCACGCCTATGGAGCGATTGGTCGCCGCGCCCGCGCCCGATCCCAAAATGAGCGGGATCATGCCCGCGACCAGAGCAATCGTCGTCATCAGGATGGGGCGCAGGCGGTCGCGGTTCGCCTGAATGATCGCGCTGTAACGCTCCATCCCGTGCGAGCGGAGTTCGTTCGTATGTGAAATCTGGAGGATGGCATTCTTCTTCACGATGCCGAAGAGCACCAGAATGCCAAGCGCCGAAAAGATGTTGAGCTTCTGCCCGGCGACGAAAGTCGAAACGAGCGCGAACGGAATCGAGAGCGGCAGCGTCAGGAGAATCGTGACCGGGTGAATGAACGACTCGAACTGCGCCGCCAGCACCAGGTACATGAAGATGAAGGAGAGAATGAAGGCGAGCATGAAATACTTGTTCGCCTGCCCCAGTTGTTTCGACTGGCCCGTTACACCCGTCGTGTAGCCGGACTCCATCCCCACTTCCGAGGCGGCCGTCTGCAGCGCTGCAAGCGCTTCGGATTCCGAGCCGTTCTGCGAAACGCTGGCGGTGACGGTCACCTGTCTCTGGCGATTGATGCGGTCAATGGAGGTCGGGCTGGTGCCTTCTTCCAGATGAACGAGCTTTGAAAGCTGAACCGTTCCGCCCCTGGAAGATGGGACGCTCAACTGGCTCAGCAAATCCGTGTTCTGGCGATATTGATTGAGGGCCATCAGCACCACATCATACTGATCGGAGCCCTCGCTGTAGGTGGTCACACGCTGGCCCGCGACCATCGTGCTCACGGCCTGCGCGATGTCGCCCGCTTTGACGCCGAAGTCCGCCGCACGCTGGCGGTCAATGTGAACGCGCGCCTCCGGGTTGCCGAGCACGAGCGAGCGGTCCGCATCCTGGACGTTCGGGTTCTGCTTCACCTTATCAATAATCTTCTTCGAATACTCGTCGAGCTTCTCCAGGTCCGGGCCGCTGATGTAAAAGGCCAGCGCCGACGAGCGCCCGCCGCCGATGGCGCCCGAGAGCGACGAGATTGGGGAAGCGCCGATGACCAGTTCTTTCGGGTAGCGGCGCGTCAAACCGCGCGTGCGCTGAATGATGTCTGCCTGCGACATCGTGCGCTGATCCGGCGGCTTCAGGCGCACTGTGATCTGGCCCGTATTAGTGCCCCCCTGTCCGCCGAAGCCGGCGATGGCGAGAGTCGCTTCGACGCCCGGAATCTGTTCGCGTATGTCGCGCGCCAGATGGTCTAAGATAGATTGCGTCGCGGCGAGACTCGTCCCCTGCGGGGCGCGCAAGCTAACCTGGTAGGTGGACTCGTCTTCATCCGGCAGCAGGTTGTAGCCGGCCAGATTGTAAAGCGGGACAATCGAGATGATGACGCCGACGCAGACGAGGACGATGATCAAGCGGTGCGCCATTGACCACTTCAAGAGCCACGTGTACCCGCGATCAATCGGACGATAAAAGCGCGACTCTTTGGACGAACGCTCCTCTGCTTTCTCGATGTGGTCCTCCGGCTTCTCGTCGTCGGGGCCAGTGCCGCCTGCCGAAGCGGCGACCGCCACGGGACCCGCGGGCAGCGGCTCCTCTTTCTTCGCCTTGATCCAACGCGCGGCGAGCATCGGCGTCAGCGTGAACGAGACCAGCAGGCTGACTGCGATGGCGGCCGCCGAGGTCAAACCGAAGGAGGACATGAAGCGGCCGACGATGCCGCCCATGAACCCGACCGGCAAAAAGACCGCGAGCAAGGAGAGCGTGGTCGCAAGCACCGCGAGGCCGATCTCGCGCGTGCCTTCAATAGCTGCCTGAAAGGGATGCATCCCTTTCTCTTCGACGAAGCGGTAGATGTTCTCCAAAACCACAATCGCGTCGTCAATCACGATGCCGACCATCAAGGTGAGCGCCAGCATCGTCATCTGGTTCAGGCTGTAGCCGAAGGCCGCCAGAAAGGCGAAGGCGGCAATGATAGAGGTCGGGATGGCGATGGCCGCGATAATAGTCGAGCGGAAATTCCAGAGGAAGATGAAGACGACGAGTGAGGCCAGGAGTCCGCCGATAATCAGGTGCTCTTCAATCGCGTGCAGAGAGTTCTCGATAAACTCCGACTGGTCGCGGACGATGACGAACTTGAGGTCCTTGGGCAGAGTCGGGATGATCTCGGCCATGCGCTGCTTGACGGCGTTGATGACGGCGACCGTGTTCGAGCCGGATTGTTTGCGAATCGCTAAGGTGACCGCCGCCCCTCCGTTCAGACTTGAGATGGAGCTCGGGTCGGCGCCGCTATCTTCCACCTGCGCGATGTCGCCGATCTTGACCGGATAACCGTTCCTCGTAGTGATGACGATGTTCTCAAAATCTTCCACCCGCTCGACGCGGCTCATCGTGCGCAAAGTTACGGTCTTTGCGCCTTCGTCAACGCGCCCGCCCGGCAGCTCAAGGTTCTGCGTCCTCAGCGCGGTCGCCACCTCGACGGTCGAAAGGTTGTAAGCACGAAGACGTGTCGGGTCTATGTGGACGTTGATCTGGCGCTGGCGCGCGCCGAAGATGAAGACCTCGCCGACGCCGTATGCGGATTGAATCCGCTTGCTGATCTGATTCTGCGCGATGTCTGTTAATTGCAGGATCGTGTACGGCCCGGTCATCGAGTAGAGGAGGATTGGAGTCGAATCCGGGTCAGACTTCTGCACGCGCGGCGGGTCTGCCGTCTCTGGGAGGCGATTGATGACCGTATTGATCTTGTCGCGCACCTCCTGCGTCGCCACGTCAGGGTCTTTCGAAAGATCGAAGCTGATGGTGATTTGCGAGCGGCCCGTGCTGGAGCTGGAGCGCAGTTCGTCTATGCCCGTCGCCGTGTTGATTGCGCCTTCGAGCACGTCCGTGATCTCTGTCTCGATCTCCGCCGGGGCGGCGCCCACGTTGGTCGTCGTGACTGAGACGGTCGGAATATCTATTTTGGGAAAGCGGTCAACGCCGAGCGTGAAGAAGGAGAAACCGCCGATGACGGTCAGCGCCAGGATAATCACCGTGGCGAAGACCGGACGGCGCACGCAAATCTCTGCTAGCTTTTGCATATCTTAAATCCTAAGTTACGAGTTGCGAGTTACGAGTTACGAGTTTGTTTCGCGACTTGAAACTCGTAACTCGTAACTCGTAACTATTTCTGCGGCTGCTGCGTCGGTTGAACTTTAGCTCCCTCGTAGAGTTGTTGCAAATTGCTGGTCGCCACTTCCGCGTCGCCCTTGACGCCAGAGAGAATCTGCACCATCCCGTTTTCTTCCTCGCCGATCTGCACCACCTGCAAATGAGCCGTCGTCCCTTCGATGACAAAGACGCGGTAAGAGTTTGTGTTTTGATCGCTGACGACCGCCTCGCGCGGGACGAAGACGGCCTGGTTTCCGGTCGGCAGCGCGATGCGCGCCGTGGCGAACATTCCGGAGCGCAGGGCGTTCTCAGGATTCTCGACCTCCGCCTCGACTGTGAAAGCGCGCGACGTGGGATCAATCGCAGGATTAACCGCAGTCACGCGACCGTTGAACTTCCTGTCCGGGAACGCATCAACCGTAAGCGCCACGGCCATGCCGAGCCTCACGCGCGGCGCGTCCAGTTCGGGCACCTGCAACTCCAGCTTGAGCGGGTTGGTCAAAAGAAGCGTCGCGATGACGGAAGAGGGCGTGACGTATTCGCCGATGGCTATGGGACGCGCGCTGATGTAGCCCGAATAAGGCGCGCGGATAACTGTGTCGGCGACGGCCTTCTCTGAAATCGCAACCTGCGCGCGCGCCGACTCGACTGCGGCCTGCGCAGTCTGGATGGCCTGGTTGTTCTGCCGCGCCTGATTGATCGCCGTCTCCAATTGCTGCCGCGCGTTGTTCGCCTGCGCGCGCGCCGTGTCGGCTTGCGTCCGGTACTGGTCATAGACGCTGCGTGCTACGTCGCCAGTCTCGACCAGGTCTGCGTAGCGGCGCGCGTTGGCTTCGGCGAGCCGTTGCTGTGCGAGTGCCGCTTCATAAGTGGCGGCTGCGGACCTGACTTCCGGAATCGTGCTGGCGTCGAAGCGGTTATTCGGCCCCAGGCCCAGACGCGCTTCGGCCTGGCGGACGCCGGCGGCGGCCTGTTGCACGCTGGCCTGCGCCTGCTTTAATCGAAGGCGCGCATCCCTGTCGTTGAGGCGCGCGATCACCGCGCCGCGGCTCACGAAGGCCCCGACGCCGATGGGCGTCGAGACGACTTGCCCGGACGTTTGCGGCGCGACGTCGGAGGATTCGGTCGCCGTCAGACTGCCCGTCACCTCAATCGTTGAAGGGACCTGGCGCACTTCTGCGCGGGCGGTCGTCACGGCAGTCGCCGGACCTTCCGCACCACGCGATGCGCCCCCTTCGCCTCTCCCGGTCCTGTTGGTGTTGGACTGCGTGGTGGTCGTCGTCTTAGAGCAACCGGAGGCCGCGAGAGCGACGGCCAATAACGCGCACGCGATGGGCGCAGTCAGACGTTGTTTGTCAGAGATGAAAATAAAGGGCATGAGCTGAGCTATTCGTTAGTTATCTCAAATTATAAAGACGGCGCGATGTTGTCTCCGGTTACATGTTTTCGGCTTGCGCTCGTTCCTCGCAATGCTAGTATGTAATGAAACAGATACGCATCAGACTGTACAGATGTTCTTATACATCCGATACCTTGCGATTTTCTTGTGGTCTCTTATCAAATGTAACACGAGAGGGGACAGATTAGCAGATGGAAAAATGGACGGAAGAGAGGGCGAGCAAGCTGCGCGAGGCCTTCCGGTTAACGCGCGAGGCGCAGTTGCTCGCACCCGGCGCGCGCGTGCCGGAGCTATCGCCGCAGTTGTCGGAGCAGTTGGAACGCTTCAACATCGAGTGGCACATCATCCCGTCAGCGGACGTCGTGCCAATGAATGACGAATACCTGGCGCGCTTCTACTCGATGGCCCCACGCGGCTTCAACGAGAGGCGGGACCATTCCCCTAGCTACCGTGATGTCCTGGTCAACGGGCACAAAAAACATCAGGGTCAGGTCATCGGCGTTGAGACCACGCAGAAGCCAAAGTACCTGCCCGGAAACCGCCAGTTCTACGGAACGTTCTACGGCTTCGACGCCACGGCCGACCCGTTCAGCTTTTACATGGGGCGCGCGGCCATGACGAATGCCACGCGCTTCGATCACAACTATCTTTCCCTGCGCGAATTCCTTCGCGTCGTCAACGACGACTGGCGCGCGCGAAATCTTCTGCCGCAGGGCTTTCGCCTGACGATCTGCCCGCCCGTCGTCTTCAATCTCGTCGGCACGATCTTTCACCCGCACTGGAGTGAGACGGAAGCGCTTGAGCTGGGCTTCTACCGCGACGAGCAGGGCAACGCGACCTGCTACGCCATCGGCTCAAACGCGCCGGGAGATTTCTCCTACATCTACGAGGTAGAGCTGGAGACCGACTGGACGCTGCTGGGCTTTCGCCTGGCCCTTGTGGCTGAGTGAAAGTGGAGTTAGCCACAGAGACACAGAGACACAGAGGAAGTTAAACAATAAAAAGGACAGATTCGAGATTTCAAATTCGCTTTCCAACATCTTCTCCGTGCCTCTGTGTCTGCGGTGGCTCTTCATATCCCGGAAATAATTGTAACCGGAATCCAGCAACGCCCGTCTTGTAGATTGAACGGCCGCCGTAACGAGGCGTTAATTCTCCCTTGCGTGTCTGCTGCGGCTCACCTTCTAATTCATTTTCTGGGAGATAAGATAGATGCGAAGAAATTCAAGGAAGATTATGGGCGGGCTGTTGCTGTCAGGGATGTTGACCCTGGCCGGCGTCATCGGCTTCGCGCAGCAGCAAACGACTCAGGGGCAGGGCGGGCAGGAGCGCTCGGAGCGCCGCGGCGCGCGCCGTGGCGGCGGCAAAGGATGGGGCGGCCATCGTGGCGGCTTCCCGGGCCGCTTCGCCGAGAAACTCAATTTGACGGACGCGCAGAAAGCTCAGATGGAGCAGATCGCCACCCGTTACCGCGAGACTTTCAAAGCTCTGCATCAGCGTAATAAGGGAGAGCGCAGGTCCGGCGGCTTTGACGCCTTCGGCGGCGGCACGTTTGATGAAGCGGCCGTTCGCGCCGCAGCGCAGGCGCGAGCCAACGCTCAGGTCGAAATGGAAGTCGCGCGCGCTCGCATGATGAATGAGATGTACAACGTCCTGACCGCCGAGCAAAAAGCGCAGCTCGCGGCCGAGCGCCAGCAGTGGGAGCAGAAGCGTCAGGAATTCCGCGGGCGTCGTAAAGCCGCGGAAGGACAGAACCAGTAAGGGATAAAGAGCCAGCACGGTCTGAAATGGCAGCCCCGAATCAAAGGGGCTGCCACTTTTTTTTCACAGTGTTGTGACGACCGCGTGTGCGCGTGCGTCTAGTAACTGATGGACGAGATGGCAGATAACTCCGATCCTGTGGTGCGCGAGGCGCTCGTGCCGCCGTCCGTCGAGTTGTCGGACACGGAACTTGTGACTCGCGCCCGCGCAGGTGACGAGGAAGCGTTCGAAGAACTCTTCAATCGTCATCGCCGGCGCGTCGCGCTCATCTCAAGCCGTTTCTTCCGCCAGCCGGAGCAGATCGAAGAGGTCGTTCAGGAAAGTTTCACGAAGGCCTATTTCGCACTTAGTGATTTTTCCAACCAGCAGGAAGCATCGTTCGCCGCGTGGATCGCGCGCATCGCTTACAACGCGTGTTACGACGAGCTGCGGCGCTCGAAAAGGCGACCCGAAAGCGCGCTCGGCGAAGTTTCGGAGGATGAAGCGGCGTGGCTGAAAACGAGCTTGACTACGGGAGAGAGCGACATGGAAGCGGCGGCAATCGCGCGCGACCTGGCCGGCAAGCTGCTCGCGCGCCTGAGCGCCGAAGACCGTCTGGTGCTCGTCATGCTCGACGTCGAAGGAATGTCTGTCGCCGAGATCGCGAAGCTGCTGGGCTGGTCGGCCTCCAAAGTTAAGGTGCGCGCGCATCGCGCGCGCGCTTCCTTGCGCCGCGTGTTGAACAGATTTCTGTAACCGCGTGTGACACGCGCGCGTCTTGAATTATGAAGCCGGAAGTTTCAGAAGGCTTCCGGCGGAGAGCAGGTGAAACCAATGACCGGCAAAAAGATTGAGAGAGGTTTGAATGAGCGCCTCGACTCGATGGGTCGAGAGATCGTCCGCGCCTCCGCTGCGAACGAGATGGAAGCGGACCGGGTCACCGCGTCGCCCTTTCTTTACACGCGTCTTCGCTCGCGCATCAACACCGAGCGCGAAGGGCGCAAAGAAAGAGAGAACTGGCTCGCGCTCGTGGGCGTCATCTGGCGCGCCGTTCCGGCAATGGCCTTAGTCATGATCTTCGCTTTTGTTTTCTTCCTGTCGGTCAGCCTGAGCACGCGCCCGGCCGCGAATTTCAGCGACGAAGCGTTGCTGGATGCGCGCGACGCAGAGGTTGAGCAGATGGTTTTCGCCGACAATCAATCGCTCTCAAGCGACGACGTCCTCGGAACAATTTTGAATGAAGACGAGCGGGAGGCCTCAAGATGACACCGCGCGCTAAGACACGACTCAAAATCTGGCTCGTAGTGCTGGGCGTGTTCATCCTCGGCTGCCTGACGGGCGTCGCGCTCGACAGCGCCCTTCGTCTGAAGGGCAGCACGACCGATCGTCAGGAGATGCGCAGCCGGCGCGGCAAGGGGGACATCTTCGAGCGCATGAGGCGCGACCTCAATTTAACGGACGAGCAGGCGACCCAGATCCGCTCCATTCTAGACCAGGCGCGTGAAGAGTACGGCCAGCTCCGCCGTGAGGTCCAGCCGCGCTACGACGCCGTGCGCCAGCAGACCAGAGAAAAAATACGCGCCCTGCTGACGGCGGAGCAGCAGCAGAAGTTCGACGCCAAAATCGCCGAACGTGACTCCCGGCGCAAGGACGACGATAAGGAGAGGCGTTAGAGGTAAACGTGGACGAGACTGTGTGCGCCGGCTCGGTCCGCGAACAATCTGTTTTGGTGAGGTGGGTTATGAAAGGCTTGAACAACCCGGCCAAGATACTCGCCAGACGTTTTGTCAGCCTCCCCACAAGCGTCCGCGTGGAAATCGCCGGAAGACTCTTGCGGCTGTGCGACGAGAATCAATCCACGGAGGATGTCGAAGGTCCGGCACTCTTTCGCGCGAAGCGAGATCAGAGTTTCCTGGCGCAATTCTGGGATGAAGTCGAAAGGGCGCACGGCGATAATCTATATCCGGCGAACCCTTTTGACGAAAGCCGTGCGCGAATAGCGCCGCGTAAGCATTATCCGGAGCGGCGTCTCGCGTGTCTCTGAGGCACGCAGGAGCTTTCAACTCTACCCTTGCGGACTTCAATAAATCAGGGGGCGGGGGGTAGAATGACCGAAAACAACAAGTTGACGAACCATGCGCTCTCCAGCCGATTGAAGATCATCTTCGGCGTAGTTTGCGCTCCGGTAATTTCGAGCTTGATAAAAGAGGACAAGATGAGAAAGATTCTATTATTCGTTCTGGCTTTAACGGCGGCGCTCCCCCTCACCGCAGCGCAGACGCCAGCGCAGGACACTTCATCCACAGCAGGCGGCGCGACAACCCGCGTCAAACAGGAGCAGCTCATTGGCGAAGTCACAGCGATTGACGCGGCCACAGGGCAGGTCACGCTCAAGACGGACGCGGGCAAAATCATCTACGTTTCCATCAACGAGCAGACCTCTTACCTGCGCATCGCTCCGGGCGAAAAGAGTCTGACCAACGCCGCTCAAATCGCGCGCACAGACGTTGCAATCGGCGACCGCGTGCTCGTTCGCCACGCCGCGGGCATTGTGGCGGTCGAGGGCCAGCCCGTCCTCGCGCGCCAGTTGATCGTCATCAGCAAACAGTCTCTGGCCGGAAGAGAAGAGCGCAACCGTGAAGACTGGCGCAGGCGCGGGGTGGCTGGTCGCGTCATCGCGCTCAACCCTGAGACGAAAGAGATAACCATCACGGCGCGCGCGCGTGAGGGCGTGGAGACTGTCATCCTCAACGCTTCGGGCAACGTCAAGCTTCTGCATTACGCGCCGGACTCCGTGCGCCAGGAGGACGCCCAGCCGATCTCTTTTGCGGATTTAAAAGTGGGCGACCAGCTTCGCGCCCGCGGCGACCGCAGCGCCGACGGCACTCGATTCACGGCTGAAGAGATTATCGCCGGATCGTTCACCAGAGCTATGGGAACGATCACCGACGTTGACGCCGCGAAGAACGAGGTGAAGATAAAGGACGAGCAGTCTGGAAAAACTCTCATCGTCATCATCGGCAAGAATTCGACGCTCCGCCGCATCCCAGCGGACCTGGTCGAGCGTCTGGAGCAGCGCAGGGCGGAGCAGCAGCAGCGCCGTGCGTCCAGAGAGGGCTCGCCGAACGCACAACCGGCTGGCGAGCGCCGCGAGCGGCGTCGCGCTGAAGGTGGTCAGGTTGGAGAGAACGGCGAGCGCCGGCCCAGAGGAGGCCCGGGCGGCGGAGGCGCGGGCGGAAATTTCCAGCAGTTGCTTGAGGGCTTGCCTGTGATTACAGTCGCAGAGTTGAAAAAAGGCGACATGGTTCTGGTCAACGGCACGCCTGCGAGTGATGCCTCGCGCCTGACTGCGATCACCATCACGACGGGCGATGCGGCTTTGATGAAACGCTTGCAGCAGTTTCAGGGGCGACCCAACGGGCAGCGCAACATGAGCCCCGGATTGCCCGCAGACGCCGTCGGCGGCGGCAGCGGCAGCGAGCGCGAACGGCCCCAGTAGGACAGACATTCCTGTCTGTCAAAGCGTGCGCGAGCACGCTTATGATTTTAACTAACAGTATTGCTTAATAGTATTCGCGCCTGGCGGCGCTCATGACAGACAAGAATGTCTGTCCCACTGACAGACAAGAATGTCTGTCCTACGTCGGAGTCGAGAGATGAGATCGTTTAGGGAATCAGCGTGGCGAATCATTGCGGTGGCAGCGGTTCTTTTCTGCTCCACGAGCGCTTTCAGTCAACAATCTTCGGCGACGCTGCGCGGGCAGGTTGTTGATGAACTGGGCGGCCTGATCGTCGGCGCGACCGTGACGGTCGCGGACGCGAACGGTGTCGAGAAGACCGCGACGACCAACGAGGAGGGCCATTACGCTTTCTCTGCCCTCGCCCCGGGTCGCTACACTGTGCGCGTCAACCTCGCGGGCTTCGCTCCGTATGAGAATATGGCGGTCGAAGTCACGGCCGGGCGCACGGAGCCATTGAACATCACTTTGGCCGTCGCCATCGAAGAGCAGGTGGTGACTGTGACCGAAGAAGCGCCGCTTAACACGGAGCCCGACAACAACGCCGGAGCAGTGGTCCTGCGCGGCGCGGACCTCGATTCCTTGCCGGACGATCCGGACGAGCTTGCGGAAGCTTTGCAGGCGCTGGCCGGTCCTTCGGCAGGGTCTGCGGGCGGCGGCGACATCTTCCTGGACGGCTTCTCGGGCGGGCGTCTTCCGCCGAAAGAGTCTATTCGCGAGATACGCATCAACCGCAACCCTTTTTCAGCCGAATATGATCGGCTCGGCTACGGGCGGATAGAGATTTTCACAAAGCCCGGCACGGACAAGTTTCGCGGGCAGGCCTCCTTCAACTTTAATGACGAGAGCCTGAACGCGCGCGACCCGTTTGCGCCGACGCGCGCCAGTTTCCAGCGCCGCCGCTACGGCGGGAACTTGAGCGGCCCGATCCTGAAAGGGCGTGCCTCGTTCTTCGTGGACTTTGAGCGGAACGAGACGGACGATAACGAAGTCATCAACGCGTTCATTCTTGACCAGTCGCTCAACGTCACGCCGTTCAGCCAGACGGTCCTGACTCCGCGCCGCTCCTTTACCTTCAGCCCGCGGCTCGACTGGCAGTTGAATCCGACCAATACGCTTGTCGTACGTTACGAATTCGAGCGCAGCACGCGCGAGAACGCAGGGGCGGGGGACTTCTCGCTTCTCTCCAGAGCCTACGACACGGAGAGCACAGAGCAGACCATCCGGCTGACCGAAACGGCCGTCATCAACCAGAAGATCATCAACGAGACGCGTTTTCAATACGTCCGTGACCGCACGCGCCAGGTGGGCGACAACTCGCAGCCGACGATTAACGTGCTCGAAGCCTTCACCGGCGGCGGCTCTCAAATCGGACTCTCTTTTAACAACGTGGACCGTTACGAGCTGCAAAACTACACCTCCTGGGCCGCGGGTAAGCACGCGCTCAAAGCCGGCTTGCGCGTCCGTCATGTGAGTTTGACGGACTCCAGCCCGCGAAACTTCGCAGGCACGTTCACGTTCAGCGGCGGGCTGGCGCCGCAGCTCGACGCCAGTAATAACATCGTCATTGATCCGGCGACGGGGCAGCCCGTGCTCGTGACCATCACGAGTATCGAGCGCTATCGTCGCACGCTCTTCTTTCAAGGGCAGGGACGCACTGCGGCGCAGATTCGCGCGCTCGGCGGAGGCGCGACACAGTTTTCGATTGCGGGCGGCAACCCGGAGGCGCGAGTGACGCAGACGGATTTCAGCCCGTTCATACAGGACGACTGGCGCTTGCGCCCGAACCTGACACTCTCTCTGGGCTTGCGCTACGAGAAGCAGACGAATATCGACAGCAATCTGGACTTCGCGCCGCGTGTGGCTTTCGCCTGGTCGCCGGGCGGCGGCGGAAATCAACGCCAGCAGCGGACGGTCATCCGCGGCGGCTTCGGCATCTTCTTCGACCGCTTCGGCGAAAACTTCACCTTGCAAGCCAACCGCTTTAACGGGACGAATCAACAGCAGTTCGTCGTCACCAGCGCGACGACGAACGGCCTCAGCGTGCTCGACCTTTTCCCGACCGTGCCGACCATTGACGCGCTCACGGGGTTCAGCATCCCGCAAACCACCAGACTCGTCGCGGGAGATTTACGCACGCCCTACACGATGCAGGCGGCCCTCAGCGTCGAGCGACAACTCCCCTTTAACAGCACGCTCTCTCTGAACTTCATCAGCGCGCGCACTCTGCATGTGCTGCGCTCGCGCAATATCAACGCGCCGCTGCCCGGAACTTTTACGGGCGTGCCGGGAAGCGGCGTGCGCCCCTTCGGGAACGTCGGCAACATCTTTCAATATGAGTCGAGCGGGCGTTTCAACCAGAATCAGCTGGTCGTCAATTTCAACAATCGCCTGAGCCGCAAGTTCACGTTCTCGGCGACCTACACTTTAAACAGCGCGCACAGCGACACGGACGGCGCAGGTACATTCCCTGTGAACCAGTACGACCTGACGCCGGAGTACGGGCGCTCCAGCCAGGACATACGTCATCGTCTTTTCCTGAGCGGCACGATCAACGCGCTCCCCTGGGGCATACGCCTCAATCCGCTCGTCACGATCAATTCGGGTCGCCCCTTTAACATCACTACGGGCCGCGACACGAACGGCGACACGCTCTTTAACGAGCGTCCGGCTTTCGCAACAGACCTGACGAAGCCCAGAGTCGTCGTCACGCGCTTCGGCGCATTCGATCCGAATCCGACTGCCGGACAGGAGTTGATCCCGCGCAACTACGGCACTGGACCGTCATTCTTTACGGTCAACCTGCGCGCGAGTAAAACTTTCGGCTTCGGCGAGGTGAAGAGTACGGCCGATGGCGCGCAGGGCAGCGGTGGCGGTGGCGGTCGCGCGGGCGGCGCGGGCGGAGGCCGTGGTGGGGGCGATCGCGGAGGGCGCGGCGGCGGTGGTCGTGGAGGCGCTGGCGGAGGTGGCGATTCGGAGACGGGGAGTCGTTACAATCTGACGGTCTCGTTTAACGTCCAGAATCTTTTCAACCACGTGAATGCCGGGCAGCCCATAGGCAATTTGAGTTCGCCACTCTTCGGGCAATCGAACTCGACCGCCGGAAGATTCGGCTTCGGCGGCGGCGGGCAGACCTCCGGGAGCCGCCGCGTTGACATACAGCTTCGCTTCAGTTTTTAAATTCTCGGAAACACGGCAGGCGAAAAGGTAAAGGGAACCAAGCCCCGCGAGGGGCGACAGAGTTTAGCCCAGGGCGTCAGCCATTAGTATCTACACAAGTCAGAAACCTCCATTCTTCTTAGGATTTCTGACTACTTGGGAAAGTGACCAGAGCGCAGCAAAGATCAGACCTGAATTTGTTCGATCCGTTTTTCCTAAGATTTTTGCAGGTTTTCGAGATAGTTCAATGATTCCCAAACATCTATCAATACTTGTG
>DASVXV010000046.1:0-39455 GCA_036392495.1 Pyrinomonadaceae bacterium | reverse complement strand
TTTTCGAGACTGAGGAAAGTAGAGAAACAGCACTGTCCACGAAACCACACGAAACCACACGAAACAAACCACAGCAATTTCGTGTCGTTTCGTGTGGCTTCGTGGATCGTTCTCTTTCCGTCGAGAATGAATAGACCCTGGGGAAGAGGTTTACTCTCTATCATAATTCTGCGATCAATGGTTCTATGAGTACAAGAGAATTGATTAACGAAGAGGTGGATCGCCTGCCCGAGCCGTTGCAGCGTGAAGTTTACGACTTCGCGAGGTTCCTCAGGATGAAATCCGAGGAAGAATCGTTCAACGGCCTGCTGCTAAGCGAGTCCGCGCTGCGCGAGGACTGGGACACGCCGAAGGAAGACGAGGCATGGGCAAGCCTGTAGCCGGCGAAGGTCACAAGCTCAAAACCACAGGAGGTTCGCGCGAGAATCCGTGATCTGTTTGCTTAAAAGGCGTCATGAAGAGATTTATGCCTCACACCAATTACAAATCAGAATTAGATGTTGAGCTATCAAAATAAGAATTCTCCGCTCGACGCACGGCACACTTTATGCTCGATGAAGATTACGCAGGAGGTGCGCGACTACGCAGCGCAGCATGACCTTGACGCGGAAACCGCTTTGAAGGAAGGTAGCGCTGGAAGCGGGAATAAAAGAAAAGGTGGCCTGAACTATTTCTGCCTGCTGAAGCATCAGTCATGATGTTGTGCCGATTAATGTGTAACCCGGCGCGCCACGAGAGCGTTGACGATCAGTCGGTGCAGGTCTTTCGCGGAGATCGTCGGCTCGTTGGGGACGACACCGGGATCGCCCGCCGCCACAAGGAAGCCGTCGGGCGCGTGCTGCCCTGTGAATTTCTTCCCCACGCTCTGGGTCTCAAGCTTCAAGCCGCTGATTCTCAAAGACGCCTCGTGCGCTGCCTCTTCGTAGTGGATGATCAGGTCCGGCAAAGGCTGCGCGAGCGCCTCTTCGACATCGCTCGAAGTGATGAGGCAGTCGCGCACGAGTCGCCTTCCATCTCCAGCGCGCAGGCCCTCTAACATTTGCCGCAGCTCCCGGCAGGTCTCCTCATACTTTTGCGGCTCGACGATTCCCTTCGCCTCGCGGCCAATGAGATTGATGCGGAGCCATCCGTGCTGGTCCGTAGGCAAGGAGAAGGCGCGCGTCCGGGTCCAATCGTAAGCAGGGATCATCGTTGATTGCGCCAGTTGGTGAGCCGTCGTCCGGGACACGCTTTTGTAGTAGAGCTTCTTCAGCGCGGCCGGTGTGTGCCGCTTGACGGCTGCGAACAGTGACCGCGCGCGCTCGCGCCAGGATTGCGAAGCCCAACCGGCGAGCCGCGCCCAACCAGTCTCAAGCATGAGGCGGTCTAGAAACGCCGGAACGCCAAGCGTCGGGCGCATTCCGTGCAGCGAGAAGACCATCACGAAAGCCTCCTCCCCGGCGACCTCTATGAGCTTACCGATTTGCCTGTCCACCTCGCTGTAAATCTCTTCGAGCTCGTTTGTGGCACGCAGGCGGCGAAACCTGTCGTCCGCGTAGAGAGGGTGACGGGGTGCGACCGTGGGCCAGAAATAATGTCCCGCGTGGTGTATTTCCGGGAAGACGACGACGGCGAGGTCCGGCCGAGTCTCAACAATCAAGCGGCCCGCCAGCTCACCCCTCAGCCTTACGCCGTCGAGACACGCCGCATGCATCTTCGCCAGCCTCGCGTCGTCGTCCGGTCCGGCGGCGTCGAAATACTCCAGTTGAAACGGGTGCGATGTAGTTTGCGAGATGAACTCTGAGAGCCGCGCGGGTTGAATCTCCGTGCGCCCTTCGAGAATGTCGTGCGCCCCCCACTCCGAGATTTCGAAACCTGCGGGCAATCCGAGGACCGGAAAGAAAGGGACGTCGAAAATCCCGACCGTCATCCCCTCCTCTCGCGCGAGTGATTTCCAGAACGGCGTCAGACCATGACCGCTGTAGCGCTCGATGCCCATCGTGCGGGGCTGCCAGCACCACTCGCCGTAAACTCCGTGCTCGCGCGCATCTTTCCCGGTGATGAAAGTCGGCCACACCGCGCCGCTCCCGACGTGTGCGGGCGACTCGACGCGCTTCCAGGCTCCGCGCTCTTCCAGACGTTTGAGCGCAGGCATCTCGCCGCGGTCAATCAATCGCCGGGCGAGCGATGGTTCGGCCGCGTCAATGCCGATGGCTAAGACTTGCGTTGAGTTCTTCATCCAGAAGCTCCTGCGGGTTGATCCACCTTCTCTCCTGCGCCGAGCGCACGCACGCCTCGACGACAGCCATCGTCTGCAAGTTGTCAAATCCGCTCGACTCCGGCTCTTCACCGTGAATGAGCGCGCGCTCAAGCTGCCCCAGGAGAACACGCTCCTCCGTCAGGCGGCGCGCGCCGCGCCTCACAGGGCGGGGCCAGCGGCCACGACCGCACAGAAAGAGCCAGCGTTGAAAGACGTGCAGCGTGGCGAGACGCCCCGTAAAGCGCGCGTAGAATTCCTGACCACGCTCGAAAAACTCGTGGCCGCTGGACTCGTAAGAGGCAGTGTAGATGGCGCGCGTATCACCTTCGAAGGCGAGCAGCGCCTGCATAGAGGCTCCCGGCGGCAATTGCCCCTCTGGCAGCGTGAAGCTCTCGCACGAAACCCCCACGACCCTTTGTCCCAGGACGTAGCGCAGCGAGTCCAGGTGGTGAACGCCCATCCCATAAAGGACGCTGTGCGTGAGCCTGGAGAGCGACTGCGGCATCTCGTGCGGGACGCGAAAG
Source organism: Pyrinomonadaceae bacterium (assembly GCA_036392495.1). Taxonomy (GTDB): domain Bacteria; phylum Acidobacteriota; class Blastocatellia; order Pyrinomonadales; family Pyrinomonadaceae; genus QHXM01. Next base: position 36,692 of record DASVXV010000046.1, on the reverse strand, counting down.
TACTGGCAGGCGACCACTCCAACATCACCGAGGGCGCCTTCCCGTATGAGCCTCCGCACGGTCCTGAACGAACGCATGTAGCGGTAATTCTGCGCGACGACAATCGGCGCTCTCTGCTGTTCGGCAAGTTTGACGAGTCTGACCGCTTCGCCGAGACGGAGCGTGAAAGGCTTCTCCACCATCAGGGCCGTGCCGCGCGCGAGCGCCGTCTCGCAGACCTCTGTGTGCTGGTCCGCGGGTGTTGCGACGATGACAGCGTCGCAGGCCGCACGGTCGAGCGCGTCCGGCAACTCCGCGAAACGCTGATTTTGAGGGAGGTCGAGGGCGGCCGCCGCGCGTTCGAGCACCCTGGTGTCGCTGTCAACGCAGGCAGCCAATTCGTATGCCGGGTCGGACCGCACCTCGCGAACCCAGTCCCGGCCGCGCGACCCGAGCCCCGCGACCGCTACTCGAATCGCCATTCGTAAACACCCCCGTCTCGCAGCCGTCGGCCCGCCAGCAGATCGCGCGCGCGTATCAGGCAGCGCAGGCAAGTCTTCAGGCTCCCGGGACTGAGCCGTCCCCAGACCGCCCAGAGCAGAGTGTAAATCGCCTCCACATTCAACCCGAGCGCGCCGCTCTTGAGCAGCATGCGTAAGGCGTCAGGCCGTTGGCCCGCCCACAATTTAAGGGAACAGGCCGAGCGCAGGGCACGCAGGTTCGGGCTGCTGTGCGAGCCGTTCGCCCCGCCATTCTGTTGGGAGATCGCGGCGGACGACGCTTGCGGCTGCAAACCGTTAGAGCCTGCGGCCCTCGCCAGGAGAAAATCCAGGGACGTGCACCCCGCATGAAAACGGTAGTGATAGAGGACGTCTGTTAAGACGACCACGCGTGCGCTGCGGGCCATTCTCAGAAACAGGTCCTGATCCTCCCCGCCCGTGCACTCTTCGCTGTAGCCGCCGGTCTTGTCGAAAGCCGCGCGGCGCAACATGACCGAGCCGTGCGGGAAGGGTGGCAGGGGGGAGCGGCGGAGCAGCCGCCAGCGGTCGCGCGGGCGGACCAGACGCCCCGCCGCATCAATCCCTCTGAAGAGCGTCCCGACGAGCGCCACGTCCGGCAGGTCCCGCATCACCTCCCATTGCCGCGCCAGCCTCTCGGGGTGGGAGATATCGTCCGCGTCCATCCGCGCGACGAGCGCGGCGCGGGCCAGCGCGACGACCGCGTTGGAGCTGCCGGAGAGGCCGAGTTTGCGCTCGCTCCTGTAGAGCCGGATGCGCGCGTCCTTTTGCGCCCACTCGCGCAGCTTCTCGGTCGTGCCGTCGGTCGAGGCGTCATCCAGGATGACGAACTCGAAGTCATCGAAGGTTTGTCCGAGAATGCTCCGGATGCTCTCGTCCAGGTACGGCAAGGCATTGTGAACAGGCATCACGACGCTCACCGCCGGTGAGGATGGTTTAGCTTCGTCCCCCATGAAAGTTATCTGCTGTTCGACCCCGAGTGACATTGTTGCAGTTTCCCGCCGGATACAAAGGACTGGCCCCGTTTCACAGGTATTCCGCGATGAAGATAACAAACTTTGCCGAAGGGACAAAAATGAGCTGCGCTAAAATCGCCCCGATCAAAGGGCAAGTAAAAAGGCAAAAGTGAAAGATGAGAAGCGTGCTCTTCATCCTCACTTTTGCCTTATACCTTTTTCCTTTTGCCTTACTGCGTCGGCTTCTTCTCTGTCACGGGCTGGCCTTCGGCGTCGTAGACTTCGACGGTGCCGTATTTCGCCAGCACGTCGCGCGCCTTCGAGGCGTCGCCGACGGCGACGACCTGCAGGCGACCGAGGTCAACGTACTTTTGCGCGACGCGCTGAATGTCTTCGGCTGTGATGGCCGAGACTTTCTGCGGGTAGGTGTCCCAGTAATCGGCAGGCATGTCGTAGAGCTTCTGCGTGACGATGTTCTGGAGCAGGGCGTTCGGCTGCTCAAGCGAGAGCGCGAAGCTGCCCACCAGGGCGCGCTTGGCGTTTTCCAGTTCGACCGGCGAGGCTTTCTCGTCGCGGATGCGCTTCAGCTCGTACATGAACTCCTTCATCGCGCCTTCGGTCACGTCGGTCCTCACCTCAGAGCTTGAGATGACGGTCCCGCGAAACTTCGAGCCGCCGAAGTTGCTGTACGCGCCGTAGGTGTAGCCTTTGGCCTCGCGCAGGTTCAGGAAGAGGCGCGCGGCCGGTCCGCCGCCGAGGATCTGGTTCATCACGAGCACGGCGAAGTAGTCTTCGTTCGTGCGCTCAATGCCCAGGTTGCCGAGTTGGAGGACCGTCTGGACGGAGCCCGGACGATCAATCAACTGAATGCGCATCGCGCCCTGTTCGGGAGCGGACGGAATCTTCGTCTGCGGCACGTCAGCCTTCTGCCAGTCGCCGAAGACGCGCTCCAGTTTCGGCATGATCTCCCGCAACGTGACGTCGCCGACAATCGTCAGCATGGAGTTGTTCGGGCGGTAGTAGGTCGAGTGGAATTTCGCCAGGTCGGCTGAAGTCGTTTTCTTGATTGACTCGGCCGGCGCGACGATCATTCCCGCCGGGTGGTCGCCGTAGATGGCGCGCTGGAAGCGCTCGGCGGCGAGGAACTGCGGAATCGAGCGCTGGAATTGAAGCTGCTGGAGCTGCCGCGCCTTGTACTTTTCGACCTCTTCCTGCGGGAACTTCGGGTTGCGCACGACGTCCGCGAAGAGGTCCAGGGTTTGGTCAAGATTTTCGACCAGACCGGAAGTAGTCACGGTGCTCGTGAACGACGAAACGCCGGCGTTGGCTGTGAGCGTTCCGCCAAGCGTGTCGATCTGTTCGGCGATGTCCTTGCTCGTGCGCTTCTGCGTTCCCTCGCGCAGCAGTGTGGCGGTAAACGCCGCCAGCCCGTGATGGTTCGACGGGTCCGAAAGACCGCCGCTCATGACGACCATCTGCATCGAGAAGGTCGGGACGCGGTGGCTTTCGAGCAGGACGACGCGCAGGCCGTTCGAGAGCGTGGCCTCCTGCGCTTTCGGCAGACTGACTTTGAGAATCTCTTTGTTGACGGGCGCGCGACCTTTGATGTCTGCGCCGGTGACTGACTGGCCCGCAGGTCCTGACGGCGGCGGACCGCCCGGGCGCTGCGCCAGAACGGGCGTGGAAAGCAGCGCGGAGAGCAGCAATGCCGCGAGCGCGCCTCTTCTAAACTCTGTAAAATTCCTCATGATGAAAGGTCTCCTTTACTACTTGGCTGCGGCTGCCGCCGGGCCTTTGGCTTTGGGCATGGTGACGACGACCGTGCGGTTCGTCGGCGCCAGATATTTATTCGCCACGCGCTCGACGTCCGCCTTGGTGACGGCGGAAACTTTATCCAGCCGCGTGTTAATCAGCCCCGGCTCGTTGTAATAAACCGTGTACTGGCCGATGCTGATGGCGCGAGAGAGCGAACTCTGAAGGTTGTTGATGAAAGCGCGTCGCGTGGAGTTCTTGGCTTTCTGAAGCTCCCAATCGGCGATGCCTTCCTTCTTCAGACGCTCGATCTCCTGGTAGATGGCCGCCTCGACGTCTGCCGGCTTGATGCCCTGACGGACGGTCGCGGAGGTGTAGAGCGCGCCCGGTCCACGCTTCTCGTCCATGAAGCCGAAGACGTTTGTGACGAGCTGCTTGTCCTTGACGAGCGCCTGGTAGAGACGCGAGCTCTGCCCACCCTGAAGGGCCGCCGAGAGGACCTGCAGCGCGTAGAAGTCCGCAGTGTTTCCAGGCACGGCCTTGAAAGCGATGTCCACCTGCGGCAGGCGCGCGAGCGCGTCGTCCACGTTGGCGCGGCGCTCGGCCGTCTGCTGCGGCTCGGCCATGTCCACGGGCGGCGGGTCCGATTGGCGCGGAATTGACTCGAACTGCTGCTTGATCTTCTTGAGCGCATCCGCCGTCTTGAAATCGCCGACGAGCGTGAGCACGGCGTTGTTGGGCGCGTAATACATCTTGAAGAACTCCGAGACGTCCTCGACGCTCGCGGCGTTCAGGTCTTCCATCGAGCCGATGACTGAGTGTTTGTAAGCGAAGTTGTCGTAAATCAGCGCCTGCTGCACTTCGCCGCTCTGGCCGTAAGGCTGGTTATCAACGCCGAGGCGGCGCTCCTCCTGCACGGCGTTGCGCTGGTTGTCCAGGTTCTCTTTGCTAATCACGAGGCTGCGCATGCGGTCCGCTTCCAAAAAGAGCGCCAGATCGAGCTGGTTTGCGGGCAGCGCCTCGAAGTAGTTGGTGCGGTCCTCGTTGGTCGTCCCGTTCATGGTGCCGCCATTATTGAAGATCAGGTAGAAATGCTCGCCCGTGCCGACGTTCTGCGACCCCTTGAACATCATGTGCTCGAAGAGGTGTGCGAAGCCCGTGCGGCCCTGACGCTCGTTGCGCGAGCCGACGTTGTAGGTGATCGAGATGGCGATGACGGGAGCAGAGTGGTCCTCGACCGTGATGACGCGCAGGCCGTTCTTCAATTTCGTCTCTTTGAAATTGACGCCGACCTTGCGCTCTTTCGGCACCGCGAGCGCGCTTCCCGTGAGGGCGAGCGCGAACAAAAGCAGGCCGGTTAAAAACCTCTGTTTCAATCTCATAAAGCTGACTCCTTATCGGATAAAAAGAGTTGGATTTGGTTGCCGGATGCAAAAGCTTCTTTTCTCTCGGCGCCTCGGCGGCGTGGGCGTGGCCCCTCCCGCCGGAACGCAGAAAGATGCCCGGGCGATTTCCTACTGCGCCCGAACAAAGGGGAGACGGGTCTCAGACGAAAACAGTTTGATGGCTCGGATTAAAGATGTTCGCGTGGCCGAAGTCCTGAAATTCCCAGGGGAAGCCCCTCGCCCCGCGCCATATGTATGTTTGAACTCTATTCCGCAGCCTCGGGGACTGTCAAGCCGCCCCCCGAAGCATGGGGAGGCGCATGGCCCCTCAGACAGCCAACCGCTGGCCCGCCGACGACATCAAAAACCCGACCGCACAGGAAGATAGGTAAAGGTCCTCGCCCGGTCTCGCGCACCGTTATAATCAGGTCTCAGGCGGCGCTTGCGGTTTGGGATGAAGTCAGGAGAGACGTTTGCGGTCTCTCGCTCAGAGCAGCGGGCTGCGTGTATAATTAACGTAAATAACAGATAATTTGTTTCCGACGGAACTAAAGTTTATGAAGAATTTTGGTCTTGGCGCCCGACGCGCTCCAGCGCTCTTTGCCGCCACTCTCCTCTGCCTGATCTGGTCCGCCACCGCGCTGGCGCAGCAATCGGGTCGCGCACGCTTCGACGTCACGAACTACCGCATTGAGGCGCAGTTGATTCCAGACCAGCACCTCCTGCGCGCCGCCGCGGACGTGACTTTCACGCCGCTTGACCCGACGCGTTCCGTAGTCTTCGAACTGAACGGCTCGCTCAAGGTTGAAGCCATCGAGCGTGGGGGCAAGCCTTTAACCAATTTCGTCCAGGACGCTGCGGGCGCAGACGCTTCCATCGGCCCCAACGTCCGCGTTGATCTCGGCGAAGTCGTCCCGGCGGGCACGCCCGTCACCCTGCGCTTTCGCTGGAGCGGTGGCCTCGCCTCGCCGGAAGGCGGGCCGCTCGCCACGAAACGGCTGGCCTACATCGGCACCGAAGGCTCTTACCTGATGTATGCCGCGCGCTGGTTTCCTTTCCACGACTACGCCGCGGACCCTGCGACTTCAGATATCACGATCATCATCCCGACGGGCCTGCAGGTCGCCGGAACGAGCGACGACCCCGTTACGCCGCAGGTCGGCAAAGACGGCAACACGCGCTTTCGCTTCGTTCAGCGCCAGCAGGTGCTCCCCGGCAATTTCGTCGCCGGGCAGTACATCACCAAAAATCTGCGCTTCGGCAACTACGATATACAGTTTTACGCGAAGGTCGGAAGCGAGAACCGCATCGAGCGTTACGCGGAGCTGATGGGCACGGCCCTGCAAACGTACACGCAAACCTACGGCAGGCCGGCTTTCGGCTCGCGCCTCGTCGTCGCGCAGATTGATGACGAGAGCCTGGACACCTACAGCGGCCTCGGCATGCTCTTTCTGGCCTCCAAGCTCTTCGACCCGTCGCGCCCCGTGCCGGAAGAGAAGTTGCAGCGCGAGGTCGCGTACCAGTGGTGGGGACAGACGGTCGGCCTGAAGTCGTTTGACGACGCGTGGATTTCGCAGGGCCTGGCCGAGTGGAGCGCGTTCGCTCTGCGCGAGGCGACCCTACAGGGCGGGGCGCTCGACGCCGCCCAGCGCGACGAACAGGAGCGCGCTCTGACTTTCGAGCAGACGGCCTCGATTGCGCGCGCGCCTTCCACGCTCGACGATCAGTCGGCCGCCTATCAATCCATAGTCTTCTACAAGGGGGCAATGGTCTTTCGCATGCTGCGCGAGACGATAGGCAAAGAGAAGTTCAACGAGCTCCTGCGCGCGTTCCTCGAACAGTATCGCGGAAAGCTTGCTTCGATTGATGATTTCGAGAAACTGACGACGCAGGTCACGGGGCAGAACATGCGCTACTTCTTCGCCCAATGGGTCGAGGGGACGGGCGTGCCGGAATTCACCTACGACTACCAGATCATCCGCACGCGCTCGGGCAAGTTCCGCACGCGCGGGACTCTCAAGCAGAACATCTCGAACCTGAAGATGCCCGTCGAGGTCATGCTCCGCTCCGAGGGCGGCGACAATCCGATGATTACGCTCCGCTTGGAAGAGAAGAGCGAGGACTTCGATTTCGAATCTACGGGCCAGCCCGTCGAGGTGGTCGTTGATCCGAACAACAGAATCCTGCGGATGTCGGACGATTTGCGCGTCGCCGTGGTCGCACGGCGCGGGATAGAGCAGGTCCGCGAGGGGCAGTACGCTGAAGCCCAGCAGCAGTTCGAAGCTGCGCTCAAGATGGACAAGTCGAATTCCTGGGTCAACTACAACCTGGGCCTTCTCTTCCTCGAACAGCGCAACTGGCAACTCGCGCTCGACGCCTTCGACGCGGCGTTAGCCGGCAACCTGAGGCCTTCCTGGATAGAGGCGTGGGCGCGCATCAAACGCGGCAACGCTTATGATGCGCGTGGCGAGCGCGCGCGCGCCGTCAGCGAATACAACAAGGCCATCCAGACCGGCATCAACTATGACCAATCGCAGGCCGCGGCCAAGAAGTTCTTAGCCACGCCCTTCAACCCGCGCGACCCGCAGACGCAGGAATCATCCTTGCGCGGACCGGAGTAAGAATGCAAAATTAAAAGTGTAAAATGCAAAATGGAAGACGAGAGGCTTGCTCCTTGTCTTCCATTTTGCATTTTAGTAGTCATTTGAAAAGTTCTTGACTCACCTGAGGCACGGGCGTATAAGCAGGTTTATCTGAAGGCCCCTCTGCCAGCATCAAGCGATGCCGTAGCAATTAGCCCCGCTCACCCAAAGATTTTTACCAGGAGAGCCCTCATGCATCCCCCACGAAAGACCTTTACCGCACTTACCCGGATTGCGCTCCTCTTCTCCTTTTTCGGTCTCACCTTATTCTCAATAATTAGTGTGCTGCCTTCGAGCATCGCCCAGACGAACGAGGAGAGAGTGTTTGAGGACACGACGCCGAAGCACCTACCGATCAAGGTTAAGGTTAAGAAGGAGAAGGAGAAGGCGTTTAAGGACTTGAAGAATGAGAAGTGGATGCGTGACTTTGAGCTTGAGGTCACGAACACGGGAAACAAGCCGATCTATTTCCTTTACTTTGTCGTGACTCTGTCGGATACAACTGCCCCGAACGGAACTAACATAGCTTTCCCGCTGATGTATGGGAGAGCTGAGCTAGGGAACATCGAAAATAAGGCTACGCCGGACGATGTTCCGATCAAGCCCGGCGAGACTTATGTCCTAAAGGCTTATGACGGCAACGTGCGTGGCTGGGACCTTTTTAGGCGGAATCATAACAAACCCCAGCCAAAGAAGCTTATCTTTAGATTTCAGATATTAAGCTTTGGTGATGGAACGGGGTTCGAGTCAACTGGTGGGCTCCCTGTTCCCGAACCGCCAAAGGAAAGGTCCAGCTTAGGACGTTGCGAACAAGAGCAAAACAAGGGCGCTCCAAAAGCAATTGAGGGTAGGCGAACAATATCAGGCAACTGGCCTGCGACATTCTCGGCGGATATTTTGCCAGCAAGTTTTCTGCTGGCAAATTTTTTTATCCCTGAGTCATCGAAGTCAGCTTCCACTATCGGAGCCGGGCGAGTTGAAGACACTGTCGGAGTTGGACGTTGCGAGCCTTGCTCTCGACTACAAGGAGTCGAAGCGGGTTGACCAGCACGGCAATCGGTTTCGGTATCGCGCGAAAGTTGAGGATGCGAGGAGAGCGAAGGTCGGGCGTTGGGCCTGGGACGTGTTTCTGGTTGGCGCACCGTGAGGCATTGCAGCCATCAGCGATAATCTGAGGCGAGAACAGTGAACCGCACGCGAGGTTGTGAAGTCCTTGCGCGCGGTTCACTTGTATTTGCTACTTAATCGGCGTTAGCGGCCCCTCTCAAACCCCACCATTTTTAGCGGCTAAAAATAGGGCGCTTTCAAATATAGCTCCTCACACTTTTGCATTTTCACTTTGCGTTTACCTATTCTCCACCGTAAAGCTCTTCTATTAGCTCTCCGTACTTTTCATCCACGACGCGGCGTTTGATCTTGAGCGTTGGGGTGAGTTCTCCGCTGTCAATCGAGAACTCCTCCGGAAGGAGGGCGACGCGGCGGACGCGCTCGTAGTCGGCCAACTCTTTCGTGAGTTGCGCGACTTCGCGCTGCACGATCTTGACGGCCGCAGGGTCGCGGCTCCATTCCATGCGCGTCGCCGGCCTGGACCCGCCTGCCTCAGACATAGCGTTTCCGAGCGCCTCCCAATCCGGGACCACCAGCGCGGCGGGCTGCTTGCGCCCCGCGCCGATGACTATCACCTGTATGACGAACTCGCTCTGCGCGATCAGGCTCTCGACGAGCTGCGGCGCGACGTATTTCCCGTTCGAGAGCTTGAACAGATCTTTCTTGCGGTCCGTGATGTAGAGATGGCCCTCATCGTCCATCCGTCCGACGTCGCCGGTCTGGAACCACCCGTCCTCGTCAATCACAGCTTTGGTCGCCTCCGGGTGGTTGTAATAACCTTTCATCACGTTCGGCCCGCGCACGAGAATCTCTCCGTCCTCGGCGATCCGCACTTCGATTCCTGGGAAGATGAGACCGACCGAGCCGGTCTTATTATTGTCCGGACGATTGGCAGAGACGATGCAGGTTTCGGTCATGCCGTAGCCCTGTAGAATCGGGATGCCCGCGGCCCAGAAGGCATAAGAGAGCGTGGGCGAGAGCGGCGCGCCGCCCGAGACGAAGTAGCGCAGGCGGCCCCCAATGCCCGCGCGCCATTTCGAGAAGACGAGGCGGCTTGCGACCTCATGCTTGAGTTCAAGCAGCGGTGGCACAGGCTCGCGCCGGTCCTTCAGCTCTGCGTAGCGCCCGCCGACCTTGAGCGCCCATGCGAACAGTTTGGTCTTGAACCCGCCGGCGGACATTCCCTTCTTGACGATGCGTTGATAGACCTTCTCGAAAAGCCTTGGGACGGCAGTCATGATCGTCGGGCGCACTTCGCGCAGGTGCTCTCCGACCTGGTCGAACGACGCGGCGTAATAGACGGAGACTCCCGTCCAGCAGAAGACATAAAAACAGGTCCGCTCGAAGATGTGTGAGAGCGGGAGGACCGAGAGCGCAGTGTCTTCGTGCGAGATGGGGAGCGCGCTCGAAATCGAGAGCACGTTGGAGATGAAGTTCGAGTGCGTCAGCATCACGCCTTTGGGCTCGCCCGTCGTGCCAGAGGTGTAGATGATCGTCGCCAGCTCGTCACTGCGGCCCGGACTGGAAAGAGCGTCGTAAGCGTAAGGCTCTTCAAGCTCGCGCACGCGTCCCATCTCTTCCAGACTCTCAAGGCTGATCGCGCCCTCGACCTGGCCGACCGCGTCTTCGTCAAAGAAGATTACATTTTCGAGCGACGCCACGCCTTCGATTCCGGGCCGCGCGTGTTTGAAGATTTTGCGCCCCGAGATGAACAGCAGGCGCGCTCCTGAATCCTCCAGGATGTAGCGGACCTGCTCGACGGCCTGCGTGGTGTAGATGGGGACGTTGATGGCGCCGAGGCTGAGGATCGCCAGGTCAACGATTGACCACTCGGGGCGGTTTTCCGAAAGAAGCGAGACGCGGTCCCCGGCTTTGACGCCCAGCTCGGAGAGGCCGAGGGCGACGTGACGGACGCGCTTGACGAAAGCTTCGGCGGAGATGTGCAGCCACTCGTCCCCGCGCTTCGTGTTAAGCGCGTCCTGCTTCCCATGCCTCAGGATAGCCGCGAGGCAGAGTTTCGGGACCGTGTTGAGACTGCGATCCTGTTCGCTGTTTGAGTCGGTCATGAGTCAGGCTTTTCTTTGCGACTTTGCGTCTTTGCGTGAGATTTTCTCACGCCAAGACGCAAAGTCGCCAAAAAAATAGAGACACTTCGGTTTTACTCCGCAGATGATAATGCGTTACCGGGTTTGAGCGCCAGCGTGCAGCGGGAAATGCAAACGAGGCGCTCGCGCTCGTCGCGGATCTCGATTGCCCAGACGCTCATCTGCCTGCCCTGGTAAACGGGCTTCGCCTCCGCGAAGACCTTGCCGCGGCTGACGGAGCGCACATGATTGGCGTTGATCTCGACGCCGACCGGCACGTAGCGTTCGAGGTCCGTGTTGAGGGCCGCGCCGATGGCCGCAGCCGTTTCGGCCAGGACGACCGACACGCCCCCGTGCAGCAGGCCCGAGTATTGATGCACGCGCTCATCCACAGGCATCGAAAGCAGCACTCTTTCGGGCTCAGCCGCTTCGACGCTGATGTTGAGCGTGTCCAGCACAGTCTGTTTCGCGCCGCGGCGCATCATCTCAAGTAAAGTCATCTTCACTCCGCTCGGCCCGCACGTCGCAGGGCGCTCAGATTGCTTTCAAGAACTTCATGGTCCGCCGACGGCGGCAGGCTCGCGCCGCCGCGCGCCCCGGTGTGTGCGACAGGGATGCTCGGCTGCCTCACGGACCTGCGGCGACGGCGGCGGCGGCGCTGCTGCCCGGGCTCTTCGACGCGCGCGTCGGCGGTCGCCAGCGCAGCCAGCACCAGAAACAGGAGCGCGTTCGAGGTCGTGTGCAGCGTGAAATCAAAGAAGCTGTGAACCAGCACGGCGAAACACCCCGCGAGCGCCCCCGTAGCCACGCCGCGACGGAAGCGGTCGTCGCTCTCCCTGCGCGCAAAACCGTTGCGGAAGAGCACTGCGACAAAGAAGAGGCCCAAGATGACGCCGACTATTCCGGCGTCGGACATCAACTGCAAGTAATCGTTGTGCGCCTGCTCAAGCCGGTACAGGCCATTGCGCGAGTCGAACTGCGTGTAAGCCAGCCCGTAAGAGCCGAGCCCCGTGCCGAGGACCGGGTGGGCGCGGATGATGTCAATCGTTACGCCCCAGAAATGCACGCGCCCGGTTGTCGGGTCGTTCGAGTTGACGGTCCCGAGCAGTCTGCTCATGGCCTCCTCGCCGCCGAGCATCAACGCCCCTCCGAAAAGCGCGAAGACGAGCGCCAGCGCGAGGCCGACGCGCATGAGCGCCCCCTTAACGCGGCCGCCTTTCTCTCCACGGTAATCCTCTTCATCCCTGCGCCTGAATCCCGCGACAGCGACGAGAAAGACGATTTCGGCCACGAGACTGATCATCCCGCCGCGCGAGTTCGTCACAATCAGGGCGACGGCCATGATCGCAGCCGCGAAGATGTAGAGCGGGCGCTTATCGCGCTCGACCCCGCCCGCAAAAGCGATGCCGAGCGGCAGGGCGAGCGCCAGTTCCATGTAGCCAGCGAAATGGTGACGATTGTAGAAGGGGCCAAAGGGCTGGCTCTGCGGGAGCTCTTTCAGCCAGTAAATTTTGTTCGGGCTGGTGAAATACTGCATCAGCCCGAAGAGCGCGAGCGCGAAACCGAAGATGGTCACGACCCTGACGATCAGGCGCATCCGCTTCGGATTATCTATGAACGCCAGCGCCGCTGCGAAGTAGATGAAAAGCGCGAGTATCTGGACGATGGCGAGGCGCGTTGAATGCGGGTCGAGCGAGAGGCTGCTGACGGGCGGGGCCGAAAGCAGGCCCGCGCCCACGTGGCTCCTGAGCGGGAGAAGCTGTATGGCGCCGACGAGGGCGAGCCCGACCAGAGGCCATTGCAGCAGATTCCTGCTGAAGCGCAGCGTGCGACTGCGCCACGCATCAACCGCCCACAGGATAACGATGCCGCACGCGCCGATCTCGAAGATGGCGAGCGACCAGTAATGGACCGTGCCGTAAGCGAGCGCCGACAGCACCATCGCGACACACAGGAGCACGATGATGAGGCGGCTCGCCAGCGTCCGCACCAGCTCAGCGGGCTGGCTCGGCTGCGTTGGTCTTTCCGTTTCCTCTTGCGCCGCCAGCGGCACTTCCGCCGGTGCGTTGGAGATTGAAGTCGTCATACCAGACAATGCCGGAAATCGGGCAGATGGTTTCCGTAGTGCACACCCCGCGAAAGATGCGGATCGTTATCGCCTCCGTGCCCGGAGGCACCTGAAAATCAATGGCTACTGCCTGCCAGTCGTTCGTTCCCACAGGCAGCGGCTGCGAAGTTTTGAGCACGGCTCCATCTACGCTATTGGTGACGGCGACGAACGGGGTGGCCCCGCTCTTCAAAGTTTCCGTGCGCACATAGAACTCCAGGCGATACTGTGCGCCCGGCTCGACCACGATGAGCTGCGAAATCCTGTTATTGAAGTCGAAGGTCTTGAGCGCTTTGAAGACGATGCGGAGGCTGCGCTCGCCGCCATGCTTGTGTATCGGATCAACGGCGACCTGTGCTTCCGTGATGGGAGTTACTTTCCAGCCGAAGATATTCGTGCCCGTGCCCTCGACGTCCAGCTCGAATCCTGCGTTCAGAACCTGCTCGGCCTTCGGGGATTCGAGAGCGTCCGTGATCAGGTCACGAGAAATATCGAGCGCGGTCCGGAAGCGATTGGTTTTAAGCGCTTCGCTTATCAATTGTCCGCCCGCCGCCCCCTGTCCTTTTTTCTCTGCCGGAGTCAGGCTCCCCCAGAGGCGCAGCGCGTCTTCAAAGCGGTTACGCCTGGCGACATAAACGGCCAGCTCCCCGCGCACGGCCGGGGAGCCCCCGGCGGCCCTGTTGATCGCGTCAACGTCCTCGTTATAGAAGGACCACGCGGCGTTAAAGATTTGGGGGCGCAGCTCCGGATATGAATCGGCCGCACGCCTCAATTCCGAGAAAGCCTCGTCGCCGCGCCCGTTGCGCAGCAGCAGATTGCCCAGATACCAGCGCGGGTAGGTGTAAAACGGGGCGAGCTCGACCGAGCGGCGCAGAGCGCGCTCGCCGCCTTCAGCGTCACCGGCCTGCTCGCGCGTCCGTCCCAGGTCCATCCAGAGGCGATAGTCGTTCGGCGAAAGGCGCACGGCCTCCTCGTACTGCCTCAGCGCCTCGTCGAGATCGTCTGGCGCGAAGCTGGCTTTCTTGAGGCCGGCGATGATTCGATGGGGCAGTGGGTCGCCGGGCGACAGTCGCATCGCGGCCTGCGCGGCGTCCAGACGCATCGCCTCAACAGTCTCTTCCGGCAGTTGCTCATCTCTGATTTGCGGCGCGAACTCCGCCACCAGGTTGCCGACGTACCAGCGCGTCGCGAACCAGGAATAAACGAGCGCCAGCACAACCGGCACGACGAGCAGCACGCGCAACGCGGGCGCGCGCAGGCTGATGAGCTTTAGCTGGTCGGTTGATTGGGACACGGTGAAAGAAATTATGAATTTTAAGTTTTGAATTTTGAATTTCTGTTTTCAATTCAAAACTCAAAATTCAAAACTCATAATTATTCGCTCGTCACTCATCACTTATAGTTTCGATTCTGATTCTCATGCGTTTGAGTGCGACGTGGGCATCTTCGCAACTCTGGCGGATTTCGGCGATGCGCTCGTCCGAAAAACGCGAGCTTGAAATCAGGACCTCGTTAATCTGGTGCTCGCTGCAAACGCTCTTGAGCGAGCCGTTGCCTCCGAAGACTCTCAGGCCGTGGATGACCTTGCCCTTCTTGTTCGGATCGTCGTCCACGAAGCCAACGGGCGTGTACTGCAACTCGCGATTATTGGTCAGCTCGCGCAGGAGCAGCTCCCCGCCGTCGCCGGCCCCGTAGATCAGGACGCGGCAACCTTCACTTTTGGTCTGCGCCGGCAACAGCCTGCGGAACAACCTGAATGCCATACGGCTTCCAGCCAGCAGCATGAACATCAGGAGCGCGTCAACGATAAAGACTGTGCGCGAGACGCCTTCGAAGCGGAACGCGAAGAGAATCGCCAGCGTGCTCGCGATTTCGCCCAGGATATTCGCTTTGGCGAAGACCACCAGGTCGTCAACGCTCGTGTAACGCCAGATGCCTCGATAGACGCCCATGACCAGAAACGCCGCCATCTTGACGAAGACGAGCACGGGCAAGGTCCGCAGGAAGATCCGCCACGCCCCGCTCGCTTCCAGCGAGCCGAAACGGAGCACGTAAGCCCCGTAGTAGGCGAGGATTATCAAAGTGACGTCGAGCAGGACCTCGAAGATGCGTCGCTTATAAGAGAGGTCTATCAGGAACGCGAAGAGCGGCTTGTCGCGCGCGGCCTTAACCTCGTCCTCGTCGTAAACTTTCACCCCCGCCAGATAAACCCCGAGCAGCGTGAGCAGGACCGTAAAGCCCCCGATTAAGGCGAGGCTCACGTCCAGCTTCATCTCGCGCACGAGCATCGCCAGAATTCCCGAGAGCCCCGCGAACCCGTAGAGCATCCAGACGGCGCGCCGCTCCGACATGCCCAGCGCGACCAGGCGGTGCGATGTATGATCGCGCCCGCCCTGCGAGGCCGCGCGGCCAGAGAGTTTTCTCAGGATGGTGACGAAGGTCGTATCGAAGATCGGGATGAAGAGAATCAAGATGGGCACGGCGAGCACCGGCAGGAAGCTGCGCGAGCGCCCGCCGGTGGCCGACATCAAAGAGGTGCTGGCGAGAAAGAAACCTATGAACATGGAGCCGCAGTCGCCCATGAAGATGGATGCCGGGTGCGAATTGTAAACGAGAAACCCGATGAGGGCGGCGGCGAAAACTCCGAGCATCAAGGCTTCAGTCATTTGCCCGGTGGCGATAAAACCGAGCGCCAGAAAAACAGAGGAGATCGCCGCTATCCCTGCGGCCAGCCCGTCCATGTTGTCTAGCAGGTTGACGGCGTTGGTGATCCCGATCAGCCAGAAGATGGTGATCGCCATGTTGACCGGCGCGGAGCTGGTCCAGGGCAGATAAAGCCCGTAGTAGATGATGAAGGCCGCGCCCATCACCTGTCCGATCAGTTTCTGGTAAGGCTTGGCGTGAAAGATGTCGTCGGCCAGCCCGACCGCGAAGAGAAAGGAGCTCGCCCCGAGCACGACCCAGATGTAGTCTCTGTCGTGATTCAGAATCTCGTCAGGGCGCGGCGGAACTGCGAAGAGGTAGAGAACGATGACGATGACGACCGGCAGGAAGATGGCGACGCCGCCGAGCATCGCCGTCGGTTTCTTGTGCCAGCGATCAGTCTTGGGCTTGGCGACCATCCCCCAGCGCCGCGCGTAGGCGCGCACGACCGGGGTCAGAACGAGCGCCAGCGCAAACGACCCGATAACAGGGATGAGATATGACAATTGGAAAGTCATCACTCACTGCGGCTGAAAAGCTGGTTTTACTCTGAGAACTTGATGAAAACCCTAGCCTATTGACTACGACAAATCAAGACGAGAACTCGTAAATCGTGAATCGTAAATCGTAAATAGAAAAACCCGTTCGACGATTTACGATTTACGATTCACGATTTACGACTTAAGGTCGTCCGCTATGAAACTCAATCACGCTTTGAAGAATCCCGTCGAGCGACATGCGCGGGCGGAAACCGACGAGCGCGCCCACCTTTGAGATGTCGGGCACGCGGCGCGGCATATCTTCGAAACCCTCTTCGTAAGCCTCCGAATAGGGCACAAACGTAATCTCCGAATCGGATTTCGTCAACTCCTTGACGCGCTCGGCCAACTCCAGAATCGTGACCTCTTCGTTGGAGCCGATATTGAAGACCTGGCCCACGGCCTGCGGGTTATCCATCAACTTGATGAGGGCATCCACGATGTCGCCGACGTAGCCGAAACAGCGCGTCTGGTTCCCGTCGCCGTAAACCGTCAGGGGGCGGCCCGAAAGCGCCTGCTTGACGAAGGTGGGAATGACCATCCCGTACTGGCCCGTCTGGCGCGGCCCGACCGTGTTGAAGAGGCGGACGATGATGGTCGGCAGTTTTTTCTCGCGCCAGTAAGCCAGCGCCAGAAACTCGTCAATGGCTTTCGAGCAGGCGTAGGACCAGCGCCCCTTGGTCGTCGCGCCCATGACGAGGTTCCCGTCCTCGCGGAAAGGCACCTGCTCGCTCAATCCGTAGACCTCCGAAGTCGAAGCGACCAGCACCTTCTTCTTCTTCTTGTTCGCCAGATTGAGCACAACTTCGGTGCCCTTGACGTTGGTCTCAATCGTGCGCACGGGGCTTTCGACGATCAATTTGACGCCGACCGCCGCCGCCAGGTGAAAGATGACGTCGCACTGGTCAACGAGTTCGGCCAGGAGCGGCTGGTTGTGGACCGTGTCAATCGTGTAATGGAAGCGCGGATTATTCTTCAGGTGCTGGATGTTCTCGATGCTGCCGGTCGAAAGATCGTCAATCGCATAGACCTCGTCGTCGCGCAGCAAATAGGCGTCCGCCAGGTGCGACCCGATGAACCCCGCCCCGCCTGTGATCAAGACTCGCAAGTTTTATGTCCCCTTTTTTAAAGTCTGGAGTCTGGAGTCTGGAGTCTGGAGTCAGAAGCAGGTTTTTCTTTTCGACTCCAGACTCCAGACTCCAGACTCTCTGGACTTTTTTCTGCCAGCCCGCGGTAAAGCGTCATCACGTCCGCCAGCAGGCGCTCCTTAGAATAGTTCTGCTCGATGAAGCGAAGCCCGCGCTCGCCCATTTCCCGCCGCAACCCCTCGTTTGCCGCAAGCTGCATGAGCCCCCGACTGAAAGCTCCTGCGTCCGCCGCGTGAACCAGCACGCCGCGCTCATGCACAGCCCAGCCGGTCTCGTCCCCGTTGCCATTCCCGCCCGTGAGGTCCAGCTTCTCGCCCAGAAGATCAACGACGCCGCCGACCGCCGTCGCCACCACCGCGCGCGCGTTCGCCATCGCCTCGATCAGAGTCAGCGGCGTGCCTTCGTTGAGCGAAGTCAGGGCGACGATGTCGAGCGCCGGATAGAAGTTTTCGGGATCGTCGCGCGTCCCCGTGAATCTGACATCGTGCGTGAGCCCCAGCTCGCGCGCACGCTCTTCCAACTCCTCGCGCAGGTGCCCGTCCCCGATGACGACGAAAGAGACGCGCGGCGCGCCGTTTTCTCCTGCCTCTTTCTGGAAGCGCGCGGCGGCTTCCAGAAAGAGCGCGTGGTTCTTGATCTCCGTCAGCCGCCCGACGATTCCGACCAACAAGTCCCGGTCGCCTACGCCCAGCTCCTCGCGCATCAACCGCCTACGGTCCTGCCAGCCAGCGAAAACCTTAGTGTCGAGCCCGAGCGGGATGACCTCGAATTGCGCGGCGCGTCCCACTCCGAACTCTTCGTGAATCTCGCGGCGCTGCTGCGGGCTGATGACGACGATTTTGTCCGTAGCGATTCGCGCCAGGGTCTTTTCGATCAGCAGGAAGACGCGCGTCTTCAGCCGGCCGTAGTAGCTGTGAAAGATGTGCCCGTGATAGGTATGCACGAAGCGGCAGCGGCGCGGCCTGCCCACGAGCGTGCCCCATGTCAGCCAGCGGTAGAGAATTCCGGCGAGCCGCCCGACCGTCCCTGCCTTCGCCGTATGCGTGTGCACGATGTCGGGCCGCTCGCGCTTCAAGAGGCGGTAGAGCTTCCAGACCGTCAGCGCATCTTTCGGAGAAATCTCGCGGCTCATCTGAGGAATGATGATGGGCCTGACCCCGGCCGCTTCCGCGAAGTAGCCCATGTCGTCCTCGCCCGGCGGGACGACGCCCGCCACGAGCAATGTCTCGCACTCCTCGCCACGTAATCCGGCCGTGAGCCAGATGACGTGGCGCGCCGGACCGCCGACGTTGAGCCGGGCAATGATACGAACAACCTTCATAAGTCTGGAGTCTGGAGTCTTGGAGTCTGGAGTCAAAAGACAAAAGCTCTTTGGCTTCTGACTCCAGACTCTCTAGACTCCAGACTCCAGACTTTCAATCGTCTATCCTGAAAATCGTGTCGGGGTCGTCCTCATGCCTGATTTCGTCAATCTCTTCGCGCTTGTTCTCGCCCATGTAAAGGCGATTGGGGCAGTTGATGACGACGCCCTGTTTGCGCCCGACGTTGCGGTAGGCATGAACGACCCCTTTGGGTACGAGCACTGCCTGCGGGTTATCTTCGCCGACGAAAAGGGTCATGACGTGGTCGTAGGTCTCCGAGTCCTCACGGTTGTCCCACATCCGCAACTTGAAGTTCGACGGACCGATGAAGCAGAAGAGGTCCGCCTGCTCCACATGCTCGTGCGGCCCGCGCGTGACGCCCGGCTCGGTCGAAGAGATGTAGGTCATCGCCGGGTAAAACTCCTCCTCCAGCTCGTCCGTGCGGAAGAGCTCCGAGAGCCAGCCGCGCTCGTCCACGAATTTACGCAGGGGGCGGACGATGACGCCGTTGATCTTTCCTCGTTTGAACTGTTTACCTGATTGCGCTTGCTTCGGCAGCATGTTGTAGCTCCAGATTGTTCGCGCCCGTCTCGGCCACAAGATTGGACGCGCGCAGCAGGCTCTCGAAAGTCCCCGCGTCGGTCCACCAGCCTTCGAGTTCGTCCCAGGTCATCTCGTCGCGCTCGATGTAAGCGTTGTTGACGTCCGTAATCTCCAACTCGCCGCGACCCGACGGCTTCAGCGTCCGAATGATGTCGAAGACGTCCGAGTCGTAGAGGTAAATGCCGATGACTGCGTAATCGGACTTCGGCGCGGACGGCTTCTCCTCGATTCTGAGGACGCGGCGGTCGTCTAGTTCCGGCACGCCGAAGCGCTGCGGGTCCTGGACTTTCTTGAGAATGATTTTCGCGCCGCCGCCCTGGTGGCGAAATCCGCGCACGGCCGAGCGGA
Source organism: Pyrinomonadaceae bacterium (assembly GCA_036392495.1). Taxonomy (GTDB): domain Bacteria; phylum Acidobacteriota; class Blastocatellia; order Pyrinomonadales; family Pyrinomonadaceae; genus QHXM01. The sequence goes on along the minus strand of DASVXV010000046.1, from coordinate 17,460 downwards.
TGTTGCCCTGGATGATATTGTCGCCGAGCACGACGCAGACCGGATCGCCCCCGGCGAAGTGCTCGACCAGAGAGAGCGCGTCGGCGATGCCGCCTTCGCCTTCCTGGTAAGTGTAGTTGAGATGCTTGAGGCCGAAAGCCTTGCCGTTGCCCAGGAGTTTCAGGAAATCGCCCGCGGAGTTCCCGCCCGTCACGATCATAATGTCTGTGATCCCCGCGTTGACGAGCGTCTGAATCGGGTAATAGATCATCGGCTGGTTATAAACGGGCAGCAAGTGCTTGTTCGTGACAATCGTCAACGGCCGCAGACGCGTGCCCAGCCCGCCAGCCAAGACAATACCTTTCATTTAATTCCCTCCATCAAAAATTATTTCACTGCCCATATCTTCAGCGAATCGCCCATCCTCGTCAGTCCCAACACTCCGTTGAACGTCGCCTTCAGCGCCCGGGTCAGCTGATTCTTTGTGAACATCTCGTTAAGCTGGTAGGACGAGGCGACGCGATCATGCTCGCCTTCACCGCCCGCGCCGTTCTCCGCTGGCTGCCGCCGGTTTCGCACGGCGCTCCAAATCTCGAACGGGTTCACTCCGTGAGTTAAGATCCGCGGGTGGCTAAAACCGGCAGTCTTCAATAAGCCCCTCATGCCGCTCAGGGAAAAGAGATGGAGATGCTCGGGCGGGCAGACGACGCTCCATCTCGTCCCGAGCAGCCGGGCCGACGCGCCCCTGCCGTGCGGCGTGGTCGCCCAGAACAGTCCTCCGGGGCGCAAGATGCGGACGACTTCCGCCACCAGCGCCTGCGGGTCCGGCACGTGCTCCAGAAGCTCGCTGGCTGTCACCACGTCGAAATGCGCGGTCGGGTACAGGGCGTCGGCAAGCTCTCCGTGAAAGACAGTAAACCCCATCCCGCGGATATGTTTGACGGCAGGGCCGGAGACTTCCAGCCCCTCGGCTTCCCAGCCTGCCGCGCAGGCGGCTTTGAGCAACACACCGGAGCCGCAGCCGATGTCCAGCAGACGGTTCGTCTGCCGGAAGGGGTCGAAGCGGGCGATGATGGTCCGCAACTGCCGGTGAACGAAGGCAGGCACGGTCAGGTTGTGCTCATCATAGTAGCCCTCGTAGTTATCGGAGCTTGACGACTCGGGATAATTCATAGCGTAGAGCGTCGCGCAATTCTGGCAGCGGAGCATCGAGACGCCATTTTTCTGCCCGACCTGTGTCCCGGTGCCGGAGTCGCAGGCCGGACAGCGTTGCTTGTGTTGCTCGTCATGCTGAGTCATGTCGCTTTAGCGAAAACTACGGGCGGCGTACTTGTAGTCCGCCCCGGTCGAGAGCCGTGCTCGCCCGTGCCCCTATCAATCTATGAATCTCTGAAACCAGAGTTCAAGCATGAGCAGCGTCCAGAGCTGGTGCGCGAAGTCCTGTTTCCCGTCGATGTGCCCTTCGACCATGCGCCGCACGCTTTCCGGCTTGAAGAAGCCACGCCTGGCGGCCTTTTCCGAGAGCAGCGTTTCGCGCACGAATCCCTGCATCTCGTTGCGGAACCAGTGGCCGATGGGAACGCCGAAGCCCATCTTACGCCGCCCCAGGTTCTCCGCCGGCAGCAGCCGCTTGAGCACGCGCTTCAGGAGATACTTCGTCGTCAGACCCCGCAGCTTCATCTTTTCCGGTAAGCTCGCGGCAAACTCTATCACATGATGATCCAAAAAAGGCGAGCGCGCTTCCAGAGAGACGGCCATGCTGGCGATGTCCACTTTGACCAGCAGGTCGTTGGGCAAGTATGTCATCGTGTCAGCCAGAAGCGTCGCATCAACCACGCCCGCACCATTGGCGCGCGCGAACCAGGGTTCCAGAAAACTCGCCGCGCTCAAACCGCTGGTCTGATGTTGGAAGCTATCCGAGTAAAGCGCCTGCTTCGCCTCATGGTCAAAGACGCTGACCCAGCGCAGATAGCGCTCCACTTTCGGCAAACTCGCCGCGCGCATGAATCGCTTGACGCGCGCGACACGGTTCCGCGCATTCTCCGCGCCTGGCAGCCACCCGATAGGGCGCTCGACCAGCCCTTTACGCAGAAGATTGGGCAGGCGGTGATATTTCTCTGCCAGTTGCATTGCCGCGTAGCGTTCGTAGCCCGCGAAACACTCGTCGCCGCCGTCGCCGTTGAGGGCGACCGTAACGTGCTGGCGCGTTTCCCGCGAGACGTAATAGGTCGGAATCGCGGAAGAGTCTGCGTAGGGCTCGCCGTAATGCTCGACGAGCGTGGGTAAGACCTCAAGCGCGTCCGGCCGGACGATGAACTCATGATGGTCCGCCCCGACGTGCTCTGCCACGCGCCGCGCGTGATGCAGCTCGCTAAAATCCTGTTCCTCAAAGCCTATCGAGAAGGTCTTGACGGGCTCGCTAGACTCCTCGCTCATCAGGGCGACGACGGCCGAAGAGTCTATGCCGCCCGAAAGAAACGCTCCCAGGGGGACGTCCGCCATCAGGCGCACGCGCACGGCCTCGCGCAACTCTGCGACGGCGCGTTCGCCCGCCTCCTCCTCGCTGACCTTGATTTTTTTGGAGAAGTCCGGCTGCCAGTAGCGCTCGATCTTGATCTCGCCATCCTTCCAACGCAAGGTGTGCCCCGGCTCAAGTTTCCTGATGGCGCGGTAGGCCGTCAGGGGCGCGGGCACGCACATGAAGGAGAGGTAGTAGTGGATGGCGTCCGTTTCGATCTCGCGGCTGACGTCCGGGTGCAGCAGGAGCGCGCTGAACTCCGAAGCAAACAGGAGTTGCCCGTTCACTTGAGCATACAGCAGAGGCTTTTTGCCCACGCGGTCGCGCGCCAGAAAAAGCTCCTGCCGGCTCTCGTCCCAGATGGCGAAGGCGAACATGCCCCGCAAATGCTTAGGGCATTCCGAACCGTAACGGTCGTAGGCGTGGATGATGGCTTCCGTATCGCAGTTGGTGTAGAACTTGTGGCCGAGTTTTTCTAACTTCTCGCGCAGCTCCGGGTAGTTGTAGATTTCGCCGTTGAAGACGATCCAGGCCGTGCGGCCCTCGTTATGAATCGGTTGTTGACCGCCCTTGAGGTCAATGATCGCGAGACGACGCATGGCGAGGCCCGTCGGGCCGTTGAGGTAGTAGCCGTCCTCGTCCGGCCCGCGATGCCGAATCGCCTCGCACATGCGCGAGAGCAGCTCTCGATCAACCGGGCCCGCTTCGGGGGGACGAACAATTCCTACGATGCCACACATATCAGATATTCGATGATGTAGGACGCGTAATCACCCTGGATGAAGGACGTGTCATCATCCCGACGGGCTGTGCCAGGGCCAGCGCCTTTTTCTTACTCTCTCTTTTCTCTTTCAAAAGCACGAACCCGACCGCGACAAAGATAAAGTAGAAGACCAGAAGCTGCGCGCGCTGGCGGTAGGCCGTCCCGATGTTTCCCTGGAAGAGGGCGTAGGCGAACGTCAGCATCGTCGTGAAGATCAGGATGGGCAGCACCTGCCGGAAACGATATCTAATTGTGAACCAGAGTCCCAGAAGCAGCGTCGGGAAAGCGGCCCACCAGACGAGCATCTCCGGCAGAGTGATGCTTTGCCTGAGCGAAGCCAGTTGCCAGGGGAAGGGGGCGAAAAGAAGATAAGTTATCCCGATGGGCAACGCGCTGAGCGCGCCGGAGGCCGTCGAGACGTCTATATCTTTTCCGAAACCCGACTGCGCCGAAATGGCCGCGTCCGAGCGGCTGACCTGAATCCGGCTCAGGTCCGTGAACCTCTCAAGCTGACCGCCCGCGAATCGCGTCACGCCGAGAAAAGTCAAAGAGGTGATGAGCGTCACGAGGACGACGATCTGGCGCAGAAAACTCTGCGCGGTGACGGCCCGCATCCCGATAATGAAAGAGATGCCGATGGCGGCCAGCGCGATGTAGAAGATATAGAACCTCATGCTGAGCAATCCGAAGAGCGCGCCTGCCAGGACGGCCACATACTTGGGGCTGAATCTCTCTCCGAGTTTGAGCGTGGCGAACATCGCGAGGGAGAGAAAAAAGACGATGGGCCCGTCTTTCAAACCCTGCGAAGACCAGAGGACGAGCGAAGGGAAAAAGGCCGCAAAGATAGCGGCGATTCGCGCCACCCTGATGTTCTTAAAGATGTGGTGAGCGCTGAAAAAGATCACGGTGGCGGTCGCCGCCCCGAGGACGCCGTTGATGAACTGAATGGCGAGCAGGTTGCGGCCAATAATGCTATAGATGAAGGCGACGAGGTAGACCATTCCCCAGCCGCCGGCCCCCCCCTGACCGAAGGTCTTGACAAGCATCTGATGGAACTTATCGCCCTGCCAGGCCTGTAGCTGGGAAAGGCCCATCGCGTCGTAGGTGAGAGCATCGCCGCCGAAGAATTCCTGTAGGTTGAAGCGGTAGATGAGAAATCCGACCAGCATTCGGATCAGCACCCCGGCCACGAACAGCCGCAGCAGAAATACTTTTTCGAGCCGGGACTGAGAAATCAGGAACCCGACACCCCCGGCCAATACCGCGCACGTTAAGACAGCCTGCGCGGCGAGCGCCGTGTCGGGCGTAATCTGAATGATGGTGACGCTCAAGGCGAGCGCCAGAAGTGCCAGTAATGCGTTCATCTTTAAAAGCAGGAGTCAGAAGTCAGGAGTCAGAAGTCAGAATAAAAACGGAATACAAAATCCAGAATTCAGAGTCCAAAATGGGTCAAGCGGAAACCGTCTTTAGTTTTTCTTTTCTCCTGGCTCCTGACTTCTGACTTCTGACTCCTGTTTCTCAAATGTCGTCGGGCAGATCAATCCGCGTCTTCCGCTCGATTAAAAACCTGTCCTCCTGACTTAATGGTTTGATCGGTTTCGCAGGGACTCCGCCGATCAGGTGCAGCTCGGCCGTCAACGCTTTTGTAATCACCGCGCCGATGCCGACGATACAGCGCGAAGGCACGGCGCTGCCCGGGGCCATGCGAATTTCGGAACCGATGTAAGCGAACGAGCCGATTTTGATGGGGAGCGTCCGCTGCCTGTTATGCGTCCACAGGCTGGAGTTGCGCCCTCCCAGAATCGTACGCCGCCCGATCTCGACGCGGTCCGTAAAATCTATCTTGTGCCCGGTCGTAATAATGCTCCCGTCGCCGACGAGCAGGCGCGGCTCGACCGGGTTGACCACCTCCGGGTCCGGAATCGAGTTGATCTCGTTCATCCTGAGAATCTCGCAGTAGCGCCCCAGGCGTATCTCGTCCCCGCCGCGAAAAATATTCAGATGACCGATGCGCGTGTGATCCGCGGCGTGAAATTTCTTGACGCCGATGACGACGTTAAAATGTCCTATCTGGACGTCGTCTTCGATAGCGCACTCGCGCGCGTCAATAATGCTCAAGCCGATACGGACGCGCTTGCCGATCCGGTAGCGGAAGAAGAGGCGATAGCAGATGCGTTTGAGAAAAGAGGGGAGAAGCGCGATGATCGCCAGGTCCAGAAGGCGCAGCTTGCTTATCCGGTACGAGGCCTCCGGCTGACGGGCCGCGGAGAAAGCGTAGCCGGGCGCGCGCGAAGCGACGAATGGAGCACTCTCTTCCTGATACTCTTCCATCCCCTGTCCCTCACGCGCCCGCGTTGCCCGCCGCTTCGCCGAGCGCGGCGGCAAGTTTATCGGCCTGGAGCGGCACGTTGTAATGCTCTTCGGCGTGGCGGCGTCCGGCCTCCCCCATGCGCCTGCGTTTCGCCTCGTCCGTCAATAAATCTTTGAGCGCCGCGGTCCATTCCGTGGGCGTCGAAGCGAACAGGTGCGTTAATCCCGCCTCGCCGATCTCGACGCACGCGCCGACGGGTGAGACCACGTAAGGGATGCCGACAGCCATGTATTGAATCGCCTTGAAACCGGACTTACCCGCCGCCCAGTTATCCGCGTAGAGCTTCGCATCAATCGGGTAAAGCCCGATGTCTAAGGACCGAAAATCCTCTATCTCGCGCTCCATGTTCCAGCTCAGGTTCTCCACCTCGACCCCGGGCAGCTCTATTTTTTCGACGCCCGCGCCGACGATTTTGAGCCGGAAGGGGACCGTGCGCGCCAGCTCCCGCAACGCCGGAAAGATCATCGCCAGATACTTGAAGGTCGAGTGCGTGCCGACCCAGCCGAGCACCGGCGGGCCGGACCCGGCCGCGGCCGCACGGGGGCGGAAACGCTCAAGGTCCACTACGGTCGGAATGACGCGCGCCCGCCCCCCTTTACCAGACACATATTCGGCGATTGCGCGATTGCCGCAAGTGACGACGCGCGCCCAGCGAATCAGCTCATCCGTCTTACTAAACCACTTCAATAAACTGCCGAGGCGCCCGTAGGTAGGGCTAGTATATGAGACATACGTCGCATCGTCCAAATCGAGAACGAGCGGGCGTTTGCCGAGCCTGCCCGTCAGCCATTCGAAAAAGGGCGGCCCGAACAGCATGGCCTCGCGCTGCACCAAGACCACGTCGGCGTTCTGCGCCTGGATGACATTGCCGAAGCGACGCAAGGTGGAGCCCACCAGCCCGAGCGCAGTGCGCGGCAACCGCTTGCGATTGTAGAGCGAGGCGAACTGGCGCGAATTGAGAAACGGGGAGACCTTCAGCGTGATTCCGCGCTCGGCGAGCGGGGCGATAAACTGCTCCAGACGATACCGAGTCGCGGCAGCTTCAACCGGATATGAGGCCAGCGCCAGAACTTTCATGCCAGGGTAATTTCGGGTTTGATAGTTTGGCTCATGTGGGATTCAATCGCAGAGTACCGGACCACCACGCCGGACACGCGCCGCACCAGATTTAAGTCGGCTTCGAGCGCGGTCAACTCGTCCGCGCCAGTGGACTGTACGTTTACGCGGAGACTTCACCAGCAGTCTCGACTACAGCCTGCCCCTCTCGGATGCGCCGGTAAACATTACCATAACCGACTCCGCCGACCTTGACCAGATCAAAACGTTCGCGCGCAACGCGCTCGGCGCGCACACGCGATTGCGGATCACCGGCTAAGGCGAGCGCGCTCTCAACCGCCGCCCTGTAAGAGGCTTCGTCCAAATCCCTCAACACGACGCCGACCCTTTGGCCCGCGACGACGTCGTCCGTGTCTCCGATCCCGGCGTTGCAGACGACTGTGAGCCCCGCCGCCAGGTATTCCGGAATCTTAGTCGGCGAGGCGGCAATCTGTGAAAACGTCTGCTTACGAAAAGAGAGCCCGAGCCGCGCCCGTCCGAGAAATTTCGGGACATCAGCGGGCGCGACAGCGCCGATCCAGAAATCTTCTGAATCTAGGCCAATGCCTTCAAGCACATGGGCGGCGGCAGTCGGAGAAGAGACCGTCAGGATGCGAAAAAAGGCATCAGGGCGCCGCTTGCGCAACTCCAGGAAGAAACGGCCCATCTCTTCGAGCAGATAGAGACCAGTCACGGACCCGGCATAGATTACTTCAAAACGCGCCCCTTCATCATTATTCTCAACACTCTCGAAGAGGCTGAAATCAACGCAACACGGGATCACCTCGATCCGCTCCGCGCTCTTGAGCCTCCGTTCGACGAGCCAATCGCGGAAGGCGCGCGTCAGCACTACTATCTGGTCCGCCCGCTTGATGCCGGCGCGCTCTATTCTTTTAATCGCGCGAAAGGGCGCAGAATTCTCCGCCCAGATTCCAGCGTCCGCATACTCTTCGGCCATCAGTCCACGGATGTCGAAGACGAGCCGCGAGCGAGCGCCCATCCGCGCCGCCAGCATCGCCATCGCCATCGGTATGTGCGCGCGCGCGTGCAGGACATCAATCTTTTCGCGCCGCGCCAATCGCGCGGCGAAGCGGGCTCCCGCGAGAATGTCGTAGAGCGTGGCGGGCGCGGACGGGCGCTTGTGGTAGGGTAGAGAGAACCAGCGGATGCCGTCTTCGAGAAGACGCGCGCGCCAGTCCGCGGCCTGTTCCTCGGTCCAGCTTTTCTTCGCATCAGGCTCGAAGCTCAGCAGGCTGACCTCGATCCCGCCCCTGGCGAGCTCGCGCAGGTAAGGCAGGACCTGTGTTCGGACGAGGGGCTCGCGCAGGCCGAAGTAACAGATGTAAAGAGTCTTCATCACTGCTCGCCTGACGGGCGCTTCGGCGGCGCGCTCCGGTCCGCCTCTTTGTCGCGTATTGCCTGAGAGAGATGCAGAGAGCTTGCGCTTCGCTTTTGTTGAGTCTTGCGCTTCCAATTGCGCGCCAGCCGGCCCAGCCTGGGAGGAATCAGCAACCGCGTGAAGGCGACACGAAAGTCCTTCGTCGTAGTGCAGCGCGAATCCGTCCTGACAGCCCGCCGCAAGCATTCCCAGGCCTCACGATTCTTCTCCGCCTGCCAGTAGAAGACAGCCGAGTGGAGCAGGTTCATCGCCACCACACGCGGCTTGAGATGCTGATACTCGGCCGGCAATTCATTGAAAATGTATTCGGTGGATTCGAGCAGAGAATTCAAGAGCTTCTCCGGGTTGCTGTAACTTTGCCCCCCGTGCAAGCGAAAGAGCGCCGTGCACTCCGGCAACTGAACGATGCCTTTCGGGTACTTGGCGGCGATGAGGACCGGATAAACCCAGTCCCAGAGAATTGGGCGGATGCCGCCCAGCTCCAGAAGCACGCGCCTCGGGTAAACGGAGCGCGTCGGAGTCGCGATGACTTTCTTAAAAAGAAGCGTCTTCAACGGCGGCACGCTCAAAGGCTTTTCCCGGACCTGCTCGACCAACATGTGTCCCTGTAAATCAATCAGGCCGTACCGGCTGAAAGCCAGCGCCGCGCCCGCTTTGCTTTCAATCGCCGCGACGCACTTTTCGAGATGCGCGGGCAGCCAGAGGTCGTCGTTATCGAGAAAGGCTATGAGATCGCCTGCGCTTCTCTCCAACCCGATCTGTCCGGTCCGGAGCATTCCCTGGTTCTCTTCGAGCCGCACGTACTGAATCGTCGCCTCATCCTCGTAGTCGCGCATCATCAGCGGCGTCTCGTCTGTGGAGGCGTCGTCCACGACGATGATCTCCGCCGGGCGGAGCGTTTGGTTGAGCGCGCTCTCAATGGCCTCTTTCAGCAGGGCGTGCTGATTATAGGTGCGAATGATGACGCTGACGGATGAAGCTTGGGGCATATAAGAATTGGGCGGACGTCCCTGGGCGAATCGGAAAGCCGTTACCTCCCGAAGTCGTTGATTGCGGCCACCACCTGCTCCTGCTCGGCTTCGGTCAACTCATTGTAGAACGGCAGGCGTAGCAGGCGGTCGCTGATATCTTCGGTGACGGGGCAGTCCCCCTCTCTTCCGCCGAGTTTTTGCCCCATCTCGGAAAGGTGCAGCGGCAGGTAGTGAAAGACGCTCAGAATGCCGCGCGCTTTCAGGTGCGCGATCAGCGCCTGGCGCTCGTCGAGCGAGCGCATCAGCACGTAGAACATGTGATACGCCTGCTCGCAATGTTCCGGGATGGTCGGAAACGTCGCGCCGTGGTCCTTCGCCCAGCCGTGCAGGTGCTCGTAGTAATACTCCCAGATTTCACGACGCCTTTGTTGAATCCGCTCTCTCGCTTCGAGCTGCGCGTAGAGATAGGCGGCCAAAAGCTCGGAAGGGAGATAGCTTGAGCCGACATCCACCCAGGTGTATTTATCAACCTGACCACGGAAGAAGCGGCTGCGGTTCGTACCCTTCTCGCGGATGATCTCCGCGCGCTCGATGTATCGCGGGTCATTAATCAGGAGCGCGCCGCCTTCGCCGCAGTTGAAATTTTTGGTCTCGTGGAAACTCTGCGTTGTCAGTTGGCCGAAAGTTCCGAGCAGCTTGCCTCTGTATCTGCCGAAGAGTCCATGCGCGTTGTCCTCAACGACGGCGACGTTGTGGCGCGCGGCCGTCTCCATAATACTGTTCATCTCGCAGCCGACCCCGGCGTAATGCACGACGACAATCGCTTTCGTGCGCGGAGTGATGGCGCTCTCAACCAGAGCTTCGTCCAGATTGAGCGTGTCGGGGCGCACGTCTATGAAGCGTGGGCGCGCGCCGCGCAGGACAAAAGCATTGACGGAGGAGACGAAGGTGAATGATGGGATGATGACCTCATCGCCCGGCTCGAACTCCAGAAGCAGCGCGGCCATCTCAAGGGCGTGCGTGCAGGAAGTGGTCAGTAAAGCTTTCGGCACGCCCAACTGCTCTTCGAGCAGCGCGTGGCATTTGCGCGTAAAGTGCCCGTCCCCGGAGAGATGCCCGCGCGCGATGGCTTCGGCGATATAACCGGACTCCGTGCCGACGTGGCCCGGCTTATTGAAAGGAATGCGATAGGCCGTCATGCCGCTGCTCTCTTGCCTCAACTGGAAAACCATTTATGATACCAGAATTGAACGGACGCGGGGCGAAACCCACACTTGAGATAAAGCCGCTGGGCCGCGAGATTGCGCCCCTGCGTGGCTACGGTCACGCGATGCGCGCCTTTCAGAGCGAACCAACGCAGAGCTTCATTTACCAATTTCCGTCCCAACCCCTTGCCCTGCGCCTCCTCGCGGACGCCGATTAAACCGATCTCTCCTCTTTCGCCATCATCGCGCAGGTGACACGTAACGTAACCAGCCGCACGCCCCCCGGCCTCTGCCACGAACACAACGTCCGCATAGCCGTGGCAGCTTTTCTCTATCCATGTCGCGTAAAGCGCGTCGCAAACAGGTTGCGGGAAACCTGGGTCGAAGTAGAAGCGTGAATCGTGGTGGTTACGAGCAGCCAGAGCGCGGAGCGCTGGAACATCTTCCGGCCCGGACAAACGTATCTCCGACGCTTTTTCAAAGAGACCTTCCCCGTCCCCGACCTGCCTTTCATACGTGACGCGCGCATCCACGAAGCGGAAACAATTATCCCCGGCCACGACGGAGGAGGCTCTGTCGGAAGCGTCTGCCAGAAAATATAGACACTCTATGGAATGCTCTTCGCACCAGTTGAAGATTTTTCCGGCGGCCAACGCGTTCAGGCTGTCCCCCGCCACGCGCGCAATGCGGCGACCGAAAAATTCAGAGTCCCACTCAAGGTACTGGCAAAGCTCGCTGGCCTTCATCGAATCGTTCACAACGCGAATCTTTTACGGAAACAATTTTTGTCAAATGTAGCACGAACCTTCAACCGTCCGACAGTTGCGCGCGCCGCCCTATCAGGTAGCCGAGCGCGGCCGGGTGCGCTGCGACGGATTTGAAGGCAAGGCGGCAGAAGGCCCCAATGCATCTGCTCTTGAGATACGATTTGGCGAGCACCGAATACTGCCAGGCATAGGCCCGCCTCTTTTTGCTCAACACCTCGGGCCGGTGCTGCCGGATATACGTACAGGCAAAGAGCCGTTTCATGACGCGCATCGTGCACTGTTCCAGCACCGGGAGCGGATATTTCGCCGGATTGAATTCCCTGCGCACCAGGGCCAGGGGCCGCGCAACATAAACGCCCTCGAAGTGCGCGGCCAGGCGCAGCCACATGTCCCAGTCCTCTCCGGTGCGGAGCTCTGCCTCGAACTGGCCGACCTTAAGGAAGCACTGGCGGCGCACGACGACCGTGGGTGTGCTGAATTGATTGCCTGTCAGAAGCTTCAGGAGGAGATTATTCCCGGCGGGTTCACACTTCACATCGCGCTCTGTCCCGTCCGGGAATCTGACGCGCGTATCCGTGTACGAGAAGCTGGCGTCCGGGTGCTTTTGGAGCTCGTCCATCTGGACCGCGAGCTTCTCCGGCATCCACAGGTCGTCCGCGTCCAGGAAAGCGATCCATTCGCCGCTGCTCTCGCGGATACCGCGATTGCGCGCGGCTGCTGGCCCGGCGTTCTCCTGCCTGATGTAGCGCAGATCGTCTCCCGCCAGTTCCTTCATCACGCGCGGCGTATCGTCCGTCGAACCATCGTCAACGACGATGATTTCAAGGTCGGGCCACCCTTGCGCGCGCACACTTTCGACGGCGGCAGGCAGGTAATGCCCGTAATTGTAGGTCGGAATAACGACGCTGATGCGGGGTTTCATCTACTCGGCAAACGCGTCCCTCACCCGCCAACAGTGGACAGGGTGGTCGGGACCGTTCCCTTCTTCTTCAGCTCACCGGCGATCCATTGATAAGTGCGCGCCAGCCCGTCTTCGAGGGAGACGGACGGCTCCCATCCCAAAACTTCTCTGAGGCGCGTGTTGTCGCTGTTGCGACCGCGCACCCCCTGCGGCTTGGTCAGATCATAGTTTTTACGAATCGTCTTTCCGGCAATACGGGCGACGATGTCCACCAGCTCGTTGATGGAGATCATACGGTCCTGGCCCAGGTTGAGCGGGTCCGTGTAATCGCTGCGCATCAGGCGGTGGATGCCTTCGACGCAGTCGTCCACGTAGCAGTAAGAGCGCGTCTGCCCTCCGTCGCCCCAGACCTCTATGGCGTCGCCGTCCTCTGCGAGCGCGATTTTGCGGCAGATGGCGGCCGGAGACTTCTCGCGTCCCCCGTCGTAAGTCCCGCAGTTACCAGACCAAATGACTTTCCCATTTCTCCTGACCAGGATTATGTGATTCGGGACTGTCACATCGTAAACCGTCCCGTGATATTCCTCTTTCGTAATTCTGTCAGTATCTATTCTGTGTACCGTCTCTCGGCTGATGTTTAGCCGATACATCACCGAATGGTTTTCGTTCTGAGGATTCTCCACCCTGATTGAAACTCCGTAGCCAAGTTTCAAAGCCAATTCTTGAAAATCGTCCGCCAGTTGCTTTGAAACTGTCGAATAACGTCTTCCTGTTGCGTTACCATCACCTTTCATCAGCGTCTCGTAAAGGATTTGGAGTTTATCTTTAGGAAGCATCAGAAACTCACGCGGAATATACTTATCTGTTGCGTGTCCGAAATCGGTAACGGCATTGTAGAGCTGCTTTGAGCTTATGATGATGTTCTTGCCATTAACATAAGGTTCAAATCCCATTTCTCGCAGCAACTCAACAATCTCATTTTGATATTGTCCCGGCGATTGACTGATTACGACAGTATGATTCGACGGCGTTCTAAACGCACAACCTTCCGAAAGATACCATCCGAGAAACACAAGCCATAAGTTTAAGGGGATTTGACGTTCGGCTCCTCTCGCTGACATTTGCCTTCCATCCGAGTATTCGCTCGCTCTCAGAGTGTAAAACTCCGGGGCGGCATCTGTGCTCCACTCGCACCGTCTGGAAAAATATAGACTCTTGTGATGTAGAAGATTCTGAATTTCGTCAAGCTTGAATTCACTTCCCCAGCCTGGCGCATAGTAAACGGAGTGGTTGGGTGTAATTAGCAGATTAACCCTTTGCTGCTTGATTTTAACCATCTCGCCATCGAAACGATAACGTTGAATCGCCAGAGGTCTATGATACTCAATGCGCCCTGTCTTGGGATTTAGCGTCGCCACCTTATCTGTGTAGGTTATGTCTCTGAAATGCTTAAAGCCGTAAACGGTGAGTATTTCAGTTTGCTCATCAAAACAAGGCCCGAACATATTGTGGAAGCGGACGATTCTTGTTTCCAACCCGTAGTCTTCGCGGTAGTGGCGGCAGACGCGCTCCATGTAGAGCTTCTCCCACCCGTAACCGTCTTCGGCATCCGCCGGGTAAGCGTCCTCTTCTTTGAGCGGCGTGACGTCCGCCTCCTTTTGGAGGTAGCCCGGATAAACGCAGGCGCTCGAAGTGAAGAGATAACGCTTGACGCCGTTCTGGCGGGCCGCTTCGATTGAGTGAAGATTAATCAGCGAGCTGTCGCGCACGATCTCGGCCTTGTGGCTCTCGATAAAACCGATGCCGCCCATGTTGGCGGCCAGCCCGTAAACTTCATCAACCCCTTCGGTCGCCTTCAGACAGTTCTCCCAGAAGCGCAGGTCGAGCAGAGCGAATTCGTGCGCGGCCGTCGGCTCATACTGGGGCTCTTTAATATCAACGCCGCGCACGCGGTAGCCGCGGTTGACCAGATATTTCGTGAGGTGATGGCCGATGAAGCCGCCCGCGCCCGTGACCAGCACCGTGGTTTGTTCTGACATGTGATTAAGATTCCCTCGCTAAGAGTTAGGACTTTGGAAGAGTGAAACATTAGTTGACGCAGCGGTAGAATTGCAAGCGCGTGAGCGACGCGCTAATCCGGTCCATCCCGCAACGCTCGCTTGAGGCCGGCCGCGTAAACCTTGCGCGTGACCTCGACCTCGCTGGCGTCACGCCCGCGCAACTTCCTCGAAACCTTCTGCAATGAGAGTAGAAAATAACTGGTCGAAAGATTCGCCACCACGCGCCAGCGCGGCAGTGTGTAGAGCAGGGAACGCAGATGAGCGTTAGCCTGCACCTCACGTTTCTCCAGCGAGTCCCAACGCTTCATGGAGCTCTTCGCGCCGTGATGAACGACGACCGATTCCGGCTCGAACATCAGGGTCCAGCCCGCACGCACGATCCGCAGACACCATTCGTTGTCTTCGCCGTACATGTGAAAGCGCTCGTCAAAACCGCCGACCTCTTTAATGACCTCGCGCCTGACGAGGATGGCCGCGCCGCTCAGCATGTTGACCCGCCGCCGCCGATTGTGCTCCCAGTGTTCGGCCAGCAGCAGTTCGCCGCGCATCCGACGCGGCATCAGACGGTGGAGTTGAAATCCCTCGACCAGTTGCGCCCAGACGGTCGGGGGGTTGCGCCAGACGCTGACCTGCAAAGAGCCGTCTTCGTTGACGAGGCGCGGCCCGCAGCCGCCGACGCGCTCTTCAGAACGGACGGTCTTGATCAGCCTGTCAACCGCGCCCGCAGTAACGCGCGTGTCCGGGTTGAGCAGGAAGAGAAGCGGCGCTTCGGTCAAAGCGAACGCCTGGTTGTTCGCACCGCCGAAACCCAGATTGTCCGTGTTCTCGACGATACGCAGACCCGTCTCGCCCAGAGCCGCCGCGGCGCTGCTGGCGCGAAGCCGGCTCAGGCTCTCGTCGCTCGAAGCGTTGTCAATGACGACGACTTCGTAGGGAACACCTGGCGGCGACTCGACGATGCTTTCCACGCAGCGACTCAGCAATTCGCCGCCATTCCAATTGACGATGATGAAGGATAACTCTGCCTTCAAACTTACGGACCTTTCGCCTGACCCTCACGCCGCGCGCGAAGTGCCGCGCTTTTTTGCGCGTCATCTCCGGCCGATGGAATTAATTTTTTGATTCACAGATTTGATGTGAAGCGGGCGGGTATTGTGGCAGAAACAAACACCTAAGTAAACCGGGAGGATATGGCAGCTAGGGTCTATTCATTTTCAGCAGAACAGGGAACTGTCCACGAAGCCACACGAAACGACACGAAACAACCCACAGCCATTTCGTGAGGTTTCGTGTTATTTCGTGGATAGTTCCCTGTTTCTCTACTTTCCTCTGTCTCGAAAATGAATAGACCCTGTATGGCAGCGCCGGACGCTGGCGAAGTTGAAGGGATTCCTCCGTTGTAATATGGTGTGACGCGTGACCCGCGCGGACGATAGCGCTAAACTAAAAGAGGACTAATGGGAAGGCTGAGATCACTGCTCAAGTCGTGGTTACCTCACGACATGAAGAAGTCAGTTCAACGAATCGTCTTAGGCTATCACTCACACGCGCCGTCGTTTTCGTCCGCAGGCGAGGACATGATCCTTCGGCATCTCATCGGCCCGGACAAGCGTGATGGATTTTATGTGGATGTCGGCGCATACCATCCCACGTTATTCTCCAACACCTACTTCTTTTATCTGAACGGGTGGCGAGGCATCAACATCGAGGCCCGTCCCGGCAGCCGCGAGTTATTCAATAAAGTGAGGCCCGGGGATACTAATCTCGAAATAGGGATTTCCGCCAACAGCGGCGAGTTGACCTATTACGTCGTCGGCGACGACTCGACCATGAACAGTTTTTCACGCGACTTTCTGGAGCAGATAGGAATGCTCGGCGAAGTGAAGCGCGAAATCCCTGTGCCGGTCCTGCCGCTCGCCGAGGTGCTTGAGCGCCACCTGCCGGACGGGCGGGCCATAGACTTCATGAACGTGGACGTCGAAGGGCACGACCTGCAGGTCCTCGAATCGAACGACTGGGGGCGGTTCAGGCCCAAATTCATCGTCGTCGAGGACGAGCAGGTGGATGTTGAAAAGTCTGAGATCGTCAGTATGATGAAAGGTCACGGTTACGAGGTGTGCGCGCAAAACGTAATCATTCTAGATAAGATTAATGAGTATTTTCTCCTCGACAGAACGCTCTGAGTCCTCGCGGCAGGGGAAAAAGGTGGCAGTGCTTTGCCCGCAAACCGTCTCCAGGCGAAAGCCCCCGGTCAATCTACGACAGGAAGACCTGTGGATCTTCAGCCACGAGTTGGAGCGCGAGATTCCACGCTCCGAGCTGCTGGAGCTCAAGGACGTCTGGATCAGCTCTGACGGCTTTCTCTTCAAAGGCTGGAAGATACTGCCGCAATCTTTCGCCTTACCTGGTAACCTGGAGGAGTGGAAGAAGCGTGGCGTCTTTAAATTCTTGGCCACCAACTACCTCTTCAGGAAGCGCGGAAGGTTTGAGCGCGACGCGGTCTGGGTAGCAGACGATTGGAGTCACGGTTATTTTCACTGGATCGCGGACGCGCTCACCAGGCTGTTTACAGTCAGGGACCATGCCTCCGAACTGGTCCTACTCTTACCCCACCGTTATGAAAAGCTGGGATTCGTTCGACCCTCTCTGGCCCCTTTCGGCTTTAAGCACATAGAGTTCATCAGGGAGAGAGAGATACTCCACTGCCGGAGGCTCGTCGTGCCGACGCACACTGCCCCTTCCGGGAACTACAACGAAGAGGTGATCGGCGGGGTCAGGCAGTTGTTAGTCGAAGCCTACGGAGCGCGGCCCGAGGAGCACGCGAGCGGAGGACGCCTCTACATCAGTCGCGGCCATGCCGCGATCCGACGGCTGAAGAATGAAGAAGAGGTGATTGACGTTTTACGGGAGTTTGATTTTGAGGTCGCCCATTTCGAGAACTACTCGTTCGAGGAGCAGGTCAAGATGGCATCACGGGCGCGGAACATCGTTTCGAGTCATGGCGCGGGGCTGACCAACATGCTCTTTATGCAGGCGGGCGGCAACGTTCTGGAGCTGCGCAACAGTACGGACCGAATCAACAACTGCTACTTCACCCTGGCTTCGGCCCTGAACTTCAACTACTTCTATCAGACCTGCGAGGCTGAAAATCCGGGCGAGCGCGCGTTTAGCGCGAATCTGCTGGTGGACACTGTAGTGCTCAGAGAGAATCTGAAGCTGATGCTCGACGGTGACGGGCGGTAGTTTTTGAAGCCCCGGAGGGGCGACATATCAGTAGCCCGGGGCGTAAGCCCTTATCATTACCCACATTTTTCATTTATGGGGCTGTGGGTTGGTTTTGCTGAGCATAAGTCCTTTGTTTGTAACAAAGCATGAGAGACTGCCTCTAAAGATCATGAGCCCCTATGCTCCTTTTAACTCCCACACTTGTT
>DASVXV010000045.1:0-20961 GCA_036392495.1 Pyrinomonadaceae bacterium | reverse complement strand
ATAGAGGCCCATTTGCTCGTCACCAAACTTGAGTGCGCTGACAATCCCCTGAGCGATTCGAGGCTCTGTGAGCCAGCGCGGCCCTATAGCGGCTTTATCCAATTCCTGATCGAACGCGCGGAAAGCGCGACCTGCACCCGTGCCTTCCGGTTTAGGCGGCGCGGCCCAGGAAGGTAAAGAGCCATGCAATCTCCAGGTGACGAAAAGCGTCGCACTTTCCGGCAGCCAGTGAGGTAGATGCCTTTTATAGTAAGCCATAACGTAGGACAGGCATTCCTGCCTGTCATGAGCGCGTCAGCGCGAATACTATCAACCAATATTGCCAGTTAAATCATAAGCGTGCTGGCGCACGCTTTGACAGGCAGGAATGCCTGTCCTACGCTCTTCTGATTATCTTTGCGGCTCCCCAGCCGACCAGAATCAGGACGGAGAGAATTATCCAGTTGTATTGACTGCCGTAGGTGATTGAGGCGTAGTGGTTCGGGCTGAGCATGATGAAGATTGTGGGCACGACCATGAACGTGTTCTGCTTCGAGCGCAGCTTGGCGCGGGCAGCCAACCTGGCGTCCGGCTGTTTCCCCTCTTTGGTTGCGGCGATCATCTGGCGCTGGGCCGGCAGGATTCGCATCCAGACGTTGGCGGCCATCAACGTTCCGAAGAGCGCGCCGACGTGAATGTAAGCCGCGCGCTCTGTCAGGACGCGCGTCAGACCGTAAATCAGGGCGACCAGGAGAACGTAAGAGACGGCCGCAAAGACCAGCTCGTTTTTCCCGAGCGGCGATTGCGAGAGCAGGTCGTAAACAATCCAGCCGACAACGATCACCCCGATACCTATGAGGACGGCGGTCCCGCGGCTGACGACCGGGTCGAGCGGGTCTGCGAGTTGGTCCGGGTAATAGATGAGCGCTAGCAAAAACATGCCGCTCAGCCAGGTCATCGCGGCCTCCCAGCGAAACCAGTGGAGCTTTCGCTTTCCGGGCTTCTTCTGCTTCTCGACCACGTAAAAGCCCCCGCTGTGCACCATCCAGACTTCGGCCTTTTCTCCGGCAGCAGCAGCCCTCTCCTCCTCGCTCAGGCGACCGTCCAACCAGGTGAAGTAATAGGTCGAGCCGACCCAGAGGATGGCCGAGAAGACGTGCGTCCAGCGCAGGACCAGGTCGGTCCAGCTCCTGACCGTCGTGCTCATGTAGAGGTCGTAAAGCCAGGTGAACGGTCCCAGCAAGAGGCCCGAAATGATGCTCGTTATCATGAGACTAGCTCCCGCGATAGGTTGAATAGCCGTAGGGGTTGAGCAGGAGTGGGACGTGATAATGCTGTCCAGCGTCCCGCACGGAAAAGATGATTTTCACTTCCGGGTAAAAGCTCTCAACGCGCTGCGAAGCAAAATATGATCCGGTGTCGAAGGTGAGCCGATAGATGCCTTCGGCCAGGGCATGTCCCTCCTGAAGCAGGTCTCGGAGGCGCCCGTCGTCGTCTGTCAGGCCCTTGCCTAGAAACTCCCAGCCGCCCGCCGCCCCTTGAATCTCAAGCGTGACCTCGACGCCGCCAGCCGGACGTCCCCTTGACGTGTCCAAAATGTGTGTCGTAATCGCGCCCATAGAGAACAGTCTGGAGTCTGGAGTCTGGAGTCAAAGGCCAAAATGATGTGCTTTAGACATCGGACTCCAGACTCCAGACTCCAGACTCACGACTCATTCATCAAGAGTTTCTGCAATCTCAAATGCGTGATTCGGCGCTGCTCTTCGGCGGCCACGCGCATCTCTTTGTCGGCGTCGTTTCGCAGTCGCTCCTGGCAGATTGCGAGCATCTCGCCCGCGCTTTTGCCCGCAGCGCAGACGATGTAGATGTAGCCGAACTTTTTCTCGTACTCGCGGTTGGCTTCCGCGAGCGCGCGGCGCGTCTCTTCGTCCGCGGAGTGTGTCCCGGCCTGTTCCTGCTCGGACCACTTGCGCGCGGCCTCCGTCTGGGAGCGCGCGGCCTCCTTCTCCCCGATCTTCGGATGGCGGCTGAAAGCCTCCAGCCAGTCCTCTTCATCGAGCGACCACCACTCGGCGTCCGCCTTCGCGAGCAGCTCTTGAAGATCATGAAAGGGGCGCTCTTCAGCCATGCGCCGCGCCCAAAGAGTCGAGCCGCAGCACTTCAAGAGTTCCGCTTCCGCTTCCTCCTGCGAGAGAGCGTTCAGTCGCTCTAAGCCCTCTTTCAACTTTCGACTCCCTTAATCGTCCCGTAAAGGCGCAGGCGACTGACGCCGCCGTCCGGGTAGATGTTGAACCGAACGTGTGTGACCGCACCGACCTCTTCGATCTCTTCTTCATAAAAGTGGCGCGTGTGCGCTTGCAATTTCGTGCGCGGCAGAATTTCCTTCCAGGGGTAAGACAAGAGCGCCTCAACACCTCCAACTTCCGTCCCAGGGTCGCAGGCTTCGAGCGAGCAGGTGTCTGGATAGTTGCCCTTGAAATGCGACGTGTCAACCTCGATTCTCCGAATGACGCCCCGCGTCGCGAGTTTAATCACAGCCCAGTCGTAGCCTGGACCGCGCCGCCGCTTCGTCTCCCAGCCGTCGCTCATGTCCGCGGCCCGCCCAGGCATAATCAGGTTGTGAAGATGTCCGAAGAACATGTCGCTGCACCCGATGACGAGCGCGCCGTTCTCGGCGGCCGCCAGATCAATCTCGCCCCGGCGCGCCAGCGCCGCCCAGTCCGGCACGACTTCGCCATAAACACGGAGTCGCGCCACGCCTCCGTCCGGGTAAATCTTGAAGCGCAGGTGCGTGAAGCGCCGGTCCGCTTGAATCGGGAAAGGGTTCTGAGAATCCCCCTGAAGCTGCGAGACGGGCAGGATTTCGGTCCAGGAGACTTCGTCGCTCAAAAGACGCTCGACGTCCGGGAGGCCTTCGATGGCGCAGGCCTCCAGAGAGCACTGCTCCGGGTAATTGCCTCTGAAGAAACTCGTATCGCAGATGACGCCGCGAATGACGCCCGGAAGGCCCAGGCGGATGATGCACCAGTCGAAGCCGGGCGTGCGGCGGCGGCGCGACTCCCAGCCGTCCATCCACTTGCCGCGGTCCGTGTACTTGCCTTCGATGAAGACGGGCGCGCTCGGCTTTAAGAGGTTCTCCTTCGGCGCGAAGAAATCGTCGTTCGCGTAAAGCACAGCGCCGCCCAGCCGCTCCGACGCCAGATCAATCAGTTCCGTAAAATCGCTCAACGTCCCTCACCTCGCTTCAACAGGAAATGCCCTGCGGGCTTTTCGGCGAACCACCCGTCGTCATAAATCTTTCGCCCGCGCAGGAAACTCTTCTCGACCACACCGCTCAAAGTCTGCCCCGCATAGGGCGTCAGCTTGTGGCGGTGATGAATCATCGCTGGCTCGACACGGAAACTCGCGTCCGGGTTCCAGATTACAAGGTCCGCATCGTATCCTGCCGCGATTGCCCCTTTGCGCCGCTCCAAACCGACGAGGCGCGCCGGCGCGCTGCACAACCATTCGGCCAGGTGATTGATCGTGTAGCCGCGCTCACTCCCCAGCGTCCACATGACTGGGAGCCTCAACTGCAAAGACGAGATGCCGCCCCAGGCCTCCAAAAAATTCCCTGAGCCGAGGGCCTTCATGCCCGGCGGGCAAGGGCTGTGGTCCGAGACGACCATCTCGATG
Source organism: Pyrinomonadaceae bacterium (assembly GCA_036392495.1). Classification (GTDB taxonomy): domain Bacteria; phylum Acidobacteriota; class Blastocatellia; order Pyrinomonadales; family Pyrinomonadaceae; genus QHXM01. The sequence goes on along the minus strand of DASVXV010000045.1, from coordinate 17,307 downwards.
AGCCCCTCGTCGAGCGCGCCCCACAACTCTTCGCGGTTCTCGCGCTCACGGACGGGCGGGCAGCACTTGAACTCCGTCGCGCCGTCCGCGATGTCCTCGGCGGCGAACGAAAGATAGTGCGGACAAGTCTCGACCGTTAAAGGCAAACCTTCCGCACGCGCGCGTCGCAAAACAGGCAGCGCGTCCGCCGATGAATGGTGAACGATGTGAACTCGCGCCCCTGTCTCGCGGCACAGGCGGACCATCAACTCGACGGCCCTGTCTTCCGCCTCGCGCGGGCGCGACTTCAGAAATGTAGAATACTTGCGCGCGTCCAAATCGCCCTCTCCTTCGAGGGCTCTATCAATCGGCCCGGGGACTTCCGCGTGTACTATGAGCACAGCGCCGAGACGCGCCAGCTCCGGCATGGCTTCCCTGAGGTCTGCCTCCGTCACGTTCGGAAACTCGTCCACGCCCGAGTGAACCAGGAAGCACTTGAAGCCGGCCACGCCCGCATCGTAGAGGCCGGCGAGTTCACGCGTGTTGCCGGGGACGACCCCGCCCCAGAAGCCTACATCTACAGAGCACTTCCCTTCAGCCGCCCGCAGCTTCGCCTGGAAATTCGCGAGCGTGGTCGTCGGCGGGATGCTGTTGAGCGGCATCTCGATGATCATCGTCACGCCCCCCGCGGCGGCAGCGCGCGTCGCCGTCTCAAAGCCCTCCCAATCCGTGCGGCCCGGCTCGTTGATGTGCACATGCGTGTCAACAAGTCCAGGCATCACGACCGAAGTCTCAGCCGCGACGATAAGCTCGCACTCCGCCGGGATGTCGTCGTAAGCGCTCACAGCACTGATGACTCCATCGCGGATGTGAACGGACGCCGGAGCCATAGCATCCGGCGTGACGACACTGTGACCGCGAATGATGAGATCGGGCGCAAGCATACGTTTGATTGCGGAATGCGGATTTCGGATTTCGGATTGAAGAGATCAGAAAGCAGAAGGCACAAGGCAGAAGGCAGTCAAGGCAAAACGCTCCTGGCTTTTACTGCCTACTGCTTTCTGCTTTCTGCCTTCTGCTTTTCTCAATCCGCATTCCGCATTCCGAAATCCGAAATTCCTCCGGGCAGAGGACTTGTCCCTGCCCCTACAGACTTAATAAAAAATCTTCCAGAACATTTAGCGCCACTTGCAGACGATAATGTGCGGTTGAGCGAATATCGTCTATCGGGGAAATCTCGCGCGCGAGCTCCATGCGGGCGGCGCGTACCGTATCCGCATCCAGCTTCCGGTTCCGCAGAATTTCTTCGGTCCTCTGACACCTGACGACCGTCGGCGCGACGCTGCCGAGTGCTATGCGAACATCCTTCAAAACATCCCCGTCCAGTTGAGCGAGGCCAGCGAAGCAGATCTTCGAGATGGCCTGGGCCTTGCGCGTGCCGACCTTGCGGTAGTAATGGCGGCGTGCTTCGGAGACGCGCGGCAGGCGTATGCTCTTAATCAATTCGTCGGCGCGCATCCCCATCTGTTTATAGCCAGTGTGAAAACCATCGTAAGCGACGCTGCGCGAGCCGCTCTTTGAGACGAGGTCGAGCGAAGCGTCGTAAACAAGAAGCGCTGGAGGCGAATCCCCGGCCGGGGAAGCGTTGGCGATGTTGCCCCCGAGCGTCCCGCGATTTTGAATCGCCAGCCCGCCCGTCTCAGCCGCCGCGCGACAGAGCATTGGAAACTCTGCTTGCAAAATCTCGTTTTCTTGAACTTCAGTATAAGTTGTCAAAGCGCCTAGCGTGACGTGCGTGTCCGTCACCTCAATGCCGCGTAGCTCCCCCAGATTCCAGATGCTGACAAACTTCTTGTGCGCGAGCCGTCCCGCCTCGAACAGGACCATCAAATCGGTCCCGCCCGCAAACGGCTTCCACACGCCGGGCTCATCGGCCAGGAGCGCGAGAGCTTCCGCCAGGTCTCCCGGAGTTTTCAACTCATAGTCTGGAAGATAAGCTCTCATAATTAGCCACAGAGGCACAGAGGCACAGAGATAAAATAAGAGAAGAAATTGATCATAAGACGAATCTTTTTATGCCATTCTTTAATAAGCGCGAGTTGAAGTTGATTAACAATCCAATACTCTTTCCAGTTACTCGCATGTAAGTTAAAACCTGCGCCTCAAAAACCGGGTCGAATCTCTCGACGCTTTTGATCTCGACTACAACTGATTCTTCAACTATTAAGTCTAACCGATATTCTCCGATAGTTCTTCCTTTATAGATTACAGGGACTATTAGCTGTCGTTGATACTTCCAACCAGCATCATCTAATTCAATACAAAGAGCTGATTCATAAGTTCCTTCCAGAAGACCAGGCCCAAGCTGCCGATGCACTTCAATAGCACAACCGATAATACCTTCGGTTACTCTGCTATTATCATCCATCTCTGTGCCTCTGTGTCTCTGTGGCTTCTCCTTTTTGGCAAGCGCGAACGACTGCCTCAAAGATTTTCATGTAGCCAGTGCAGCGGCAGAGATTGCCCGCGAGCCCGTTGCGAATCTCCGCTTCGTTCGGGTTGGGGTTTCGTTCGAGCAGATTCACGGCGGCGATGACCATGCCGGGCGTGCAGATTCCGCACTGCGCGCCGCCGCAACTGATGAAAGCCTGCTGGACGGCGTGAAGCTGCTCATGGCTGGCGATGCCTTCGATGGTCTTAATCTCCGTCCCTTCCGCCTGCACGACCGGCACGAGACAACTGTTGACCAGGACGTTATCTATCAGCACAGAGCAGGCCCCACACTCGCCCTCGCCGCAGCCCTCCTTCGTGCCCGTCAATCTTAAATCCTCACGGAGCACGTCGAGCAGACGCGCCATCGGGAACGCATGGAGCGTTGTCAGCGCGCCGTTCACAGTACAGTTGATCTCGACTTTAGGGCGGGCGTCAGACACGTTCACCTCCCAGGGCCTCGATTAAGGATTCAGGCATCAGCGGGATGTGGTTGATGCTCACCCCTGTTGCGTTCTCTATCGCGTTCAGGATCGCAGGCGCGCCGCCGTCCATCGGTAGCTCGCCAATACCTTTCGCCCCGCCCGGACCATAAGCGTAAGGGTTCTCTTCGAAGAAGACGCGTATGGGAGGGACGTCCGCAGCGGTCGGCATGATGTAGTTGGTCATCTGGTTATTGATCATCCGCCCATCCTTCCAGACCACGTTCTCATAAAGCGTGTAGCCGATGGCCTGCGCCACGCCGCCCTCGATCTGTCCCGTCGCGAGCACAGGATGAATCACGCGCCCGACCTCCTGGAGCGCTACGAAATCGTCAACACGCACCTCGTAGGTCACAGTGTCAACCGTCACCTCCGCCACATAGACGGCCCAGGCGTATGCTCCATAAGCGTCGCCCTGATACTTTTCGTCGTCCCAGTTGATGCCCGGCGGCGCCTTGTACTGGCTGAAGGATTTGAGGGCGCCGTGTTGCTCTATGTACTGGCGGCAGGCGCGCGCGAAATCCTCCGTCGTGTAATCGTCCTTGAGCAGGCCGCTCGCCTGAAGCGTTTGTTTCAGACCGAGGGCTGCGGATTCGACCAGGCGTCCGACGATCATAGTGGTCCGCGAGGCGACGGTCGGACCACTGTTGGGGACGTTGCCTGTGTCCGGCTTGGCGACCTCGATTGAATCATAATCCAGCCGTAGAGTTTCGGCGGCGATCTGCGCGAAGATGGTATTGGTCCCCTGCCCTATCTCCGTGCTCGCGGCCAGAATGCGGACGCGTCCCTCTGGGGTCGCCTCGACGCCGACGACCGATTCCAGATACTTCTCGCCGGAGCCGGTAAATCCCGCGCCGTGCATGAAGGAGGCGAAGCCTATGCCCTTCTTCTGCCTGGATGTCCTGTTCGACTCCGCGAAACGCTTCTGCTTCTCCTCGTAATCGGTCAACTCGAAGGCGCGGCGGAGCAGCCCTTCCATGTCAACTTTCTCGCGAATCACCTGATTGGTCGCAGTCGTCTGTCCTTCCTGTATGAAGTTGCGGCGACGAAACTCTTCCGGGGAAAGCTCGAGGGTCCGTGCAACTTTGTTCAGGTGGCGCTCCAGGGCGAAGATGCTTTGCGGCGCCCCGAAGCCGCGGAAGGCTCCGTGGGGCGGAACGTTTGTCGCCACGGCGCGGCTTCTGATGCGAACGTTCGGGCAGGAGTACGGTCCAGCGGCGTGAATCGTCCCGCGCGAGAGCACTACGGCCGAGAGCGTCGCGTAAGCCCCGCCGTCAACGACGAAGTCTATCTCCATGCCCAGGAGTTTTCCGTCGCGTGAGACGGCCGTGCGGTGCTTCGTCCAGGAAGGATGGCGCTTTGTGGTCGCGACCATATCTTCCGCCCGGTCGTAGACGATCTTCACTGGCCGGCCCGACTTCCAGGAGAGAAGCGCCGCGTGGCCCGCGATCATCGAAGGATACTCTTCCTTGCCGCCGAAGCCTCCGCCCGTCTCGACCTGCACGACGCGAATCTTGTCTTCCGGCAGACCGAATAATTTCAGGAGCGCCTTGTGAACGTAGTAAGGGCATTGCATGGAGCCCCAGACGGTCACGCCGTCCGCCGGGCTCGCAATCGCTATCGCCCCGTTGTTCTCTATGTAAAGCTGCTCCTGCGCGCCGGTCCTGTATTCGCCCTCGACTATGAAATCGGCCCCCGCCCAAACCTCATCCACGTTTCCCTTCTCGACGTGGAAAGCTTTGAAGACGTTATCTTCGCCCCAGATGATCTCTTTTCTGTTCAGGGAATCGTCGAGCGAGAAGAGCGACGGAAGCGGCTCGACCTCAAGCCGCACGTTGCGGCGCGCCTCTTCCAGAAGATACCTGTCCGGGTGCGCCAGCAGCAGAACGGGCTCCTCCGGATGATTGACGAACTCGTCGGCAAGGTAAGGCTGATCCAGGAGAATGAGCGCGACCACATTTTCTCCGGGGATGTCTTTGGCCGTGACGACGACGAACTCGTCCCAGGGAATATTCCCCTCGAAGGAGATATTCTTGATGCGCCCGCGCGCTGCGGGGCTGCGGACGGTCGTCCCGTAGAGCATCTCCGGGAAATGTAGATCGTCTATGTAGCGCGCCTGTCCTGTGACCTTATCGCGCCCCTCTTTGCGCGGCACGCTCTGCCCGATGATTGTCATCTCGTTTCTACCTTCAGCCTCTGAACGATTGGGAGACGCGAGCCGCAATGGAGTCGTAAGTGGCACGCGCCCCCTCGTCATATTCGATCATGAAAGTCTTAAAGACGTCGCCCCGCAGAAGCGTCTTCTGATAAAAGATTTTACCGTCCGCTGTGCCCGAGACGACGAACATATCTTTCTTCATTACCTTGTAAGTCACGTTCCGATTCTCCTGAGCCGCGCTGAACTCGTCGCTCAGGGAACGGTCCAGCCGCTGTGAGCCGAAGACGCGCATCTCGGCCCGCCCGTCTTTTGAGCGAAAGATTTGCCCGTCGCTGTTAGTCGCCTCGCCCTGCGGGATGAGGATGCCCAGAGGGTAGGCTATGGAATAACTGTAGCGTACGTTTGTATAAGTTCGATATGTGACGCGAGAGTTGATGAAAGAAAAGATGGCGGTCGCTTGATCAGACGCTGGCGGCAGTTGCCCGTGCATCTGGCCTGAGACGGGCAACAGGAGGCTCAGCGCAATTGACAGAGTCAGGGGACTCATAAAGTTCTCCTCCGGCTTGCTTGGTATTCAGGTACTTCTTTGGTGAGGACATACTTTACAACGTCTTCCCCCGATTACGGAAACTTTCCGTGCTCAAGAATGAGCAAACCGACGGAAATGAGCGCCAGCGCGTACATCACCGGATGGACCTCTTTGTATCGGCCCGCCATCAGGTAGAGCCCTGTGTGCGCGATGAAGCCCCAGAGAATTCCCTGAGTGATGGAGAAGGTCAGGGGGATGAGAATGATCGTCAGAAACGCCGGCAGCGCGTCCTCGATCCGCGCGAACGAGAGCCTGGTGACGCTCGCGAACATCGAAGCCCCGACGAGAATCAGGACCGGAGCGGTGGCGTAAAGAGGGACCATGCCGGCGAGCGGCGCCACGAAGAAGAATGGCAGAAAACAGAGCGCGGTGAAGACGGACGTGAGCCCTGTGCGCCCCCCTGCCTGAATGCCCGCGACAGATTCGATGTAGGCCGTGCCCGAAGAGGTCCCGGCCAGGCCGGCGCCCAGTGTGGCGAACGCGTCAACGATCAAACCCTGCTTGAGATTCTTCGGGTTCCCGTCTTCGTCCAGCATCCCGGAAGCCTCCGAGACGCCTATGAAGGTCGAGATGGAATCGAAGAGGTCCGTAAAAAGAATCGCAATGATCGCCGGAAGGAGCGAGAGCTTCAAAGCCCCCCAGATGTCTAATCTCAGAAAGACGCTCTGAAAATCCGGCGCGCTCAGGAGTTGCGGCGGAGTCGGCACGAAGCCTGCGAGCCAGGCGACCAGAGTCACTATAAAGATTCCCGAAAGGAACGCGAGCGAGCTTTTCAACTTCAGCAGCAACAGGGTCGTCGCCATCCCCAGGAGCATCAGCAGCGCTTTATGATCCAGCGGGCCCGGCGCGACGAAAGTTTCGGGATTGCTGGTGATGATGCCTGCGTTCTTCAGGCCGATGAAGGTGAGGAAGATGCCTATGCCCGCGGCGGTTGCGACTCTCAAGGCCGGCGGGATCGCCCGCGCGATTGTCTCGCGCACAGGGGTCACAGAGATGAGCAGAAAGAGCACGCCCGCCCAGAAGATGATTCCGAGCGCAGTCTGCCAGGGGACCTTCATTCCGAGAATGATCGTGAACGTAAAGAAAGCGTTGATGCCCATGCCAGGGGCGACCGCGAATGGAAGCCGCGCGTAGAGCCCCATCAGGAGCGTCATCGAAAAGCAGATGAGGACGGTCGCCGTCAGCACACCGCTAAAGGACATTCCCGTTCCCGCTGTCGAGAGAATCAGAGGATTGACGACGACGATGTAGGCCATCGTAAAGAAGGTCGTGACGCCTGCAATCGCCTCCGTGCGGATGTTCGTGGTCCGGTCTTTATCCATGCGTTGGATGACAGCCGTGGTGTTGAAGCCCGGTCAACTCATCAGGCTCGCGTCCCTATTTGTGATAGCAAAGGATAGCAACGGCGCGCTCCGCCCCGTGTACGGTAGAACTCTGCTTATACCGGAGTTTCCATATCACGCGCAAATTCAGGCAACGCCATGATTTCAGCTTACGCTGTGCAATCTCTGTGTCTGCGATGGCGCATCACGCTCCTGTTGGCCTGAAGGTCCAGGGCCGCGGGTGAAAGCGGCGCACGTATTGTCTGTACTCTTCAAGCTCTCGCTCCGCGCGACTTTCGTCCCAGCCCAAATATCTCATAGCAATGCTGGCGGCGGCTTCCGACGCGTCGAGGCCGACCGCTCTATTTAATCCGACCATCGTGCGACGCATCAGGCAATCAGTCAGAGTCTCCGCCAGCTCGTCGCGAAATGAGAAGACGACTTCAGCGCCGATGGCTCCGGTCTCAGTGCTGAAGGGCGCGAGAAGCTCCGCATTGCCTGCGGCGTGCTCCAGGATTTCGTCGGCGCGCGTCCCGTAAACCCGCAGAAGACGCGCTGCCGTGGCCGCGTGCAATCCGCTCCCCTGCTCGAAGCGCCTGCTGAATGTCTCGAAGTCCTCAGTCTCCGCGCCGGGAAGTCTCTTTTGGTCCGTCAGGCACTGCACGGATTTTCTCTTCAGCTTCTTGAAGACAAAGTTGACCGCCTGCTCCGAAAGGTTTCTGTAGGTGGTCAGCTTTCCGCCGACGATTGAGATGAAGCCAGGGAGAGCTGGCGCGTGATCGTGTATGAAGTGGCGGCGAGTGATGGAGCCCGCGTCACCTTCGGAAAGGTACGGCAGTGGCCGCACGCCGGAGTAGGTATAGAGGATCGAGTCGCGCTGAAGACGCGCGGACGGAATCACGCGGTTCGTCTCGCGCAGAAGATAATCAACCTCTGCCTCGCTCGCTTCGACATGATCCAGGTCGCCCGTGTAAACGAGGTCCGTCGTTCCGATGAGGTAGAGGTCGTTCCAGGGGATGATGAAAAACGGTCGCCCATCTTCTTTCGCCTCGACGTAGAGCGCAACCTCCGGCGCTCCCGAAAATTTTTCGACGATGATGTGGCTTCCCTTCGTGCCGCCAATCAGGCGCTCGACGGGACGGCCCGCGCTTGCGAGCACGGCATCAACCCAGGGCCCCGAGACGTTGACGACCACGGGCGTGCGCGCAGTCTGAAGGATATGCGCGCGCAGGTCCGTAAACTCCACGCCGCGAACATTGCCGTCTTCAATTATCAATCGGTCCACGCGCGCGTAGGTCAGAACGAGCGCGCCGTGCTGTCGGGCGGAAAGAACGTTTTCCAGGGCGAGCCGCTCGGCATATTCGACCTGAGCATCCTGATAGATTGCCGCGCCGCGTAAGTCTTCATCGTTGAGGCCGGGGACACGCCGTAGGCTCTCTTCGCGCGAGAGCATCCGGTGGCGCTTGAGAGATTTGTCGAGCGAGAGCAGGTCGTAAGCGATCATGCCCGCCCGGACGGTGTAAGGCCCGCGCCCACCCATTTTGTAAATCGGAATCAGCAGCGAGAGCGGTTTTACCAGGTGCGGGGCGATGCGCAACAGCCGCTCGCGCTCTTTGAGAGATTCGCGGACCAGACCGATCTCGCCGTGCTCCAGATAACGCAGCCCGCCATGAATCAGCCGCGTTGACCAGCTCGTCGTGCCGCACGCGATGTCCCCCTTGTCTAGCAAGAGAACCTTGAGGCCGCGCATCGCGGCGTCCCTCGCTATCCCGGCGCCGTTGATGCCCGCCCCGATGACGATGAGATCGAAATGTTGGGTTTTGATGTCGGACATATTTGAATTATGAATTTTGAGTTTTGAATTTTGAATTGAGGACGACAGCTTTCAATTCAAAATTCAAAACTCAAAATTCATAATTCACACTCGCTGCTCCCAATTCTTCGCGCGCTCGACGGCCCTGAGCCAGCGCTCGTAGAGTCTCGCTCTTTCCGTTTCGCTCATTCTCGGCTCGTAGCGCTCACGGACTTTCCACTTCGCGCTCAGCTCTTCCCTGCTCTCCCAGAACCCTACGGCCAGGCCAGCAAGGTATGCGGCCCCGAGCGAGGTCGTCTCCGTCACGAGCGGCACGACGATGGGCACGCCCAGGATGTCCGCCTGAAACTGCATCATGAATCTGTTGGCGACGGCCCCGCCGTCAACGCGTATCTCCTTCAGAGCGATCCCGGAATCGCGCTCCATCGCTTCCACGACGTCGCGCGTCTGGTAGCAGATGCTTTCAAGCGCGGCTCGCGCCAGGTGCGCGCGCGTCGTGCCGCGCGTGATGCCCGTGATGGTGCCGCGCGCGTAGGCGTCCCAGTGTGGAGCGCCGAGCCCGGCGAGGGCCGGGACGAAATAGACCCCGTCATTTGAGTCCAAAGAGCTCGCTAAGGCTTCGCTCTCGGAGGCCGTCTCGATAATTCCCAGCCCGTCGCGCAGCCATTGAACGGCCGCGCCCGTGATGAAGACAGAGCCTTCCAGGGCGTACTCGACCGCTTCGTCACGGATGCCCCAGGCGACGGTCGTGAGCAAGCCTTCCCTGCTCGCCACAACCTCGCGCCCGGTGTTGAGCAGGATGAAAGAGCCTGTACCGTAAGTGTTCTTCGCCATCCCTTCGCTGAAGCCGCCCTGCCCGAAGAGCGCCGCCTGCTGGTCGCCAGCGATTCCAGCGATTGGGACCTGCTGGCCGTAGAAGACGGACCGATCCGTGTGGCCGTAGATGTAGGAAGAGGGCTTGACCGACGGCAAGATGGCTTCGGGCACGGAGAGGATTTCGAGCAGCTCATGGTCCCAGCGTAGGTCCTGTATGTTGTAGAGCAGCGTGCGCGAGGCGTTGGAATAGTCCGTCACATGAACACGCCCCCCCGTAAGTTTCCAGACGAGCCAGGAGTCTATCGTGCCGAAAGCAATCTCGCCCTTTTCGGCGCGTGCTCTGAGTCCGTCCGTGTTGTCCAGAAGCCACTTGATTTTCGTTCCGGAGAAATATGGATCAACGACGAGGCCCGTCCTGTGCCTGAAGGTTTCTTCGAGCCCGCGCCGTTTCAGATCGTCGCAGACGGAGGCCGTGCGGCGGTCCTGCCAGACGATTGCGCGGCCGACGGGCGCGCCCGTGGCGCGTTCCCAGAAGAGCGTGGTCTCGCGCTGGTTGGTGATGCCGATGGCCCTGATTTCGGAGGCCGCAACATCTGCCTTCGAGAGCGCCTCGGGGATCAGGTTGAGACTCACCGTCCAGATCTCTTCCGCGTCATGCTCGACCCAGCCGGGCTTCGGATAGTGCTGCGTGAATTCAGAGTAGGCCAGGCCGCGGACCGCTCCGTCGTGGTCGAAGACAATGACTTTCGTACCCGTCGTTCCCTGGTCAATCGCCAGGACGTATCCTGTTGTCATTAATGCTCTCCGCCAGCCCCGTAGGGGCGACATCTTAGTAGCCCAGGGCGTAAGCCCCGGGTACACAGATATGTGAAACTATCCCAAGCCCCGTTGGGGCGACAGAAAATATTTCGCCCCAACGGGGCTCGCGATATATTCTTTGAACTTGGTTCCGGGGCTTGCGTCCCGGGCTATTACATTTCGCCCCTGACGGGGCTACCAAACGCGCATCTCAGGAGGCTTATATTGAAAAGCACGCGGCGCAGTTTAGCAGTTCTGATTCTGCTGGCAATCCTCAGCTTAACTTTTCGGGCGCAGCAGCGCCCGCCCGTGGAGACAGGGACGTTTCGCCGACCCGACCTGGTCGAAATCATCAAGCTTGATCCGACGATTCGCCTGGACATACGCTACGCGACGAAGCACAACTTCGTGGGCCGCGCAGTTTACAAAGAGGCGCGCGCCTTTCTCCAGCGCCCGGCGGCCGAAAGCCTGGCGCGTGTCAACGCTGCCTTAAAGCGCCAGGGTTACGGGCTCGTTGTCTTCGACGGCTATCGCCCGTGGGCCGTGACCAAAATTTTCTGGGAGATTACGCCCGCGGATAAGAAAGAGTTTGTCGCGGACCCGAGCAAGGGATCGCGCCACAATCGAGGCTGCGCGGTTGACCTGACGCTGTACGACATCCAGACCGGCAAAGAGGTCCAGATGCCGAGCGAGTACGACGAGATGACGGAGCGCTCGCACATCAACTATCAATGCGCTACGCCTGAAGCGCGACGCCTGCGCGACCTTTTGAGGGCCGCGATGGAAGCGGAAGGTTTCGCAGTCTATGAGCCCGAATGGTGGCACTACGACTACAAAGACTGGCGCGAGTATCCGATTCTGAATATCAGCTTCAAGGAGATCGGCCGCACGCCTCGACACTAGAGGCGAGCGCGCAATTGATACCAACAAAGGGAAGCGCGCCGCAGAACAAGCGGTTAAACCTGCCGCCCGTCCGTCCACGCTATCTTGACGACAAAATCATTCCGTAATTACAATGTAGCTATGAAAACTCGAATCGTAAAAATAGGGAATTCTCAAGGCGTTCGGATCCCCAAGTTACTTTTGGAGCGTAGCAATCTTGTAGAGGAAGTTGAGCTTGAGGCGGAAGACAACCGAATCATTATTCGCTCAACAAAACAGCCTCGACAGGATTGGGAGAGGGCCTTTCAAACAATGGCGGAGCGCGGTGATGATGCCTTGCTCGATAAGGATTTGCTCACTCAAACTCAATGGGATGAGGACGAGTGGCAATGGTAGTCAAACGTTTTGATGTTTATCTCGTCAGTCTTGACCCCACAATCGGTAGCGAGATTCAAAAGACTCGTCCGTGCCTCGTGATTTCGCCGGACGAGATGAATCGTTTTATAAGAACCGTCATCGTTGCGCCGATGACCTCGAAAGGGGGTCTCTATCCGACAAGAGTTGCCTGCAAATTCCAGGGAAAACGTGGGCAGGTTGTGCTCGACCAGATTCGCACCGTGGATAAGACTCGCCTGGTTAGAAGGCTCGGCAAAATTGATAAGCAAACCCAAACGGAAGTTTTATTCATTCTCGGAGAAATGTTTGCTCCATAGCGCAACATATCTGCGATGCTCTTGGGAGTCTCGTAGCATTTCCCTACTGCATTATCTTTTGATCTATTTCGAGGCGGAAGGGACGCGGACTTGTAGCTGCGGCCGGTCCGCTTTTTTTCCCGCTTTCCTGAGGTAAAGAGTGACTCCGAACCAGAGACCGTAAAAGATTATCAACATGAGCGCGGCGAGTCCCACGGACAGGCCGGCAGACTCCGTAATTTTCCGGGCCACCACGTAGAAGTCGAGCGTGATGCCTAAGGCCAGCGGGACCATAGAGGCCAGCAGGGCCCGGCTGGCGAAGCGATGGAAATGTTCCGTATCTTCTCCACGTTCCACCAGACGATGATAAGCGGCGGGCGTCATCAGGAGAATCACGGCGAGAGCCACCAGGCACAGGCCGATAAAATGGATGGTCTTCGATGAATCTGGCAATTTCTCGAAACCCTCCATCAACAGCGCGATGAACTGAAACCCGAGGAGCGCCTGAGCGCCGGGCAGCACCACACGGACTTCCGTCAGCACCTGCTGAATTTTATCTTTCAGCTTCGTTCCGCCTTCCTCTTCCTCCCCCTTCTGCTTTGCCATCTCTTTCTTCTCCTTTACCTCAGGCTCACGTTCCCCGCGCCTCATCGCCTCTATTCCGTACCAGAAAAAGAGGGCGACCAGCAGTGCCAGCACGCCCGCGATGAGACCCTGCGTGCGACCGAAAAGAATCTCCCCGCCAACGAAGAAATCAACGCCGAGGCCCAGCGCGAACGGCAGGAGCGCCACTTCCATCACATTCGTGGCGAAGCGATTGAGACGATGCGTGTCTTCACCATCTTCCACGATCTGGTGATACGCGCCCGGCCAGATCAGGAGCGCGATGGCCAGAAGCAACAGACCCAACCCGCAGAGCTTTGTGTACTTCGCATGTTCCGGCAGCTTCTCGAATCCCTTCTCAAGCACGGAACGGAACTGAAGGCCCAGCAGCACCTGCGCGCCGATGATGAGGATGCGCCCTTCGTCCAGCGTGGTCTTAACCTTGTCCTTGAGTTGAGCCATGTCGCCCTCCCTTTGCTCACCTGTGTCCCGCCTCGCTTGCCAGGGAGCGGATGTACCACTTAGCTCCATAGCGTTCCTTATTAAAACTGTTGAAGTGCGGGTCGTGAACAGAAATCGTTCGTCGAATATTGTTCGGAGGGGATAAAAGCAAGCGAGATGCCAGATGCCATCTGTGCACAATCGTACAGATGGACGCAATCGGAAAACTGCCGGAAGGAGCGCCTCAGATCAAGACCGCTCTAATAGCTCTATGAGGAGCCAGGCCGCGCGGATAGCGTCCGTCAATAAGCTGTCTCTCACTTGCTGGAAGCTGCCTTGATTGTCTCAAGCGTTTGCTGCATTGGCTCGGGCGAGACGCGCACGTAGCCGCGGAAGGGGTTGTCGAGCGCGATTATCAGAAAGAGTATGAAGGCGACGATCGCCGCGAGCGCGGCGGTCATCAGGGCCTGCGAGCGCACGCTCTTGACGCCGAAGAAGTAGGTGAAGGCGATGGTGATGAGCCCGCCGCCCCACAGCATCACCTGAACAATCGTCGGCAGATCGTCTGCGCTCGCCTGAATGCGCAGCCGCCGGCTGTTGCTCATGTCCTTGAGGCTGTCGAGCGACTGGTCGTAGAGCGCGCTCTCGCGGTTAGTTTGCGGGTCAATCTCGCGGTAAATTTCCCAGAGCGTATTGACGGCCTCCTGCGTCCGCTGCCCAGCCTTGCCATGCGCCATCGTCGCCCATTCCTCGTCGAGGACGAGCTGCGCGTAGTTTCGCAACCCGTCCATCACGCGCTGGCGCATAGGGTCCGGAAAGCCCTCAGCCATGCGCGACAGGTTATTGACCTGATTCGCTTCGCGCTCGACATACTCTTTGGCATCACCGTACTGGTCCCACATGACGACGACCACGAAGGCGAGCAGCACCGCGTAGATTGCGCCGAGCACACCGATGATGAAGCCCGCGACCTCGTGGTGAGTCTCAAGGACCGAGAGCGGAACCTTGTGCCGCACCAAGCGCAGGCCCACGTGCGTCAGCAACATACTGACGCCAACAACCAACATGCCCAGGAGCAATGTCTGCATTCTGATCCCTATCTTTGCGTCTTGGCGTCCTTGCGAGAGATAATTTCACGCAAAGGCGCAAAGTAAAAGAAGCTCGCTCATTAACTACTAAAAAGCACGCGCTCTGTAGAGAGGATGTTTTTCGGATCGTAGTAAGGCTGCCACCATGGCTGTTTCGCGCCCGGGCCCTGGAGGCAGAACGGTTTCGACGAAGTGGCCGCTTTCATCGTCGCGCGGAAGTGGTAATGATCCACCAGCCGGATCGCTTCGATGGCGTAGGCCGAGGCCACCTCTTCATCGTAGATCGCTATCAGGTTATCGCCGTTATCCTGTTCGCCGCCCGAGGCCAGGTTTGAAGAGCCCGTGAAGACCACAGGATTGTCGCCGTTGAAGTCCACGACGACGAACTTGTCGTGAATCACTATGCCCGAGCCCCCGCTATATTCGTCCTGAAAAGGCGGCGGGACCTTGCCCTTCAGATAGCTGAAGGAGACGAGCAGCGCCTCAGACTCGCCGGGCCTATGGACCTTGATGCCGCCGCTGGCCTGCGTCATGCCGTAGGAGAAGATTTTCCTTTGGGGCAGAGCCTTGAGGTCATCCATGACGCCGCCTCCGCCGCCCAACTGCATCACGGCGAAGATGACAGAGCTTTTGGCCTTCTGAATAGCGTCCGCCACTCTCTGCAAAGAGATGTCGCTGCTCTTATGCGGCGAGAAGCAGACGGAGATTTTTTTCCCTGCGACCTCCACGTCGTGCCAGATCTGCGAGATCTCCGAGCTTGAGAATTTCGCAGCGTTCGTGAAAGACTCTTCGAAAGCCTGCTCGTACAGCCCGGCCGTCACGGGGTCGTCGAAGACCAGGATGTTGTTCGCCTGCACGTAGAGCCCGCGCACGGAGAAGTTGGCGGAGCCGGTCAGGACCTTAACCGGCTTTCCGTTCTTCTTCATGATCATTATTTTATTGTGCGCGAAACGTTTGAAGTGGCCCTGCTTGACGTTGGCGGCCCCGGCAGATTTGACGAAAGCCTTGTGCGCGTCTATCTCCAGCGCCCCCTTCTTCGTGTGCAGCGGCGCGTCGTCCAGGTAGGCGCGAAGCCTCTTGCCCAGCTTCTGCATCGCGCGCACGAAATCCGGCTCGTCCAGGTCGTAGGCGAAGAGGTCCACAGTGACGCTCTTGTCCGTCAGACACTCCTGGACAAAGTCGAAAACGAGCTTGCGCGCGTGATAGCCGAGCCATTCGTACTGCTTCGCGTAAGACTTCGTCGGATAAGCGAGAGCTTTCTTCGCCGGACGGATCGGCGCGTTTTTGAAGAGGTTCGTGTAAGCCTGCGACGAAAGATAGCCGCGGGTGAAGCCGAACTCGAACCTATCTTTAGGGGGGTGCTCGATATTAAGAGAGACATCAACAGTCGGTCCGGCCTTCAGCTTCTCTCCGTCACCGAAATACATCGCCGTCACTTCGTAATTATAATCTCCAGGCTCCAGCGTTTCAGGAATATCAATCCAGCGAAACTTCTGAAACGGAGCCTCACTGGAGGGATGCCCGCCGATCTCTTCCACCTTAGTCGTAGATGTCACGCACGAGGCCAGACCGAGTCTGTTGGGAAGATATGTGGATTTACTTCCGGGCGCAGTTCGTTTGACTGCGAATCCGGCGAGGTTCTTTGTTTTAGCTTTATCCAGATTGAAGGCCAGCATCGCCGAGCCGTTTCCGCGATAGACCTTGACGGCCAGGCCGTCTTTCGTAGCCGAGGTGTGAAGTGGGCGCGCCGCCTTCGCCGCCTGCTTTGCTTTCGCCATAATGAATCAACTCCTTTGTGTCTGTGTTGGGAGCAACGGACCACCAGCTCAAGAGAAAAGCCCGTCGAAAAAGCGATCCCGGATTGAAAGGTAATTAAGTGAGTCCGGCAGCGGCGCGCGGGTCCGCGTCGGCGGAAACAGAAAAGCAGCTCCAGACAATATTCTGGCGGGGCGGCGGTTGTCAACAAATTTGCAGCCGACCTTAAGCCCACACGCGAGAGCGGCTAGGGATGGATGGCTGACGGGTGGCTCTTACTTGCGCGGGAAGAGGAATCTCAGCATCGGCTCGACCCTTTGCGCCCACGCGCGCTCGTTGTGCTCGGCGCCCTCGGCCTCGAAATATTTCAGGTCAGCACCTTCCTTCCAGCCTTTACTGACGAGCGCGTCGCGAAGCAGCCGGGCGTTTTTCGTGGTCTTGTCGTCCTCGTTCTTGTTTCCGCCCTCTTTGGTCCCCATGTCCACCCAGATGCGCAGGCGCGGTCTCTCTCCAAGGGCCTGGACCTCTCGCAGGATCATAGAGTTGTCCCACCAGACCGATGGCGAGACGACCGCCACCCGCCCGAAGGTCTCCGGGTGCTTCAGCGCCAGGTAAAGCGACACCAGTCCGCCGAGAGACGACCCGCCCAGGCCTGTATTCTCTGCTTCGGGCAGCGTGCGATAGTTGGAATCTATAAAAGGCTTGAGCTCTTCGACGATCATCCGGCCGTAAAGGTCGGCCTTGCCGCCCATCTGGTGCGACATGTCGCGTGTCGGCGTGTACTCGTCAATGCGGTCCCGGCCCGCGTTGTAGATGCCGACGATGATGACGGGCGTAATCTTTTTCGCCTTGATTAAGCTTTGCGCCGTCTCGTCCACGCGCCACTCCGCGTCCTTGATGAATGAGGTCGCCCCGTCAAACAGGTTCTGGCCGTCGTGCAGGTAGAGCACAGGGTAATGCTTCTTCCGGTCCTTGTCGTAGCCGGGCGGCAGGTAAACCAGGATGTCCCTGTCGCTCGCGAGATGGCTGGAGTGGAAATTCTTATGCGTCCGAAATTCGCCGGTCAGCGTGTGCTGCTGCGGCTGCGGCTCCTGCGCTAGCGCGACGTGCGCCTGTGCGACGAGGATGAAGATCAGGCTAACGAGGATTGCTGATGCCCGCGACATGTAAGCTCCTTCGGGTAAGTCGTCTCGTCCAAACAGAGTGTTCGCCCGCGATAATATCACGTTGCTCAAGCAGGCGCGCCTAGTCTTAAACGATGTCCAGGGTCTATTCATTTTCGAGACTGAGGAAAGTAGAGAAACAGCACTGTCCACGAAACCACACGAAACCACACGAAACAAACCACAGCAATTTCGTGTCGTTTCGTGTGGCTTCGTGGATCGTTCTCTTTCCGTCG
>DASVXV010000044.1:0-9147 GCA_036392495.1 Pyrinomonadaceae bacterium | reverse complement strand
GTCTATTCATTTTCGAGACTGAGGAAAGTAGAGAAACAGCACTGTCCACGAAACCACACGAAACAAACCACAGCAATTTCGTGTCGTTTCGTGTGGCTTCGTGGATCGTTCTCTTTCCGTCGAGAATGAATAGACCCTGGATCAGTGAGAATTCGCTTGCATTTCTCTTTTACTGTGATGTATAGAGGCGTTTGAATTCGCCTCTTTTCGTCAGCAAGGGTTGGTTCCCGGCCAGTCCCACGTTGCGAAGGATCATTGCGACGCGGATTCCCCACCCTTCGTCTCATTCCAGCGATGAGCTGGATGAAGAGTGTAGTAGTAGCGAAGCTTATTCGCGCCCACCCTCCATCTCACTAAGGAGGTCTTTCATGAAATCTCTAGCTCCATACAGGAGCCTGATATTAGCTCTCTCATTGATCTTCACTGCATTCGGGGCGGGTTTCTTAGCGCCCGCCGCTTTCGGTCAAATCAGTTGCCTGCGTGAGAATTCTTATTGCAGCTATACAGTGCGCGGCTACATGTGCAAGTGGGAGTATTGTAGCGCAAGTGGTTACTGTAGCAGCGGACCCTGTTGCTATAAGGAATGGGGTTACGGCACAGGAGATGGGACGCCAGGGATGACTTGTTACAGGAACGAAAGGTACGAGTCGCAAATTTGCGGCGGTTTATGCGGCCAGGGGGATCTTGAATAACCAGCTCTCAGCTTGCAAAGGAGGAAGAGATGAGAAGCGTGTTCAACTTATCGCTCTGCTTGTTATTGTTGCCGCCATAGCCGGCGTCGCGACGCGAGCCATTCTGAGCCGCACGGCGAAAAACAAGCGCATCGGCTACACAATAGTCTGGCAAACAACTCACTATGATGCCGATGGTAGAGCCAATACCTACGAGACCGAAACCTATTATATGTCCTCTACCGGCACCTGGCGCAGCGTGAAGCAACGTCCTGACGGCAAGCGTAAGGAGATATTTGGTGAACCCGGGCGCGGCGTCTTCGCCAAAAGAGGTCAGAAGTTAGATTTCCTCTCGGGATATGAGGTCCAGCGCCCTATTGTTAGCGAAGAAGAGTTACGGAATTCCCCAAATTATTTACGGATGGAGACAGTTCTCGGCTATACCGCTATTGTCACTAAAGCCGCCAATGCGATTGATGACAGTACGGAGTATTTCTGCGCACCGATTCTCGGCGGCGATATAATCAAGATAGTCTCCAAGGAAGTGGGTGGGGGGAAAACAGTAATGGAGCCGGTGGCCCTTACTTTGGGCGAGCCTGACGCGGCCCTGCTCAAGACGCCTCAAGGCATGCCTGTAGATTACAAACACTTCGAGGAGATCCACGGTCCGGCTCTGAAATAGATGAGCCTTGTCGCGATCTTAGCTCAATTCCTCCATCTCGGCTTCGAGAGCGCGCAGGGTTCTTTGCAGCATCTCGCGGTGGGCTGTCCTGATGGCGCGCTCAAGCTGCGCCAGAGTTCGCGCGCGCGTGAGTCTTAAGGATTCGAGACGCTCGCGTCGGGCGCGCTCTTCGGGCGTCACCTCTTCGCGCGCGGCGCGCGTTCGGGCGCGCTTGTCTGCCTCTTCCTGCTGCGCCTCGACCGCTTTACTCTCCCATCCTCTGGCCATCTTGAAAATACCTCTAGCGCGTCTTCAACCTAATCATCCGGCAATCAATCAACGAATGTCTGCTTCGAGTAATCATAGTCGCGCACGGGTGACGGACTCGAAGCGAAGACCTTTGGATTGCGCTCCCAGGCGCTCGTCTGCCAGTTGTCCATCGCGTTGCCCGGATGCATCCAGGGCGGCAGGGTCATGAACAGAAACTGAGCCATGGAGTTGACGTAAGGCTCGTACATCCGGCGCAACTCGGCCAGTTGCCGCTCGGCTTCGGTGCCGCTCCTCAAGGTGAGGCCGGCCGCGGCCAGAGAGCGCCGCACCTCTGCGAGCAATTCTGGCGGGAGACGATCAGGCACAGGGGCACGGGGCGCTGTGTTAAAGACCTGCGCCAAGTCCACGAGCGCGTGGCGTGCCATCGCGAAAGTCATCTTCGCCTGCCACACGGAGCCGCTCTCTATTCCGACGATGATCAGCGAGCAGGTATCCAGAATCGTCGTCAGGGCCGCGAGCCAAGACTGATTCTCGTGCTGCGAACGGAAATAGACGAGCACCGGATACGACAGGTGACTTTCGAGCAGTTCCGCGGACCAACGCTCCCACTCGCGCAGGTGCTCGTTCAAAGCGCCTAAGCTCTGGTCCCGCCCGTGGCGGACGAGCAACTCTGTGGCGCTCGGCGGCGACCCGGCGCGCGCATCGAGCAGGGAGATGTTCGCCTCGCGCCGCGAAAACGCCTGATAGATGACGGGCAGATAGCCGATGACGACCGCCAGAAAGCCGAAGCCCGTGCCCGCCTCCAGGACCGTGATGGCGCGCGCCAGCGGCGTCTGCGGCGCGATGTCGCCCAAGCCCAGCGTGAAGAAGGTCGTGCCGCTGAAATAGAGGTCGGTCCGGAAACCAGGGACGCCCGCCGCCATGCTGACCCGTGAGCCAAGCGCCCAGTGGATCATGGCGAAGCCGAGGATCAGGCCGATGCCCCAGACGACGAAGAGCATCAGCAGCGAGAGCGGCCCGAAGAAGCCCAGGTAGCGCTCGCGCAACTTGCCCGGGCGCATCCGGCGCGCAACGCTTGAGGCAACCCTCCAGCTGCTCAGATAGTAGAGCCGCGTCAAACGAACCTTGCGCGAGACACGTCTCGGCAGGATGATCGTCTCGAACACGTCCCCCAGGATGACCAGAATCAAGATGCAGCCGAGAACTCCGACCAGGACGCTCATCAATCAGCCCTCTACGCACATTACCGCCTCCCGGCGGGGCGACACGGAAACTTTACTACTCGAAATGAAAAGTATAGGACGGGCGAGTAAAAAGAGATAGTGAATTGTTAAAGAGGGCTTGATGCGTTTTGTTAAAGAGAGCTTTATAGAGGCAGCGCCCGAGCGCGTCTTTGCGTTTCACGAGTTGCCGGATGCGCTCCGGCGTCTGACGCCCCCCTGGGAGAAGGTGCGAATCATTCAGGCCGCGCGGAATCTGGAGGTCGGCTCGGTCGCAATTGTCGAGACGCGCATCCTGGGCCTCTTCCCGGTCCGTTGGGTGGCGCGGCACACGGCCTACGAGCGGCCACACATGTTCGAGGACACGCAGACGAGCGGACCGTTTCGCAGCTTTCGTCACCGGCACATCGTAGAGCCGAATGATGGCGGCGCTGTCTTGCGGGACGAGATCGAGTACGAGCCTCCGCTCGGCTTCATCGGACGCCTCCTTGCGCCGCTACTGATTGAGCGGCGCCTCCGACGTCTCTTCGATTACAGGCATTGTGTGACGCGCGAGTGGTGCGAAGCAGTGGAAAAACAATAAACGGTCCACGAAGCCACACGAAGCGACACGAACAGGTCTCAAGAGCTCGTGTCGCTTCGTGTGGCTTCGTGGACAATGGCGTCCGACTTCCCTCCGGTCTATTTACTCTGCATCGGCGCGACGTAGCGGACGAACTTCGACTCCGCGAGCGCCTCAAGTTTTTCAATCGCGACGCGGCCGATGACCATCCTGGCGGTCTTCGGGTCGAGCACGATCTCAAAACCGAGAGACTTGAGTTCGGCAATCGCTTCGTCCGATTTCTCGGTCAGCCAGACCTGAAGCTCAGCCTTGCCGTCGCGGACAAACTTCGCCTCGTCCGCGCCCGGCTTCGCCTGCTTGTCCTTGAGACGATCAATCAACTGAGCGATTGACGGATTCAGCTTGGCCAAAAGTTCCTGCCGTCTCTGTTCTTCGACAGTCTGACCGTTCGGCGAAACTGCGGTTGTAATCGTCGCGTTGCCGGAAAGCAGGAAGTTGTAGGTGATGACGCCGGCCACCTTCACGGGCTGCCCCGAAAGTTTCGTCGGCGTGAACGTAGCCCGGCGCGCAGCCTCCGCAGCCGCGGCCTGTAGCAGCGGGTGACCTGAAACGGCCCTCGCGGCAATGACCTTCCCGCTTTCGTCCACCGTCACCTGGACTGTGACCGTGCCGGAAGCCTTCGCAGCCTTCGCGATCGGCGGATACGCCGGCTTCGGCAAGACCTGTGCTTTAGCGTTGAGCACCCCGCCGGAGATAGGGGCCCTGGCCTTACCGTAACTGAATGCCACGCCGCTCGGAAGTGGCGTCGGCACAGGCTTGGGAGCAGGCTGTGGTGGTGGTGGTGCAGCTCCACCGCCGCCCGTACCCGCGCCCGCGCCGCCGCCCGTGTTCGAGCCGCTCCCTTTGCCCAATCCGACGTTACCACCTCCGCCAGCGCCGCCTGCTCCCACGACAGACAAGGTTACTGTGGGCGGCTGGTTCGGGAGAAACTGCGGATTTTTTGCCTTCCGGTTGCCAACCCACATCTGTGAGATGAAGCCGTTGGCATCTGTGTCTTCGCCGAGGGTAGTTGCGCGGCTCATGCCTTCCGGCATCTCCACAGGAACATCTATCCGGCGCGGCTGGCCTCCGTCGGTGACGACCATCTCTTCGACCGCGACGAAAGAGGTGTACTGTGTCATCAGGCGATACTCTAGCCCGAGCTGCGTGATGGTCTCTTTCACGTCCGCGTGAGCCGTGTCTCGCTGGACGCCCGCGTAGTCACGACTCGTCAGGTCGTCAACACGCGTGCGCGCCCAGAGCGTCGCCAGCACGTCGTGCCGAGCCTCTGTCTCCGGCAGATTCACTGGAATCTCGCGCACGAAATCGCGGCCAGACATCTTTCCCTTCAAACGAATCACACCCGGTCCGCCCTTCGCGTAACGTCCCGTGAGGATGACCGGCTCGGCGCTGAAGAGGTCCGGAATGCGTTTCGGATAAACGTCCGCGACCTCCAGCCCGCCCCAGTCAACGGAGATGTCCGTCAGGAGCGGGCTGCGGACGCGCTCGTGAAACTTGCGCGCGGCGAGAGAGCCATCGTCTCTGAGAGAGACGTATTCGACTTTGCCACGGCCCTCTTCCGCGATCTTGTCCAGGAGGTATCTGTTGACGGAGCTTCCGATGCCGAAGGCGAAGACGCGTGCCTTCGGGTGCTTCTGGACCTCGGAGATAATCTCCGCGTCGTTGCCGACCTCGCCGTCGGTCATGAAGCAGACGATCCGTATGTGGTCCTGCGCGTCCGAGGGGTCGAGCGCGGCCTTGACGGCTGTCATCATCTCGGTTCCACCGCCGCCCTCGCGCGTCTCCAGAAATTTTTGCGCCTTCGACAGGTTCTCTTTCGTCGCCGGGACCGGCTGCGGGAAGAGGATGCTGGTGTCGCCCGCGAACGTGATGAGGTTAAAAGTGTCCTGGGGGTACAGGCCGTCCAGGGCGAGCTTCATCGCCTCTTTCGCCTTCTCTATCGGGAACCCGCCCATCGAGCCCGAAGTGTCCAGCACGAAGACGATCTCTTTAGGCGTGACGTCTTCGACTGTGACGCGCTCCGGCGGTTGCAGGATGAACGTGAAGAAGCCGCCCCTGTCCGCGCGGTGCGCGAGCAGCGCGTCTTCGACGCGGCGGCCCGCGACATCGTACCTGAGGACGAAATCACGATTGGGAATCTCGTCCCTGTTTCTCAGGCGCACACGAGCGCTCCACCCGTTAGGTCTTTCGACCTCTATCTCGTGAGACTTTGATTGAAGAGCGTCGAGGGGGACGCCCGCGTCGAGCGTGACTTCGAGCGAGATGTCGTGCCCGGCGCGCGTTCCCTTCGGCGTGACGGGCGGTGTGATCCTGGAAGCGTCGGGCACACGCCTCGTGTTGGGCGTGCGCGATGCGCCGCCGGCGCTGGTCGCACCGGGGATGTAGCGCGGTGCGACGACCATCGGGAAGACGAACTCGTAAGCGCCGTCCTCATACTTTAAGGTTTCGACGTAGCTGATGGTTACAATCACGCGCTCGCCGGGCATGATGTTGGCGACAGACTGCGTGAAGATGTTGGGCCGCTCCTGATCCAGCAGGCTGGCGACCTGGCCGTTCGATTTCGCGGCCTCATAGACGGCCTGCGCCTCTTCGCGCCGTAAGATTTTCCCTTTCACAGTGCGCTCTCCGACCGTCATCGTCATGTCGTCCACGGCAGCATTCTGCGGGAGCGGGAAGGTGTAAACGGCTTCGATCTTCTCCTTGAAAGGATTCTCAAACTCCTGCGTGACTCGCACGCGGGAGAGAAAGCCGCTGACCTCCGCTTTGACATCCGTGCGCTTGAGCGGGCAGACGCCTCGCGGCAGACCTTTAGCGTCGAGGACCTGCAAAGAGCCCGGAGTCGCCGTCTCATCCTGCCCGGCGGCGAGCGCGACGTCCGCGCCGCTCAGGGCTCTGAATGTCAAAACACACGCAAGCGTGACCGCGAACAAAAAAGAGATTTTGAGGAAAGTTTTTAGGCGCATCTGTCTTCTCCTGAAAAAGCAGACTTCCGAGGGGTTGCGCGACCGCACAAAAAAGCGTCGGCCACGTTGTTGAAAAGCGATTTACTCGGCTTGATCTCTTAGACACCCGACAAAGGGCGCGGTTCCAAAAAATTTTCAGTGCTGGAACGAAGCATCGCGTTTGGTCTTGCGATTGATAGCCGGATCGTCGCCGATTGCGTCATAGCCGCAAACAAAACGGCGCTTCATCACGGAAGAGGAAGCGCCGCCCGAAATCATTCCCGCACTACGTCGAGAATCAATAGAGATTGAAGTTGTATTCAATCTGGATGTACTGCGAGACGGCGCGCCCGCCTTTCATCGCGGGACTGAACCTGATCTGCCGCGCCGCCGCAATCGCACGCTCGGTCAAACCGTGTGGTAAACCCGAGACGGTGCGGATATTGGTCACCTGGCCGGAAGACGAGAAGACCGCCCTCAGGACGACAGTCCCGGAGACCTGATTCTTCCGCGCATCTTCCGTGTACTGCGGCTCGGGCCGCGAAAGAATACGCGCCTTCACTTCAACATCCTTCGGGTTGAAGATTTTGTTGGGATCAAACGCATCACCGTTATTGCCGCGAGCCCCGCCGATTCCTCCGCCGCCGTCAGCCGGAGGGCCTCCGCCCATGTTTCTTCCTTCGCCCGGACCGACACCCGTTCCATTGCCTTCGCCGATGCCCGGGCCTGTCCCATTGCCTATGCCATTTCCGGTCCCCGGTCCGGCGCTCGTCGCAGTTGATGTTGAGCGTGGGTCGCCGAAGCGGTCGTAAGGCAGATTCCTATAGAGCGCCGGGTCAATATCAACGCCTGCCGTCGGCAGAAGCGGAGTAGTTGTCGGTGGCGTAGTCGGAATCTTCCCAGGGATGATGGATGGAGGAGGTATTTTTCCTACCTGCGCGGGCAGAACATCCTGCTGGCCGCCGCCTCCGCCTCCGCCGGCCCTGGCGAAATCAGGCTTGCTGCCTTCGCCTCGTCCTTTGTTGAAGCCGACGCGTCCGCCTTCGCCTGTCCCGATGCCTTTGTCCGGCGCAGTCTTTTCCATCTCAGGAGGGATTTCGTCTGCAATCATCCGCTCGATGACGAGATTGTTCTCCGCCTCAGCCAGCTCCTGCTCCTTATCTTTCTCCAGCCGACCCACTGCGACGACGGCAATCACGGCGCTCATGACGATGAAGAGCGCAGCGGAAGTGGCAATTGCCACATTCCTGGAAGAGAAGAAGCGCCAGACAAGAAGGCTGTAGCCCTTGATGAAGCGCCCTGTGTAACCGAACGGGTCGCGCTTGAACTCCGGCCAGGTCAGCTGCGAGTCGCGCGAGACTGCTTTCAACTCGTCAAACAGTCTGCGCGTCAATCCGGTGTCGTCTATAAATGTCAGGTGATATTCAGCGCCCGCTGGAACAAGGGCTGCGGAAGCGGCATATGCGCCGCCCAGTTGAACCGGCGGGAGGCTGGCCACGGGCGAGGCGACCGTCTCCGGCAGCGCATCGTTCAAGGGCGTTCCGTCAACCGGACAGAAACTGAATTTGTTGGCGAACTCTTCCTGGCAGGTCGGACAATGTTTCATAAAAACCTCCTGACGATCTTTTAGGGAATGTACCTCGCGACGATAAGAGGAGACGATGCGTGCGTCTAAAGACGCAGGGGTCCGGGGAGCGCTCCAGAGTGCGAAGAGCGCCTGAAGCGCCTGATCCTCCGGCGAATCAAGGTCGGCTCTCTCAGGGGCGTCGTGAACTTCGCCGCGCCTGCTGTAGATTGAAAGTGGTTGAGTGTCTCTCTCGTCGCTCATTTCAACACCTCGTCCACGATTGCTGTTTCCGCATTGCTTTTGAAAAATGGCGCGAGCTGTTTCTTCAAACTCTGGCGCGCGCGATGAAGTCTGGCCTTGACCGTGCCGACGTCCGCCTCGACGATGGCCGCAATCTCCGCGAGCGCCATTCCTTCATACTCGAAGAGGACCAGGGCCTCGCGTTGCAGGGGCGGCAGATTTTCAATGGCGCGGCGAACGACTGACGTCAACTCCTCTTCGAGCAACTGGTGAAGCGGCCCTTCTCTTTCGGGAATGACCGGCTCCGCCGCCAGATCTTCGAGAGCGTTCGTCCCGCGCGCCCCGCGAAAATGCTTCATCGCCAGATTGCGCGCCGCAGCCATTAGATAAGTTCTCAAAGAGGCGCGCCCGCGGTCGAAGCTACGGGGCCGGCGCAGCAGCCCCAGAAAACAGTCGTGCGTGACGTCTTCGGCCAGCTCCTCTGAGCCGAGCATGCGATAGGCGAAGCGGAAGACGGCATCGCGATGACGCTCGTAGAGCGCCAGAAAAGCCGCCTCGTCGCCGCGGCTCGCGCTTTCCAGCAATCTTTCGTCTGTGATGCTTTCGGGCAACTCGGTTTTTGCCCCCGCGACCGTCGGGAATCACTTCCCGACTCTTATTACCGGCAATCTCGGAAAAGATACGCCGCCGCTTCAATTTTTTTGAGGAACGAGAATCCTTCCCCGCCCGCCGAGCGACGCGCCCGTGGGGCTGTGGCTAATGCACCCTCTGATGGCTGAATCGCTATGTGAGTTTGCCGACAGGAAAGAAAAATTGACACTCCCCGCTCTAAAGGGACGGGGATTCTCTAGCTAATCACCCTGACGGGCAACTTAACGCTGGAACGGTCTGCCCGACCGCACGATTAAGAATTACTTGAGCAGATACATGGTCACGAGGCAGAGACGAGCCACA
>DASVXV010000043.1:0-36608 GCA_036392495.1 Pyrinomonadaceae bacterium | reverse complement strand
CACCGCCGCCGCCACGGTTGCCGCCGTAGCCGCCTCGGCCGCCGCCGTCGCCACCCCCGCGCGGCCCGCGATCTTCGCGCGGTCTGGCTTCATTCACCTTCAGGTTGCGACCGTTCAGTTCCTTGCCATCGAACTGCTGGATGGCTGCCTGGCCTTCTTCGTTCGAAGCCATCTCGACAAACCCGAAGCCGCGCGAGCGGCCCGTCTCGCGGTCTTCGACCACGGAAGCGGACTCGACCGTGCCGGCCTGTGAAAAGAGTTGCTGGAGGTCATCGCTCGAAGTCTGGAACGAGAGATTACCGACGTATAGTTTCATAGACATGAAAATGTACCTCTAATATCAAGAGAAGCTGTCGAATCGAAGTGTGCTTCAGCGGCAACGGTCGCGGCGAAGGCTCTGGTTCGGATGCTCTTTCCGGGAGCGGCTTCTGCAGTTGAAAATCAGCCCGCTCTCGAACTATCCAAACGCCGCCGCCATCAGGGGCGCGGGGGCGCATCACCGTTGATGCGCGAGAGTAGGAATAATCGGCATCTATAATGCCTCATCTGGTAGTGCGGTTGCAAGAGAGCCGGGCAGCGACAAGAGCATTGAAAGTCAGTTCTCAGCCGCTACGGCACTCTCGTAAAAAAGCGAGCGGTTGTTTCAGATACGCTGCTCTTCCGGGATCAGCGATTTGTGTATGTGGATGGCGGCCATCGCGCCCTCGGCCGCGGCGACGACCGCCAGTTGCGAATGAGGCGTGATGTCGCCCGCCGCATAGACGTTCGGGACACTCGTCTGCTGTTGCTCGTCAACCCAGATGAGCCCGCACTCCTCGTCCAGCCTGCATCCGAGCATCGAGTGCAGTTGGCCGGACATTTCCGTGCCGAGATTGAAAAAGAGCGCGTCGCATTCGAGAGTCTCGCCATTCTCGAAGCGCACGCGCTCGATGCGCTTCGTCTCCGTGTTGCCTTCGAGCCCGGCGACGGGCTGGTTCATGATGGGGATGCCGAAGCGCTCCAGTTTGGCGCGATGCTCGTCCGTCATGTCACCCTCGTCGCCGTTTGTGAGCAGCGTCAACTGATCGGTCCACGTCAGCATACTCAGGGTGAAGCCGACGCTTTCAGCCCCACGACTTAAGACTGCAACGCGCCTCTCTGAAACTTCATAGCCGTCGCAGTCCGGGCAGTGATGGACCGTGACGCCGTAGAAATCAGAGAAGCCCGGGCAGTCCGGCGTCATGTCACGCAGACCCGTCGCGAGCAGAATGCGGCGGGCTTCAAACGCCTGGCGGCCGCCTTCTTCATCGTCGCCTTTTCCGTCATCCCCCACATGGACCCGAAAATGCTCGTCCCCGAGCCGCTCTACCCCGGTCACGCAGCCTTCGACGATCAGCCCACCGTGCTCCGTCACCTCATCGCGCCCGCGCGCCAGAAGCTCCTCGGGCTGGATGCCGTGATGGCCCAGAAAGCCGTGCACGCCGTGCGAGTAGAGATTGCGCGGGCTGTTGTGATGAAAGGTGAGGACGCGCCGACGGTAGCGCGCCAGAAAAAGCGAGGCGGACAGGCCCGCAGGCCCGGCGCCAATGACAATACAGTCATAAAGGTCTTGAGCCATAAGTCGGTCGTTTATCTAAAGGGTATAAATCGAATCTGCCCTTCCCATTCACCCTCAAGACTACATTCTGCCAATATAAGGATTTCTTCGATAGCCAGCCCGATAGGAACGTCTTGAGCTAATTCAAACACGCCGGGCATCCGCAATCCTACAGTGAGGCGCTCGTCAACGTACTGCTTCATGGTGGACACATCGTGCGTCAGCAACACGCGCCCTTCCGCCGCCGCCCACGCGAGCACCTTGTCATCTCCTTGCCCACGTAGCCCGGCATCCTGTGAGCGCACAATGTCCAGGTGAGGGTTGCGACGTAATGCTCCGCGCAGAATGCGATTGTTGAAATTTTCGTCAGTTGCTAAGCGCAGCATTACTGATGTTCCTTAAAAACCAAAAAAGCCGCCCACAGAATCCCGTTTAGGAATCCCATGAGCGGCGGTCAACAGTTCATTAAGACTATGAGCAGGGCGCGCTCGGTACAGTTGTCAACAGCAGGGATTATAACAGCACTTGGCAATCTAAGGCACAAATTTTCAAATTATTTCCGAGCCAGAAGGCGTTCGCGTATGCCACTAGGATCGAATCTCGCCTCTATCTCTTTTTTAGTCTCCTGCCGTTTAACTTGCCTTTGGGCCAGATACTTTCCGACTTCGTCCCGGTTCTGCAAGTAGTAGCTGATGACCGCATAAACATCTTTCAAGTCGAGCGTCGGATATTGCTGCACAATCTCCTCGGGTGTCGCGCCTTCATTGAAAGCGAAGATGACTGTATCAAGGGGCACGCGCGTGCCTGTAACGCGCAAGACGCCTGATTGGTCTGAGGAGAGCGGGACTGTGGTCGTCGTTTGACTCATCACTGAAAGTATAGCCTAGATAACGCGAAACCTGGCAGCGGAAAATCACGCCTTCATGTAGTCAGCCTGCGATAGATGCCAGGCATTCTCTCCGGTAGAGACATCACGTCGTCAATGATCGTGTAGCCGATCTCGCCGTAGAGGTCTTTGAGTTCGGTCTCGGATTCGCGGTCAATCGTGATGCAGAAAGGGGTGATGCCCTGAAGCTTGGCCTGGCGCAGGGCCTCGCGCGTGTCCTCGCGCGCGTAACGCGCATCACCGTAGTCGTGATCGTAGGGTCGCCCGTCCGAAAGGATGATCAGCAGGCGCGTGCGCGCTTCCTGGCGGGAAAGACGCGCTGCGGCGTGGCGTATGGCCGCGCCCAGACGCGTGTTGTTCTGGTAGGTGATGCCGCCGATGCGGCGTTCGACCTCCTCCGAATAACGCTCGTTGAAATCTTTAACTACGTAAAATTTCACATTGCGCCGGCCCTCGGACGTAAAGCCGTTGATCGAATAGGCATCGCCGACGGCCTCCAGCGCCTCGCTCATCAAAACGAGCCCCTCTTTCTCGATCTCGATGATGCGGCGGCCCGGCCGCGTGTAAGGCTGCAAGGGATGGCGGCCGATGGTGCGCGCGGTTGACGAAGACTGGTCGAGCAGGAACGAGACGGCCACGTCGCGCTGGCGGCGCAGCCGCTTCGTGTAAAGACGCTCGGACTGGTGGCCGTCCGCGCGGCGGTCAATGACGTAGTCAATCACTGCGTTGAGGTCGTACTCTTCGCCGTCCAGCTCGAAGCGCACGCGCGTCAGGTTCTCCGGCTTCATCATCTGAAATTGATTGCGGATCGAAGAGATGACGCCCTTGTGCCGCTCGCGCGTCTGCTCTACAAAGACGCGGTCGCCGCGCCTGACGTGCTTCTCTATGACGCGGCACCAGCCCAGACGATGGTCCGTTAAATCTCTGTCCCACTCGTCGTAGTTGAAGGCGACCTCGCCCTCTTCCAGACCCTGCTCTGGAATCTCCGCGCGGGTCCAGGCCTCCACCCCGTCCAACTCGTCAGGCTCGCCCTGCGGCTCAAGGCTATTCCAGGCGTTGAACAGCTCGCGCGCGTCCGTCTGTTTGGACTTTTTCTCGGGCGCACGCTCTCCTTCGCGCATCTCCGTGGGGGCAGTGCTCTCGTCGTCCGTCTCTGAATCTTCTTCAGTAACTTCGGCCTGCTCCTGACTCTGCTCCGGCGCGATTGACTGGAAGAGCGTATAGACGCGGCTCGTCGCCATCAAAGTGTCCGCGACGCTCGACCGCGCGCTCGACAGGTAGTCGGCGACGATTGTTTCAAGTTCGGAAACGACCTGCCCGTAGAACTGTCTCGCGTCTTCGAGCGCCCCACCGCAAAGGGTGATTTGAAAGAGAAGCTCGAAGGGCACGAGCGTGGCTGGAAGGTCAATGATGCGCGGGCGTTTGGCGCGCAGGTGGTCTCGCGTCAGATCGAGGTCGCGCGCAAGGCCGCGATAGGCTCTGCGCAGACGCCGATCAATGCGCCCGTTCTCAAGCGTGCCAAAAATCTTGTGCGCCAGTCCTCTTTGTGGAAAGAGAGCTAACACGGCGCGGTAGTCCGCATCGGTCGGCAACGTGCGGCGCGCTTGAGCAGCGGTTTTCGCCTCCTCTTCGAGAGATAGAGCGCGCTCGCCTTTCTCCATCTCGTTGATGTAGCCGTCGAGGGCGAAGGCGTCGCGCGCATCCACGTTCTCTTCCGCATAGAGTTCGGCGAGAGCGCTGTAGGCGGCGCGGAGTCCCTGTGAGGCGCGTTCGTGTGTGCCAAACTCAATCTGCCCGGCCGCGTGCGCGGCCAGGACTTTGTAGAGGCGAAAGTCGAGCAGCTCGTCGTCAAACTCCGCGATGTGCGAAGGGAGATGAATCGTTTGCCCGTCGTTGATGCGCGCTTCGACCGGCACGGCCGCGAGCGGCGCAATCGAGACCTCGCGCCCCGTCAGCGCTTCGATGTAGAGGCAGAGAAGATGCTGAATGTTTTCGAGCGCCAGCCCGAAGCCTCCAGTGTGGAGCGCGTCATTGCTGCGGCGAGTTTCGAGCGCGTAATAACTACGGCGCGCGCGCTGATCGTTTCTCTCAAGGGAGAGACCTTCACTCGCCCACTGTTCAAACTGCTCGATTGAGACGCTGCGGAGCGCTCTGTGGCTGGAGCGAAAACAGGCGAGCGCGGCTTCGCCATCAACGCGTGCGATCTCTCGCGCGGCGGCGATAATGCGCACAGAGAGCTCAAGGGCGCGCGCCTGCTCCACGTCGCTCGTTAGAGTTTGGAAGAAGGAGGGCGCGGCGCGCACGAACGCGATGAGATTCGCGTTGCCCTGTTCGGCCACAACCCAGAGCAGCTCGGTCCAGGAGTCGAAAGCGCCGGGAAGCAGGCGCAGGACCTCGCCTCCGGCCGCCAGGACGTGCAGGGCCGCGCCGCCTCCGCGCTCCAGGAAATCTCCGGCGCGCCTCAGCAGTAGAATCGCGCTCTCGACCGTCTGCCCGGCGAGGACTGCGGGCATGGCCGTCCAGGCGTCGGCCGCGATGCCGCCCGCGCGCGCGGCGAAAGCTGAAGCGAGCAGCACCGCGTCGTGAAAGACGCGTCCTCCCTCTGCGCCGAAATCCCGCATCCGGCGCACGACCCTCGGCGTCGCTTTCAGAAAGTCGGCGCTGTGTTTCGCGGAACGCTTGGAAATCTCCGCCGCGACTTCGAAGATGATGCGAAGCAGTTCCGCGTCATTGATGTGTCCGGAAAGAGCCGGGGCGGTCTTGAAAGTCTCTAGCGCGACGGAGCTTGAGAGTGTCATCTGGCGCGAGCAGACCTGAAAAATCAGGGGCCGCGCGCCCAGCGGCACGTTCTTTAAATCCTCCACGCCCGAGTTGAAAAAGCTGACGGCAGTCTCCACGTCCCCCATCGCGAAGCGTCTGCCCATCTCGCCCCAGGCGCGCAGCTCCGCCGCTTCGAGAATATGAGAAGCCTCAGGCGCGGCGCGCAGGAACTCGATGCTCGCACGAAGACTCACGCCCGCAATCGAAGCGCTCGTCTCCAGCGCGGCGAAAGCCGTCTCGGCGGGGAGCGCCCCCAGCTCGCGCGCCAGCCCGGTAATCGAGCGCCGCTCCGTCACGCTCCTGACCGAACGCAACCGCTCCTGAAACTCGCTCTCAAGAGAGGGCTCTTCGCTCTCAGGATTAATGTCGTTTCCGTTTTCGCTCATTCCGTCGTTCGCGCCGAAGGCGCATCAAGAAGGTAGCCAGACGTGCAACGTCTGGGAGCAAATGAGATCAATGTCCGCGCTCTGGAGGAGCGCCAGAACTTTCCGCACCTCCGGCGCGGGAATGTTGACGCGACTCGGTTCCAGACGTTTCACGTCTGGCTACCTTCTCCGCGCCGCTCGCGCGGCCAGAAAGGAATCTTCTAAGCGTTGTTACAAGAAGCTTAGAGAATTTAGGTGGAAAGGGCAATCAACAACTGGGCGGCGAAATAGGTCGTGAGGATTAAAAATTGCGCGCCGCGGAAGCGGCCTTTGAAGCGGTCGAGGGCGAGGACGGAATCGGAGGCGATGAAGAGAAGTGCTCCCGTCATGGCGAGCGCGCTGCCTTCCTGTCTTGTCAGGATCCAACGGCTCACAGCCGCCCAGCCCATCGTCAGGATCGCCAGCACGTAAACGATCACGGCCCATTTCAGCTTCCCCAGACGAGGCCACAGCACGCTCAGCATGAAGACGCCGTATATCAGGAGCGGGATCAGGCTCCAGACGAACAGGGCACGCCCGCTCTCAGAAAGGAAGGCCGCGATGTAGAAGAGGTGCGCGATGAGAAAGCTGATCAGACCCTGAAGAAAGCGGTCCTGCGGCAGCATCAGGAAGATGTCGCCCGCGAGCGAGAAGATGAGCCCGGCGACGATTGCTTGCCTGTAAAAAGAGGAGACAGGGTAATCGGATTGGAGCGCGATCAGGATGATCAGGACAACCGTCAGAGGCTTGAAGACGTAGAGTGTGAGTCGCTGGTTAAGAGACGCGGCGAGGACGGCCAGGACCGCCGAAATGGAAGCGAGCGCTATCAGAATGGCTACGAGCATTGCGCGCCTTTCATGACGATAATATCGCTGAACTGAATGCGAGCAGCGTGACGACGGCGTGCATCAGGATGCCGACGATGATGCCGGCCCTGAAAGTCCGGCGGTTCACACGCTTCGACGCGCGCAGCATTGTGATTGTGCCGAGCGGGACCCAGAGCAGCACGCCTGAAATAAGGCCCGGCGAATA
The DNA here is from genome assembly GCA_036392495.1 of Pyrinomonadaceae bacterium. Lineage (GTDB taxonomy): Bacteria > Acidobacteriota > Blastocatellia > Pyrinomonadales > Pyrinomonadaceae > QHXM01. The sequence continues at coordinate 29,890 of DASVXV010000043.1, read as the reverse complement.
GGACGCGGTCACGAGGCTCGCGATTGTGTGCGAGGTCGCGTTAATCAAAACAACCATGCCGAAACTCACTAACAGCCAACGATAAGATTTGGTCTTCAGTACGAGGGCGACGCCGACTATCATGAGCGCCCAGGCCGCCCCGTTCCAGATCATGAAATTAGAGACCGAACTCTCAATGCCCCAGATTCTGTTGATCCACGCGGGAAAGTTTCCCCAATACTCCTCCGCGACGTGAATGAGATAGGTCAAGGGAAAAAGCCAGGCCCAGGTTCCCGTAAAACTCTCGCTCTCTTTAAGACCGGCTGACATTCATTCTCAGATTACTGTCGTCACGATCTCGTGTATGCTGCGCTGCAATTCGCGGTCGTCCGTAATCGGCGAGCAGAGCGCGACGTCCGCGGCGGCGACCGGCGGGATGCCGCGGGCGATCAGCTGCGCGGCGTAGATCAGAAGTCGCGTCGAAACTCCCTCTTCGAGCCCGTGGCCGCGCAGGTTTCTCACTTTTTGTCCGATGAGCACCAGATCGCGCGCCGTCGCTTCGTCAACGCCGCCTTCGCGCGCGACGATTTCGGCCTCCATCTCCGGCGGCGGGTAATCGAATTCAATGGCGACGAAGCGCTGGCGCGTAGATTGTTTCAGGTCCTTGAGGATTGATTGGTATCCCGGATTGTAAGAGACCACCAGCATGAAGTCGGGCGGCGCGTCCAGGACCGTTCCGCGTTTCTCAATCGGCAGGCGGCGGCGGTCATCCGTCAGCGGGTGGATGATGACGATTGTGTCCTTGCGCGCTTCGACGACTTCGTCCAGATAGCAGATAGCGCCGTTGCGGACCGCGCGCGTCAAAGGTCCGTCGTGCCAGACGGTCTCTTCGCCTTCGAGCAGGAAGCGCCCGACCAGGTCTGTCGCGGACAGGTCTTCGTGGCACGCGACCGTAATCAGCGGGCGCTCCAGCCGCCACGCCATGTGCTCCACAAAACGCGTCTTGCCGCTCCCGGTCGGCCCCTTCAGCATCACGGGCAGGCGCGCCGCGTGCGCCGCCTCGAACAACTCGACCTCGCGTGCGACGGCCAGATAATAGGGCTCGTCCGTGACGCGATACTCTTCGATGGCTCTTTCCATAATAAAAAGTCTGGAGTCCGGAGTCTGGAGTCTGGAGTCCGTTTGACTTGAGACTCTGGACTCCAGACTTCAGACTGTTTTCGTAGGCTGACGTTTCAGCCCGTTTAAGGTATCCTTCTACGTTTGAGATGAACCAGCTTTTCCGAGCAGTGGAGCATCTTAGCAAACAAGGCTCGTAAATCGTAAATCGTGAATCGTAAATAGAGATGGGCGGTTCGACGATTTACGATTTACGATTCACGATTTACGACCTATGAAGATCGCAGTGGCAATGAGCGGCGGCGTGGATTCCAGCGCGGCGGCGGCAATTTTGAAGGCTGAGGGGCACGAGCTCGTCGGCTTCACGATGCAGTTGTGGAATCAGCGGCGCGGCATAAGCCGCGACGAGCACGGGGACCCGCTGCCTTCGCGCTGTTGCTCGCTCGACGATGTTTACGACGCGCGGCGCGTGGCCGAAGAGCTGGGCTTCCCGTTCTACGTGCTCAATCTCGAACGCGAGTTCGAGCGCGACGTGGTGCAGCCTTTCGTCGCCAGCTATTTGAACGGCGAAACGCCGATTCCCTGTGTGGCCTGTAACAGTCGCCTGAAGTTCGCTTCGCTCGACCGGCTGGCAGCGAGCCTGGGCTGCGACAAAGTGGCGACAGGACATTACGCGCGCGTTGAGCATGATGTGGAAGCCAACCGTTATCGCCTTTTTCGCGGGCGCAACCTGCAAAAAGATCAATCCTACTTTCTCTGGGAACTGACGCAGGAGCAACTCTCTCGCGCTCTGTTTCCACTGGGCGAGATGTCTAAGCCGGAGGTGCGCGACGTGGCGCGCACGAGCAAGCTGGCCGTCGCGGAGAAAGCCGAGTCGCAGGAGATTTGCTTTGTGCCCGACGGCAACTACGCGGGCTTCATTGACCGTTATCTGGATGCCGAAGGTGAAACGGAGCGTCTGCCCGGTGAGGGCGAGATCGTCAACGTGCGGGGCGAAGTCGTCGGCCGCCACGACGGGATTCACCGCTTCACAGTCGGGCAGCGGCGCGGGATAGGCATCGCGAGTGAACGCCCGCTCTATGTTATTTCGATTGATGCTCGTCAGAATCATGTCGTCGTCGGCCACCAGGAAGAACTTCTAAGGGACGAGTTCACGGCTGCGGGCGTTAACTGGGTCGCTTTCGACGAGCCGACGGAAGCCGTCCGCGCGGAAGTCCGCGTGCGCTATCGCCACACGCCCGCGCACGCAACCATCGCCTCTCTGGAGAACGGGCGCGCCCGCGTCCGTTTCGATGAGCCGCAGCGCGCCATCACGCCGGGCCAGGCCACGGTCTTCTACCGCGGGGATGAAGTCGTCGGCGGCGGGTGGATCGTGAAATAGTAACGATGAACGCGGAACGATGAACGCTGAACTGAAAGGCAATCGGCTTTTCATTCATCGTTCAGCGTTCCGCGCTCATCGTTCCAAATAAACCTTTTCCGCCCGGCTTACGTAATGACAGCGGGATTCGCGGCTTCAACAGCGGGATCGTGTCTCTAAAATCGAGTTTTTCGGAATATAACCATGGCAATGTCTTGCGGGCGTAAAATCGCCATCATCCTCGGCAGTCTCTTTCTAGTCTTCGTCCTAATTATCGCTATCGGAATCGCTCTGATCGTCTCGATGCTGCGCGGGAGCGATCCCGTAGTTCGTAACAACAGCGTGCTCGTTCTTCAGATTGAAGGAGAGCTACCTGACTATGTGGAGGATGATCCGGTCAGAAGGCTTTTTGAATACAACAGGAGTTTCTTCAAAGGCGGCAATCTGTCGCTGACCTCTCTGGTCGAGCAGCTCAGGAAAGCGAAAGTTGATAAGCGCATCACAGCCGTCCTGCTGGAGATCAATCTCTTGAGCACGGGCTGGGGGAAAGCAGATGAGCTGCGCGACGCGATTGCGGACTTTCGCACGTCCGGCAAGCCCATCTACGCCTACATCGAAATCGGCTCGAACAAGGAATATTACATCGCTACGGCGTGCGACCGTGTGTACGTCATGCCGACGGGCCACCTCATCATCAGCGGTCTCGCGGCGGACGTGCTCTTCTTCCGCGGCACGCTCGACAAGCTGGGCATCTACCCGGACATCTACCAGATAGGTAAATACAAGAACGCGCCAGATCAATTCACGCGCAAGGGAATGTCGAAAGAGCATCGCGAGGTGATTGATTCCATCCTCGACGACTATTTCACGCGCTTCGTCAACACCGTGGCCGAAGCGCGCAAGAAGTCACCGGACGACGTTCGGGCGCTCATTGACAACGCGCCCTTGAGCGCGCAGGAAGCGCTAACCGCCGGGTTGATTGACGGCGCAAACTATCGCGACGAGATCGAAAACGAGCTGAAGAAACGTCTGGGCTACCAGGACTCGGACGAGCTGCGGATCACGAAAGCGAGGACGTACCGCCAGGTCACGCCGGAATCGCTCGGTCTCAACAAGGGCGAGCGGATCGCCGTCATCTACGTTTCGGGCGAGATCGTCAGCGGCACGTCCGACAGCGGTTACTTCGGGGAGGACGCGGTCGGCTCGGACCGAATGGTCAAGGCCATCAACGATGCGCGCAACGATAAAACAATCAAGGCCATAGTGCTGCGCGTTGATAGTCCGGGCGGCTCCGCCTACGCTTCCGACATCATCTGGCACGCCGTCGAGGAGGCGAAGAAGAGGAAGCCTGTCGTCGTCTCGATGGGCGGCGTGGCGGCGTCTGGCGGTTACTACATCGCGTGCAACGCCAACAGAATCATCGCCGAACCCTCCACCGTCACGGGCTCCATCGGTATCTTCGCTGGCAAGCCTGTCGTCAAAGGCTTTTACGACTGGTTAGGCGTTTCCAACGAATACGTCATGCGCGGCAAGAACGCAGGCATGTTCCGCGAGACTGAGAAGTTCACTCCCGAGGAGCGCGTTAAGTTGGAGAGCATCATCAAGAGCCTCTACTACGATCAGTTCGTCCCGAAGGTGGCGCGGGGGCGCGGGCGCGATCCGGAGTACATTGATTCAATCGGACAGGGCCGCGTCTGGACGGGCGCGCAGGCGAAAGAGAAAGGGTTGATAGATGAGTTCGGCGGGCTGGACCGCGCCGTCGAGGTCGCCAAGCAGCTCGCAAACATTCCGGCGGACAAGGGCGTGCGCCGCGTCATCCTCCCGCAGCCGCGCAGCCTCTTGAGCGAGCTGTTCGGAAGCGGCGACGAAGCGAGCGCCGCCGCCTCCGGCCTGCAACAACGGGCCGCCCTTGCCGCCCTCCCGGAAGACGTGCGCCGCACGCTTCAATACGCAGCCATGCTGGACCGCATGAAGCGCGGCGACGTGATGGCGATAATGCCGTTTGATTTAAGAGTCAAGTAGAACAGAAGACAGCAGGCAGAAAGCAGAAGTCAGCGAGTCCGAATCAACTCGCTGCCTTTCAGTTTATACATTAGCCATTTATTGGCTACTGCCTTCTGCCTTCTGCCTTCTGCTTTCTGCCTTCTATTCTTTCCATTCCATTCATGTACGGACGCAGAGCTTCAGGGATGAGGACGGAGCCGTCTGCCTGCTGGTAGTTTTCCAGGATGGCGATCCAGGTGCGCCCGATGGCGAGACCCGAGCCGTTTATCGTGTGAACGTATTCGGGCTTTGCGCCGCCCGCGCGGCGAAAACGAATCTGCGCCCGCCGCGCCTGAAACGCCTCGTAATTCGAGCACGAAGAGATTTCGCGGAAAGCGTTCTGCGAGGGCAGCCAGACCTCTATGTCGTAGGTCTTGGCCTGGCCGAAGCCTATGTCGCCCGTGGAGAGTGTCACCACGCGGTAGTGCAGTCCGAGTCTTTGCAGGACTATTTCAGCATCGCGCGTCAGGGCGTCCAGTTCCTCGTAGGAATTCTCGGGAAGCGCGTATTTGACTAGCTCCACCTTTTCAAACTGGTGCTGACGAATCAGCCCGCGCACGTCGCGCCCGTAGCTCCCAGCCTCGGAACGGAAGCAGGGCGTGTAGGCGGCCCACTTCCGCGGAAGCTCGGAGGCATCCAGTATCTCTTCACGATGATAATTCGTGACCGGGACTTCCGCTGTCGGGACCAGATAAAACTCACGCTCATCCCGCAGCTTGAACAATTCCTCTTCAAACTTCGGCAGTTGCCCCGTGCCGAAAAGGGAGTCTTTGTTGATGATAAAAGGCGGCAAAGTCTCCGTGTAGCCGTGCTCGCGCGTGTGCAGCTCAAGCATAAAGTTGATGAGCGCGCGGCTCAGACGTGCGCCCGCGGCATTGAGGATCGCAAACCGCGCCCCCGTAATCTTGCTGGCGCGCTCGAAATCCAGAATCCCCAGCGCCGTCCCCAGATCAACGTGGTCTTTGGGCTCAAAATCGAATTGCGGCGGCGTTCCCCAACGACGCTCTTCGCGGTTCGCCGTTTCATCTCGGCCTACGGGCACGCTCTCGTGCGGGATGTTCGGGAGCGTGGAGAGCAGCTCGGACATGCGCGTTTCCGCCTCGTCGCGCGCGCGATCAAGCCCGGCAATACGCTCCTTCAACTCAGTGACTTCACGACGACGAGCGTCCGCCTCATCTCGCTTGCCTTCCTTCATCAGCGCGCCGATTTCCCGGCTCGCGGTGTTACGTTCCGCATTGAGTTGATCGGATTCGGCGATCACACGGCGGCGCTCCGAATCGGCGCTCGCAAAATCATCGAGCGCGCCGGTCGGAAAGCCCCGCGCTTCGAGGCCTGCGCGCACAAGGTCCAGGTTATCGCGGACGAAGTTTAAATCGAGCATTTGCCGTAATCCGCTCTCTTATGGTATGAGAGACACCTTTCACCGAAGTTCGAATGAAAAACGTCAAGCTATCCGACCGCATACTTGCGTGTCAAGCATCGCGCGAGACGCATCCTGCTCCCACGCCGGTGCGAGCGTCCGAGACCGTTGCAGCTTTCACGCGAGGGGAGTTTTAAGGTTATGCCGCAGAAAATTCGCAAGGCAGTCTTCCCGGCAGCGGGCTTAGGCACACGCTTTCTGCCCGCTACAAAAGTAGCGCCGAAAGAGATGCTGCCGCTTGTTGATAAGCCGCTCATCCAGTACGTCGTCGAAGAGGCGGTCGCCTCAGGCGTCGAATCGGTCATCATCGTTACGGGGCGCGGCAAGGGCGCGATTGAAGACCACTTCGACATCTCTTTCGAGCTTGAAGAATTGCTGCGCGCGAGGGGTAAAGAGGAGGAGTTGAAGCAAGTGCGCGCTATCTCCGAGATGGCGCGTATCAGCTATGTGCGACAGCGCGAAGCCCTGGGGCTCGGACACGCCATTTATCAGGCACGCGATCTGGTGGGCGACGAGCCGTTTGCCGTCATGCTCAGCGACGACATCGTCAATGCCGAAACTCCCGCGCTCCGGCAAATGTTAGACGTCTATGAAAAATATGACGCACCCGTCCTCGGCACGATGCGAGTTGCGGGCGAGGCGATTTCGCGTTTCGGCGTGATCGCCGCAGAGGAAGTCGGCGAAGGCGTTTACAGGATTAAAGACATGGTCGAGAAGCCGCCCTTTAACGAAGCCCCTTCGGATTTAGCAATCATCGGGCGTTACATCCTGACGCCGGATATTTTCGGCGAGATTGAAAGGACACAGCCGGGCGCGGGCGGTGAGATACAGATCACGGATGCGATGCGCGCGCTGCTGAAGAAGCGTCCGTTTTACGCAGTACGCTTTGAGGGCACGCGGCATGACGCGGGCGACAAACTTGGGTTTCTCATTGCGACAATCGAATTTGCGTTGAAGCGGCAGGACCTGGCCCCGGAGTTAATAGAATATCTACGCTCGCTTGACTTGACAGAGAAACATTAGAAACCTGTTGATGCCAGCTTTCTCAAATGGAGGGTGAAGACCGTTGACTGATTCGAATAAGCCTTTCTCAGGACGGGCAGCCATTGTAACGGGGGCGACGCGCGGCATCGGTCGCGCGATTGCTCTGGAACTGGGGCGGCGCGGAGCAGACATCGCCTTCAATTACGCGAAGAACGCGGAAGCCGCGGAGACTCTGAAAGCCGAGCTCGAAGCGATGAATGTCCGCGCGCTCGGGACGCAGTGCGATGTGGCGCAGACTGCTGAGACGGCCGAGATGGTGAAGCAGACCAAAGATGCTTTCGGTCGCATAGACTTTCTGGTCAACAACGCCGGCATCGTGCGCGACCAATTGATCCTGCGAATGAAGGAAGAGGATTGGGACGCGGTTATTAACACGAATCTGAAAGGGGCGTGGAACTGTGCCCGCGCAGCCTTGCGTGTCATGCTGCGACAGGAAGAGGGAGGGTCTGTCCTCAATATCTCTTCGATCAGCGGGGTGGTCGGCATGGCGGGTCAATCCAATTACTCCGCGTCGAAGGCTGGCCTGATCGGGCTCACGAAAGCGCTCGCCAAAGAAGTGGCGAGCCGTAAAGTAACAGTCAACGCGCTCGCGCTCGGCCTCGTCGCAACCGATATGGCGGGCGCGCTCGATGAGGGTTATCAGGCGAAACTGCTTGAACAGATTCCATTGGGACGTTTCGCGGAGGTTGATGAAGTGGCGCGAATCGCCTGCTTCATGCTCTCGGACGAGGCGCGCTACATTACCGGGCAAGTAATTCAAGTTGACGGCGGGTTGGCTATGTAGAGGGAGAATTGCCCTCCGGGCGATTTATCAACTCCGGACAGCTTCCGCCACATTTCGGCGATAAAAAGAGGGTGCCCCGCTAATCATTTCTGACTAGCGGGGCGGAACTTTTAGGGCAGGCTCGGAGATTCAGGGTGGCGTTGGCAATGAACTGAGAATCGTCACATACGTTCGATCCCGTAGTTTATAGGCGGTGCGTTGGTACGGGCGAGATAAATCCGTGCGGTTTAATATCAAGTTGTACCCCTGACCTGGAACTCAACGCACCCATTTAGCAAGCCCAGCCAAAAGCACTTTCACCACACTTTTTCAAATAAGCTACACCGAAGCACGCCAACTCGGTCTCTCTGCCTCAGTATGTGTGAAATTATACTGAAGTTTTGTGAGGTGTCAAGAACAATTTTCATCGAAACACAATATTTTCGTGACAAACCAGGATGGGATCGGGAAATAAATGGGGGCTGAATCGGGGTTAAATTGTTTCAGGTATGAGGTTAACGCCCGAAACGCCTATCTTCTGGCTCGTTAAATAAAATTCAGCGTGGCGGACGCGCATAGAGATTTTCGCCCCCCTCCGGCCGGGTGTTCCAACGCTTGTGAATCCACAGCCATTGATCCGGAAAACGCCTGATGTAGCTTTCGACGACCGCTGTGAACAGGGATGTTAATTGCCTGACATCCTCTGTTTCGTCACCTGTGGGCGTAATAACGAGTGGCGGATCAATGTGGAGTGTGAATCGCCGCCGCTCTTCATCCCAGGGAACGAAAACCGGTAGAACCGCGGCCCCTGTGCGTAGCGCCAGCGCGGCGACGCCGGATGTAGTTGAGGCCGGCATGCCGAAGAAATCCACGAAGATACCTTCGTGAGGTTGTGTGTTGAGGTCAACAAGAATCCCGAGCGTGCCGCCCGAGCGTAAGGTTCTGAACATCGGGCGCATGGCGGCGCGTTTATCAATTGAGCGGTTGCCGAAGCGCGTGCGTGTCTTCTCAATAAGTTCTTCGACGAGAGGATTGTCAATTCGGCGCACTAGAAAATTCACCGGATACCCAAAGGCCGAAAGAGCGAAACTGGAAAGCTCCCACGCGCCGAGGTGCCCCGTAAATAGAATGACGCCGTGGCCGCTCGCCCGCGCCGCCTCCAGATTTTCCAATCCCTGACATTCAACGATGCTGTGTAAGCTCTCAGGCGTGGCGTGCGGTAATTGGCTGAACTCCCCCAGAAGACGGCCGAGGTTTCTGAAACAGCCGCGAAGAATACGCTCGTGCTCGCGCTCATCCATTTCGGGAAAAGCAAGCTCAAGGTTGCGAAAGCCCGTCCGTCTTAGTCTGCCGCTGAAACTGTAAGCGAGGCGGCCCACCCCGCGACCAATGGAGACGGCCATTGAGCGCGGCAGCCAGCCGAGTCCTGTGAGCAGCGCGCGCGCCGTCGCATACTCAAACGCAGTTTGAACCTTGCCATGTTTCCCCATCTCTTCAGCGTCACAAGCAGGAGTCAGTGTAATGCGGCACCGACTTACAGGCAAATCAACGCTTTTGACTTTCGGAATGGATTACAAACTGCATGCAGAATTTAAAGCGCATGCGAAGAAGGATTTCATAGTCCCTCACTCTTTAAGCTTCGCGGAGTATTGAGGCATCAGGGGCATCCCGCACACGGGACATTCGCCCGGATGATTATATCTCACGCTATCACACTCGAAAGGGCACGGAGGACAGGAATAGCCATCGAAAGTCAGCTCGCTTCTGTTGACGCTCTGCGGCCTGGCTTCCTGATTGGCGACTTGCCACGCCGTGGCGAAGACGAGCCGCGCGACTCTAGACAGATGTTCGTAATCAATGGTGTGCGGCTCATCGCCGGGTTGATGGTAATGCTCCGTGAAGCCGGTCGAATAATAGATGAAGGGGACGAGTTGCGTCTGGAAATTGAACTGGTCGGAGTTGAAACCCGGAGGACCATCGGTCAGCTCAAGGTTGATATTTGTCGCCTCCTTGAGGCGTTTGTTGATGTCAATCAGTTCTGCTGAAAGCTTTCCGTCCCCGACGATGTAAATGTAGTTGCGGCTCTTGGTCGGATGCTTCGGGTCAATCCCGCCGACTCCGTCCATGTTGATTTCGGCGACAGTTTTTTCGAGCGGGACGAGGGGCTCACGGTAAGCGTAATGAGCAGAGCCGAGCGTGCCCTTCTCTTCGCCCGAGAAGTTGATGAAAAGAATTGAGCGGCGCGGCCCGAAGCCGTCGCGCTTGGCTCTCATAAACGCCTGCGCCAGTTCCAGAGACGCCACGACGCCAGACCCGTCATCGGCGGCCCCGTTAAAAATCCGGTCCCCTTTGAGCGTCTGGTTAACGCCAAGATGATCGTAGTGCGACGAGATGACGATTGTCTCGTCTTTGAGCTGCGGGTCTGAGCCTTCAATGAAAGCCAGCACGTTCTCTGTCTCCAGCCCCTTCGACTGCTCGACCGCAGTCCTGACCGTCATTCCCTCAACGCCAAAGACTACAGGCTTGAGGCTTTGATTGATCTGCTGTCTTAAGCTCTCAACCGTCTGGCCGGAACTTGTCAGAATTTGATCCGCCAACTTGCTGGAAATCGCATAAGTCGGCGGGAAAGGAGATTGATTTAGAGACAAAGAGCCGAGGCGTTGAGCTGCGGAAGAGGCCTGTGCAGCATTGTCCGCAAATGTGCCCTGCATGCGTGGGCCGTCATATCTCACCACGAGGATGCCCGCTGGACGGCCCGCGGCCAGCAGCGCCCTTTTCTTCGGCAGAAATGTCGCGGTCCATTTCGTGGGTTGATGGTCCGCCGTGGGGAATAAGCTGGTCCCGGCAGCAGCCAGCGGCTCGTCTGCCAGAATCATGACCCACTTGCCGTCAATCGAAACCCCTTTCGCTTTCAGCGCGGCGAAATCGTTGTATCCAAGCTTATCGTCCGCGATGCCGTAACCCGCGAAGACCACATCACCGCTGGCGCTAACGGGGTTACCCGTCATGAAGTAGGAGAGATCGTCGTGAGCCTCCGCCGAGAAGGTGCTCGATGCTACACGGCTTCCTCCGGCCAAAACTTCCAGACGCGTCTCTTTGGGCGTCCTCCGATAGACTGTGAACGGCTGAAAGTAGGCTGAAGGGGAGAGCGGCTCAAACTTATTGACGCTCCCTTTCGGCGCAAGCCCCATCAGACGATATTGCGAGGCCAGGTATGCGGCGGCGAGTTTCTGCCCCCGCGTCGTGGTCTCACGCCCTTCGAATAAATCTGAGGCCAGAAAATAGAGACGCGACGCCAGCGCCTCTGGCGTAATCATCTGCTGGTAGCGCTGAACCAGCGCTGGCTTGCTAAACGCCGTCGGCGTCTGACTGGACGAAGATTTGGGCGGCGCGCGACGAGCAGCGGCGCTCTGCGAAATGTCCAGCAGGACGGAGAAGAAGAGCAGCGCGAGAGCCGCTATTACGATGACCCTTGACTTCGCTTTCAAGATTATTTGTAGCTTCATATACGACTCCTTTTAAGCGCTTCGGGCAGGCACGCGCGCACGCGTGCGCGCGTGCCTCTTCAGATTGGAATTGTTCGATCCACTCGCCGGTCTCTTTCACCTCATCTGGCCGGCAGCCGGGCGCTCTTGCTGTCGCGCGTAATCTTCACAGAGAGCGTAAATCTGTTCGGCTCTCCTGCCAGAGGCTCGACGCTCACGACGCCGTTCCAGACCGCGCCCTTCTCATCCGTAAAGCGCCACAAACTCTGTGTCGTACTCTTGTGCGACCCGCTGTCCGCGCGGGTCCACTTGACGCTCGACGGTCCGCCATACGTTTTATTATTCGCGATGGTGCTGTTGATGCTTTCGAGGATTTCAGCCGCAGAGGAATCAGTCGCCACCGCCCACCTGTTCTCCCATTGATCCAGATTCCCCGCACGACTCAGAGGCTTCCATCCTCCATCGCTAACCTTAACGTCGTAGTTAAAGCGCATGTATTTATCTGCCAGAGCCGCGCGGACGAATTTCGATTCCGGGTCCCAGTTGTATTCCATCCCGAGCGCAGCCATTTGCGCCGTGCCCCTGCCGAACAATCTCTCTATGACGTGAAGCGAGCCGTCAATTCCTGAGGAGAGGCCCGCGGCAGTGATGAACTTTCCGTTATCCACGAAACGCCTGTCGTCCACGACCTTCACCTTCGGGGCGGCTGCTCTGAGCATCGGAATCAAGTTGGCCGTGGTCGTCGCTTCCAGCCCGTCGAGCAGATTGGCTTTGGCGAGGATAAAGGCCCCGTTGCAGACCGAGAGCACTATCTCCGCATCTTTGGCTTTGTCCTGAAGCCACTTAATGACGACCGGATTAGACACCTGGCCGCGGACGTCGCCGCCCGGGATGAGCAGCACATCCGGCTTCGGTGCATTTTCAAAGCTGTACCTGGGATTGACGCTCATCCCCATCGCAGTAGTGATGGGATCGGTCTTCTCCGATACGGTGTAGATATTGAACGCTGGCGCATCGTTATTGTAAACGTGGCCGAAGGTCTCATACGGGCCGGTGTAGTCAATAATCTGCACGCCGTCAAAGATCAAAATAGCGAGATTTCGCTGGGGAGCAGCTTTAGCCTGTGGCGTTGCGCTCGGCGCGCTCTTGTTGACGGCCTGCGCGCAGGCCGTCCAGCTCACGCTGAGGATTCCCGCCAGGAGCAATAGCGCCATCGTCAGTTGCATTCTCTTCATGATTTTTCTCCTTATCAAAAGTTGCGCATTGAGCAGTCTAGTGAGCAATCGAAAGCTTCATTTCAAGCAAGATACGCTCTTCTCTCTTTTGACGGATGCGTGTTTGCAGCGAAATGCGTTGAGATTGCTGTCAACGGCGGAATGGAGCGGTTAAGGCGTGATGACGACGCGAGTGGAGGCGCTACAGCCGGAGCGCCTGTGGTGTCTGTGCCGACTAGGTTGTGTTGACATTTGGTTTCTCAATTGCCACTAGCTTTAGCTAGTGGATAGGTCTCATGATTGGGCGAGAGGCTTTAGCCAAACTTCTATTTTTTCAACTTTCCTTTCGGCTTCAGCCTAATTTGGGGCTGAAACAGAGAGGAAGGTAGTTTGTCCTCAAATTCGGCTCAAGCCGCCTTGTTTGTGCGCTCCACCCCACTAGCTAAAGCTAGTGGCAATTGAAGCGAAAAACCAAATCTCAACGGAACCTAGTCATAGTCACTCATGAGGAGTTCCTCCAGCCGCTCCCGACGGCCACGACTGAGTTTCAGCTCTGTTCCATCTTTGAGGACCACAACGTACTCCCCATTTGGATTCTGGTGCAGTTCTTTGACGCGATCAAAATTGATGATGGTGGAACGATGAATGCGCAGGAATCTTTTCGGATCGAGCTTCTCCTCAAGCTCGTTCATACTGATCCGAAGCAGATGAGACTTACCTCCGATATGCAGCTTGATGTAGTAATCGTCCGCGGCGATCCAGTCAACGTCCGCAGCCTTGATGAAAGCCACACGGCCTCCTGATCTGATCATGAATTTCGTGAGAAAGCTCTTTCGCTTGAGGGTGGCCGCATCCCTTCCGGCTTGATCTCCGAGCAGAGCCAGCAAGCTTTGACTGAGCCTGTTTATCTCCTTCAATTCAACCTGGCTTTTGGCTTGCCTGAGCGCCTCTTCGAATCTTTTATCGGTAAACGGCTTCAGCAGGTAATCCAGGGCGTGTATCTCAAAAGCCTGAAGCGCATAACGATCAAAGGCCGTGACAAAAATAATCGCAGGGATTTGCTCGTACTCGATTTTCGAGAGCGCTTCAAAGCCGTTCATTCCGGGCATCTGGATGTCTAAAAAGAGCAGGTCGGGCGGCTCGCGCCGGATGAACTTGACAGCTTCAAGGCCGCTGCTGCATTCGCCGATGATCTCTATCTCCGGGTCGGCGGCGAGCAGGTCTCTGATGGTCCGCCGGGCCAGAGGCTCGTCGTCAACGATCAGGGTCTTAATCTTTTTCCTCTTCGTGCTCATCTTCCCGTGCCTGAATCATAGCGAACGCGCAGAGGGATTGCGATGGCGACCGTCATGCCGCCATTGACGCCATTGCGTAGATCGAAGCGGTGTGCTGTTCCATACAGATGTTTCAGCCGCTCGCTGGTGTTAGCAAGGCCGATCCCTTCGCTCTCCTCCATCCGCCAGCCTGACTGTAACCCCGGACCGTCATCGCAAACGCTGATGTGTAACATTCGGTCATCGCAGTAGGCGTTGATGGCAATGACACCGGCAGAATCATCAAGCGAGATTCCATGTCTGATAGCGTTTTCTACTAACGGCTGAAGAATCAGATTCGGCACCAGCGCGTCGAGCGTCTCGGGGGCTATCTCCATCCGCACGGTCAACCTATCGGAAAAGCGCGCCTGCTGGATGTCCAGATAAAGCTCCGTGAATTTCAGCTCCTCCCTGAGCGGAACTTCCTGCTCGTCCGCATTCTCAAGCGCATGACGCAGGAGTTGGCTCAGACCTGCGATCATATTCACGGCGGGCGCTTTCTCATTACTGCGGACCAGACCGGCTATGGTATGGAGCGTGTTAAAGAGGAAATGTGGATGGAGCTGCATCTTGAGCGATTCCAGCCTGGCCTCTGCCAGTTGCGCCTTCAATTGCGAAGTCAGCGACTCGCGCTCGCGGTATCTCTCGCGGTAATCAAATGCGTAGCCGACGCCGAGGATGGCCCAGTAGATAAAGAAATCGAAGAGAAAAAAGTTTCTCAGCTCGCTCTGATATTGAGCCAGGAAAGGACGCGTATCGCTCCAGACGTCAAACGGCTCGATCAGCATTTTCAGTAAAGCGGAGGCGGCGAGATGAAGAGCCGCGACGATGACGCCCGCCGGAAGGTGAACCAGTAAATCCTTCCACCACGCGGGCCCTTCGCACGGGAATCTTCGCCCGAGGCTCAAGATAAGAGGCGCGAGACAGCCCCAGACGTACCAGACCGTCAACTGCCAGAAAGCTATGCGCCACCAGGAATGGTGCATCCCCGGAGTATGCAGCATCTCAAAATAGATTTGATTGGCGTACAGGAAGCTGAAAAACGTCCAGAATCCGAAGAGGATCGCCCACTTCAACCAGTTGATTCTGACCCGAGACGAATTGCTCTGTTCTGCGCTGTAAGTTATCTGGAGACCGTTTTTCATCGCTTCGATTATACACTCCTACTTCGACCAGGTTTGACATTGAAGATACGTGAAGGGAAGGGCGCGCGGGTGCGACTATTCAGCGAACGGTGGGGTTAGTGCAGCGAACGGGTGTTTCCCTCGGTTAAGTTGCAATTGTCCGCAAGCGTTGCAAGGTTCTTTCTCTCAAGCCGTTCTTGTGTCGGAAGGCTTCCTGAGTTTGCAGCAGCTCCTGCTTTTGAGCGGAAAGCGAAAGCAGACGAAATATTCCGGGGCGGCGACAACCCTAACAAGGTGAACAGTCATCAATCAGGAAACCTTCTGCTGGCGTCTCCCTGGCCGGTTGCGGCACAGACATCAACGAACAGTTCTCTTCTATTGTTTATGAAAAAACTTATCTCTTCCCTCCTGCTCATCTGCTCTACGCTGGTCTTCGTCCACGCGCAGCAACAACAGGCCGATTACCAGAAGCTTAAGTCCGAAGCCGAGAGGTTCTTCGCGGAAGCCTCCTTTTCACAATCGCACGAGCTCTACGAGAAGGCCGCCCTTCTGGAGCTGCCCGCCGCTGAAAAGCGTTGGGTTCAATTCCGCCTCGCCGATACGCTTTGGCGCGCGCAGGCCGCGACCCAGACCGCCGACCAGACTCTGTTTGAACGCGCGCGCGCGCAACTTGAGGATTTGGTTCGCGACCGCGCGGACGCCGCCCCACAGGAGCATGACCAGGTGTGGGCCGAAGCCCAACAGTCGCTGGGCGATTTCTGGTGGGCGCGGCGTGACACACATAACTGGGGCGCGGCCTGGCCTCATTACCAGCAGGCGCTCGACTGGTGGGCAGGCGCGCGCGAGATCGAGGCGGCGCGCGCACGCTACCTCAAGCTCATCTGGGCCATCGCCAACCCCGCCAATGCCGACAGCTATTACTACTACAGCTATTACGGCAACGTGCTGCCTGCGGAGGTTCTTGAGAACGTCCTCAAGATTGCGACCACCGCCGAAGACCGTGCGCACGCGCATTATCTGCTGGCGATGACGCTCCGCACGGAGGGTGACAGCGAGCGTAGGCAGCGCGCGCCGGAAGAGTTTGAAGCCGCGCTCGCTACCGGCAAGACTTCGGATTGGTACGACGACGCGCTCTACTTTTACGCTGATTGGCTCGCCAATTACGGTCCGCTCCGCCAGCTCGAAAACGGCCAGTGGATTTCGGCGCACGACTACAGCAAAGCGCTGGAGCTGTTCAGGAGATTGCTCAAAGAGTACCGGAAGGGCGAGACGCGCTATTACGATCAGGCCGAGCAGCAGATCAGTAACATCACCAAACCGAGCGTCTCGGTCAATACCACGAATATCTACCTGCCCGACTCGGAGATTCAGGCCTACCTGACCTGGCGCAACACGAGGCGGATTGATTTCACGCTCTACCGCGTCGAGCTGCCGCGCGACGTGAGCTTTACGGACAAGAATCAGAGCAACACGGCGTGGGTCCAGCAGGTCCGCACGGACGGACGTGAGAAGGTGAAAGTGTGGTCGAAGGAGACAGGGGACAAAGGCGACCACAAACCCGGGCAAGAGACGATACGGCTGGAGGGACGGCTTCCGGTCGGCGCCTACCTCCTCGAAGCTGTCAGCGACACGGGCGTGCGCGCGCGAGACATAGTCCTCGTGACGGACTCGACAATCGTTTTCAAGACTTCACAAAAACGCGCCCTCGTCTATTTCTGTCACGCGCTGACGGGTGCACCCGTCGCCGGAGCAAACGTCAAACTGTGGCAGAAGGTCTACGAGAACGAGAACTGGGTCTGGCATGAGCAATCGGGTACGACCGACCGGGACGGGCTCGCCCTCTTCGAGCTTTCGCCCCGCACCCAAACTTACGGGGAGATATTCGTCAGTGCGTCGGAAGACTCCCGGCAGGCATTCAGCATGGGCAACAGCCCTTACTATAACCCCGGCAACCAGCCCTGGCGCATCTACGCTTTCACGGACCGGCCTGCTTATCGCCCGCACGAGACGGCGCAGTGGAAATTCATCGCGCGCAAGTACACGGCGGGCATCTACTCGACTCCCGCACACCAGGTCATCGAGTATGAGATCACGGACCCGCGCGGCACGAAGGTCACCGAAGGCAAGTCCACGCTCAACGCTTTCGGCAGCGCGTGGGGCGTGGTCGAGCTGACGGAGACGATGCCCTTGGGCGAGTATCGCGTCACCTTCTGGGACGAAGGTCGTCGCAACGGAATCGGCAATGCGACACTCTTTCGCATGGAAGAGTACAAACTGCCGGAGTTCAAGGTGGGTGTCACGACGCCTACGGAGAACGGCAAAAAGAAGGCGTTTCGCCTCGGCGAAAAGGTCGAAGTCAAGATTCACGCGGACTACTACTTCGGCGGACCCGTCGCCAAAGGCACGGTCGAGGTCCTCGTTTACCAGAACCCTTTTTACCACTACTGGAGTCCGGGGCATGATTACCCCTGGTACTACGACGAGCCGTCGCGTGGCAATTACGGCAATGGGCAGATAGTCAAACGCGAGAAGCTCAAGCTCGGCGCGGACGGTTCGGCCAGCCTCGTCTTCGATACGCCGCGCTACGGGCAGCAGGATTTCGAATACCGTGTGGTGGCCCGCGTCAGCGACGCCTCGCGCCGCGAAGTCCTGGCGGACGAGACCGTGCGCGTCACGCGCCAGCGCTATTACGTCTATCCGCGCGCGGCCCACAACATCTATCGCCCGCAGGATAAAGTCGAGATCGAGACCAGAGCGCTCGACGCTAACAACCAGCCGGTCGCGGCCGAAGGCCAGATCAAGGTGACGCGCGATTACTGGTACGAAATCTGGATTGACCCACAGGGCAAAGAGGTCAAAGGCGATGAGCTACGCCGCCTGCGCGAGCGCTACAGGGGAAACCCTGAGGCCCTGCCGCAGAAGGGCTGGCGTCTCAAGTTTCGCGGCTACGAACACGAGGAGATCAAGAATGAGACCGTCCGGACCGACAAAGAAGGCACGGCCACGTTCAGTTTCACGCCCGAGCGTGAGGGCTATTATCGCGTCCACTGGACGAGCCGGGACGGCGCGTCGCAGATTACGGCAGAGACTTACGTCTGGGTCGCGACCGGCGCCACAAACGAAACAGGCTATCGTCACGGCGGCCTACAGCTCATCGTTGACCGGGACACCTTCGCGGTCGGGGAAACATCTCCCGTGATGATAGTCGCGCCGACCGAGGGCGCTTACGTGCTCTTCAGCACGGAGGGCGAGGAACTGGATAGCTACCGCCTCATTCACCTGACGGGCACGACGAAGCTCATCGAATTGCCGGTCGAAGAAAAACACACCCCGAACATGTTCCTGAGCGCCACGATGGTCCGCGAGGGCCAGCTTTTCGTGGACACCAAGCAGGTCGTCGTCCCGCCGACGAGTCAGTTCCTGAATGTCGAGGTCAGCGCCGACCGCGAGCAATATCAACCGCGCGAGGAAGGCACGCTGACCATCAGGACTCGCGACCGAATGGGCCGCCCGGTCCGGTCGGAAGTCGCGCTCGGACTCATTGATGAGTCGGTCTTCTATATCCAGAAAGACTTGGCCGGGGACCCGCGCCAGTTCTACTACGGGACCAAGCGCAATCAGTACGTCCAGACCATCAGCACCTTCCATCAGAAACCCTATCTCAAACTCGTCGCGGGCGCGAACGGGCAACTGCTCACCGTGCGGGACCAGGAAGTGGCTGCTTTTAAGAGCATCCGCGCCGACGACTCTCCTTTTTCGCGTACGGAGTTATACGCTAACACGCCGATGCCCCCGGGCGCCGTAGCGGAGAGCGTCAACATCACTTCTAATGAGATTACAGATTCTGTCAGTGATTTTAGAATCTCGAAGGATGGGATGGATATCAGCGGTCGTCGAGTGGATTCTCTGGCGTTGCTGACTCCGGGGGCGACGGCGCAGCCGGCCGTGCAGGTGCGCAACGATTTTCGCTCAACCGTTTTCTGGCAGCCGGATGTGGTCACAAACGAGCAGGGCGTCGCCACAATCAAGGTCAAATACCCGGACTCTTTGACGGGCTGGCTGGCGACGGCGCGCGTGGCGACCGCCGGCAACCAGTTCGGCACAGCTTCCACGGCCACGCGCACCAAGCAGCCGCTCATAGTGCGCCTCGAAGCGCCGCGCTTCTTCCTGGTCGGCGATCAGGTGACGGTCTCGGCCGTCATCAACAACAACACGGACCAGCCCATCACCGCTGCGCCGGAGCTGAGCGCCGAGGGCTTAACCGTCGCCGGGCGTCTCACAGGCGATAAGCTGGACGCGCACGCGGCGGCTACCGTCGAAGTCAAAGCCGGCGGTGAGACGCGCGTTGACTGGCTAGTCTCGGTAGAGCACGCGGGCGCGGCCAGGCTCAAGGTTGTCGCGCGCGGCGAGAAATACGCGGACGCGATGGAGAATACCTTCACCGTCTACGAGCACGGGATCGAAAAATTCGTCTCCCGGTCCGGCAAGCTGCGCGGCGAAGAGGCGACCATCCGGCTCGACATTCCCGCGGCGCGCAAGCCCGAATCCACAGAGCTGACCGTTCAGCTCACACCGAGCATGGCCGTCACGATGCTCGACGCCCTGCCTTACCTGATCAACTACCCTTACGGCTGCACGGAGCAGACGATGAGCCGTTTCCTCCCGGCAGTGATTACCGCCAAGACGCTCAAAGACCTCAATCTCTCTCCCGAAGCGGCGATGACGAAAGTCTTCGGCGGCATCGAGCCCGCGAGCGCCGAGGCTACGCACCCGGACGGACGCCGGAGCCTCAAGCAGCTCGACGAGATCACCAAAAAAGGCCTGGAGCGTCTCTACAGCATGCAGCACGAAGACGGCGGCTGGGGCTGGTGGAAAGACGACAAGTCGGACCACTTCATGACGGCCTACGTCGTCTGGGGGCTGACGCTGGCGCGCAAAGCCGGAGTCAAGATCAACGAGGAGGTGCTGGAGAAGGCTGCGGAATACCTGGACAAAGAGCTGGTCGAAGAGGAAGACAGCCTCGACCGCCAGGCGTGGCTGCTGCATGCGCTCTCGGCCTATCAAGCCTCCAAGAGAGACGAGCCGGACGAGGATGTCGAGATCAGCGATTTTCAAAAGAAGGCTTTCGACAACCTCTGGGCAGGCCGGGAAAAACTGAACGCTTACACTCGCGCACTGCTCGCGCTGAGCGCGCACTACTACGGCTTTAAGGACCAGGCGCAGGTCCTCATTCGCAATCTGGAAAACGGCGTGAAGATGGACCGCAAGCCCGACACGTCCGTTGTCATGCGCGGCGCGCAAAGCTCCGATAGCACCGTCATCGCCACCGCACACTGGGGCGAGGACGGGTTCTATTACAGATGGTCGGACGGCGGCACAGAGGCCACTGCCTTCGCGCTCAGCGCGCTTCTCGCCATTGATCCGCAGAATAAGCTCGTGGAGCCTGTGACCAACTGGCTCATTAAGAACCGCCGCGGCGCTCAGTGGAGCAACACGCGGGACACGGCCATCACGGTGCTCGCGCTGAACGACTACCTGCGCCGGAGCGGGGAAGCCAAACCCGACCTCGAATACGAAGTCGTCGTCAACGGGCGGCCGTTTATCACGAAGCGGCTGACCGCTGCGGACGCGCTCTCCGCGCCGAGCCGGTTCAGCGTCCCGCGCGAGCTCGTCCGCGATGGCGCGAACGAGATACGCATCCGGCGTAAAAGCGGCGGGAGCCCTCTCTATTTCGCGACGGAAGCGCGGTTCTTCAGTCTCGAAGAGCCGATCAAGGCCGCCGGGAACGAAATCTTCGTGCGCCGCGAATACTTCAAGCTGGTCGGTCGCCCGACGCTGCTCAAAGGCTACGTTTACGACCGCGTGCCGCTGCGGGACGGCGAAGAGGTCGCGAGCGGCGAGCGCATTGAGGTGGTCGTGACCGTCGAGGCGAAGAACAATTACGAATATCTCCTCTTCGAAGACCTCAAGCCGGCAGGTTTCGAGGCCGTGGAAGTGCGTAGCGGGGAGTCTCTTTCCGCCAGAGAACTCAAGATGAGCGCCACCGAGCGCAAGTTCAGCGCAGGAGGTGAGCGCAATCATCAGCTTTCGCCAGCAACGCGCCTGGCCGCTGGTTCGGGAGAGATGAACAGCAACAACTACACGGGCCGCGCCAGCTACGTCTATCAGGAGCTGCGTGACCGCAAAGTCGCGCTCTTCGTGGACAACCTGGACCAGGGCGTCTGGGAGATTCGCTATAACTTACGCGCGGAGGCTCCGGGCACGTTTCACGCCCTGCCGGTGCTCGGCCACGCCATGTATGTTCCTGAAATCCGCTGCAACGACGAAGAGATGAGGGTCCGCGTGACGGAGCAAAGGTAAACGGAGGGCTGAAAGCTCGCGCGCCGCCTTGCGCAATGCGCCAGGGTCAGTACCGCTTGCGGCGTAACGATTGCGGAATGCGGATTTCGGATTGCGGATTGAAGAGAGCGGAAGCCATGGGTTTTCAATCCGCAATCCGAAATCCGCAATCTAAAATCAGTAAGGGAGTCCGCTGCGCCGTAGGAGGTCTTTGAAGCGCGCGTCGTCGCGAAGAGTGTCCAGCCGCGGGTCGAAGCTCAGCGGCCCCGGCAACAGGGTGTAATCGGCGAAAGCCTTTTCGAGCCACCTGAAGGCTTCGTCCTTCTCGCCCAGCCCAGCGTAAATGACCGCCACTATGTAGGCGTTGCCCTTGCCCTGCTTCACCTCTTCCAGCACGCTGTTGAGTATCCGGCGTGCCTCGTCCTTTCTCCCGGAGACGGCATACGTGTATCCGGCATGTGACGGCAGGTGTTGACTCTCAGACTTGTTCTGCACTTCCTGAAACTGTTCGAGCGCTTCCCTGTACATCCCTTTCTGCTCATAGGCTCTTCCGATTCCGATCTGCGCCGTTGAAAAGTTCGGGTCCATTTCGAGCGTCTTGCGGTATTGCGCGATGGCGCGGTCGTATTGCCGCAGTTGAATGTAGTAGTCGCCGAGCGCGTTGTTGATGGTCAGGGAGAGCGGCTCAAGCTCTATGGCGCGGCGCATCTCTGCGTCGGCCTCGCCGGGCTTGTTGCTCGCCATGAGCAGCAGTCCGTACCACATGTGCGCCACGCCGTAGCGCGGGTCCAGCTCAAGGGCGCGCCTGAACTCCTGTTCGGCCGCGGGCAGATCTCTCAGGTAGCGGAAATTGATGAGCCCGAGCGTGGCGTGCGCTTCGGCCAGTGAATCGTCAAGACGCAGGGCCGTCGTGGCCGCCGCCGTGGCTTTAGGAATCACCTGTGCCGGCTGTTCTATTCCGAACTGCGCGAACCTGTGATAACAATCGGCCAGCCCCGAATAGGCCAGCGCGTAATTCTGATCGCGGTCCACGGCCTCCTGAAAATATTCTCTGGCCTTCTTAACGCTCTCCACCGTCCGCTTGTCCAGAAAGTAGCGCCCCTTGAGATATGCCTGATACGCCTCCGCGCTCTCCGTGTAACGCTTCATCATGCGCTCGCGCTCTTCGCGGCTGAGCTGAAGAGTCAACGCCTTGACGACCTGCTCGGAGATGGAATCCTGCATGGCGAAGATGTCCGTGAACTTTTCGTCGAAAGTTTGCGCCCAGAGCGAAGCCCCGTCGCTGACGCGCACGAGCTGGACCGTGACGCGCACACGGTCGCCCGCGCGCTGAATCTTGCCCTCAAGCACGGAGTCCACGCCAAGCTCGCGCCCGGCGGCGAGCGCGTCCTGGTTGGGATTGCTGTAACGAAGCACGGCGCTCGTCGAGCGAACCGTAAGCTGCCTGCTGTTACTGAGCTTGGTGATCAGCGCATCGGTCATTCCCGGCCCAGTGTATTCGTCGCCCGCTTCGGCCCCGAGCGGCTTGAACGGCAGCACTGCGATGGACTCAATTTTCTTGGGCGTCGTCGCCTGCGTAATTGCCGGACCGCTTTCGCTTGAGCCGCGCAGGCGTGACAGGACGAGGACGAAGACAATCGTGAGCACCGCGAGCAGAGCGAAAATCACCCCGGCCAACAGCCAGTAACGTCCCCGCGCGGTCGCAGATTCCCGCGCAATCGTGGCCTCCTCCGGCGAAACCGCGTTTCCTCTCTCCTCCACAGCGGCGTCTGTAGTCGCAACGGGTTCCTCCAGCAACACGGGCTCGCTGGCTGTGGCAGCCTCTTCCCGGGACGCTTTGTGCACGTCCGCGACGAAGCGGTAGCCGCGCCCCGGAACTGTCACGACGTAGTGGTGCTCGTCGCGGCGCTCGCCTAGAGACCTCCTGATGGCCGAGATGTTCTGTGTGAGGTTGTTCTCCTCGACGACCGTGTCCGGCCAGATCAATTGCATCAGTTCGTCTTTGTCGAGCACGCGCCCGCTGTTCTTGACCAGCACGAGCAGCGTGTCGAAAACCTTCGGCTTGAGCGGCACAGGCTCGCCCCCGCGCAGTAGGAGGCGCCTGGAGGCGTCAACGGTGAATGGCCCGAACTCGTATAACTCTCTGATTCGGTCGCTCATGGCGGGCGTTCAGAAATATTCAGAATTAATCAGCGATTCGTTAAGGACATGGCAAGCGCTTTCAATCATCATGCCGCACGCGAATGGACGGCGAGCAGGCGTTGGAAGAGTCACCGACTGACGGCAAGTGTAGCAGACCGCCAGTGATTCTTAAAAAAGCCCTTGCCGGTCTGGGGTTAGACAGACCCCGCGCAGGCTTTTCTCCCCGACAGACAACAGCCCACGCCATTCCTGACACATCTTGCCGGAGTAGGAGAATCATCCATATGTCATTAACTCATGCCCGACGTTTGCCTTCCCATAAGAGAAGAGATCAGCGCACAGGACGGCCCGCGGGACCACGCCCCCTGCTGGCTCTCTGCCTGTCCGTTCTGCTTAGCCTTGCGCCCCTTCCGTTCAAAGTCTCCGCGCGACAAGAGAGTTCGTCTCCTGACGCCGAAGCCCTCCTGGCGTTGAAGGCAGACCCGCTCATCCAGTCAGTGCGGCGCGCAGCCCTCATCGAGCGTGCCGCCGAAAAAGATAAACGCGTGCCGGAGGACCAGAGAGCGCCCGCCGAAGGTCCAGCTTCTGAAATAGAGAATCTCTCGCACCTTGCGGGCGTCAAGCGTCTGCCGGACGGCACAGTCAACGTGAGCCTCACGGTCAGGCTTACGGGCCGGAGCGTCGCCGAATTGCGCGCGGCTGGATTCGCGGTCGGGGCGCGGGTCGGCGATGTCGCGACCGTCGAGACTGATGTCGAAAGACTTCCGGAGCTTGCGGCGCTCGCCTCCGTCAGGAAAATCTCCGCGGCCACCTACTCCTATCCGACTAACGACCTGACGCGGCAGGCCACAGGGGTGGACGACTCTTCCGGCGTGCGCCGCGTGGCGCAGACTGGGCGCGGCGTCATCGTCGGCGTGATTGATACCGGGATTGATTTTCGACACGTGGACTTTACAGTGCCAGGCTCCGGCGGCAGGCAGACGCGCATCAAGGCGCTGCTCGACATGACGATCTACAGCCAGCAGTCGTTCGACTGGAACTATGTCCTGCCGGGCGCGTCCGCTCCGATAGGGCATCTCTACACGGAAGCGGACATCAATGCGGCGCTCCAACTCCCCGCTTCACAGGAGCAGAACTCGGACATCGTCAGAGAGAGAGACAAGCACGGGCACGGCACTTTCACGGCAGGCATCGCCGCCGGCAATGGCCTCGCCGGTCCACAGCCGGGCAAGTATGCCGGGATGGCTCCCGAAGCGGACCTGGTTATCGTCAAGGTCAGCCGCGACAACACAGGGACCGGCGGCATCACCAACAGCGACATCATCAACGGCATGAAGTTCATTCAGCAGCAGGCCGCGGAGATGGGCAAGCCTTTCGTCATCAACATGAGCCTGGGCACGAACGTCGGCTCGCACGACGGCACGATGGATCAGGAAAGGGCGATTGACGAAGTTGTTAATGGCGGGAGTGGTCGCGCCTTCTGCGTCGCGACGGCCAACTACGGCAACATGGATGTGCACGCGAGCGGCACCTTGCCAGCGGGCAGCGCCACGGTGCTGAACGTCGAGGTCAAAGCCGGCTCGTCGCCGCAGTTCTTCGGACTCTCTTATCCTCAGACTGATAATCTGACTGTGACGCTGTTTCGCCCGGACGGAGTGAAGATCGGACCGGTTTCCTACACCAACGGCCAGATTCCTGGGGCGAGTAACCAGTATGTGGATATTTACAACAGCCTCGACGACAAGCGCGACGTAGACCCGCAGAATGACCAGAAAGCTGTTGCCATCTTCTTCAAAACTACGGCGGCGAATCTCGGCTCGACCCCGACACGGACCTGGATGGTGATGCTGGAAACAGGGACGGTCAGCAACGGGCACTTCGATGCCTGGATAGAGAACGGCAAGTTCACAAACTTCGTTGACGGCTCGCGCCGCCTCAGCTCGACGGCCACGGCACGCGGCGCGATCACCGTCGGCGGCTACGTGGCGCGTCCCGGCAATTACGGCGCAGTCGGCGACTACGCTTCCTATACAGGCGTCGGACCGACAGCCGACGGACGCGCCAAACCGGACATCAGCGCGACTTCCTCCTTCATCTACTCGACGAAATCCGCGGCCGGCACGGACCTGGTGTCTCCGCTCGCGCCGGACAGCCCGTTTCACGTCGGCGCACACGGGACGAGCGCCTCGGCTCCTGTCGTGGCGGGCGGCGTGGCGTTGCTCCTACAGGAGAATCCGAACCTCACGAGCGATCAGCTCAAAGAGTTGATTAAGGCCACGGCGACGCGCGATTCCTTCACGGGCGCTGCGGTCTGGCACGAGCGCTTCGGCTCCGGCAAGCTCAACATCGCCGCCGCGCTGCAAGCGCTCGCGCCGGCGCAGCCGTTCGTCCAGCTCACGGCCGCGAGCTACAGTGTCGGCGAAGGGGCGGGTCGTCAGGAAGTCGTCGTCACGCGGGGCGGCGATTCGAGCGCCGCAGCGACCATCAACTACTCGACCACGGACGCGTCCGGGCTCACGGACTGCAACGTAGCGAGCGGCAACGCCTCCTCACGGTGCGACTACGCGACGACGGTCGGAACCCTGCGCTTCGCTGCGGGAGAAACCTCCAGGACCATCTTCATCCCAGTCGTGGACGATGCCCTAATGGAAGGGGCGGAGACGTTTACGCTGACCTTGAGCAGTCCAGTCGGGGCCGCCCTCGGCTCAAACAGTTCGGCGACCGTAACAATCGTGGATAATGACTCGGCGACGGGAACCAACCCGATAGACCGTGCGGAATTCTTCGTGCGCCAGCATTACATAGATTTTCTGGGCCGCGAGCCGGACCCTGTGGGCTATCAGGCCTGGCAGAGCATTCTGAGCAACTGCGCTTCAGGCGACGCGACTTGCGACCGCATCGAAATCTCGTCAGGGTTTTTCCGCAGCGAGGAGTTTCTCTCCAGGGGCTATTTCATCTACCGCTTCTACTCGACGCTGGGCAAGCCGCCGCGCTACAGTGAATTCCTGCCAGACTTCGCCAAAGTCAGCGGGTTCCTCTCGCCAGAGCAACTCGAAGCCAACAAGGCTGCCTTCGTACAGGAGTTCATGACGAGGCCGGAGTTTCAGACGAAGTACGGCTCGCTCGGCGACTCGGCGGCTTACGTTGACGCCCTGCTGCAAACTGTGGGCTTGCCGGACCACCCGACCAGAGGGTTCTGGATTGCCGGGCTGACGAACGGCAGTTTGACCAGGGGGCAGGTGCTGCGGGGAATTACGGAGAGCGCCGAAGTCTACAATAAGTATTACACGGAAGCCTTCGTCGTGATGCAGTACTTCGGATACTTGAGGCGCGACCCGGACATTCTCTATCTGGAATGGATCAGGATCATGAATGAGAACGGCGGCGATTATCGCGGCATGATCAGCGGGTTTATGAACTCCTCGGAGTACAGGCAAAGATTCGGCCCGTGAAAGCAAGTAATCAGGCGTTGAGCCATCGTCATTAAATAGCCGGGGCGGCGCGTCGTACGCTTCGACGCGCCGCAGCTATTCTTATTCATCGGGTGCGAGGATGGTATATCATCTGCCGAAGCAGGTCGGCGAAGACCCTCGCGGCATCGCTCCTGACGCGGCCGCTCTTAAGTGCGTGTGAGGAAGTCGTAGAGGTCTTTGACGACCTCATCCGGGCGCTCCCAGTGCGGCGAGTGGCCGGTCTCCTCGTAGACCTTGAGGACGGCGTTCGAGAGTTCGCGGACGAGAGTGTTCTGCTCCGACCGCGGAAAGATTGTCTCCCTGTCACCCCAGATAATCAGTGTCGGCGCTTTAATCCGGCCCAGCCGGTCGGCCGGATCATCCGCCAGGAAGCCCGCGGCGGTCGCCTGCCACACCCGCGCGGGCACCTTCCGGCTCTCCGCCACTACGCGGTCCATAAACTCCGTCGGCGGCGGCCTGTGAACAGTGCTCGTTTGGAAGTCCCGCACGAACTTCTCCGGCACGGACCCGTCGCCGAGCGCGTCTACCGACCGCCGCAGCTCCCTGACCACGTCGTTGCGCAGCGTCGCCGCAGACCCGATGAGGACGAGCCGCTCGACGCGCTCGGGCGCGTCAGCGGCCACCTGCTGAGCGACGAAGCTCCCCATCGAATGGCCGACGACGGTCGCTCGCCTCAACCCCTTCGCATCCATGAACGCCACGACGTCCGCGGCGAAGTCCGTAATGGCGTAACCGCCCGCGGGGCGCTCGGAGTCGCCGTGCCCGCGCAGGTCTAGCGCGTAGACGTGATACTTCGCGCCGAGCGCGGGCATGACGCGGCTGAAGGAGAAAGACGAATCCGTGTAGCCGTGAAGCAGAATCAGGGCCGGGGCGCCCGCAGCGCCCTGCTCCGCATAGCGCAGCCGGACGCCCGTCTTGAGGCGCACGTCCGCGAAGCGCGTCGGCCGTCGGCCGCCCGTCGTGCGTGAAGTCTCATCTTCCGCGCCGAACATGTCTTCAGCCGTAAGCCGCGTGTCGGCCCGCGCCCAGGCTTGATCGAACTCTCGCCGTGCGAGCCGCGCTTCAGCCTCTCTGCCCTGGCGCTTGAGACTTTCAGCGAGCCCGAAGAGGGCGCGCCCGTTGCGCGGGTGCTTCTTGAGTTCCGCGCGGAAGACACGCTCGGCCAACGCGTTCTCCCCGGCTGCGACGAGCGCGCCGCCGAGCCACTCGCGTGCAGGCAGGTCCCAGTCTGGCGGCTCGTTGTAGCTCAACGCGTCCTCGGCCGCGACCGCTTTATCGTACAGCTCGGCCGCCGCTTTCAGTTGGCCGCGTGCCTGCGCGATGCGCCCGGCGAGCAGGTGCTCCGCGACTGCAAGAACGCCGCGCGCCGTGCTATTGCCGAGCGGCGCGTCCGCGGGCACTTCACGAACCGTCTCGACGAGCAGCTTGAGTTCGGCTTCGGCCTGCACGGTCTGTTTGCGGCTCGCGTAAGCCATCCCCCGCGCGAAGCGCCAAAAGGCGGTCGTGATCTTCAGAGCGCGGTCCGGCCCGGCCGCGCGCAGAATCTCGTCCCACTTCTGGAAGCGCACGAGCGTGACGTTGGTGTAGGGCATGAACATTTCGAGCATCGGCATCGCTTTAACGTGCGGCGCCACGCTGGCTTCGAGTTCGCGCGCCGCCTTAATGGCGTCCGCGTAGCGCCCGCTCATCGCGCTGGCCGACGCAAGAAAATGTATGTTGTGGTTGTAGTACATCGCCGGGTAGACGCCGCCCTTGCCCGACATCTCAAAGTAGGCGCGGTCGGCAGCGATGGCCGCGACGTTCGTTCGAGCCGCCTCATCGTAATCGCCCGTGCGAATGTAGATGTGCGAGGGCATGTGCACGAGATGACCGGCCGCGGGCGCGAGCCGCCCAAGCACCTTCGCGCTCGGCAACGCGCGCTCCGGGTTGGGCGACGCCTCGACGGCGTGAATGTAGTAGTGGTTCGCGCCGGAGTGTCTGGGGTCGCGCCTGAGCACGCTTTCGAGCACGGCGACGATCTCCGTGGTCCCCTCGGCCGGCTCCCCCGAAGGCGACCAGAGTTTCCACGGGCGAAGGTTCATCATGCTCTCGGCGTAGAGGGTCGCGGCGTCCAGGTCGTCCGGGTAGCGCTTGACCAGATCACTCATGGCCGCCTTGTAATCCGCCGCCAGCTTTTGCGGGTCAGCGCCGGCGGGGTCGTCCGAGTACCTTTTCGCGAGCGCCTCGACGTAAGCGCGCTCGCGCTCCGGGGCTTTGACGGCGAGCACCAGCGCCTGCCGCACGTTCTCGTAGGCCTCTTTGAGCTGCGGCGCGTCGGCCTGCAGGTTATAGTTCGAGCCGAGCGCGAGCGCCACGCCCCAGCGCGCCATCGCAAGCTGCGGGTCCAGCTCCGCGGCCCGCTTGAAAGAGCGTACGGCCTCCTCGTGGTTGAAGGCGTAGACGTAGGCCAGGCCCTGGTCGAAGAACTTCTGCGCCTCCGCGCTCTTCGTGGACACAGGGTGGTGGACCTCGCCGAGTCCGGCCTCAAGCCGCGCCGGCTTCTCTTCGGTCGCCGAGTGCCGGTGCTGGCCGAAAGTTACGGTTGGAGCGAGGAGTAAGATCAGTGACAGTAAAATTCTCATCGAAAATCCTCCAATGCCGGCGCACGGGCCGGAACGGGTTTGACGATTTGTCGCACCTAATAACTAACGCGCAAAATGTCCGGCTCCGATTCTGAAAGTTTTCTGAGAAAGTTATGAAGGCGGAGGCAGGACCACCTACGTCCGCTGGCTATGGCTAGCCAGAAGCTAAGGATGCTGCTCGCGAAAGACCACCTGATGGCGCGTGCCGGGTTGGCGAGGCTTCTCGACGAGAAAAAAGTATTAAATGTGAGCAAGAGAGGCGACTCGAAGCAAGATAACGTTGAAAGCTCTTATTTTTCGCTGCCCACGTTGAGCAACAAACCCTGATAGATTCCGCCATACAGCCTCGTCGCCAACTCACCGTTCAACCTCTTGAGCGCCTGGTACTGCTCCAAGGCCCTCTCTCTTTCGCGCCTCACCAGACTCGTCACCCCCAGATTGTACCGCGCAG
>DASVXV010000042.1:0-21848 GCA_036392495.1 Pyrinomonadaceae bacterium | reverse complement strand
ACTACTTGGGAAAGTGACCAGAGCGCAGCAAAGATCAGACCTGAATTTGTTCGATCCGTTTTTCCTAAGATTTTTGCAGGTTTTCGAGATAGTTCAATGATTCCCAAACATCTATCAATACTTGTGTAGATACTAATGGCGTCAGCCCTGGGTCATCAGCAGGAAGAAATATCGAGCCCATGAAATGGGCGACAGCCTGTGCACGACCGCATATAATTCAAGGGCTGTCGCCCGCTCGCGCGGGCTTGCATTCCAAATCGGCGCTGTGACCCGGGGCTGACGCCCTGGGCTTTAGACGGTCGCCCCTGCCGGGGCTCTATAAATAAAATCCCGCAGGTTCCAGGGGACCGACGCCCCTGGCTAAACTCTGCCGCCCCTGACGGGGCTACGCTCCAAGTAAAAAGGCGGGCGGAGTTGAGAAAACTCCGCCCGCTCGAAGCGCGTTGCGCCAGGTCTCGGAATTAGTCGCCGAGCATGATGCCGCCGAACATGATGCCGCTGGTCGCCATCATGCTGTCGCCGAGGACAACACCGTCGCCCAGGACCACGCCGTCGCCGAGAACGACACCGTCGCCAAGCACCACGCCGTCGCTGATGAGGATGCCATCGCCGAGAACCACGCCATCACCGAGCACGACGCCATCGCCGAGGACCACGCCGTCGCCAAGCACGACACCGTCGCCGAGAACGACGCCATCCTTGTAGAGGTGGCCGTCGCCCAGGACCACGCCATCGCCGAGGACGACGCCGTCGCCCAGGACCACGCCGTCGCCGAGAACAACACCGTCGCCGAGCACTACGCCGTCGGTCCTGAAGCGGATGTTGTCGCCAAGGACCACGCCATCGCCAAGCACGACGCCATCGCCCAGGACCACGCCGCAGCTCAGAACCAGGTGATCGCCGAGAACAACACCGTCGCCGAGCACTACGCCGTCGCCAAGCACGACGCCGTCGCCCAGGACCACGCCATCGCCGAGCATGAGGCCGTCGCCGAGGACGACGCCGTCGCTGAAGATGATGCCATCGCCGAGGACGACGCCGTCACCGAGCACGACGCCGTTGGCGAGCACCGGGCGATTCGAGAAGAGGACGCCGTGTGCGTAGAGGACGTTGCGGCTGGCCGAAACTTTCTCGCCGCCGATTGAGAAAGACTTGCTCAGCGTGTTGAGGCTCGTGTTCGGGCGGAAGATTGATGAGCCGGCTGTCAGTTCGTCCGCGTTGGGGACGACAGCCTGCGACATCTCGACCGCGCCAGCGGCGTTGACCAGGCCAGCGCCCTGCGTCAGGACCGTCTGCGCTCTGTTCGCGTAGGTCGCGCCGTTCAGTCTCTGCGCGGTGCGCGTCAGGATGGCTTTGACGAACGCGGGGCTCAGAGACTTGTTGGTTTCGAGCATCAGGGCGACCGTGCCGGCGATGGCCGGGGCCGCGAAGGACGTGCCGGAGTAGTTGAAGTAAGCGTTCGGAGCGGCGTTTGAGGAGACCGGCTTGACGATGCGCTCAGGATACTCGTTCGCCAGCGTCGGATTCGGCTCCTGCGACATAGGGGCGTTGATCTTTCTTCCGGGGGCGACGATGTCCGGTTTCGAGAGATGATCGAAGCGCGTGTAGCCCTTCGACGAGAAGGAAGCGACCGTATCGTCTGAGCGCTTGGAGGTGTTGTGCGTGTCGGTCGCGCCAACCGTGATGGCGTAGGGGCTGTTGCCGGGGCTGCCGATTGTGCCGTAAGCGAGCTGGTAGATCGGGGTGCCGTCCGGGTTGGTTCCGATGGTCTGTTCCGTGCGGCCCATGTTGCCGGCGCTGCAAACGACGACGATCCCGGCACGCACCGCGCGCTCGATGGCTTTGCAGAGCGGGTCCAGGTGGAACGACTCGCGGACAGGGGCGCTGAGGCTGACGTTGATGACGCGGATGTTGTACTTCGTGCTGTTCTGAATCGCCCAGTTCAGGCCCGCGAGCACGTTGCTCGTGCGGCCCACGCCGTGCTCGTCGAGCACGCGGACGTCAATGATGTTGGCTTCCGGGGCGACGCCAGCGTAGTTCGCTTCGTAACCGTTCGAGGCCGCGCCGTTGCCAGCCGCAACGCCGGCCACGCCCGTGCCGTGTCCGTCCGCGTCGCCCTTACGAGCGCTGCCAGTGAAATCCACGGACGCGATGACGCGAGACTTTCCGTTCTTCCCGGCGAAGTCAGGGTGGTTGGCGCTGACGCCGCTGTCGAGGATGGCGATGCCGATGCCTTTACCGGTCGTTGCGGGCGCTCCGGCCTGACCCGTCTGCACCTGCGCTGCGCCGATGGTGTCGTTCAGGAGGCTGGACTCGGCCTTGACCGGGCGGTCCGGCGAAACGTAGGCGACGTCGTCGCGCGTTGCGATGGCAGCAACCTGGTTGGCCGGAACGTCTGCGATCACAGTGTTGAGGCTGTCGTAAGAGGCGCGCTTTTGGCCGCGAGCGCTGGCGATTGCGCCGTCGTGTGCAGTGGAGGGCTGACCTTTGGTTTGAATCAGAACGCGAACGGTCGCCGAGGAGTTGGCGGCGGCGTCGAATTCGGGGGCGAGTTTTTCAACGGAGCGGCTGTGCTGGCGCGTGTTCTTCTTGGCCGGGGCTGCGAGAGCGGCCAGGGGAGCAAGTGTTACCAGAACCAGACTCAGTAGGCTCAAGCAAGCTGTGATTCTTCGGAACATTTCAGGTCTCCTTAAAGCTTGGTGCCTTTTCTGTGGAAGCCGCATTGAAATGCGAGGGGGAAACGGCACTAAATCAAATTTTTAAATATTTTAGTAAGGCGAGATCGTTGACAGGCGCGTCGGGCGCGTTGAGGAGCGCCCTAAAGGCTCAAGAACTAGGCCGCTTCCTTCCTGATCCAGCTTTCCTATCAACGATCTGCCCCCTCCCTTTTCAATCCCCGTGCCACGCCCGAATAATTCTTGCAAAGAGAGTTAAGTCAAACTATTTGTAGAGTTGAAGCTCACGCGGGCTGTTTCCTTTGATGAGGGCTCTAAGGACGTGAAATTGGATAGCAGGTATCCACTTCGATAAAGAATCAAGGGTTTTCGGGCTATTTATTAAGAATTGCTGTGCGATTCGGATATTTAGGGCAAGGCTAAAAACCTGGATACTCAGTTACCACTGTGTATCTAGTATCCACTCGCTGGGCTTTGCCCAAAATTCCGGTCAAACACTCCGCTTGCCAAAAAATGAGGGCGGCTGCCCAAGAATTCAGGCAGCCGCGTAGAACTTCGGTTTGAGATTTAACTCATGCATCGCAGAGATAAGACAGCAGATGTTATGGCAGAGCACCTTGCAGAGTGCTTCGTTTATCTGTGCTCTGCGTGTCTTGCTGCGGAGCGCGTCACCAAACTTCGCTTTTATCATCATAAAGGTCGTTTCGACGTTAGAGCGCTTGTGGTAGCTCTGCATGAATCGCTCTTGATTATAAGAGAAGTAATGATACATCTGTTTGAAGAGAGTGGACTGTCTCTTCTTAGCGGGCGCGCTCGTCGCGGTATTAGACTTGAAAGGGATGTACGGCATCGCGGAGTTATCAGCTACGACTTGCAGGTTATCACCGGAGAGATAAGCTTTGTCCGCGCTCACTTCATTCATCACAAACCCTTGCGCCGTTCTCTCCACAAGAGGCTGGAAGCGCGTAACGTCGCTCGCGTATTGGTCTGTGACTTCAACAGCCGTGACCACATTCGTTTTCACTCCGCACATCAGATGCACCTTTATCCATTCCTTCTTTTCTCTGATTTCATTATCAAAGTATTTGGCTCTCACCCATTGAACGAAGCGGCAAGTAGAGAGGCCGGAGCTATCAACGGCGAAGTCTTTTTCGATAGAAGCGAGCGGGAGACTCGACTCTTCAATAAGCATCTGCAAGTAAGGCGTGAGCATGTCCATCTCGAAATAGTTGATGATGGAGTTGTAGCAAGGCAGGTTAGAGATGTAGTTCTTAGCCTTTGCTTCCGTCAGGTCTGTCATAAAGCGGCGAGTGCTGATAGTCGAATAGACCTTAAAGGCCATAGCGAAAATCATATCTTCAAGGGGCAATCGCTTGCGGCCTGCGCCGTATTGAGCCGGAGAGCCGATGCCCTGACAGAGTTGATTAAGCAGGTAGAGAAACAGTCTCTTCTCATTAACCTGTGCGCGATGGTAAGCAGGCCAATCAGGTTGGGCGTAAGTCTTGCGCTTGATCGTGACGGTCTCTGTGGTCGTAGTGGTCGTATTGCCCTTCGCGTCCGTTTTGACGGTGGTTTTCTTTTCGCGTCGGATGCTGATTTCGACGGCGAAGATATGCTTGCACTTGTCGCGGCGAAAGTCGAAGTCGGGGCAG
The DNA here is from genome assembly GCA_036392495.1 of Pyrinomonadaceae bacterium. Taxonomy (GTDB): domain Bacteria; phylum Acidobacteriota; class Blastocatellia; order Pyrinomonadales; family Pyrinomonadaceae; genus QHXM01. Next base: position 17,521 of record DASVXV010000042.1, on the reverse strand, counting down.
GAACAATAGGGAAGGTCGGGGCGGACTTTGTATTTACCTTTGCCGCTCTGAGAGGGTACAAGGTAAAGGTTTCCTTCTTTAACGATTCTGAAACGGTCAGCTATCTGCTGTCCTTTTTGTGCTCTGAGTTCCATTGTGTGTTTTCCTTTCTTGGAAAGCACACAGCAGAAGCGTATAATCTTGGTTGCTTAGGCCACATTGCTTCGGCTGTGTGGTTGAATGTCACTAGGGAAGTTCGCGCTTCCCTAGTGACTGCAAAATTGGCGGCGGGCATCCGATTCGGACGGATGAAGGATGTGTCAGCATCCTTGCCGGTTTTTAAGACCGGAGCATTCGACCACTCTGCCAGCCCGCCGCTAATTCAATTTCAAAGAACCTCACATAAACTTTTTCCAATCTTCCATCGCCCGCTGAGCAGCCCGCATCATCGGAGTATCCATCTGCTCGGCGATTCTTTGCGCAGCTCTCATTGTTGGATTATCAAGCTGCTCAGCGACTCTCTGTATAGCTTTCATTTCCCCTTCAACCATCCGTTCTACTGCGCTCCTTCCGGTAGAGCCGCCGCCAGATGCAGGTATAGTTACTGTGTGGCGTTTGAATCTATACAATGTCGTGTTGTCTTTTTCGTGCTTCTCAATCTCTCCGCTGTCAGCCATGCGTTTCAATACGCCGTGAATACTGGCGAGCGGGTTGGAGTAGTTGGTCAGGTCGAAGTTACTGGCATCAAGGGTATTGCGTATTTCAATCGGAGTCATATACCTGTCATTCTTTTTCAGAACCTCACGACAGGCATCAGCAAGATTAAGTTCAGTGGCGTTTTCAATCAGGAAGGCGTTGATTTTTTCCAGAGGACGCTCAGAGGCCAGAGGGGACAGACTCTTGATAGCCTCTTCCAACTGCACAATCCCATTAACTATTTCTTCACGTTCGGCGTCCAGAGCGTTAAGCCTGGTGCGCAACTCTTCAGCTTGTTCTTGTGCGGTTTTCAGAGCATCTTTCCAATAATCTCTACTCATAAGCACCTCCAAACAAAGGGAGAATAACATGAATCATAAACACTTGCAAGGGGATTTAAGCAAGAAAAGGCGAACCGGAAATAAAAATTTAAGCATGTGGAATGCGGCTATAGAAGAGGCTAAATCTAGGATTGCCGAACTCAAAAGGTCAATCAAGACTTTCGAGTCTCTGAGAGATGGCGGGATGCAATTTCCAGAGCCGAAGAAGCGGCGCGCTCGGAAAAGCCAGAATGAGGCCAAAGCATGAGCGATAAAAGCAAGACCGCCGCGCCTCTGGGAAGCGGCTCGCGGCGGTCCAGCTTGGCGCACAGTTCGCTTCTCACCCTAACGGCGAACGTGCAGCCATAAGAGAGCGCACCGCCCTGCCCTAGACGTGCGCCCCCCAAAGTTAGCGGCGTTTTTTAGTTGACTTCTTTTGTGAGCGTAAGACTTGCAGGGTTACTTTGGAGTTTGATAATCGAAAGGTGACGAGATCGCCCGCTCTCGCGCCTAATGTTCGCAGTAGAGGTGAAGGGACACGCGCGCGGGTGAAGCCGTTATCATCTGTGATTTTAGATTGATATTCTGTCTTTTTCATTGAGGCATCCTTTGTGAGTATGAGGTAAAGGAAAGCGTGCTAAGATACGCGCGCTCTGTCTTTGACAATTAAAGCAACGGCTAATGCGTGGCTCAATTCCCACTATCGAGTGAAAGATGAGCATCGCCGTTGAGAAGAAAAGGATTCTCACGGCGGAAAATTTGAGCGGGCGCATTTTATTGGCATTTGCTAATAATAGCAAGCCTGAAACGTTGTCTAGCCTGTCAGGAGGTAACTCCTGATGGGCACGTATCCGCGCCTGAGACAGAAACGGCTGCCCGAAAAACTGCGGGCGATTCGGGAGGCTCTCGGCCTTTCTCAAACCGAACTGCTCAGACGTTTAGGTGCAGAAGAGTTGATTGCATACAACAGGATTTCGGAGTTCGAGTCGGGGAAGCGCGAACCGCCGCTCTTGATTCTTTTGTTCTATGCTCGCGTGGCGAATATCAGCACTGATGTTTTGATTGATGATGACAGGGATTTACCCGCCAGATTGAGGAAGTAAGGGTGAGATTAAATCAAATTGTTTTGTATAAGAAATACTCTACCTTTTTGGGTGAGATGATATTTGATGGATACTCCCTCTATCTCTGGGCTACCAGTCCAAGTAATGTAGTCTCGTTCCCTTAGTATTGTTAAGAAATAATCAAGGTGCGTTTCGTTCAGGTTTAGGTTAATCGCTATGCTGTCGCGGTAGTTAGGAGTGTTTGAGTCAGCAAGGTAAGTCAGTATTTTTATTTCTTCTTCTGCGAGGTCATCTGTATGCGTGAGACTTTGTATCTCATCTTTGAGCCTTTTGTTCTCAGCCTGAAACTTACGGTTATCATCTTTAAGCGTCGCGTTCTCCTGCTTCAACGCCGCTATCTCTTGCTCGAACGTCGTTATCTTCTCTTTAAGAACAGTAGAGAGTGGAATTTCTTTAAGAAGGTCAGAAAGTATGCCCATTTCTGGATTCCTTATTCATGGTGGTTATTGAAAAGGCGCGTCAAGAATACCATAAAGACTTTTTGTGCAGCACGCCGACTTTTTGTGCAAGTGAGACTTTTTGTGCAAAGCCCCGTTCGTCTGTCTTTTCAACTACTGATTCGCATACATGACTATCACAAGATATTACATCTCTACGTGGCCGATGACATTGTCGTTACTATCTCCCCTACCGCGACTTCGAAGAGAGAATGCGTGAGCGCGGATTACCGGTAGACCATAATACCGTCTTCGAGCCTCTTCAAAATGCTGCATAGTCGCGGAACCTTACGTCCCTCGCTTTGTCTCCAAGCAATGTTTGCAACAGAACCGCAGACAATGCCCCTAATGATCCAAGCTTGATGCTCTCGAAAGTACAGAGACTATTTCTTTATCAAAATTTTCCTTAAAACCGTGAGAACCTTTTACTGCCAGGCATAAGATATAAGTCCTGTAAAAAGTTTGGGAGGTATAGTGGAAACCCAGTAATGAACTGACTAACATCGGGACCACAAAAAGGGTAAGACATGTTCCAAATAATATAAAGAAGATTGGACTGCTGAGCGTAGAATTATGCCACCGGATGAGCAACGACAAGATAAAGAAAACTAGTGATAGAAAAGAGATGTTTCTAAACAGAGTCCTTATTCCTCTGATATGCTCCAGGCTGGCCGGGATATTCGGGTGATAAATATGCAACGTTTCTTTAATTAACTGTGATCGTGCGTACCAGTTCTCTTTAGAAAGATGGAAGTAATCTTTAGATCGCTCGATCTGGAATTCCTCATGAATAGTTTTGAACAGCTCTATCTTAAATAGGAATTTCCTCTCAAACCAAAACCGCTGGAGCTTTATTTGCAACCAGGAGAGGGTATACCAGCTCGTAGCGTTTATCGACAGGCCCAAAGGTGAGGAAACCAGCACCAGCAATATGATGACTAATATTTTTACTTCAGTTGAGAAGTCGGCTGGATAAGTTTCCCGTAAGGAAGTTCCAAAAATCGGAAAGTAATATGCAGCAAGACTGACGAGAATCACAATCTGACCTGCTGCGCTATCCGATAAAAATCTCAGATACGATATCTTTATACCTTCTTTAGATAATTCAATATTCTGGTTTGGCATAGTAGAATTTTGAGGTCATTAAGAGGACGGAGGAACACCCAGCCAATCCACGCGGCTGCCAATTCAATTATACGGAGACCTGACAAGGTAGAACTACGTACAGAATCTTCCTTATTAACTATCGTACAAAAGGCTATACAGCTTTGGTCAGGAATAACTGGATGCTTTCAGCGCCGAGCTCGACCACACGGGTCGGGGACGCAAGAGAAGTGGCACGGCTGAGGTCAACCGCCAGGGTTTCGCTCGCAAGATATTCGCCGTGGGCCGCGATGGCCGTCGCCATTTGATCGCTTGAGACGTAGCTGACGCGAATCCGATCCGTCACTTCCAGCCCCAGCTCCTTACGCGCAGTCTGAATGTGCCGCACAAGATCACGCACCAGCCCTTCGCGGAGCAATTCAGTGTTGAGGCGGATGTCAAGGAGAACTATAAAGCCGTTCCCTTCTGAGAGAACCCAGCCATCTTTAGCTCTCTTTTCAATTACGATTTCGCTAGGTGACAGCTCTATTTCCTGCTCGCCCACCTGAAGAGTTAGTCCAGTGCCTATCTTCTTCATGGCTTCGATATTTTCAACCGGTTGGGTAGTCAGTGCTTCTTGCAGGGATGTAAAGAGCCTTCCGTACTTGGGCTTCCCGGTCTTGGCGTCTAAGCGGACAGATGTTTCGTAGAGTTCAGTGGCAGAGTCGGTGAAGTTTACTGATTTGACGTTAAGCTCTTCAATAACAAGAGGCAGATAAGGGCCCACCTGTTCGGCCAGTTTCCTTTCACCAATGACGCGCATCTCAGCCAACGGCTGGCGCGACCTCATGCCCGCCTTGTTTCTGGCCGCATGCCCCTGCTCAACCAGTTCGAGAATAGAATCCATGCCCAGCAGGAGCTGAGGGTCAATAACTGTCTCGTCCGGGCGAGGGAAGTCGCAGAGGTGCACGCTGACGGGAGCCTCGGCATCGCCCTCTTTTACTAACTCTTGGTACATAGCCTCTGTGGCGAACGGGATGACCGGGGCCAGAAGTTTTACCGTCGTGACGAGACACTCCCAGAGAGTCTGGTAGGCTGCCAGCTTGTCGTCGTCGCTCTTGCTCTTCCAGAAGCGACGGCGGCTGCGGCGCAGATACCAGTTCGACAGGGCATCAATGAACGCAACCACGTCGCGCATGAAGAGGTGTACGCTGTAGCGCTCGTAATTCAAGTGCGCGCTTTGAACCAGCCTTTGCAGTCGGGACAGAATCCAGCGATCCAACTCCGAACGACGCTCCGCCGGAAGCGCCACGTCAGACGGCCTGAATTTATCTATCCGCGCGTAGGTGAGGAAAAATTCGTAGACGTTCCAAAGGGTCAGGAACTGCTTGCGAGCGTCATGAATCTTGTGATAACCGAACCGCAAGTCGCCCTCGGGGTTGTGCGAGGCGTAGAGCCAGCGCATGGCGTCCGCCCCCTCCTTCTCCGCGGCCTCATTAAATTCAATCGCGTTCCCCTTGCTCTTGTGCATCTCCTCGCCCTTTTCGTCTTTCATCAGCCGGTAGCCGAACATCAACTTGAAGGGCGGGCGATTCTCCATCACCGTGCTCATCGCAAGGATGGCGTAGAACCAGTTGCGGAATTGGCCCGGAAAACTTTCCGAAATCCAGTCGGCGGGGAACCACTTCTCCCAGTAGCCGCGGTCCGTGTTGTATCTCATCGTCGAATAGGGAACGATTCCGGCGTCGAGCCAGGGGTTGCCGACATCCAGAATGCGGCCGACGGGCAACTGGCACTTGGGGCAGGCAATTTTGACAGCATCAATCCAGGGCCGATGTGGCGTGTGGCCCTCGAACTCTTCCCAACCTTCTATCGCGCGCTCTCTTAATTCTTCCCGGCTGCCGATGACGTCGAAAGTGTCGCAGGCTTGACAGTAATAGATGGGCAGCGCCAGCCCCCAGTAACGTTTCTTGGAGATCATCCAGTCGTGCATCTTGGTCAGCCACTCGATTTCGAGTTTCTGTCCGACCTCCGGTATCCAGCTCGTCTGTTTGGTGACTTCTATAATCTTGTGGCGCAACTCGTCCATGCGTATGAACCACTCGTCAACCAGACGGAAGAGCAGTTGCGTTTTACAGCGCCAGCAGATCGGGTACGCGTGCTTGTATTCTTCCGTGCGGTAAAGCAGACCCTTCTCTTTCAGCGAGCGGATGATGGGTTTGGCGACCCCTGCGGCCTCCTGGCCCGTGAAGGGGCCGAAGCCGTCCACGAAGACGCCGAATTCATCAATGGGCGCGATGGGAGTCAACCCGAACTCCTTGCCGAGCTCATAGTCCTCTTTGCCGCAGCCCGGCGCGATGTGTACTATGCCCGTTCCTTCCTCCGCGCTCACCTCTTCCCAAGGGATGACTCTATGCTCGACGCCGCTTTGGACGGGTAACTCGTCGAACGGCCCCGCATATGACCAACCCAGCATCTGCTGCCCTGTGAGCTCTTCGAGGACGGCGATTTCGCCCATCCCCTTCGTGACCGCTTCCAGCCTCTCTTTAATTAGGTAGTAAACATCTTCGCCTTGACGGAATTTAACGTAAGTGAGTTCGGGATGAACGGCGCACGCGACGTTGGAAGTGAGCGTCCAGGGCGTGGTCGTCCAGACCAGCAGGTATTCGTGCTCACGATTGCGCAGCGGGAACTTGACGGTCGGAGAAGTGTGCGTAACTTCGGGCCGCTCCTCATTCGAAATCTCGTGTTGAGAAATCCCCGTCCCGCACCGCGGGCACCAGGGCATAGAGTCCCAGCCGTGATAGACGTAACCCTGCTCGTGGCACCTCTTGAGAAACTGCCAGATGGTGTAATTGTTCTCGTCCGACATCGTGTAATAGGAGTCGTCCCAATCCATCCAGTATCCCAGGCGGACGGACTGGGCGGTCTGAATCCCTGCGAACTTCAGCACGCGCTCCTTACACTTCTCCACAAACGGCCCGATGCCATACGCCTCTATGTCCTGCTTCGACTTGAACCCGAGCTCCTTCTCGACCTCCACCTCGACCCACAGGCCCTGACAATCGAACCCGTTCTGATACCTCAGCTCATGGCCCGTCATCGCCTGATAGCGTTGAAAAATATCCTTGTAAGTGCGCCCCCAGGCATGATGCACCCCCATCGGATTATTCGCCGTAATCGGCCCATCCAAAAACGACCACTTCGGCTTGCCTCGATTCTTCTCCACCAGCTTTTGAAAACACTTCTCCCGTTCCCAGAAGTTGAGAACCTCGCGTTCCATCCTTGGAAAATCTATGTTAGCCACGCTAAAAATTCACCTCATTTTTCAAGACGACGAAGTCTCTTAAAAATCTCTCCCGCCCTCAACCTTCGACTCATTGTATCAGCAGACCAGGGAATATGAGCGCAGAGCCAGAACAACATTTAAGACTTCTCTTTCCATTCCTCTATTTCGCTGAGCAGTTGATCAATATATTCTCTGGCGGCCTCTCCGGTTTTTTGTTCCGGAAGAAAGTCGGTGGCAAATCTCCAAACGGCATCAAACATGTTCAGGCTGGGTTCAACCAGCGCCGGGTCTTTCGACAACTCCATATCCGACAGGTCGGGCTCCGTGACCTTGAAGCGCACTTTCTCCGCCCCGTTGATGAAGACGCCGAAGTGGGCTTTCTCAATACTATCTAGGGAGTGTCCCCTTTGTTTCAGCTTTTTGTATGCCCCTACCCCCAGAATCTTAACCTCGTAAACGGCTTGTTTCGTCTGGCCTCTCCATTTTTGCGAATGTTCGAGATGCCGGAGCAGAATCTCCTTCGTCCCTTTCGGAGTACCGCGCATAAGATTGAAGACGCGTCTGACCTGAACATCATTTTCCTCAATCGCGCATCTCGTCGCTTTATGTAGATGGTTGAGTTGAGTTCCCTGCCAGGAAGGCAGGTCTGAAATCACATCGTAGCGGCCGCCTTTATTCAAGGATTGCATCTGAGCGGCGAGAATTTCGTCGGCCATTTGCGCGGCGGTGGGTGGAACCATGAAGTGTTGCTCCCCTGTCTTCTCGTATAACTTACTAAAGGCTTCGGCGTTATGACCGACTACTTTCTCGATGTGGTTTGAAATGAAGGTCAAGTATTGCTCGCTGCCCCAGTCGTTTTGACGGCGCAAGCTGGCTAAAGAAAATACCAGATTCTGACAGTTGTCGATCAACTTGCGCACGTACTCAGGTTTTGCTGTGATATGCCGCGCAGGCCCGCCAATCAGAGTGTCCAGACACCAAACGAGTTTTATTTCTGCGGTTCCTTTGTTCAAATTGTTAAGCCGCTCGTTCATGTTGATCGCTTCCATCATGTGTTTTGTCTGCTCGATTGCGCCCGTCAGCCTGGTGCTCAAACCTATCGTCTCTTTAATATGCGCTCCCCACTCGTAAAAGAAGATAGCGATGGCTGCGACGATGAGACCTATGCCCAGATGCTCGAAGATAAAGGCCAGGCCGTGCAAGAGCCAGTCTAAGGATCCCCCGGCTGCTTGTCGTTCGGCGGATTCCACGACTGGTTTTCGTTCGGCTAAGTGCTCCAGCAGACGATTGAGCCCTAGCAAAGCGAAGCCGCTAATCAACCCGATCCACATATAGAAGCGTGCAGATTTATAAGCGGCTCCCGCCTTTTTAAACTTCTCCCACTTGCCGTGCGCACTATCGGGAGCGTTAATGTCATCTACGGCCATTGGGTCCCTCCTCATAAGTGATTAAGGTGAAATGTCCCCTCTTAGGAGATATAGACGTTCTTCGCTTAGTGATTCTGGACTGCTAGAATTGCTTTCTCCTCCTCCAACTCTTGGATGATCAGCTCTATTCTTGCTTCGTCGAGCGGGGTGGCGGCGTCCCATGCTTCGTTGAAGAGGTCAACGTCGGCGCTGATGATATGCTGGTCTTTGGACATCACCATGTCGGAGAGGTCTGAGCGCTCGACCTTGACGCGGATGGTCACGTCCGGCACATGGTGGAAGATGCCGAAGTGCGCCTCGCTGATTCTGTCGTGCAGCAGTTTCGACGTGCTGTTGCTCAGCTCCTGGCTGCCAAGAACTTTCACCTCGTAAACCTGACTTTCCGTCGCCTCCCACTCTTTCACGTGGTTGAAGTGTCTGAGTAAAATCTCCCGTGCCTCATTGGCCGTGAGCCGCGCCTGATACTTGCGAGTCAGATTGAAGATGCGCCTGACCTTCACGCCTCTATGGATTACTGCTCTGCGCTCCGCTTCGTGCAACTCGCCCAACTGTTGGCCTTTCCAGGCACTCAGGTGGGAAATGACGTTGTAGTAATCGCCTTTCGTCAGGGCTTCCATTTGGGCGGCAAGCACCGCGTCCGCGAGGTCAGCGCCGATGGGAGGCACTTTGAAATGGTGTTCGCCGCCTTCGTTCAGCCTCTTCAAAGTCTCCGCGTTGAATAGCGCGTTGGAGACAAGCCTGTTGACGAACCCGACGTACTGCTCTTTGGCCCACATGTTCTGTCTCTGAAGAGCCTGTATGTATTCGACCAGACGCCTGAGAGTTGAGACGGTCTCTTTAAGATAATCCGGCACTTGCAGGCTGTTATCTGTGAACAGTCTGTGGAGGAACTGTTCCAGCGATTCATTCCTGGACGTGTTGACGAAGTCCAGAAGCTTCTGCGTGAGTTCCGCCATGTTGCGGGCGTAGGCCCTCCACTCGTAGAAGAACATGAAGATGGCGGAGATGATGAAGCCGCCTCCCAGATACCCCACCAGCTGACTGATGACGAAGCTCTGCGGGATGATCACGTGATCCAAGTACCATTGCAGGATGAGAAGGAGGACGCCGATGATCATCCCGATGATGAGGAACGGGCCGGCAGTCCTTAAGGCGGGCAGGAGCGTTTTCCCTCCTTTTCTCATGCTCGTTTCTATGGTTTCACTTAGCTGTTGGCCCGCTACACTCTGTTTCATCACTATCCTCCGATCAATTGGTTGACACTCTGCCGATAACTTCAATCCCCCGGCACGGGTTGAGACGGCTCCGAGAGAAAGTCTTGAGGTAAAGTCTGACCCAGTTCTTCCGCTAGGTTGGTGATAATCTGCCGGAAATTTTCCGCCTTCAGCTCGATCCCCGCGGCCCAAGCCTCATCGAAGAGCCGATCATCACGCCCCTCGGTATAAATTTCTTCTTTGGTGATGAACATTTCGGAAAGCTCCGGCCCCCGGACCTCCAGCCGCAACGCCTCTTTGTCGTGCCGGAAGATTCCGAAATGAGCGTCTCCGATTCTGGACTCCAAGTTTTTCGAAGTGCTTTTTTTGAGTTCGTGTTGACCCAGCACTTTGACTTGATAGTTCCCCTCGGATGTCTCGACGTATTTAAGATGAAGCTCGAGGATATAGATGGCTTCGCTAATCCCGATCACGACGCGGTAGTTGCGCGCGAAATTGAAGATGCGGCGGACCTTGACCCCGCGCTTCATGGCCTCAGTCGTCGCCTTGTGAAACTCCGTGAGCTGGTCATTCTGCCAGACGGGTAAGTTAGAGATTGAAATGTACGAGTCCCCGGTGTTGAGGGTTTGCATGTAATAAGTCAGGAGACTTGAGGTTAATTCGGCGGCATTCTGCGGCACGACGAAGGGTAGCTTCGCCCTCACGTTCTCGTCATTCAGGCTGGTGAACGTCTTGGCGTTCTTCACCAAGTAGCTTTTCAGGAAGTACAGCAGAAAATCTACGTGCTGGTCGTTGCACCAGCTATTCCTGTTCTGGAGCAGTTTGGAGATGTGCATGACGAGTTCTTTGCAATAGACACTCAACTCTTTAACCTCGCCTGACGCCTCCCTCTCGTCGTCCGGGTTAAACAGCCGCCTGATAGACCTGGTGAGGTTTTCCTCAGGCTTTGCCCGCTCCCACTGCAACAATCTTTCATTGAGTTGCTGCATCTTCTTAGCGTGTGAACCCCATTCGTAGAAAAAGACCGCGATAGACGACACGAGAAAGCCGACCCCCAGATGCTCCACCAGCTTGACGAGCAGTTCGGGGGCGTGCCGTTCGCGCAGATAGTCTTGGAGAATGAGCAAGCCGCCGCCGGTCAATAGCCCCAGAAGCACGTAAGGCCAAGTTTCTAAAAAGGCGTGAAGGGCTCGCCGCCCTGCCGCCCTCACGCCTTCATGACTGCTGCTCATAGGCAGCTCAGGATCATTTATTTCTATCGCCATGTCGTACTACTTTCATGATGGAGGACTAAGCTCCACCTGCTATGGAGTTCAGCTGGAGTCCTGATACAGGCGATGAGCCGCTAACGAATTACCTCCAGCGCCTTACTGACTGAATAGCTCGAAAACTTATCCGGCTCGACATCAACGATGTTGCGGAGCCAGCGCCCTTTGACCCAGTCGTTGAAGCCGCGGTTGATGTCGCCGATGAATTTGTAGTGACGGGCTTGGCCGACGACCGGATGGTTTTCGTGAAAGATGCGGTTTGAGGCCGTCTCCTTGAGGATGAACCAGGGCGGGCGGTTCTGCTCTCTGGCTTTCTCAAGAAGAGCGAGTGTCTTGTTGTAGGCGTCTATGCAGGCGGCGGCGACGTTGTCCTCGTCATAGCCGTAGAGTTCACTGGCGGCGGCGAGCGCGCCGCCCCAGTTGACGTTGTTTTCGACCACGTCAACAATGCCGCGCTCCATCATGGCCGTCGCGACGGCGTCGTTACCGCTGTAGACGTTGTTGGCTATGGGCAGAATGAGGCGGCAGTTGAGCCGCGGGACGTTCTGCGGGTTGATGATGTTCCCGGCGGCGGCGGGGATGAGAATGTCGCAAGGGGCGTAGAGTATGTATTCCTTGCCCTCCTCATCCGGCCGCTCGCTGTAAGACTGCGTGGCCGCGCTCTGGTCGGCGGGGTCTTTGGAACTGAGCACTTCGAGCAGGCCCTCCTTGCCGTGCTTGAGGAGCAGATTGCGAATGGACTGTATCTGCTCCGGGTTGCGGTCGGCGATGAGGAGTTTGCGTATGCCCGGGTCTGCTTCGACGAGAATCGGGATGAGGTTGCTCCCGACGTTGCCCGCGCCCTGAAGTGCTATGGTCAGGCCCTCAAAGGACGGGCTCCCGGTGAGAAACTTCCAACCGGCTTTGCCCGCAGCCCAGGCCGCCAGCGCCGTGAAGCGGCTAGGGTTGCCGCTGCCGCCCACCCCCTGCGAGAGACACATCACGTGACGGCAGGCAGAGAGCATCTCGCGTGTGTCGGCCGTGGTGTTGTTCATGTCCTCGGCGCAGATGTAGCGGCCGAAGAGGGTGGCCGTGAACTGCCCGAAGTCGCGGTAAATCTCGCGCCTGAACTCGCGGTGCACGTTGAGGTCCCATCCGCACCTGTCAATGATGGATTTGCCGCCGCCGTGCGGGAGTTCCGCGACGGCGTTCTTCACGGACATCCCCCACGAGAGGCGCAGCATGTTGTCCAGCATGTCGCGCAGCCTGGGATAAGCGAACTCACGAGTCCCGCCGAGCGGCGTCCCGTACCTGAGGTGATGAATGCCTATCCCGAACAGCACGTCCGTGTGCTCGCCGAGGCCGAGGAGCAGGGCCGCGTGTTTATTGAAGTCGGGGGACGCGTTGACGTAATCGGCCAGCGGCCGGAGTTCCTCCATCTCGACCACCTGCTGCGACGGCGAGTGAAGGGCGTAGGCCCGGCACGTGCCGTCTTCATTCAGAATCGCAATCTTCCGGATGTCGCGCGCTTTGAGGAACGACACCAGGTCTGCCGGCCGCATCTCCGGTGAGGGAAGGTTGGGGGTCGCGCCGATGAACAGGTCAACCTTGTCCCGCAGCTTCAAGACTTCGTCGCACCTGGCGCAAAGGTCTGGCCGCTCGGTGTTCGTGCCGCACGTCACGTCGTACCTGCGGCAGCGCGCGCAGTTGGCGTGCGGCGAAGGCGAGACCCCGAAGAAAACGCCGGGCAGTTCCGCCACAGGCTCAAGTCCCTCGGCCGAGGGGACCACCGAGACTTCAGAGACGAGGAGAAAGTCGCGCAAGTTTGCCAGCGTCGTGACGCCCAACAGACTCTCAATCCCATCACCAACGTGCAGGCGGATAATGGCCTCGGCGTTACTGCCTATCGCTTTCGCCGCCCGCAGTCTCTCCAGCGCGATGCTGACGGCGTTGCGCAGGCTCAGCAGGCGCGCGAAGGTCTCCTGCGTCTCATGGCTTTTCTTCTTGCCCAGGAGCTGCTCGTCCGCCTTCGGCCAGCGGCTCAGATGTACGCTCGCGCAATCGGCGTGGCCCGGCGTCAGCGCCCACACTTCGTCGCACGTGTAAGGCAGGACCGGGGCGAGGAGCTTGACCAGACCCATCAGGATGGAGTGCAGGACGGTCTGCGCCGAGCGGCGAGACGGCGCAGCCGGAGCCTCATATTTTAGTCTGTCCTTCAGTACGTCGAAGTAGAGCTTGCTCAGGTCATCATTACAGAAGTCGTGAATCCGCCTGACGGCCTCGTGAAAGCGGTAGGCGTCGTATTCCTCCTTTACCTTCGAGACGAGCTCATGCAGCTGGCACAACGCCCAGAGGTCGAGCGGCTCCAGGTCATCCAAGTGAACTGAATCTTCGTGGAAGACGAAGTCGTGCAGATAACCCAGCAGGTAGCGGAACGTGTTGCGAATCCTGAGATACCTGGGTTCGATGTTTTGAAAGGTCTCAATCGAGAGGGCGATCTCCGCCGAGGTGTCCGCCGAAGCGAAATAGAGGCGGATCAAGTCCGCGGGGACTTTCCCCAGCGCGTCCCGCAACGTCACGAAATCGCCGCGGGAGCGCTCCATTCGCTTGCGTCGCTCGTTGAGCACAAAGCCGTGAGTCAGGACGTTTTTATACGGGGCCTTGTCACGACTGACCAGCGCGGGGAAAAGCGAAAGTTGAAACCACCCGCGATGCTGATCATTCCCTTCGACGCACAGGTCTGCGGGAAAACTCAGACGGTGATCGGCGATGAGGACAGACTGCCAGCTCGTGCCGCTCTCGAACCAAACATCTAGGATGTCCGCCGCTTTATCAAATTCTCTGCCGCCGCATTGACAACTAAAGGAGGAGGGGAGTAAGTCTGCGGCCTCGCGCTCGAACCAGACAGCGCTGCCGTAAGTCCCAACCAGATTGCGTATATGTCTCAGTGCCTCGGCAGATAAGATTAGCTCGCCGCACCGTTTGCATGTAAAGGCGGGGATCGGAACCCCCCAGGTGCGCTGGCGCGAGATACACCAATCGGAACGGCTCGCAATCATCCCGCTAATACGTCGCCTTGAATCCGGGGGGATCCAGTTGACGATCTGCACTTCGAGCAATGCTTTCTCCCGCAAGGTCTGGCCTTCGGGCTGCTCGCGGTAGTCCAGATTGACGAACCACTGCGGGGTTGATTGCGTGATGAGAGGACTGGCGCAACGCCAACAGTGCGGATAATCATGCTCGCCCACCGCAGCCAGTGCCCCACGCTCTTGCAGGGAGCGCAAGATCGCGCTCTCCCCTTGACGTAATTCGAGACCGGTAAATTCTCCGGCGGCGGGCGTGAATATTCCTCTCGCGTCAACGATGCTCGACCCGCCGAGACCATACTTATTGGCCGCGTTGAAGTCATCCAGCCCGTGCGCCGGTACGATGTGCACGATCCCGGAGCCTGCGTCGCTCTTAATAAAGTCCGCGAGAATGATAGGTATCTTTTCGTCCGAGAGAGCGTGTTGTACGGTCCCCCCTTCAAGCTCATTGCCTCTAACAACCCCGACCTTTTGATACTCTTCAACCCCGATGGTTTGAAATACCTCCGGGGCCAAATCCTCAAGAATGACGATGGTTCTTCTGCTGCCCTGGTGATCGGTAAAGTCGAACGCCGCGTAAGAAGAATCTGCCTTAACAGCCACCGCCACACTGCCGGGCAGACTCCACGCACTCGTCGTCCAGACTAGAAGAGAGCACGGCGAGTCTTCCCTTGCGCCGAAGCGCTTGGCGAGTTCCGGCCCGCCTTCAAAGTAGAGCCACAGGGCGCGCTCAGGGGTTTTTTGATCTTCGATTTCCGCCTCCGCCAGGGATGTCTGACAGCGTGTGCACCATGCAATTGCTCGCAGGTCGCGGTAGACATATCCTTTTTCGACCATATCCAGGAGAATGGTAAGAACGCCCGCTTCGTAAGAAGGATTCATCGTCAGATAGGGTCTGTCCCAATCGGCAAAGATTCCCAAGAGTTGGAATTGCCTTTTCTGCTCACGAACATAGCGAAGAGCATACTTCGCGCAGTGGTCACGAAACTCCGGAACAGACATTTCCGACGCATGTGTGCCTAATTCCTTCAGAGCTTCAAGTTCAATAGGCAAACCATGACAATCCCAACCAGGAACGAGAGGAACTCGGCGATCATTCATCGAGTTGTACTTGGCTATAATATCTTTGATGATCTTGTTCATTCCGATGCCAACATGAATCTCTCCGGACGCATAAGGTGGGCCGTCATGAATGATGAACGACCTGGCGTCTCTCCTATCTTCCAAAATAGAACGATAAATATCTTGCGCTTGCCAGTGACGCAGCATGCTTTCCTGTCGTTCCAATAAGTCTCCATGCATTGGGAAAGAAGTACGGGGGAGATTCACGGTTGTACTGTAATCCATAGATTTTTTTTCCTCACTTATTGTGCAGAGAGCTTGATCTCCTCTAGCTCTGAATCTCATCGTTCAGTAGTAAAACTATGTGATTGAATTAACCACTAGATAAAGATTCTATGCCTCTTCCCGGAAGGAGAGAATTGTAGAAGAAATCGCTGTTTCTCACCGACTCAAAATGCTAAAGGAAAGATTGAGTGAGACGGTCGAGAGGAGTCCTCGTCGAGAGTGAAGAGTCAGTGAGAATTTAGTGTAAGAAAAAGCATCCCAGCTATCAAATTGTTAAACTCGCCGACTGAGAATGCAAAGCTAAGTATGCGCTAAACAGGCGAAGGGTACATTACACTTTAATAGCTGTCAAACAAATATTGCTTCTTGCTCATCAGGTCATGTCTCAAAAGTGATGTTGGCGGTTATGGCTGTCAATGTAGAGCTTCAAGACAGCTTCATGCATCGCCGGGCTCTTTGAAAAGCAGATGGTTCGCCGCTGTAACCTCTTGATGTGCGTCCGGAAGTTCAGGTTCTGGCGCTCTATGTCCTGCGTCCAGCGTTTGCCAACCCAGTGCTGCGGCCACGGGATCAGCTTCCCGTAACTCTTCCACTCGTCGGTGCAGAAGCGCAGCACGCGGCAACCCTTGAGCTGGTTGAGCAGCCGGCGGCAGTTCTTGTCCGTGCGCTCGCCAATGAGCCAGGCCACGATCTGCTTCGACTGCGGATCATGTGCGTACCAAAGCCAGGCCTGCCGCTCCTTGTGCCCGACAAATGACCACATCTCATCTACTTCCAGCTCCGCGATGTGCTCGGGCGGGCGCGTCCACGTGGCTGTACCTAAAAACTCCCGTTTGCCCAAAAAGAGATGATCTTGCCTAAAAAGCTATTTGAGCCTCTTATGCCATTCCTTGATTAGTATGTAGGCTAGTATGAGAAGGATAACGATGCCGCAAAAGATGTATATCTCAGTAGGGCCATAACTAAGTGATCTACGGAGAGCGGCCAGCATATGGAATAACACTCACCCGCTTCTCAGCAGTTCCAAAACTAAAGGGGTTAAGTGGGACTGACAGAAATGTGACAGGCGGGGGAGGGGGTTAAAAGCGGGGTGCTTTAATCTTCTTACGGGGTGACGTTCCCCTGCGGGGTGACCATCTGCTGCAGCTTCCTACGGACGCGGTCGGCCACCTCGCGGCCGCCGTCTTTCAGTTGAATTGTGATGGGCGTGCGGCTGCTGCCTCTGGGCAGGCGCAGGACTGCGCCGCCGCCTGCGCGTATGGACTGGCTCTTCGGGTCAACGCGCCCCTCCGCCAGAATCTTCGCAGTCTTCGGCTCGAAGACGTAATAGTTGATGACGCAGATCTTCTCGTTGAGGCGATAGTCGTTGTCTATGCTCTCCGTAATCTGTATCTCCAGCCACAGGACGTAAACGTCCGTCTCCTCTTTCGCACGGTCCATGGCCTTCAGGCGCTTCATGCTGCCGCTGCCTTTGGCGTTGATCACAGGCCCTTCCTTGAGCCTGTCCACGCAGGCGTCCACGGCCAGGTCAACGTGGTTCGAGAAGCTGGAGCCTGATTGCACCAGGTCCCCTGCGACGATGACGCCGGAGATGGGGGCGAACTTCTCCTCTGGCTGAGCGGCCACGGCCTCTGTCTGAGGCCCTGTGACGGCGGGCGTCGGGGCGGGCTGCGCGCTTCTGCTGAGGCGGCGGCCAGACTGCGCCAGCGCTCCTTCGTTGAGGCAGAGAATCGCCACGGCGCAAATGAGCAGCGGATATTTGTATCCGGGAGAAACGAACGCCCGTTTCAGTCTTTGACAACGCATGGCAGCAACACCTCCGCCCGAATAGAGACAGTCGCCCCAAATCTTATGCCGCCCCAAACTCCACGTCAACGCCCAAAGAGCCCGACGAAGCTACTAAAGGAGATAGACCTCATTGACAAATTTTGACATGGCGGTTGGCAGAAAGCAGAAAGCAGAAGGCAGTAGGCAGACGGCAGTGGTCAGTAATCAGTCAGCCCCGTTAGGGGCGACAGCATAAAGCCCAGGGCGCAAGCCCTGGGTCACCAGCAGGAAGAAATATCGAGCCCATGAAATGGGCGACAGCCTGTGCACGACCGTATGCAATTCAAGGGCTGTCGCCCGCTCGCGCGGGCTTGCATTTCAAATCGGCGCTGTGACCCAGGGCTGACGCCATTAGTATCTACACAAGTCAGAAACCTCCATTTTTCTTAGGATTTCTGACTACTTGGGAAAGTGACCAGAGCGCAGCAAAGATCAGACCTGAATT
>DASVXV010000041.1:0-16768 GCA_036392495.1 Pyrinomonadaceae bacterium | reverse complement strand
ACCTCTGGTTATGCAGGTGAACCCAGACACAAAGGTTGGAGTCTCGCGCCACTCGTCGCAGTACGGTAGCCTTGAGAAAGTTACTAAGATGTTTGGTTAGCAGGGACAAGCCATCGCTCCTTTAGGACGTGGTAGTTGACTAATCTCTCCTCCTTAAGGAGAAAATCCTTCAGAGCTTCTTCATGTACTCGATGAGCGCGTCCTTCTCCTCCGCGGTCAGTTGCGTGCCATAGAGATGCCCTGCATTGCTGTTGCCGGGCATGGCCGTGTCATAGTGGAAGAACTTGCGCCCGTTCTCTTCCGCGACGTTCCAGATAAAGCCGAGGTTGGCGGGATCGAAGACATCGTAGCCGCGATAGAACTCTTTGGGCCTGTTCTCC
Source organism: Pyrinomonadaceae bacterium (assembly GCA_036392495.1). Classification (GTDB taxonomy): domain Bacteria; phylum Acidobacteriota; class Blastocatellia; order Pyrinomonadales; family Pyrinomonadaceae; genus QHXM01. The sequence goes on along the minus strand of DASVXV010000041.1, from coordinate 16,388 downwards.
GGCGCTTCAAGCAGGTCTCTCAAGGTCGGGACTGAGCCGTTGTGCAGGAACGGCGCGCGCAGCCAGACTCCATCGAGCGGCATGTTGGCGTAGCCGTTCGTCTTGCGGAAGTGCGAGAACCTCCAGGGATAGCCGGCATAAAGCGTGTTCTGATTCTCCAGCAGCTCGTAGGTGTATGAATCGAGGCGCGAGCGGTCCGTGCCGATCTCTTCAATTGGCGTCACTTTCCCGACCTGCGCGCCCTCGAAAGCGTGACAACCGGAGCAGTTCTGTTGCCAGACAGCCTCTCCTTTCGCCGCCAGAGCCTCGTTTATCGGGTACGGATAACGCGGCGCGGGCAAATCCCAGAGCCAGTCCTCGATGCGCTTCATCCGGCCAATATCAATCGTGGTCGGCGTGACGCCCGCGCCGAGCGCCGCGCTCTTGTTGCGCTCGACCACTGAAGTGTTGTTGCCGTCCCAGTGCAACTGCATCCCCTCGCGCGGCCTCTGCATCCAGATGGTCGGCAAATCCACAGTCCCAATCGTGTGGTCCTTATCCATCGGGAAATTGAACTGAATAGCCTTATAAGGATTGAAAGTGTCCACGCGCCCAGGCCCCCAGTTGGGTCTGGAGTCCATGAAGGTGAGACGCCTGGCCTGTTCGATGAGGGCTTCTCGGGTCCGCCAGATGGCTTCACGATAGATGAACCGTTCGAGCGGATCGAGCCTGGTGCGACGCTCAATGGCCTGCATCACATTGTCCACGGTGAATCGCGGGTCCTGAGCGCAGGCGTAGAGAAAACGAGCATAGCTCTGAAGATCGAAATTGTTGGCGGGCATGGCGACGATGATGCGCGGCTGGCTCTGCGGGGTATCGCGCACCGTGCCCGTATGGCAGAGCGCGCAGTTCATCCCGACGCGATCAATCAGGACTCGCCGCACAGAAAAACCTATGGGCGTATCTCTTCCAGGCTCCTGAATCAACCCGAAAGCTTCATAGCCTTTCCCTGGGGCAGGCAGTTTTTCCGGGAACATATCCGGCAGGACTTTCCAGATCCAGTAAGGGATGCCGTTCGCAGGCTCGCTTCCGATTGAGCCATATTTGAAGTGGTCGTTAATATCCACGTAGTCAACCGGGGCGTTCGGGTTAAACTTCCAGAAGAGATAACTGGCAATCAGAGCCAGCACGAAGAGGCCGATGAGAAACCATCTTCCGGCCAGTCTTCTTTCGGCCTGCTCGACCGGCGTCAGCGGCTCTTGCTCTTTCATAAGGAGAACTCCTCCTATTGATAAACTGACAGCACGCGCGATCAGCGCGCGATAACTTCCGCCCGGTGATTAGAGGACAGACGATCCACGAAGTCACACGAAACGACACGAAGAGAGCGATCAGTTTCGTGTCGTTTCGTGTGACTTCGTGGACAATTCATTCTTTCTCCTCTACTCAAAACTTTTTTCAAATACACATTAATTACTGATACGCGGGCGCTCCTTCAAAGACCGACATGACCTCTTTGATCATCCGGTCATAGTCGCCGTCGTAGCGCGACAGCTCGTAACAGCCGAGCGGGTCCGCAATCGCATGCACCGCGCACTTGTTGCAATAAGTGCACGGCTTGTCCGGCAGGTCCTGGCCTTTGGCGTAGATCTGTACGAGGTCGTTGTTAGCCACCAGCGGGCGCGCGATGGCGACGCCGTCGCAATAGCCCTCGCTGATGACCTTGCGGATGTATGAGGCCGTCTGGAAGCCGCCGGTGCAGAGCACCGGGACCGAGACGTGCTTCTTGACTTCGCGCGCATCATCCACGCTGATGCCTTCAATGACGTCCGGCTTGGTGCGGTTCCAGAGAAACCGGAAGATGGGCCGGAGCAGCCTGTAGCGAAACAGCAGGAAGTTGCGGAAGGCGTCAATGCCGCTATGAACCATCGCGCCGTAAACGCGCGCGGCGTGCTCAATGGGGAAGGGCCCCGGAGGATTCAAGGGGTGCGGGAAAGTGCTGCCGGTCGAGACGTGGATGCAATCGGCCCCGGCCTCTTCGACCCATTTACAGACCTTGAGGGAATCTTCAAGCGTATTGCCTTTCTTCTCCCAGAAGGCGAGCGCGTTATTATGGTCCACGGCGCTGATTTTGACCTGGAAATGGAAGTCGTCGCCGACCTCCCGGCGCACCGCACGCATGATGTCGAGCAGGAAGCGCGCGCGGTTTTCCAGCGAGCCGCCGTATTCATCCTTGCGGTTATTGATCCCCGAACTCAGAAATTGATTGATGAGGTAGCCGTTGCAGGCGTGAAGCTCCACGCCGTCCAGTCCGGCTTCGCGTGCGCGCCGGGCGGCGTCGCCAAACTGCCCGACGACCATCTTGATCTCGTCAAGGGTCATCGCCTGGCAGAGCAGACCGTGAAAAGAGTCCGTATTGTCGGTTGAGCTTAACCCTCGGTTGAAGGAGTTCTCGATGCCGGAGATGTCCCGCTGGCGGCCTCCGTGGCTGAGTTGCATGATGTACTTGCAGTCGTACTCGTGCACCTTGTCGCCGAGTTTGCGCCAGAAGGGAATCTTGTCATCGCTATCTATGAAGGCGTAGTTGGGGAGAATGCGCCCGCGGACCGAGATAGGCACGTGCGAGGAGATGATCGCTCCCACTCCGCCGCGCGCGAACTTCTCTTCCCAGTTGATGCGCGCCTGTGTGCCGATGCCGTTGTAGAAATCGAATCGGCCCGAGATGTTCGAGCGGAAAATACGGTTCTTCACGGTGAGGTTGCGAAACTTGAGCGGCTCAAAAATGATGTCGTTCTCCATGCAGCTTCCTGCCTTTCTTTCACAAGCGCGGTCGCGAGGGGCGTGGGCATTACCCGAAAAAACTGTTCTTCTGTGCGGGAAGTATCACCTCACAACGTTTTCAGGAATTCGATCAGGTCCCATTTATCTTGATCGCTCAGCGTCATGCCGAATTCGTGCCCGGAGTTGCTGTTGCCGGGCACACTGGTGTCGTAGCGGAAGCCGGATTTCTCCGCCTCCGGTCCCGCGGAGACAAAACCCATGGCTTTCGGATCGTAAACGTTATAGCCACGGTGGAAGACTTTGGTGCGGGCCGCTGCGGGTTGCAGCAGGTCCCAAAGGGTCGGGACCGAACCGTTATGCAGGTACGGCGCGCGGGCCCACAGCCCATCAACAAAGGTGGCGACGTAACCGTCCGTCTTGCGATAGGCCGTGAAGAGAACGTCGCCGAATTTGACCGTGTGGAATTTTTCAACCAGTTGCTGCGTGAAGGAATCAACACGGTGCCGGTCCGTGCCCACTTCCGGCATCACCTGGCCGAAGCGTGCGCCCTCTGGCGTATGGCACTCGGCGCAATTCTTCTTAAAAATCTCTTCGCCGCGTTTGGCCTGGTCGCGGTTGATCTCGAACGGATAGGCTGGCGGGGCAAGCGTCAGGAGGAAATCCGTATCCCGCTTAAAACTTTCGGGGATGACGGTGTCGGGCCTTGCGCCGATAGCCATGGCCGCAGCGTAGTTGCGCTGCACGATCTCGTTGTTATTGCCGTCCCAATGCAGCCACAGATGCTGCCGCGGCGCTTGATTCCAGACCTGCGGCAGATCGGTCGTCCCGATACTGTTATCATCCGGCAAGTGATAGACGTTGAACTTCGTCGGGTTGAAGGTGTCCACGCGCCCACGGCCCTGCGGCGGTCTGAGGTCCTGCCAGGCATACTCTTTCTTCTGTTGTGCCAGTCCCTGGATCGTCGCCGGTATAATCAGGTAGCGATAGACGAGCGCATCCATCATAGAGAGATCGTCGGTTTTCCTGATCTCATTGAGCACGTTCTCAGGCGTGAAGCGTGGGTCGGTGGCGACCTCGAAGAGAAAACGCTGGAAGCGCTGCAAGTCCATCTCGTGCGCCGGTCCGCCGTAGATGAGTTTCGGCTTGCTCTCGGGCGACTCACGATAAGAGCCCGTATGGCAGAGGGCGCAGTTGGCCTCAACCGCAGGATAGCCGATGTGGCGCAAAGAGAAGCCGACCGGCAGTTCGTTGCCCTCTTCCACGATGAACCCGAAGGAGGCCCACCCGCCCGGCCCTGGGAATTTTTCCGGAAACATGCGCGGGATGACCTTCCAGATCAGGTACGGAATCCGGCTCTCATTGCTCAACCCGATAGCGCCATGCTTCCAGTGATCTTCCGCCGAGGCGTAACTGATGTCCGGGTATTTACGCAACAGGCGATTCCACAACTGGTATCCGACGAAACCGCCCAGCAAAGCGATGACGATAACAGTCGCCCAGACCGCTTTCGATCTCAATTTCGCCTTGAGCCATTGAACGAATCGTGCCCAGCCTCGCTTGAGATTCGCCAGACTGAGCTTACTCTCAGCGGGCAATCCGAGTTGCAGGAGAATACCGAGGACGATGCCGAAAGCGAGGTCCGAGAGGAGAAACCGGAGCATCAAGGACGGGTAGCCGGAGACGCGAATCATGTAGAGCCAGAAGACGGCGGCAATCAGCCTGGAGACGGCCGTGAGCCATGTATATCCGGGATAGCGCAAAGGGTTTGCTGCCGCTCCGGCGTAGAAGACGCACATCGAGAGCAGGAGCATTCCGGTATTGCGGAGCCAGACATCATTAGACTCGATGCCGAGGCCGAAAGTGATATTCAGGAGTTGTGGCGCGAACAGGCTCGGGATAACAAAGAACAGGTTCATGATGATCCCGAGCCAGACAACTATTCGAAACCATTTGAGGTATTTGTTCATCGCTCTTGGCCTTCCATCTCCGGACACAAACTCTTAAGGACGACACAATCAGATCGGGCCGGACGTAAGCACGTTGCGCGCGTAAACGTCCCACAACTTGCCCATGAAGAGCCTCCCGAAACGGGCCAGCCCAGAAGCCCTGTCGGTGAGGGACGGGCCTTCCGTGCGGAAGGTCGTCAGTTGTTTCAGAAAGTCGAAGAAGTGAATGATGATGATGCCCGAAGCCTGAACTTTCTGCTTCAGCTTTTCGGGGTCATTCGCCAGCGCGCTCTCTTCCTCCGCGCTCACGTGGCCTTCGAGGATGCGTGTGAAGAGCGTGGTCGTATCGTGCCAGAGGTCTGAGCCCGGATCATCCTTGATGTACTTGAAGCCGCTCAGGGTGTGCGGGTTTCCCTGGTCGTCGCGGAAGAAGAGGCGGTAGAACATACGCTTGATCGCAGGGTCCTGGTCGTCAACGAAGAGATTGAAAGTTCCCTGCTCCACGGGCAACTGGCCGCCGAGCGCATCGCATTTGATATAGCCTTTAATGTCACTCGTATCGTGTTCAGGCTGGGTGACGAAACGGTCCACATCGTCGGCCGTAATCGTCAGGTGGAACATGATCGGGGTGCTCTCTTTTTTCCCGCCGCTGAAAATAGAGGCCAGACTCGGCTTCGCGGCGCGATAACCTTTGTCGTAATCGAGTTCGCCGAAGGTGACGTAACCTTTCATCTCTTCGGTGAAGCTCACTTTGGTCTTCGCTTTATAGACCTCTATGGGGAAATCGCCTTCGATCGGCTTGATGGGGATGCCGTTCTCCTGGCACCACTGGCGCGCTCTCTGGACGCCTAGATTGACGGCCTCGGTCATTCGATCTTTGCTGAAGTCCACGAGGTAGTGAAGCGCGACATCGGCCTTGAGTTCCTTCACTTCGATGTGGCGGCCATACTCGCCCTGTTCGCCGCGCGCAATCGCCGCGTTGTTCTCGGCAATCCGTTTCAGGTCGGCTTTGTAATGGCCGTCGGCGCTCGTCTCGATGATCTGAAAATAGTTGGCGACGAAGCCGTTGTGCCATTCGTCCTTGTCGCTGACGGTCCAGATAATCCACAGTTCATCGGCGCCGCGACGAATCGCCTCTTGGATATTGGCGTCTGAGAGGAAAACCGCATCTATATAAGTCTCGCCGTTGATGTGCACCGGCTGAAACCACATCGGGAGGGAGACGCAGGCGCAGAGCATGTCTTCGCTCATGTCTTTCGGCTCGACGACCTGAAGCTCCTTGCGGCTGAAGTTGAAGACGTTGAAGGTCCCGTCGAGTTTGGACGCGCGAATCTTCTCCCAATCCAGCCCCCAGCCTGTGAAGACATGCTTCCGGTAGTTATCGAGCGTAAAGAGCGATTCGGCATAAAGGAGCTTCGGGAATTCCGCCGCATTAAAGCTGATGCCGGCTCGCGGATTGAGATTGCGCCAGTTGTCCGCGATTTGCAGTCCGCTCATCCCCTGGCACATCATCGCCAGATTGAAGACGCCGCCGCTCGCCCCATCCACATGATCGAACGTCAGTCCAGCCTCGTCGAGCCAGACCTGAAGGACGCCCGCTTGAAAGGAGACCTTGATTCCACCGCCGGCCAGAATCAGGGAGCGTTTTTTTCCGTTTGCATTAGCACTCATTTTATTTCACCTTTGTGCTGGCTGATGATGTGATCAGCACAGCGGTCAGAGTATGCGCCGATAGTCAGCGAGGGGTTGGGGCCGACCGGGCCGGGCATCGCAGACCCATCAACGACGTAAAGCCCCGGGTAGTCGAAGACCTCTCCAAAGGAGTTGACCACGCCCGTTTCCCTGCTCTGGCCCATCGGAGCGCCGCCGAGCGGGTGGGCCGTGAGCACCTGGTGGAAGTTCCAGGCGTAGGAAGGATTGTCCAGATACTCTGCATCGAGCGCCCTGGCAATCGCCTTACCCACTCTCCGGACACGGTCGAAATACTGCTTGGACTGTTTAATCTTCCAATCGCATTCGAGGAAACCATCTTTCAGATACAATCTTCCGTTCGGAATATCGCGCCCCATGGTCAGGACAGGAAATGAGCTTTTCGAGCTACTGGCCGGGCCGATCAACTCGGAGATTTCCGAACTCAGTTCCGCGTCGTTCCAGAGTCCCCAACGGTACTTGGTAATAATCTTCAGGAATTTAATGGTCCGCCGGATGAGGCCGGGGAATCCTGAGACTTCCGACAGCCAGCTCAGAAAATATGGCTGCCCCCCGTCTTCGACATAGAACCCGCGCCCCTGGTCGCCCTCTCCGTCCAGCGTATCGCCGAGACGAATCGCGCTGGTGATGACAGGCCCGAAGCTTGGGTCCAGGCGGCGCGGCACGCTCTTGCCGTTCTTGCGCTCCATACTCTTGACGACGAACGAGAGCAGATCGCCGTTGACGCAGAAGCGCGAGCCGAGCGTCTGCTTGTTCAGGTTCGGGAAGGCAGCCTGGTTCCTTAACAAAAGGTTGGGCGTGCCAAACGTTCCAGCGGCAAGGATCAGGCGGTCGCAGGTAAGATTTCCTTCCTTCGGCGGCGGGCATTTGCCGGTTTCCGGGTCGACTTGTGCGGGGTCGTGCCGGAGAAACTTGACCGAGTAGCCCTTGCCTTCGAGCGGCGCGATGGCTTTCACCTCGCACAAGGTTTCCACCTTCGCGGGATGAGGCTTCTGGTGAATGGCGGCGGTGATGTAGGTGTAGTCGAGCGTGTTCTTGCTGCCGTAGTTGCACCCGATGTCACACTCGCCGCAGAGGCGGCAGGTGGAGCGCGGCATCTCGCGCTCCGCCACGACCGAGTGGTAATTAGGGCGCTCTTCATAAAGCTGCGCGCCGACTATCGGCGGGTTGGCGGGATCGTCTTCATCCGGGTTGACGACATGCCTGGTTTTGAAACTGACGGCCAGATTAAGCGGCAACCAACGATGTGTTGAGTTATCGCCGAGTTGCAGCTTCTGGTCGGCTTCCTGCATCGCCAGAGTTTTCGGCGTCTCGTTGTAGGGCGGATGTTTGAGCGGGTACTTCTGGGCGTTCATCATCTTCTCGACCCGCTCGTAATGGCCTTCGAGATCGTCGTAAGTTATCGGCCAGTCTTCATAAGCGCCGCCCGTCCGGTCCTCCCTGACGAACCACTTCGGGTCTTTGCGAATCAGGATGTTCGCGTAGATCAGGGAGCCGCCGCCGAGGCCGCTGGAGACGAGCGCCCCGGACCCTTTGAACGACCAGACGTCAAACATGCCGTAGAGACCTTTGCTGGGGTCCCAGAAGTTTTTACCCAGATCGTAAGGGGGACGCGGGAAAGAATTCGGCGGATAGGCTTTTCCACGCTCCAGAAGGCAGACGCGCAATCCCGCTTGTGCCAACCGGTAAGCCATCACAGAGCCGCCGAAGCCGGAGCCGATGATGACTGCATCGAAATGTTGGTCGCTCATTTTTGATGGAGCCTCTCTCAGTTATATAAGGAGCATGATTCGCGGCTTCCGGCGACGCTCCGGACTCCTACATGGCAAAGCACCCTGATGTTCCTGTGTAAGCCTTGATCGTGAGCCGGGACGGTAACCGCGGAAGTCCTGACGGCAAGCTTTCAGCTTCCAGTTGATATTGACGTTTGGGTCGAGCCATCAATCTTCAAGTCCGAAGAACTGGTGTGCACACCCGTATAAGCCTTTTTGGCCTTCTTCATGACGATGGGAAACTCTATGAGTTCCGGCTGAGTCGCGCGGCGGTCGTCAGGCACTAACTCAGGCCCTGTCCCATCTTTGCGCTCCTTCCATTTGCGAGCCACTTTTCTAATGCCAATCGGGTAAATGGTCAGATCACCCTCCTGATTGATGTTCAGGCGGACGAAGTTTTTCCAGTCTTCAACGGCCAGCACGGAGAAAGCTTCGTTACCGTGTCGCCCGAAAAAGTTCAAAGACAGTAGGAGGTAAATTCCCATGGCGAGCGACCCGATGATGAACCCGCCAATCATGATGAGCACGGAGGCGAGCACTATTCGTAGGTCCAGGAAAAAGGTAAAGCCGCCGCCCCAGGGGACGACTATCCGCCAGCTCTCCGGCGACAGCGCCGAGATTTTCGCCACGACAACGACGCTGACGAGCGCAATGAGGAAGGCTGCGAGGATGTGCGTGATGGCATGTATGCCCCCCATGATGAGCCGATAAAGGAAGGAGTGAGTGTCTGTGAAAAAGATGAACCCCAGGATAGTCACCAGCGCGAAGAACATGGTCGGAGGGCTGTTCAGCACGGTCAGGATAGCCGTGCCGCTGATCGTGCCGGCCTGGTATGTCAGATTACGAAACTCATCAATGCGGTTGACGAGCGTCAACGTCAGCAGCAGGTACAAGACGGCGGTCACAAGCCCGAACGTCCGACTCATATTCCCCTTGAGATAAGGGAAGATGAGGTCGCGCCAAGTTATCTTCCTGGACTCTTTCGTCGGCGGGAAGCACCCCTTCAGCTTGAAGAGGCGATCCTTAGGCTTCATCCTCTTCCCCTGCTCATCCGTCAAGAGCCCCTTCTCCACGATTTCGTCCAGATTCTTTCCGCGAATTCCGTAATGGGTGGGATGGAGGAAAGCGCCGCCCCCGCCTGCCGTGATCTTTTGCGTTGTCTTGTCCTCCGCTTCGTGACGGCGATAGTGGTGTAGGTCGCCGGCGATGAAAACGGCCACGTTTTTGCCCAGTCTCTTTTCGAGCAGCTTCAGATTACTCTCGTTATAGTTGGGGTCGTAGCCGCCGTATTGCGCGGCCCTGATCCAATGTGGCTCCGCGTGGCAGAGAATGATGCTGGCCGGTTCGCCGCTCCTTTTCTCCTCAGCATCCATCTCCTGGGTCAGGCTCTCGAAATACTTCATCTGCGGCGCGTCTATGTCCGAGCCGAGTTGCACGTCTGTGCCGAGCAGCCACCAGTTATGCGGCAATTTTAAGGCGAAATAGCTGCGCGTCTGCCGGGTGCGCCAGCCTGCGAACCAGGGCCGCGAGGTGAAGAGACGTGTAAAGGCGACGAGGCTGTCATACCAATCGTGATTGCCTGGGATGGCGAAGACGTGCGGGTGCGTCCCGTAAGTTCGCCGGAGCGCAGTTTCGTATGGCGCGAGCAGCCGGTCCTCGTACATCTCGCGGCTGGCTGTGGGGTAGACCTCATCGCCGCCGAAGATCAAGAGGTCTCCTCTTTTCGTTTCCGCCTGATGCTTTGTGCCCGTGTCCTTGTCCGTGTAGGTGAAGGTGCGTCCGGTCTCGGCCAGGTGATAGGCGATGGCGTAGGTCGAATTCCAGCCATCCCCGACATCCCCGACGTAATCTATCCAGATCGAGTCGCGCGGTTTCGTCTTGTCCGGGCGACAAATATCTTTCCCGTTATCCTCGTAATCATAGGTGTAGTCATAGAATTGTTCACCATCGCGTGTGACACCCATGGCTTCGACCAGGCGATGATCGGAGTGACGCCCGAAAATGGTTGAGATGGCAACTTCAACCCCCGTCTGAGCGAGCTGGCGCGGGTCATACCAACCGACCATCGGCAGACGCTTCTCCTCCGGCGTGGCCATTGACTGTCTCCGACTACTTTGTTTGCTTTTAGACATAGAAGTTCCACCTTCTTATTCAGTTGGACCTGCCGCCTGACGTCCTTTCGGAAAGGCGGCCCGCTTCCGGCAACAGGCGGCACCATCCAGGGCGCGGCCAATTCGGAATAGGATTCAAGCGACTTACTGCGCGGCAAATCTTCCCTGGGATATAGTTCTGGGCCGGTTGAGGATCTTCGGTTACATGGTTAACTGGCTTACCGCTCAACTCGCGCCGGTGTGCGTCTTTTGCTAAGACGCAACCGGCACAGGAGCCGAAATCCGATTAATTCGGCGGGTCCGAGTCGGAGCCATGCTGGTAAACCCTTTTGTAGAGACCTGTAGAGATGCGTTAATTCGGCCTCAAGTATCAGGGGCCCGTGAGAACGCTAAACCTTGGTGACCTATTTGCTTTTACTCTATTCAACATAGCGAGGGCTGTCACTCGAATTGTGAGCGTGGACGCCCGCACGGCTTGAATCAACTGGATTGCTTTCAGACCACATGTCCGGAGATCAAACAAGCGGGTAAGGTTTGTCAACGTGCAGCCAGGTTGTCGCCAACCTGATAAAGATTCCTGTAGAGATTGCGATTATAGAACTTGCCGGATTGAAGTCAACAACTATTTTGAGGCCGTTGAAGCGAGCAAGATAAATCTTACGCCGGAGGCCAATGGCGATTTACCGCTGGACCGGACGAGCGAGCTTGCGCGGCGCAATCTCAGCTTCTCCCGCGGCCGCGCCAGCGCTCGCTCTTCACGTAATCGGCGACCAATTGGGAAATTCGGCTTCCAGGCTTTTGACTAGAGCATTTAGACTCTCTAGACTTCATACTTCAAGATGAGCGCAGAGAAACTCGATTTACTGATTATCGGCGCCGGACCGGCCGGATTGTCCGCGGCGGATGCTGCGGCGCGCGAGGGACTGAACTATCTGGTCGTCGAGAAGGGACTGATCGCCGACACCGTCTTTCATTACCCTATCGGCCGCACGGTCTTCTCCACCCCGAACGAGCTGGAGATGCGCGAGGGGACGCTTCTGCCCTGTCGCGAGAAGCCCACGCGCGAAGAGCTGCTGACGCATTACGTCCGCTTCGCGCTCGACGAACGCCTCAGAGTCAACACGGAAGAAGAGGTGAGCGCCATCGAGCGGCTGGAGACCGTGGATTTTCGTGTGCGGACCACGCGCAGCGAGTACAGGGCCGCGCGCGTTCTCTTCGCCATCGGCGCGATGGCGCACCCGCGCAGGCTCAATGTTCCGGGCGAAGATTTGCCTAAAGTTCATCACAGGTTCACGGAAGCTTATCCGTATGTACGCAAAGATGCGCTCGTGGTTGGCGGCGGAAACTCTGCGGCCGAAGCCGCGCTCTTTCTTTCGGAAGAGGGCGCGCGCACCACGCTCGCCATCTGGCGCGCGGATTGGGAGAACACGGACCCGAAGATGAACGCCATCAAGCACTGGGTCCGCAGCCCGCTCGAACAACAGATGGAGCAGGGGCGCTTGCGGCTTCTCTTCTTCAAAGAGGTCGAGGAGATTTCAGCTACACAGGTCCGCATCCGGCGCGAAGACGGCGAGACCGTTATGCTCCCGAACGAAGTCGTCTTCATCCTCATCGGAAGCGATGCCGACCTGACTCTCCTGCGACAGCTCGGAGTCGAGATAGTGCAGGGCAAACTCTGCCCCGTTCCCGTCTATCATCCAGAGACTTTCGAGACCAACGTTCCGGGCATCTACGTCGCGGGCCATTTCACACACGCGCGCCACATCAAAGAGGCCATAGCCGTCCCGCGCCGCATCATCCCAATCATCGCGCAATCCTTACGCGCTACGGTCTGAGGAAATTTTGAATTTTGAATGTTGAGTTTTGAATTGAAAGCCTTAATTCATAATTCAACATTCAAAACTCATAATTATGCTGTCCTCTGCGGTGAAAAAGTCTTTCTCGGCTGCACCCAATGAGCAGGACGCAATCTGTCAGGAGAACGCCTGGCGCTCGACGTTAGTTGGCGGGAGGTTTGATGTTGACCTTGGCCTTGTTGCTCGTCGCACCATTCAGGCTGACGCTGAGGGCCACGTCGCCTGCGCCGCTCAAGTCGTCCGTCAGCCGGACGGTCACCTGCGCCATCCACCCTATGTTCTGCACCATGCTCGCGCCTTCGACCGGCAGGTTAAAGATTCTGTGCTGTGAATCCTCCGCGCGGACGACCACATTCGGCAGGTCCTGAGCGGTGAGCTTCACCCCGACGAGGAAGAGCGTGAGGCGCGTGCGCTGGTCCGCGCTGAAATTCAGCGTCGAGACCACGTTGAACGGCTCGCTAGTCTTCGTCACGGAGTCGAGCGCGACGGCGCGGCCCGTGTTGCTCGTCGTGAGCAGCAGCGGGGCGGGCGGCTCGTTGCCCGCGCGCCTCTGGCCGAAGATAAGGTTATCTATCACGATTGCTTCGGTCGGCTCCGGGAAATCCACTAGGAAAGTTATGTCAGTGATGGGCGCGTCGGAGGTGAAGCCGACGAAGGAGGATGAATCGGAAGCGCTGATCATCACGCTCTCGCCCGAAGAGATTCTGATTAACATAGAGCGCGTGAACTGGTCGCAGGCCACGGCGGTCGTCCCCGGAGGAAGAAAGGCGCGCAACTGTGTGATCTCGCCGACGCCGTTGGCGACAAACACCTTGCTGCCACTGTTCATAGACGCGGCGACGTAAGAAGCGCCGAAGAGACTCTCGAAAACGACGCCGTCAATAACGGGGCCCGGGAAAGGATAAGAGGAGGTAGGCGATTGGTCCTCGAAATCAATGGTCCGCAGGTTCTGCGCGTTCGCATTAAAGGCCGCGCGGTCGCGGTAAACCTCCGCGCCGACACGCGCCTGCGAACCGGCTGCGAGGCAGACAAACACCAACAGGAGCGCTGAGAAAATGGGTCTTGCGATTCGAGGCACGGGACAACCTCCCCGGAGGACCCTAAGGTTACTCCCACCCTTCCACTCGCGGCAAGTAATTTTTTCACGCGCTCCACCGCTTGCGGCTCTGCCGCCGACCTGTGCGGAAAGCCTATGGCTTTCCGGGGCGCCTATTCTCATATAGTCCGGCAAGGCTATGCCTTGCCGTCAGCGTGCGCTTCGCCAATTAATCTGATTCAGCTCCATTAACAGCGGCTCACCTTCTGCCGCTGAATGATTCCAGCAGCGCACGCTTGACCAGCGCCAATCTTCAGCGCGCTCAACCAATCCTGCGCGAACAGGATTCTGATGCGTATAATTCACTCTTTGCATGAGCGCGCCTTCGTTTGTGAGCAAAACGACGTTCGAATGATGTTGCCATAATGAATATTCATAATGCCGCGCTCGCTTTTCGTGTCGCAATTTTTCCAGTGAACTTTCATACCCGTGCTCTTTCAAGTATCCGATGATGCGGCGGCTTATAATCCCTTTGATGAACCGAAGCACTTCCGACGGTTTACGCGCTCCATCCGTCAAGACGTGTAGATGGTCAGGCATGATGACATAAGCCAACAGCGCAAAGCCACCGGAGCGTCTGGCTTCATCAAGTGCTGTGCAGGCAACAGCTCCGAGCGAATGGGTGCGAAAGACAGGTAGCCGCTTATTAGTCACTGCTGTGAGGTAAAAACAGGGGGTGTCCCTTGAGACCGTAATCATGAGGTGCAGCCTCGCCTGAGAATGGGAAACATTTGTCCGAAGGCTAAATCAGCGGCGCTGCCGCCCAATGGGCTTCGAGGCAGAGCCTCTCGCCGAATATAAAAGCACTCACCCGGAAAGGCAAAGCCTTTCCGCACCTCCAGCGGCAGAGCCGCTGAGAATTGTAACGCTAGGTTGTTTCCATTTTGGAGCAGCTAGTGTTTGCTGCGAGGCTAAGACTGATGCTTGATTCCTTCGTGCTTGGCTGTGCCCGGCAGCTTTTCCGGCAGGTCTAATTCGTCGTCAATCAGGTCTTCGACAAAGACGCGAGCGACGCGGGCGTATTGCAGGAGGACCTTGAGCGGCAGGTCGCTTCTTCCCCACTCGTAGTCAGCGATTGTCTCGCGCTCGATCAGCCCTTCGACCCCAAGCCGCTTCAGCATTTGCGCCGGGGTTAAACCCAGAGCCTTTCTAATCTGCCTCAGCTTCTCAGGCAGGCGCGCAGGTTGCAGTCCCTCTCCGTCCATTCCATGTGACCTCCGTCGCTCCTACATACTGCCCTCGATGTGCGCGCGGTCGCGCCGCGCAACGCCAGTCAGATAGGCTGCCTCTTCAACAGCGCGCGCTACAACTTCGGCGACCCTCTTATCAAAAACAGATGGGATGATGTATTCGGGGTGCAGCTCCGCGTCCGTGATGATGCTGGCGATGGCGTGCGCGGCTGCGACCTTCATCTCTTCGTTGATGCGCGAGGCGCGACATTGAAGCGCGCCCTTGAAGATGCCCGGAAAACAGAGCACGTTGTTGATCTGGTTCGGATAGTCCGAGCGTCCCGTCGCCATCACGGTCACGTAGGGTTCCGCCTCCTCCGGCATGATCTCCGGCACAGGGTTCGCCATCGCAAACACAATCGGCTTCGACGCCATCATTTGTAAATCCTCCGGCGTGATAATGCCCGGAGCCGACAGGCCCATGAAGACATCCGCGCCCTTGATGACATCGTGCACGTTTCCACGCTCGTTATTCGGGTTTGAGTTTCGCGCGAACCAATCCTTGACCCTGTTCATGCCCTCGGTCCGACCAGAATAGAGCGCGCCCTTCTGGTCGCACCCGATGATGTTCCTCACGCCCGCGGCCATGACGATCTTCGAGCAGGCCACGCCCGCCGCGCCCACACCGTTGACGACTACTTTGACCTCCTCCATCTTCTTCCCGACGATCTTCAGCGCGTTAATCAGAGCCGCCAGCACGACGACCGCCGTGCCGTGCTGGTCGTCGTGAAAGACAGGGATGTCCAGTTCCTCTTTCAGGCGGTCCTCTATCTCGAAGCAGCGCGGGGCGGAGATGTCCTCCAGGTTGATTCCGCCAAAGGCCGTCGCTATAGCCTTCACGGTCCGCACAATCTCGTCAGGGTCTTTCGTCGAAAGACAGATAGGGAAAGCGTCCACGCCCCCGAATTCTTTGAAGAGCGCAGCCTTGCCCTCCATCACAGGCATCGCCGCCGCAGGGCCTATGTCGCCCAGGCCCAGCACGGCCGTCCCATCCGTGACCACCGCCACGGTGTTCTTCTTAATCGTCAGCGTGAATGCTTTCTCTGGGTCCTTGTGTATGGCTTCGCAGACGCGCGCCACGCCGGGCGTGTAGGCCATCGAAAGATCGTCGCGCGTCTTCAGAGGAGATTTCGAGACGACCTCGATCTTGCCGCCGATGTGCATCAGGAACGTGCGGTCCGAGACGTTGATGACCTCTATGCCGTCAATGTCCCGGACCGCCTTGACGATTCGTTCGCCGTGCTCGTTCGAGCGCGCGTTGACGGAGATGTCCCGTATGATGTAGTCCGAGCCGACGCTGACAATGTCTATCGCGCCGATGTCGCCTCCGGCGCGTCCGATGGCGATCGTCACTTCCCCGAGCGTTCCGGCACGATTGGACAAACGGACGCGTAGAGTCAGACTGTAACTGGCGTTAGGCGTGCTTTCCATTACGGTTAAGCAAAAATCCTTTCGCGTGCGAATGAAGTCAGGGGTTTAAATATGCCTTTGAACTCTAACGCCGAAGAAGCGGACAACGCAAGCGGAAGGAAAGAAAGAAGGGCCGGGGGTTTGGTGATGAAGCCCCGTCAGGGGCGACAGTATAAAGCCCAGGGCGTAAGCCCTGGGAACAGTCACCCAAAATATATTCCGAGCCCCGAAGGGGCGACAGACGGTTCTGTTGTCCCTGCCGGGGCTCAATACATATTTACGTGCGTCGTCCATGGGCTCACGCCCCTAGCTAAACTCTGTCGCCCCTTGCGGGGCTCAAATACATTGTTTGCATCTTAACCCAGGGCTTACGCCCTTATCATTACCCACATTTTTCATTTATGGGGCTGTGGGTTGGTTTTGCTGAGCATAAGTCCTTTGTTTGTAACAAAGCATGAGAGACTGCCTCTAAAGATCATGAGCCCCTATGCTCCTTTT
>DASVXV010000040.1:0-36821 GCA_036392495.1 Pyrinomonadaceae bacterium | reverse complement strand
GCAAAAATCTTAGGAAAAACGGATCGAACAAATTCAGGTCTGATCTTTGCTGCGCTCTGGTCACTTTCCCAAGTAGTCAGAAATCCTAAGAAAAATGGAGGTTTCTGACTTGTGTAGATACTAATGGCGTCAGCCCTGGGTTAAGACGCAAACAAAATATTGAAGCCCCGTAGGGGCGACAGAACGTCTGTCGCCCCTACGGGGCTCGATATATATTGGTGGGCATGTTCCAGGGGCTTACGCCCCTGGCTACAATCTGCCGCCCCTACGGGGCTTCGCGCCCGTGTATGAGATGAGGCTCTCTATTTAACCCTCTTCGCTCTCTTCTTCCTTCCCCTCTTCCGCCTTTCTTTCGGGGCGCATGTGCGGGAAGAGAATGACGTCGCGGATAGAGTGCTTGCCCGTCAGCAGCATGACGAGACGATCAATCCCGATGCCGATTCCGGCTGCGGGCGGCATCCCGTAAGAGAGCGCGCGGATGTAGTCCTCATCCAACACCATCGCCTCCTCATCGCCGCGCTCACGCTGCTGGGCCTGATCTAGAAATCGCTCGTACTGCTCCTTCGGATCATTCAACTCCGAAAACCCGTTCGCACATTCCATCCCCGCGATGAAAAGCTCGAAGCGTTCGGCGATTGCTGGATCAGCAGGCGAAGCTTTTGAGAGCGGAGAGATTGGCTTGGGGAAATCATAAACAAAAGTAGGATTAACTAAACGCCTTTCAGAGATAAACCCAAACATATTCTCAATAATTCGAGCGGTCAAGATATCTTCCGGCTCATCATAGGGCAAACTTGAACTCTTATTGACTTCAGCCCACACGGCATCTTTCTTTTCAACGGCTACTTTATTCATCCTCTCCACAGATCGTGCGTGAACCTCATTGAGCGGAGTGCCCCAATATACTTGGCCTTTAACGGCGCGTGACATTTCTTCGTCCATTCTTGAGAGGAATGAGTTTAATCTAAAAAGAATGGCTGAATGATTCAGCCATTCAGGGCTAAACGTATCTGCACCGAACTCTCGCCATTCAGAAGGCCAGTGTCGGTAAATAGCTTCCTTCATCGTAAGCCGCTCAAAAGGATGCGAGAAATCAATCTCACGTTCGTCATAGTTAATGTGAGCGTGCCCGGTTGCAACATAAGCGGTCGAGCGAATCATCTCTTCACAAAAATCCATCATCCCGTTCACGTCCATGTACGCGCAGTAAAACTCAAGCATGGTGAATTCGGGATTGTGGACGCGGTCAATGCCTTCGTTGCGGAAGTTGCGGTTGATCTCGTAAACCTTCTCGAAGCCGCCGACGACGAGGCGCTTCAAATAGAGTTCGGGGGCGATGCGTGCGTAGAGGTCTATGTCTAGGGCGTTGTGATGCGTCTTGAACGGTCTGGCCGCTGCGCCCGTTGCTTTCGGCGTGAGCATCGGGGTTTCGACTTCGATGTAGCCGTGGTCGTCCAGGTAGCGACGCATCTCGCGGATGATACGAGAGCGGCGCTCGAAGACTTCACGCGAACTCAGTTCGCGTGAAGCCGTATCGCCCTCTCCCTGGTCGGCGACCTTCAGACTTCCCGCAATTAAATCCGCGTAACGCTGGCGTTGTCGAATCTCCGGGTCCGCGATTCCGTGCAGCTTGTCGGGCATCGGCAGCATGGCCTTGGAGAGAAACTGCAAAGTCTCCACGTGTATGGAAAGCTCGCCCGTCTTCGTCACGAAGAGATAGCCCGAGACGCCTACGAAGTCGCCGTGATCCAGAAGATTGAATAGCTCCCATCCTTCTTCAATCGGCGCAAGGTCGTCGTTGTGAATGCCTTTAACGTCTGCCTTGCGCACGTAAATCTGTAGGCGCGAGACGCCGTCCGAGAGGTGCACAAACGCTGCTTTGCCCATCACGCGCGGCGGCGTCGCGATGCGCCCGCTCGCGCGGATCCTGATCTTGTTCAACTCCGCGTTGGCGCGCTCGATCTCTTCGGGCGAGGGGCGCTCGCCTTCTATCACCTCAGGCTCGTACTTCCTGAAGCTCTCCGTAATCGCCGTGATCGTGTCTTCGCCGCCGGTCACACGGCTGCGCTCGAACTTATTCGGATAGACGTTGCCGACGAGTTTGCGCAACTCTTCCAGGTGTGCGGCGCGTGCCTCAGTCTGGTCGTTCTCTTCTATGAAAGGAATGCTCATAAACGTATCGTAAATCGTAAATCGTGAATCGTAAATAGACGAACCGGGCTTTCTCGATTTACGATTCACGATTCACGATTTACGACCAATGCTGAGACGCTTAATCAGAGATTTCTTCCTGAGCGCGTTTGAGATCGGGGTCATGCTCGTCGCCTGGGGAGACGCGCGCAACTTTCTGGCGCACGGCGCGCGCGCCGGAACAGTCGTCGTGCTGCTCGTCATGCCTCTCATCACCTGCTGGAGCGAGAGCGAGCGCGCCAACCGCGGACTGTGCTCTATCGTCGGGCAATGGCGCACGCTCGCTCTGCTTGAAATAGGATTCCTGGTCTGCTCTTTGCTGATCTCCTATTTTGACCATCGCGGGCTGCTGGTCTTCGCGGAGTCCGACGCCTTGCGTTATGCGGGATTGGCGATCTTCGTAGCGGGCGTTGCGCTGCGCGTCTGGGCTTTCATCCATCTTGGAAAATTCTTCAGCGTTTTCCTGACGATTCAGAAAGGGCATCGCTTAGTGACGGATAGCCTCTACAGCTACGTGCGCCATCCGAGCTACACGGGACTAATCGTCCGCTCGCTCGGCTGGGTCTTAGTCTTTCGCAGCATCTTCGGGCTCGCGGCCTGGGTCGTGCTCGTCGCTTTTCTTCTGCGGCGTATACGACATGAAGAGCGCGTGCTTAGGAGCGGGTTCGGCGCGGAGTGGGAGGAATACTGTGGGCGCACTCGCTGGCGGCTCTTGCCGGGCGTTTACTGATGTCAGCGCCCTCGTGATAGCATCTCAAATCTCAAATGGGCGGAAAAATTCTTTCGATTGACGAGTTGCTGTTGGAGCGCGCGCGTCTACGTGCGCGCGGCACGCGGCTCGTCTTCACAAACGGCTGCTTCGACATCCTGCACGTCGGGCACGTCCGATACTTAACGGAAGCCAGAGCGCTCGGCGATGCGCTCCTGGTCGCAATCAACAGCGACCGCTCTGTCGGTGAGCTGAAGGGCGCGGGGCGTCCCATCATGAATGAAGGGGAGCGTGCCGAGATGCTCGCGGCGTTAAGCGCTGTGGATTACGTCACAGTCTTTGACGATCTCAGCCCGCGCGCCCTGATCACGGAGATTCTGCCAGACATTCTGGTCAAAGGCGGCGACTACGGCCTTGACGAGATTCACGGGCGCGCGGAGGTCGAAGCCGCTGGCGGGCGCGTCCTCTCGCTCCCCTTCATCGAAGGCGCTTCGACGAGCGGGATTATTGAAAAAATAAGAACGCGTGAATCGTAAATCGTGAATCGTAAATAGACGAAACTCTCTCTTTTACGATTCACGATTCACGATTCACGATTCACGAACGATGAGTAGCAGCGTTCAATCAGCTTCAACTTTGCAGGGCGTGCTGCGGCGCGTGACGGAGAGCGCGGAGTACGCAGAGCTCTTGCGTGAGCTGCGCGGCGGGGCGCGTGTGATTTCGGTGAGCGGGTTGGTGACGGGACCTGCGCGCGCGCTCGTGTTAGCCGCGTTGCAGCGCGAGGCGGGACGCTGCTTCGCGGTCGTTGCGGAGGCGAATCGCGACCTGGAGGCCTGGGAGCGCGATTTGAGTTTCTGGTATTGCGCCCTGCGCGGCGTGACCGGATGTGACGAGACGGTGTTGACCCTGCCCGCGTCGGAATCGGACCCGTACGCGGGCGCTTCGCCGCACGCGGAGACTCTTGAGCAGCGCGCTCTCGCGCTGTGGCGGCTGGCGCGCGGCGCGCCGCCGGATTTTGTGCTGCTGACGGCGCGTGCCCTGGCGCGACGTACGCTGCCGCCAGAGGAGGTCGCACGCGCAGGCGCTCACCTGCGGCGCGATGAAGATCACGCGCCCGAGGAGCTGGTCGAAAAACTGCTCGCTTCCGGCTACGTGCGCGAAGACCCTGTGGGCGCTGTCGGCGAGTTCTCCATTCGCGGCGGCATTCTGGATGTCTGGTCGCCAGGGAGGCAGTCTCCTGTGCGCGTGGAATTCTTCGGTGACACGGTTGATTCGATCCGCGAGTTTGACCCGGAGACGCAGCTCTCCACGGCGCAGCTGAAAGAGGTTGAGATTGCGCCGATGCGCGAGCTGGCCGTCAGGGCGGATGATTTCCGTCTCTGGGCGGAAGCGGCGCGCGAGCACTGGAGCGATGAGCGGTACGCGCGCTCTCTTCGTGACCGCACGGTCCATGCGGACGAGGGCGAGACGTTCCCCGGCTGGGAGTGGCTGATCTCGATTCTGTTCGAGAGAAAAGCGAGCGCGCTTGATTATCTGAAAGACGCCGTGCTCGTCGTGGACGAGCCCGCCGGAGTTGAGACGTTTCTCGGCGGCGTTTACGAAACGCTCCGCGCGCGTTACGCCGAAACCGAAGCGGCAGACGAACTGGGCTTGCGCCCGGAGGAATGGTATCTGACGGTCGAAGAGTTGCGCTCGCAGCTCGGTCAATTGAAGCGTCTGGAATTGCGAACGCTGGGACGCGCCGCGGCTGCCGTTGACGAAAGACTCGCGCTTGACGCGGAGCAGCCCGAGATTCAACTGGGGCGCGCGCGCGGCTCAAACAGTCCGCTCTTTCTTTTCCCGGCGGTCGAGGCCGCGGGCGAGGTGGAGTGGCGCGCCCAATCCGTGCGCCGGTATCACGGGCGTCTGCCGGAGCTGGCGAGCGATGTCAGGCGTGCGCGTGAAGAGCGCGGCGCTGATACGTTGTTCGTGATGCACAGTCTGGGAATTGCCGAGCGCGTCGCGGAGATTCTGGGGGATTACAATGTCGAGGCGCGTGTGACGCTCGGCGGCGAGAAGGCTGATGCGGAATCTCGCGCGCGAGCGGGGGGCGTCTTTGTGACTGTGGGGCGCTTGTCGGGCGGGTTCGAGCTGCCGGTCGCCGGTTTGATCGTTCACGTCGAGAACGATCTGTTTGACGAGACGACGGATGTCGCGCTCCGCGCAGAGACTAAGCGAGAGAGAGTTAAGCGGCGAAAGTCGAAGACGGCCGCGTTCCTGTCGGACTTTCGCGATCTGAAAGTCAACGATTACGTCGTCCACATAGACCACGGCATCGCGCGCTTCGGCGGCCTGCGCCACCTGGACCTGGGAGAGAATCGTCGCGGCGAGTTCATGCTGCTCTATTACGCGGACGAGGCGAAGCTTTATGTCCCGGTCGAGCGGCTCGACCTGGTTCAAAGGTATTCGAGCGCCGAAGGAAGTCAGCCGCAGCTTGATCGTCTGGGCGGTTTGGGCTGGCAGAAGACCAAGGCGAAAGCCAAGCGCGCGATGCGCGACATGGCGGACGAACTGTTGCGCCTCTACGCCGAAAGAAAGCTGGTCGGGGGATTCGCCTACGCCGTGGACTCGCCCTGGCAGAGCGAGTTTGAAGAGGGCTTCGAATACGTTTTGACGCCGGACCAGGAGACAGCGATTGAAGACGTCAAGCGCGACATGGAGGAGGCGGTCCCAATGGACCGGCTGCTTTGCGGCGACGTCGGCTACGGCAAGACGGAGGTCGCGATGCGCGCCGCCTTTAAGGCCGTGATGGAGGGCAAGCAGGTCGCCGTGCTCACGCCGACGACCATTCTGGCCTACCAGCACTTCGAGACTTTCCGCGCGCGCTTCGCGGCCTTCCCCGTGCGTGTCGAGCTGCTCTCCCGGTTCCGCTCGCCGAAAGAGCAGAAGGAGGTGGTCAAGCGCGTCGAGTCGGGCGAGGTGGATATTCTGATAGGGACGCACAGAGTCCTCTCGAAGGACGTGCGCTTTCGCGACCTCGGCCTCGTAGTGGTTGACGAGGAGCAGCGGTTCGGGGTGGCGCACAAGGAGCGCCTGAAGCAGTTGAAGAAGAAGGTTGACGTCCTGACGCTCTCGGCCACGCCGATCCCGCGCACGCTCAACATGTCCCTGATGGGTTTGCGCGACATGTCTTTGATCGAGACCCCGCCGCGCGACCGCCTGGCGATTCAAACGCAGGTCGTGCAGTTTTCCGAAAGCGTCATCAAGTCCGCCATCGAGCTGGAGCTGGCGCGCGGCGGGCAGGTCTTCTTCATACACAACCGCGTCGAGTCCATAGAGACCATCGCCGCTCTGGTTCAGCGCATCGTCCCGCAGGCGCGCCTCACGGTCGGGCACGGGCAGATGAACGAGAAAGAGATGGAGCAGGTGATGCTCGATTTCGTTGATTACAAGGCGGACGTGCTGGTGGCGACGACCATCATCGAGAACGGGATAGACATCCCGCGCGCCAATACGATCATCATAAACCGCGCCGACACTTACGGTCTTTCGCAGCTTTATCAGTTGCGCGGGCGCGTCGGGCGCTCGAACCGCCGCGCTTACGCCTATTTATTGATTCCGTCCGAACAAGAGTTGACGCCGATTGCCCGCCGCAGGCTCGCGGCGATACGCGAGTTCTCGGATTTGGGCGCGGGCTTTCGCATCGCGGCCTTAGACCTTGAACTTCGCGGGGCCGGGAATCTCCTGGGCGGCCAGCAGTCCGGGCACATGGACGCCCTGGGATTCGATCTTTACACGCAGATGTTGGAGCGCACGGTCGCCGAGCTACGCGGCGAGGCGGTCGAGGACGAGACGAGCGTTTCGATCAACCTGGGCGTGGACGTCCGGATCCCTGAAGACTATATCTCCGACATGGGACAGCGCCTCAGGACTTACAAACGAGTCTCGTCGGCGCGCGACGAGGGTAGTTTACGCGCCATCCTGGTGGAGACGCAGGACCGCTACGGGCCGCTCCCGGAATCGGTCCAAAGGTTGTTTGAATACGCGCGGCTGCGCCGCCTGGCCGAAGAGGTGGGCGTCGTCTCCATTGACCGGACGCACACAGGGATTGCCGTCAAACTGAATGAGCGCGCACGCGTCGCGCCGGAAAAATTGATGGCGCTGGTGGGCGCTCGCACGGGAGCGAGTTTTACGCCGAGCGGGGTGCTGCGCCTCGACCTCGAAGAAAAAGAGATGGACGAGGTGCTGGAAACAGCCCGCGGCGTGTTGCTGGAAATCAGGGCGGGAGATTAGAATCACAGTAGTCAGTGGTCAGTGGTCGGTGGTCAGTTGAAGACATCAGCTTTTAACTGACCACCGACCACTGACCACTGACCACTGATTATAAGGAGTAATAAAACTGTGAGATCGAAATTATTTATATTCGCATGGGCTCTGTTTGCCGCTGCGCTTTTAACAGTCGGCTCAGGCACGACGGCGCTGGCGCAGGAGGGCGAGGCGGTAGTCATTGACTCGGTCGTCGCGCAGGTCAACAGCGACGTCATCATGCTCTCCACGCTCAAGCGCGAGATGAAAGACGCGGTGGACGCTTTCAGGCAGCAGGGCATGAACGAGCAGCGGGCCAACGAAGAGGTCACGCGCCGCCAGCCGGAGCTGATCGCCAGCCTCGTCAACGAGTTTCTTCTGGTGCAGAAGGGCAAAGAGCTGAACCTCACGGAGGAAGTCGAGGCAGAGGTCAACCGCGAGATGCTCAGGGTGATGACGAGCCAGGGCTTCAAGACCATTCAGGATATGGAAGAGGCTATGCGGCGCGAAGGCATTGACCCGGCCTCGATTCGCCAGACCCTGCGGACGCAGTACATGAAGAACGCGGTGCTGTCGAGCGAAGTTGACGCGAAGATTTATAACAGCCTGACCGCGGAAGAGCTGAAGAAATATTACGACGCGAACCGCGACAAATTCCGCAAGCCGGAGGTCGTCAAGCTCTCGGAAATCTTCCTGAGCCTTGCCGGAAAGCCCGAGGCGGAAGTGCGCGCCCGCGCCATGCAGATTTTGACGCAATTGCGCGGTGGAGCGGACTTCGGCACCGTCGCGGCCTCCACCTCCGAACGGCTCGACCCGAACGGCAACCGCGCCGCCGTGCAGAGCAAGGGCTATGTCGGGGCGTTCGCGCTGCCGGACCTGAAGCCGGAATTCGTCGCGGCGATCAAGAACGTGAAGGCCGGCGGCGTCACGGAGTTGATACGCTCGGACGAGGGCTTTCAAATCCTGCGTGTTGACGAGCGGACGGCGGCCAGCGACCCGACGGCTTTCGAGGAGAACAAGGTGCGCGAAGCCATCACCATCGAGCGCCGCGACAAGGCGCGCGATGCGTACATGAAGACCTTGCGCCGCGAGGCGTATATTAAGGTCGCCCCGGAGTACAAGGCCACTGTCGAACCGCTTCTGTCCACCGGCGCTCCCGCGGGCGGCGCGACCAGCTCCACCACGACCCCGGGCGCGAATAATTCGACAACTAATAAGACAGGTAGTAGCAAAAAGCCCTGAAAAGCAAAGAAAGGGACTTCTTAAAGGTAGTCCGAGAACCTTAATCCGAACCTACTTTTTGACTGGTCGCTCTTCTTTGTAATTTGGTAGCCGGACTGCCGCTGCATTTGGCTCGATACGGTTAATAAGAGTTGCGGTCACTACGGTTCGAGTGCCGTCTTCGCTTATGTTCGTTTCCTTGATCGCAAAGTTCCCGAGTTCGGGGACGGTGTAGAAATCGGCATGTATATTGCCGTCGTCCCGTCGCCCTATAAAGTGGTACGCTGTATAACCGAACATCTGCTCTGTCCCGACAAATTGCGGCGACTTTTGTAGTTCTTCGCCTGTGGGAAATGTTCGTGGTCCGGTTTCCATAATCTTAAAAACTTTCTGCAAGGTGTGGCTTACTCGGAACACACCTCCGCGCTCAATGTCCACCCAGATCTCCTCTTTGCCCCCGTCCGCGTGTTTCTTGATTTCTCGCCAATTACCTTTTTTGTCCATCATGCGCACGATTGTTCCAAGCGCCTTCTCTTCTCCCTGTGGGCTAATCCTCGTCCACTTGTATGTTATGACGAAGCCAGTTTGCGGTTCAGATTTTTGTTGACGCGCATCTCCTTGCCAGAATGCGAATCCGCCAATCACACAGGAAACGATCACCCCAATATATATAAGCTTGTTTCTCATCATCATCACCTTTGCCTTCGTCATGGGATTACTCAAGATCGCCACCGCCACCGCCAGATGAGCACTGACACGGACATGGTATTGTCACAGAGAATGTCCCACAGAAGTCTCCATCGTTAATGCAAGACTCCTTCCATTTCCAGGTAAGCTGAGTTGTACACCAAAACTTATCCGAGCGACATCGTAATCGCTGTGGTTGTACACAAGCAGAGCATCCTTCTATACATGATGGACCTTGATATTCGCTTCCTCCTGAACATTCACCATTTAAGTTGCACCCTCCAGTAGCTATAGCTACTTGGGTGCCGAACTTCTCAAAAGCGATCCCCATTAGCATAGCTACCAAGATAAGGATGATAGAGAGTTGTCGCACCGAGCATCTAGATTCCTCTTTCATCTTAACTCTCCTTATTTGATTGAGGGACAGATGATCTGTCAACGCAGTCGCTTGCGTCAGCAGAGCTGATATTGTTGGATCTGCCAGCCGACATGTCCTTTTGGGTGTCGAACATGTGTGAGAAGCCTCATTGATAAGACTCTGGCAGATTGGATAATAATTCCCCCCCCCGAAGGAGTCAACGATAAAATTGATTACTGTCATACCGCTATGACATATCCTGGCGCGGCGTCGTATGATTGCGTTTGCAATGCGCCTTGACCTCTTCCTCAAAGCCAGCCGCCTCGTCCCGCGCCGGACCGTGGCGCAACAGTTGTGCGACGCCGGTCTGGTCACAGTCAACTCCCAGATTGCCAAGTCCTCGCGCGCCATCCGTCAAGGGGACGAGATTACTTTGCGCCGCCGCAATCACCTGCTGACGGTCCGCGTGCTGGCGCTCCCCATTACGCGTCAAACTTCAAAATGGGACGCCTCCGCCCTCTACGGAATCCTGAGCGATACTGTGGTTCCCGAAGAGCTGTTCGATTAAGACCGGCGCGCCGTACACGTCCGTTTTTAGAGCGCTGGAGTCGAACATACTCGTACGCAGTTGTCTCAGAAGCAGACTCGGTTTGAGAAGTTTCTGAAGTTAATAACAGAAGATGTTGCTGGCATACGAGTTGCTCCCGTATGGCTGAACGGACACTCTCCCGTCAAAGGCTTTTCACAGGGGGGAACTCAAAGGGCATGGGGATTCTCAGCAACTTTTTCGCGGACGATCTGGCAATAGACCTCGGAACGGTGAACACGCTTATTTACGCGCCGGGACGAGGTATCGTTTTGAGCGCGCCGTCGGCGGTCGCCATTCACAAGTACTCGGGTGAAGTCTTCGCAATCGGCACAGAAGCCTACAAGCTTTTGGGGCGCGAGCCGCGCGACACGGAAGTTTATCGCCCGATACGCGGCGGCACGATAGACAATTTCGATGTGGCCGAAAAGATGCTCAAGGCCTTCATCGGCCGCGTGCACGAAGGCCATCAGAAGCGTAGTCATCTGGTCATCGGCGTGCCCGGATCGAGCACCGCGCTGGAGCAGCGCTCTGTGCGCGACGCGGCGCGCGACGCCAAGGCGACGCGCGTTGATCTGGTGGACGAGGGTTTGGCCGCAGCACTCGGCGCCGGACTCGATTTTGAGGACGAGCACGCACATCTCGTCGTTGACATCGGCGGCGGCACGACCAACGTGGCGATCATAGCTTCCTCCGCGGTCGTCTCTTCGATCAGCCTGCCCGCGGCCGGCAACACCATGGACGAGAGCATACATGATTACGTGCGCGCCAAGTATTCGATGTTGATCGGAGAGCGCACGGCCGAAGAGGTCAAGAAGGAGTTGGGCGCAGCCGACACGGCTCAGGACGGCGAGGGAGCGGAAGAGCGGCGGATGGAGGTGGTCGGCAAAGACCTGGTTGACGGCTCGGCTAAAGCCGTCGAGATCAGCGGCGGCGAGGTCCGCGAAGCCATCGAGCCAGTGCTCTCGGAGATCGTAGCGGGCGCGCACCGCGCCATCGAAGATTCGCCGCCGGATGTGACGGCAGACATTTACCACACCGGAGTGATTCTGACGGGCGGCGGCTCGCTGCTCGGCGGTATGGCCGAACGTTTGCAGAAGGAGTTGCGCCTTCACATCGTCAGGGCCGAACAGCCTCTGGCCTCAGTCGCTCTCGGAGCGGGCCGCCTGCTCGCGGAGCCTGAAAGGTTGCAGCGCGCCTCGATCCCGCAGGACGTTCCGGCCTGGCAGATGGCCGAAGAGCTGATCGTTAACTGGTAAAGAAGAATGCAAAATTAAGCATTGATGATGAAGTGTCACATCTTGACGAACACACGCTTGTGGCGCTGGCTGACGTTAGGCCCTTCGATATTCATCTCAATAATTAAAGTCTTATCATCGGCAATCATCCATCTGCGATTTATGATAAGTTCTCTTGAAGCGCCACGCGCTTCCGTCGTCGTGCGTTCGTTGACCTCAATGCCGTTACCATCGTTTGTCAGTCTGGCTATACGCCTGCCCTTTACTGTTCCTATCCCGGACGCCTGTTCAGTGAACTCAGTCTCTTGCCCGTTCAGCGTATAAGCATCAGTGACCGTCCACTCACCTTTTTCAGCAATACTGACGATGGTCTTGACATTTATAACGCTCCCCGACTGCGTCACAATCATAACTTGATTCATACCAGGACTAACCCCTTCGCTTCTCGATTTGTCAAGCATCCATTTGCCGCTGAACTTATCTGGGGCGCTTCGTGCGGCAGAGGTGGTTCGCGAGGGTGTTGGTGACGCATTCGTTGACGATTGCGCTGACTCCTGGGACGCGATGACGCCAGAGCGCGGTTTTTTCTCAGAAGCCTCACCGACTTCTCCAACGAACAAATCTTCCGGGAGCGGTTCCTTTTTCGTGCTTCGGGCGCTCTCCCGCGAATTCTGCGTCGGTGCAGAACTCGTCCGTGAATTGGTGATTGCGACATACACGACGACGCTCACCACAATAGCGCAGATAAGAACTGCTGCACTGCCGAGAATGTTCTTACGCTTCATCACTAACCAATAGTCAGTTGTTCCGTCAACTCTATGCGGTGTTCCAGAGTTGGCTATAACCGGGGAGCGGAGCCTTGTGGAAGACCGAGATAGCTGACCTTCTTTTTTAACAACTGTTGCTCAGCTTCTTTCTTCTTCAACTCCTTCGCCTTCCATTCGTCAATAGCAGAAAGCGCAGCGATCTGCCGAAGAGAGTTAGTCACGCCTAACGCTAACGATTGTGCATAGACTTCGTCTTTCTGTGCGCACAAGCGAAACAGCTCCACGTCAAAGCCTAATCTGCCCAATTCAGCGTCGACAGTAGTATGGTTTATCGCTGAGACTACGTCCGCTAAGGCGGCTCGCGTAAAAGTGTCATCTACCGTAGCAGCTATCACAGCCAGCTTGCTCAAAAACGAGAGTTTCGTATCTAACTCCCTTTGGGTCGTGATTAATCCAGCCGGTGTATTTTCCGGAGCGATTACGGGCACACTCTCAGCAGCCTTGATTTGTTTCAGAGCCTTATTGAGGAGAGGAAGTTTGCATAACTTATCCTCACCACAATTATTGATGAGAGCGGCGTAGACTTCAAAAATGCGCGGAGGCGTGCGCAGTTGTTCCGCCAATCTTTCGGCACCCGCAATGTTGCCTTTCGCACGAAAACTTACGGCTTCCTGAGCATTTATCAAATCTATAAGCTGCGTCTTGCGATCCCCTTCCGGCAAGTTTTCTGCTGCCTTACGAGCCTTGTCGAACATTCCCCGGCGGACAGCAGGTTCTATCAAGGAGGCATCTATTGTTTCCTTATCAAGGGCCGTATCCAGTTGCTGCTGCCGGTTACGCTGAAGCGACCCCTTAATCTCCTCCAGTGTCTGTATCGGGTTTCCTTCTCCCCCGCCACGACTCAGCCTTTCTAACTCCATGTAAGCTGGCATCAACTCTGGCGCGTACTGTTTGACTGGCAGGCCGGCTGTGAGTATCACATATCGGAGTCTGACCAAGCTGCCGGGGTCTCTCTGTATTAGTTGTCCGAAACTCTGCACGACATAACTCGCATACGCCTTCATCACCGCAGGTCCAGGAGGCTGCACTTGCACTTGTCTATTCATTCCGAGAGTTCCCGGAAAGACAAGGTCCAGCAAGACAAAGAAGATACGCTGCGTGCTTTGCGAAAAGGAGAACGGAATTCCCCGCAGGCGCTCTATATACTTGACGATAAGAGCATCGGCAGCGGCACGATCCTTCTTGGCGATCTCTTGAATGAGAGGCCCAGCCAGAGTCAGAGTCGGTTCTACTTCTATTGCGTCAACGATATACTGACCTGCTACTTTAGTATCACCACTGACGAGGGCTTGCCTGGCAAGGAGAGCATTGCTGAGATGTGCCTCGTGGCGTCCTAAACTCTCAGACCCTAGCTTAACTAACAGGTTAGCATACGCCTGATCTTGCCCGGCCACTTGTAATATCCGGGTACGCACATCCGTTCTGGCGCGCTCAGTTTCACTCGGAAAACCCATGTCTGCGCCGATGGCTCTGGCGCGGCTTTTCTCCTGCTCTGCTTCTTCGGGAAGTGTCAGCTTATAGGCGTTAGTCAAGATTCGCTTAGCTTCCTCCTGATCCAAGTGCCACAATGCGCTGGCAATTTCCGCCTTGGCGCGCGCACGCGCCAGAGGACTATTAAGTCTATCGGACTGCGTGTTGAGAGATTGTAATTCAGAAAGAAGTTGCAGCTTTTCCATGTCGGTCGACATACCACGCGGCTGCTGATCACGGGTTTGACCTTTGCCATTGATGACAATAATTGCCAGTAAGACAACTAAGAGCAACGTGAATCTGTTCATTGAATGCGATTTTCTTTTCATCTACCAATTATCTACCAATTAAAGCTGAACGCTTACTTTGCTGAAAGCGCAACGACACCTTGTTGCTCGACCGTCAATCAGGCGTCGCCGCGCTATCAGCCATCTACCTCCACATTTATGGCATGGTTGTCAACACACTAAGCCGAGGGCACAGAGGAGATCGGCAGCTTCGGTGTCGCCTGTCCAGCCAGTCTCTAGATCTGCCACATAGTTCCCTGCGGAGCTACCGCAGGAGATGAATCCCCGATGAACTTCACCAGTCTCCATGTTTATGATCTCTATTGACCCGATACAGGCGCGAGCAGATTGGGAGGTAATGCCTACACCAACTATTGCAACAGCAATAAGGGACAATGTGGTCACAAGCTTCCTGAGCTTCATTATTAGTTTGCTCCTTTCGGCATGTTATGGGATGAGAGGGGGTAAACAGGTATTGTTGAAGGATTGGTACAACGATACCCGCGAAGTCTGATCCATATTCCGATCGGGACAAACTTATAACAAAATTTCTTGCAGTGCATAAAAAAAGTGTAGCCAACCCCGCTATTGTGTAGCCAATTCCGCTATTGATTCGCTTTTCATGGTTTTATTGTTAGTTTCCTTTGTCGAACTAAAGGCGGCGGCTCGATATTGTGCAGGCGTCAAGCCGTACTTACTCTTGAACTCGCGCTCGAAATGGCTTCTCTCATTAATGCCAACGTTGAATCTAATCTCCTTGACGCTTAGCAGCGAAGTTTCCAACAATTCGCGCGCTTTCTCAATCCTCAGTCGACGACAATAGTGGCTTAGAGTGGTACCCATTTCATCATGAAACAAGTGCTGAAGACGTGAGACAGATAGATTCACTGCGCGAGCCAATTCACTAGGCAGGAGCTTTCGACGAAGGTCCTCTTTTATCAATGCGATAACGACTTGCACCCTGTAATCCACCGTACAACCTCATCCGTAGTGGAAGCGATGGCACTGCTCTGCAACGAAAGCCTAAGATTTACTCGTAAGCGAACTTCCCAAGGATGCCAGAACAAATTAGATTGATTTACCGTCTGCCAACCAAATCATGCGGCACTGAGAAAGTGCTCGCATTTGTGAGAAGTCTAGCAGTGTCCACGCAAGAAGACTTCAGCAGAATAATGTGAATTATAGACCTGTCTGAGGTGAAGGCAAGATAATTAAATATTAAAAATTAATAAGAAAATTATTAAAATCAAAAATGCAAAAGGGAAGATGAAAAGCACGCCTTTTCATCTTCCCTTTTGCATTTTTAATTTTGCATTTTCTTCTCTTCTGTCGGGGCTTCGACGATCTCGCCCGTAACTTCGACCGTCTCCACGCGCCTCATTGTCTCCTGCGGCGTGATTTTCGCAATCGCCTGCGTGTCCATAATCGCCTCGCGCACGGTCATGCGGTCGAGCGGCGGGAGATTGTGGTAAGCGCGTATCAGAGCCTGCGCATCCTCTTCGGGTTCGGGCGAAGGCGTCAGCAGAATCAGTCCGCAGACATAGAGCGCGAGCGTAAAGAAGGAGATGTAACCCGTGGCGGGCGCGAACGGTTGATATTCCAGCGTGCCGAGCGTGCCGAGGTTGACGAAAAAGCCTATGATCCTCCTCCCGATGCCGGGGTCCGGCGCGAAGAGGCTCGCCAGAATCATGTGCTTGAGAAAGAAGGCCGTGCCGAAAAGGACTGCCAGGCTCCGCAGAAGGCGGCGCGCGTCGAAGTTCGAGAACTGATTGTTCCAGAGCGTCCACAGGAAGAAGAAGGAGAAGAGCCAGTAGAGCAGCCCGCGCTCTGGCAGGACGGTGTTGAAAGCCTGGGCGGACGCGAAATAGAGCGTGAGCAGCGTCAGGATATGCGAGGTGTTTGTCAGCGCCGGCTGGTCCGTATTAATCCAGCTGCGCCACTCGATGGCGTGGCCGCGCACGAAGAGAATCATCAAGAGGATGGAGAGGATGAGCGTGATCAGCGGGGGCCCGATGAAGATAAAAGTACGCGTCTCGGCATCAATGCGCAGCCCGCCGAGCAGCGCCACCATCAGGAAGATCATGGGCAGCACGATGTAGCGCAGCAGCGCGCGATTTCTTGAGCGGTTGTTCCCCCTCATTTGCATTTGCGATAGCCGGGCAGCAGGTCGCCCCAGGACACTTCCAGGCCCTCTGTGAGTTCCGCCTTTAATTCGGCTGGCGTGCGGAGCGGGATGTCCACGCCTTCGTCGTTGATGACGTAATTGCTGCCTTCCGGTACCAGCGCGATGGCACGGTCAACGGCTGCCATCGCTTTTTTGAACTGCGTGTCGTCGCCCCTCAGCCAGTTGCAGCCGTCGCGGTAAAATGAATAGGCGATGTAGAACTGCGTGCGGAAATCGCGCTGCTCCGGGTCCGCGCGCTGGAATTCGTCGGCCGCCGCCGGATAGTTTTTGTTCTTAAACATCTCAAGGGCGGCGTCAAACTTTGCCTTGTCCACCTCATAAGTTCCGGCCACGACGCGCGCGCCCGTCATGACGGCCTTCAAACTGCGCGGCTCCGTGGCGTAAATCCAGACGATGAAGACCGCGAAGAGCAGCGTCCAGGCGATGCCGACCGATTGGATGAGCTTGTGTTGCATTGCTATAATCTCCGAGCCATACGGAAAGAAGCTAGAGGAACACGTCCGCCCGTGTCAATGGACGAGCAGGGCCGGACGCCCGTTCTTCAAAGGCTTCGGCCCGAAAGATTGCTCTCTTAATTGGGCGGGTCCGGCGGTTGGAGATGAATATGGACGAAGAGAATCTGGAGCAGATCAATCAATTTCGCGCGCACGCGCAGAACTTCGGCGAGGCAGCGCTCGACGCCATGAGTCGCGGCGACATAGGGCTGGCGCGCACGGCCTCGCGCCAGGCCGCGCAGTACGCACGCATCGTCATCCAACTGGAGAGCGGCGAGAAGCAGGTGGCACCGGAAGACAAGGAGCCCGAGCGCGCGCCGCTGGAGCCGCCGGCCGACTCGCTTTCGGTCTGAGGTGGTTAAGAGTTTCAAGAGCATGGAGCGACAAAAATGCAGTTAGCAGTGATTCCTCTTCTCTTTGTTTTCGCGACGGCCGCGGGCTCGGCTGCGGGCGACGTCCAACGGGCGGCGCTCGATCAGGAGTTCGAGATCAAGGTCGGCGAGAAGGTTTTGATCGAGCGCGCGGACCTGTTGGTCCGATTCGAAAGGGTCGCGGAAGATTCGCGCTGCCCTAGAAACGTGAAATGCGTCTGGGCCGGCAACGGCAAGGTCGTCCTGAAACTGAGCAAGGCGAAAAGAGGCCATGCCACGATGAACCTCAACACGACGCTCGATCCCAAGCATGATCTTTATCAGAGGTACGACGTGAAACTCATCCGTCTGGACCCATATCCAGAAAAAGACGTGCAGATAAAGATGGGCGATTACGTGGCGACGCTTGTTGTCACCAGAAAATAGACGAAATAATGTTCGAGCAGTTCAAGATTCGAGATATAGAGATCAGGCCGCCGCTGATTTTGTCGCCGATGGCGGGCGTGACTGACATTTCGTTTCGCCGCCTTCTGAAGCGGCGCGGCGGAATCGGTCTGACCGTCTCCGAGTTCATCTCGGTCGAGGGCCTGACGCGCCACAATCCCAAGTCGAAAAGGCAGATGCGCTTTTTCGAAGAGGAGCGCCCCTTCGCAGTGCAGATTTTCGGCGGGCAAGCCCCGAGGATGCGTATGGCCGCGGAGATGGCCGAAGAGGTTGGCGCGGACATCCTGGACGTCAACTGCGGTTGTCCCGCGCCGAAGGTCGTCAAGCACGGCGGGGGCTCGGGGCTCCTACGCGACCACACGCGGCTCGAAGGAATCCTGAAAGAGATCAAGCGCGGTATCAAGATTCCTCTGACGATTAAGATTCGCGCGGGCTTTTTCGACCACACGATCAACGCGGTCGAGACCGCGCGCCTCGCCGAAGACTGCGGCGTCGAGCACATAGCTTTGCACGGGCGCACCAAAGAGCAGGGCTACAAGGGGCTCGCCAACTGGGATCTGGTCCGGCAGATCAAAGAGGTCGTGCGCGTGCCTGTATCCGGCAGCGGCGACGTGACGACTGTCGAGGGGGCTTTCCAGAAGTGGCGCGAGACCGGGTGCGACGGTATCTTAATCGGGCGCGGGGCGATGGCTAATCCGTGGATCTTTCGCCAGATTGAGGACGCGCTGGCGGGCCGCGAAATATTCGGGCCGACGCTGGAGGACAAGCGCGCGGTGCTCCTGGAATATTTCGAGATGCTGCGCGACGACATGCCCGAAATGGCCGCCATCGGAAAGATGAAGCAGCTCGCGGGCCAGTTCACTCGCGGGCTGCAGGGCGGCGCGCTCTTCCGCACGACCATCTATCATTCGCACTCTGTGACGGAGATACTCGACCGCATCTCCGAATACTTCGAGGCCATCGCCGCGGGCCGCCCCTATTACGGGGAAGCCGGCGCGCGAGAAGCGGAAGAGGAAGCGCCCGTGCTTGATTCATGCGAAGCCGCAACGATTGCTCCTTGATTTAAGTTGGTCGGTTATAGGCAGGCTTATCAACAGAAACAAAGTGCTCACGTGAACATAGAAGGTATCATTTGGCTCAGAAATATAGTTGATAAACTTGCATTCAAACATCACGTGGAGATTTATGAAGTCGAAGAAATGTTGAATAACAGGCCGAAGATTAGGTTTGTTGAAAAAGGGGAGCGAAAAGGCGAGGATATTTATATGGCTCTGGGACGAACGGAAGGAGGCAGGTATCTGACAGTACTCTTTATTCACAAGAAAACAAAAGAGGCATTAATCTTAAGTGCAAGAGATATGGCCGAAAAGGAGAGAAAGCTATATGAGAGAAAATGAGTCACAAAGTCTACCGCCTTTCGCATCACTTGATGAGCTTGTCGAGTTTTTCGATACACATGATATGGGCGACTATGAAATGCCCGAAGCCCATTTTGACGTGAACATTAAAAGAAGAACGCAGCTAGTCGCCATTGATGAAGAGATTGCAAGCAGACTTGGTGAGATTGCTAAAGAGAAACAGATTCCAGCAGAGGCTCTCGTCAACTCCTGGCTAAAGGAAAAAATTTTAAACTACTCCGAAAAGGCGTAGTGCTATTCTTCAATCTCGGAATATTCTTTCCAGGCCAGGAGATGACTGGCAAGCGGTATCACGTCAAGCGCAGATAAGGCTGCGGTCTCATCCCCAGTTTCAGAAATCTCAATCGTCGCGATGCGGTCCAGAGCAATGCCCTGGAGCCAGACGCCGTAGCCGGAGTTGAGCGGCATGGAGGCGTGCGCTTTCAAGCGCTCGATGGTGAAGATGGTTTTCGGTTCGACTCCCTTCAAAAGCCTTCCGTCAAGGTCATAAGCTTTAATCTCGAACGTCATCTCATCGAGATAGCGGCTCGCCTTATTGACCAGGTCTCCCTTCAAAACGGTGCTGCTCGCCATTCTCCCCAGCTTCAAATTTTTCAGAACGAGGGCGTCGTCGTTAATGCGGACCGGCACGGACGCTTTCCCGCCGCCGGACGCTTTCGAGATTTTGGCGACGTAATTCGATCTCGCTTCGCGCTGCCCCTGCGCGTGCCGGAGTCCGATTACGGCGCAAGAGAGAACGAGCGCCGGGAGCAGCACAAATTTGACGAGTCGTCGCGTCATCGTCCCTTTCATTTCATTCATCCTCGCTTGCCTTTCGTCGAGGCTGCGGCAGTCTTCTTCGCGCCGCCGCCCGTGTCTAAATCAAGAGGCGCTGGATAGCCTTTGCCTTTGAGCGCCGCAATCTCTACGACGATCTCCTTTCGACCTTTGACGGCCCGTGTGACTTTGCCGCTCGCGGCCGTCTCCTCTTTACCCTTCGCGCTCTTGTCCGCAGTCTTCTCTTTCGTCGAGTCTGTGTCCGCCTTCACTTCAGCGCTCCTGCCCGTCGCGTCACGCGACATCTCCCTGAGCGCATTCAGAACGGCCGTGCGTTCCTCTTCGCTTAACTGTTCGAGCGTGATGCCGTACTGTGCGAGCACCGCGCGCAGGTTCTCTTCCGAGTTCGTGTCGCGGTCGTAAACATCTCGGTAGATGTGCAGTCGCCCGTCTTCGACGACGATTGTTTCGTAGCGCAGTTCGACCGGGACCGCGCGGCCGAGCTTCACCTCTTTGGTCACTTTCGAATTCTTTGCGTATTCGGCCATCTGCTCGTCCGTTAATTCGGTCCCGCTCAGGCGTGCGAGTGTGCGCGCGAAGTCCTGAATCTGCGGAGTGGTCAAGCCAACGCAGCCGTGCGAGGCGAAGCCGCCGAGCTTTGCTGGAGACTTGCCCCCGTGAATCAGCGAAGGCAGGCCGATGGGAATCTTAATCGGACCAAGAGGGTTCAGTTTGCTTCCCGCCTCGATCTTCTGTCCCGGCTTGACCTTGTTGGCCGATTCCACCCAGGGCTCGTCGGGCGGCGTCCACGTCGGGTTGAAGATGATCGTGGCGGCTTTGCGCGTGCCCGTCGGGAGCGGAAATTCCGGGTAGCCGATGCCGATCTTGTAAGACTTCAGGAGCTTGCCGTTCTCGAAAACGTCCATCCGGTAGGCCGGCGAGTTGACGACGATGCGTGTGTCCGCGGGCACGACGTTGAACTTTCCGGCCGCGCCGTGGGCTTCCGCTGGTCCCTCTTCGCCTCCGCCCCAGCGCTGCCGCAAAAAGGCTTCGAGCTGACGGGCCTTTTCGTCTCCGATAATAGCTTTGATCTGTTCAGCCGCCTGCGAGCGCGCGGCGGCGGTCGTCCCGCTGTACTCTTCCCCATCCCCTTCGCGCAGTTTGGCCGTCTCGTCGCGCGCAGCTTTGCGCAGGCGCTCGACCTGCTCCTCGGTCAGTTGCAGCTTTGACTTTAACTCGCTGGCGAACGCCTCGTCGGCGAAGAAAGCGTCGAGAACGGGCATCGTGACGGGCATCGCGTTCTCGTCTGACGCCGCAACTTTGGTCGTCTGCGGCGACGCCTGCGGTGTGGGTGAAGCGGTGTTCGTTGTCGTGTTGGTGTTGGCGACGTCTGCCGGCTGGTTGACACAGCCATTCAGCAGAAGCGTCAGGATGATGACGCCGAGGGCGGCTCTCAAGAAAATCTTCATGTAGTCTTAGCTTTCTCCTACTCGAAAATCTCGCGCCGCGTGCGCACGCACGAGAGAGAAAGGGGCAGCGCTCGGGTCTCCGATTGCAACAGTCGTTCCCATATTTTCAGTAGGATTCGAGCGGAGTTTTAGACTTAATATGAATCACTCAAAGACGATGCGCGCACCATTTGCGAACGCTGAGAAGAGCGGGAATGGAGACGGAGGCAAGGAGTGAGTCGTCGAAGACGACGGCAGCATATAGCCCCGTGCGCAGCCGAAGGCAAGCGCGGGGTTAAGATTACAGTTAAGATTAACCAGCCCGCGCGAGCGGGCGATAGCATAAAGCCCAGGGCGTCCGTCCCTGGGTCATAGCGCCAATTTGAAATGCAAGCCCGCGCCAGCGGGCGACAGCCCTTGAATTGCATACGGGCGTGCTCGGGCTGTCGCCCATTTCATGGGCTTCAAAATTTCTTCCCGGTTGTCTCCCAGGGCTAACGCCCTGGGCTTTAGACTGCCGCCCGCGCGCACGGGCTATCAATCCGCTTTTCTCTTCACTTTCTACTTGCTTTCCGAGCCGCGCAGCAGTGGATAAGGATTAATGTTCGTTCCGTCCCAGTAGCGTTTGGGGTCGGAGACGATGAGGATGGAGAAGTGCAGGTGGTAATTGCCCGCGCCCGCGTTGCCGGTATCGCCGACGTAAGCGATCACCTCGCCGCGCCGGACCGCGCGGCCTTCGTGGATTCCCTCCGCGTAGCGTTCCAGGTGCGCGTAGTAGTAAACGGTTCTATTGTCGTTGCCGAGTTGATAGATGGTCGTGCCGCCCGGCTTGCTCTCGAAGAGTTTCAGGATGCGGCCGTCGGTCGCGGCGAGGACGGGTGTGCCCTGCGGGGCGGGGATGTCTATCGCGTCGTGTTTGCGTCCTTCCGAGCGGGCCTCTTCAAAAGTGTCGCGTAGCTGTTCGGGCCGGACCCCGGCGACGGGAATCAAAAGCTGTGTTGAATGAGGCAGAGCGTCGGGCGACTGTGCAGCGGTCGCCGAAGGCTGCGGAATGATTTCCGTTGGAGTCGTGGAAGGTTGCGGACTCGCTGCTGCGTCGGGCGCGACTACGGGCGGTAAAGAGAGGGAAGGCGAGGGCCTCTGGTCCGCGGCGGGCGAGTTTTCCGTAGTGGTTGATTTAACGACTGCCGCGGCGCGATCAACGCGTGTCCTGTTGCTCAAGGCCCAGATCAGCGCGGCAAGCGCGCCGAGCACTGCTAGGAACAGCACAAGGATTCGGATGCGTGCGTGATTCGCCATAAATGAGACCGGCCGGCGCGAGCGCTGGCGCAGACAACGAGAGCAGACACGAAGAAGATAGAATGACATCTACCCTTCGGTGTCTGCTCTGCGGTTTTCTCTTCCAGCCGAAACGAACTACTTGCACATGTCAAGGCCGGCCTTGGCTTGCTCAAGCGCGAGCTGGCAATTCCTTTCAGCAGTAGCCTTGGCTTCAGGGTTCGCGGCTGCTGCCCTCCAGGCCTCGCGTTGTTGAGTAAACGGCTTGTAAGCCTCTCTCGCTGCCGGCGGCACGCTCGGGGAATTCATGCACTTGTCGATCTTGGCGAGCAATTCATCACAGGAGGCGATGCCTGTCGCGGTCATCGTCTCGCCGGATTTGTTTTCGACCGGCTTGTTTGCGGTGTTACCGCCGGTAGTCGTGTTGCCTCCGGTGGTCGTGGTAGCCGTGTTGTTGCTTGAACCACAGGCTGCCAGCAGGAGCGCAGCGCAGAGCAGGAAGATCAGCGTCAAACCTTTCATCTTCAGAATCTCCTTAAGATTAATCCTACCGTAGCAGGGGTTGGGTAAAACGGTTCGCGCGAGGTGAAAGTTGAAAAACTGCGACTTACGAAAGCAGACAGTGAACACTAAAAACGCGCGGGGCGCAAGTGCTGCGCCCCTGTCTTAACCGGATTGCGAATCAACGCCGGAAACCGAGAGGCTGTAGCGGGCGCGGGCTGGTCCCCTCGAAGAACCAGCTGGCGCCGACCTTGAGACGATGGTGCCAGGTCGGCAGTCGCGCCGTGTAGAGGGTGAAGCGTGCCTGGCGGGCCATAGAGCCCCCGAAGGCGCGGCCTCCCATAAGCACGGCGGCGTTCTCCGTGCCCAGACTGACGGCTTCGCCCAGCTCCACGAAATGTCTCGCGTGAAGCCTGCGCCCGTCCAGGAACGCTTTGATGTTGCTGGCGAGAAGCGTCGCCTCCTGGTTGGCGAGCTGGGCCGTGCCCGCGAGCGTCGGCGTCGCGTCCTTGTAGAAAGCTATGTCCCCGAGGGCGAAGACGTTCCTGTGGCCGCGTACCTGAAGCGTCGGCTCGACGAGGATTAGCCCGCGCTTATCTTTCTCAACACTGAGCCTCTCGACGAGCGGGTTGACTCTCACCCCGGCGGTCCAGACGACCCCTGCCGCTTCAACCTCGTCCTCGACCCCGTTATGTTCGATGGTGAACCCGCCCGCATGGACGCGGCGCACTCTGGTCTGCGTGTGAATCTCGACGCGCGATTCTTTCAGAGCATTTTCGACGAAGGCGCGAATCTCCTCGCCCATTCCGGGGACGACCGTATCCGACATCTCGACGACCATCACGCGCGGCTCTCCATGCAGAGCGCGACGCTTGAAGGCGTCGCGCAAAAGGTCCGCCATCTTCGTCGAAAGCTCGACGCCGCTCGCCCCGCCGCCGACGACCGCGAAGGTCAGGGCGCGGCGGGCGTCCTGCGGGGCTGCGTCCGGCGGGACGCCGTCCAGCGCTTCGACCATACGTCTCCGGAGCGCGTCGGCGTGGGCCAGCTTACGGAAAGGCATCGCGAACTCTTCCGCGCCTTCGATTCCCCAGTAGTTCGTGATGCCGCCGACGGCCAGCACCAGAACGTCGTAGCCCAGGCGCTCATTGCGCCCCGCCACGACGACTTCGCGCGCCTGTAGGTCCACGTCCGCGACTTCGCCGTGAATGACGCGCACGCTCTCGTCAAGCAGTTCTTTATAGTAAGGCGCGATGTGCCAGGCCTCGACCTCGCCGCTCAGGTATTCGTAGAGCATCGGCGTGAAGAGAAAATGGTCTTCCGGGCTGACGAGTGTCACTTCGGCTGCGCCCGCCAGGTCGAGCGCCGTAAAGAGACCGCCGAAACCTCCGCCGATAATCAGTATTCGAGCCTCTCTGTTTGCCATAGGATCCTCTCTCGCGGGACGCGTCCGACGGATAGTAGCAGACTAGCGGCGAAAAGGGCCACGCAGAGTCTATACATTCTCGGCGGAATAAGGACAATCCACGAAATAACACTAAACGACACGAAATGGCTGTGGGTTGTTTCGTGAGCTTTCGTGTAATGCGCGTGGACCGTGCCGCCTCTACTTTCCTCTTTCTCGACAATGAATAGACCCTGAGGGCCACGTTCCGTTATTGACACGCGGGCCGATTAGGCATATTGTCCCGCAGTCTGGCGAGCGCGCGCTTGCCGGAACCCCCGATTTCGTTAGCCTCGTATGTTCCCGCTCGGACTTCCGGGCAAACCCCCTGCGTCCAGAGTTCTCTGAAAGACGTAGCCTTTAATTTCGATAAGGAGTCTGAAATCGTGAGAAGAAAAGTTGCCCCCTGCCTTTCCCTCCTGGCGAGCGTGTGTCTGCTAGCCATCGTTTTCCCATTAACAGGACAGGCGCAGACAGTAAACGCGCAACAGAATAAGGGCAAGAGCGCTACGAAAAAGCCTCCGCTGGTCGACAAAACGCTTTCGAGCGAGGGTGCAAAGCCCACCGTCATAGTCGCGCCTAAAGGGGCGAGCAAAGCGGCGGTCAATTTCATGACGCCACTTGAGCTTGAGATTATGAATGAGATGAATCTGGCGCGCACGGAGCCGCAGAAGTACGCCGCGTTCGTTGAGGAGTTCAAGAAGTATTATGATGGAAACCGGCTCACGATTCCCGGAAGGAAAAAGGCGATTATCACCAATGACGGCATCGCTGCCGTGGATGAGGCGATCAATTTCCTGCGCGCTCAGCAGCCGCTCCCGGCTTTTGAAGCCTCCAAAGGTGTCTGCTCGGCGGCGTCCGATCACGCCAAAGACCTCGCGGGCACTGGCATCTCCGGGCACAGGGGCAGCGATGGCAGTTCTCCGAACGCCAGAGTTGACCGTTATGGGCGCTGGGAAGGGGCCATCGGCGAGACTATCGTCTATGAGGTTACCACCGCCCGGCAGATCATCATCGCTCTCATCATAGACGACGGTGTGCCCAACCGCGGGCACAGAAGGAACATCTTCGACCCCAACTACAAGCTGGCCGGAATCTCCATCAGCGAGCCTCTCTCTTTCGGGGCAAAATGTGTCATAGACTATGTCGGAGGCTTCAAAGAAAAGGCCCCTGATATCAAATAAACGTTGAAAATGGGCCGGATTCGGCCCATTTTTCATACACAGCACTGCGGCTGGACAGGCGCTCAAACGGCGTGTTAAATTGACCTGTTTTTAAATCTTAGCGGTTGTTGTCCAGGAGAGGCAATGGACTGCGGTCTGGGAGGGCCATCAAGAGCAGTGGCTTTAGCAAAAGAAGCGAAAGAGAAGATAGTCGGGGATTTCCGCACGCACGACGCGGATACGGGTTCACCACAGGTGCAGATTGCGCTGCTCAGTCAGCGAATTAACGATCTGACCGAGCATTTCAAGACGCATAAGAAAGATAATCATTCGCGGCGCGGCCTGCTCAAGATGGTCTCGCAGCGCAGGAGTCTTCTGGATTACCTCAAGCGCACGGACATTGAGCGCTATCACGAGGTGGTCAATCGTCTCGGCCTGCGCCGGTAAGGCGAGCCCACTCGGGTTAAAACGAGAAAAGCAATAAATGAGGCTGCTTCGGGCCTCAAACAAAGCCTGCGTCCATCGAAGAGCTTGTCGAAATGCCGAACGTGACGGCGCGTGACTGCCAAGCGGACGCAAGTAGCCCTGAGCACATAAGAGCAAAAGGCGGCGACGGTCTCACGAAGAGGACTGTCGTCGCTTTTGTTTTTCAGAGGTCGCGATAAGTGAAAAAATAGTTCTGAATTTTGAGTTTTGAATTTTGAATTAAAGGTGTTGATTCAAAATTCATAATTCAAAATTCATAATTCCATCACGTATTCGCTTAACGCTGCCCTAATCATATTGAACCATGCGGGCGAACGTGCCGCCCGGTAAGCTTGCCCCGCGCAGGCTTGCAGTCGTCAGTCTGAAGGAGACTAAACATGCCAGTAAGGAAATATCTTAAAGAATCAATCAAGCTAGGTGACCATGAGTTGACGGTCGAAACCGGGAGAGTCGCCAAGCAGGCGGACGGCTCGGTCGTCATCCGCTACGGCGACACGATGTTGTTGGTCGCAGCGGTCGCCGCCAACAGCCCGCGCGAAGGCGTGGACTTTTTCCCGCTCACGGTCGAATATCGCGAGTCCAACTACGCAGCCGGGCGCATCCCGGGCAATTACTTCAGGCGCGAGGGACGTCCCAACGAAAAAGAGACGCTGACTTCCCGCCTGATTGACCGCCCCTGCCGCCCGCTCTTCACCGAAGGTTTTCGTAACGAAACACAGGTCATCGCCACAGTCATCTCGGCGGACCCGGACAACAATCCGGACGTCATCGCCATCACCGGCGCAAGCTGCGCGCTCTATCTTTCCGACATCCCGTTCCCGAATCCGATTGCGGGGGTGCGCATCGGCCTCATCGAAGGGCGCTACATCATCAACCCGACCTACGATGAGGTGCGCGAGTCGCGCCTGAACTTAATCGTCGCCGGGACCGAAGAGGCCATCGTCATGGTCGAGGCGGGAGCCAGCGAAGTCTCCGAAGAGATCATGGTCGAAGCCCTGATGCTCGCGCACAAGGAGATCAATCGCCTCTGCCGCTGGCAGAAGGAGCTTTACAAAGCGCTCGACATTCAGAAACGTGCGGTGGAAGGCCCGGCCCTCAACGAAGAGATGCTCGGCGAGATCGAGCGCAACTACGCGGAACGCCTGCGCGGCGCGCTCGATACGACGGGCCAGGACAAGCGCACTTCTTACGCGGCCGTTGACGCGCTCAAAAAGGAGGTCGTCGAGTCTTATCCTGAGGACCAGACGGACCAGCGGCTGATGGCGAAAAAGATCTTCGACCATCTGAAAGAGACGATCTTCCGCGACGACATCCTGAACAAGCGCCGCCGGCCCGACGGCCGCCGCTTCTCGGAGATTCGCCCGATCAACTGCGAGGTCGGCTGGCTGCCGCGCGTCCACGGCTCCGCCCTCTTTACGCGCGGCGAAACCCAGGCGCTCGTGACCACCACCCTGGGGACCAAAGACGACGAGCAGTTCATGGACGACATCGAGAAGGGCGAGATCAAGCGGCGCTTCATGCTGCATTACAACTTCCCGCACTACTCCGTTGGCGAGGTCGGGCGCTTCGGGTCCAGCTCGCGTCGCGAGATCGGACATGGCGTGCTGGCGCGGCGCGCCATCGAAACGGTCCTGCCGGACGAATCCGAATTCCCCTACACCATACGCATCGTCTCGGACATCACGGAGTCGAACGGATCAAGCTCGATGGCCTCTGTCTGCGGCGGCATCCTCTCCCTGATGGACGCTGGCGTGCCGTTGAAGCGCCCTGTGGCGGGTGTGGCGATGGGGCTCGTGATGGAGGGCAACAAGTACGCCATCCTGACGGACATCGCCGGAGCGGAAGACCACTACGGCGATATGGACTTCAAAGTCACGGGCACGCGCGACGGCATCACGGCCCTCCAGATGGACATCAAGATCGGCGGCATCAACGCGCAGATCATGGCCGAAGCCCTGGATCAGGCGAAGAAGGGGCGGATGCACATTCTCTCCGTGATGGAGAAGACGATTGCCGAGCCGAGAGCTGAGATTGCGCCTTACGCCCCGCGCATCGTCCAGATCAAGATCAACCCGGACAAGATTCGCGACGTCATCGGGCCAGGCGGCAAAATCATACGCGCTCTGGTCGAAGAGACTGGGGCCAAGATTGACGTCGAGGACGACGGCACGATCTCGATTGCGTCCGCGGACGGCGCGGCGGCCCAGGCCGCCATTGACCGCATCCGCGGCATCACGGCCGAGGCAGAGATCGGCCAGACCTATCTGGGGACGGTCTCGCGGATAGTTGATTTCGGCGCCTTCGTCGAAATCTTTCCGGGCACAGACGGCCTGCTCCACATCTCGGAGATCGCCGACCGCCGGGTCAAAGATGTCCGGGACGAGCTGAAGGAAGGCCAGCAGGTCATGGTCAAGTGCATCGGCAAAGAGGGCAATAA
This sequence comes from Pyrinomonadaceae bacterium, assembly GCA_036392495.1. Taxonomy (GTDB): domain Bacteria; phylum Acidobacteriota; class Blastocatellia; order Pyrinomonadales; family Pyrinomonadaceae; genus QHXM01. The sequence goes on along the minus strand of DASVXV010000040.1, from coordinate 8,542 downwards.
GATCAAGCTCTCGCGCAAGGCCATCCTCCGCGAGGAGAAACAGAAGGCCGAAGCCGCCGGGGGCGGCGAAAGCGACTGAAAACCGGGCAAAAGTTAAAGGAAAAAGGCAAAAGGAGGGCGGCAAAACTGCTTTATCCTCCTTTTTCCTTTTTCCTTTTTCCTTTTGCCTTTAATTTCCCTCTAATTTTTCTTGACATGCGGCTTAAAGGCGGGTTTAATCACAGGCGCAAAACTGGAATCCACATAGCATTAAACGTCTTTTCCTAACACCAAATAAGGAAAGCCCATCGAGAGGTTTCCATATTTACCGGATATTTTGATAAGGCAAACGAGCTTTCGGGTCGCGGCTCTCTCGGAAAAAGTGTCTGAGCCGCCCGGAATCGTGACCGCAAACGGTCGAGCCTTCTTTTGAAGCTTTAATCAGTCTAATGCCCCGTAGTTCGGCTGAAGCACCGCGCGTCAGTGCAGAACGAGAGAGAATCAGGAGGAGCTTCCTAGCGATGAGGAATCGAGCCATCCGCCGCCACCTTGCTGCGATACTCAGCGTATTGCTGTTGGCGGCAATCCCCGCGCATGCTGGCCCGATACCGTTCGGCGATGTGGTCCAGGTATTCGGCGGCCTGCAAAATGGCAACCAGACTCAGGAGCTTCGCCTGCGCAGCGTCTCTCAATCCGGAGGCACGCTCGTCAGCGGCGACGTTAAAGGATCAACCGAGTCCTCCACGCAGGAGGGCGACAAAGAGGCCGCACCCGTCTCTCTCATCTCCACGGCAGCGGGCCCGCAGGAAGGGCAACAGGGGAGCATAGAGGTCATCGAAGAGGGCGACGTTTCCGGTACGGTCTGCGACTGCGGCGAGATTAAAATCCCGGGCGGGTTCAAATTCCCCTGGCTCGCGCTCGCAGGCGTCCCGCTGGTCTGCGCCACAGGCATCTGCACCAAAGATAAGCCCCGCTGCGAGGGCGACTGCGGCGAGACACCTATTCCTGAGCCCACGACGCTCCTGCTGCTCGGCTCCGGCCTTTCGGCTTTGGGAGCGGGCATGCGCCGCCGCTACAAGCTGCGCCGCGCCGGTCGCGACCTTCCGACAACCACAGAGGTGTAATCATGGCGAAAAGACAGCCGACTCACGCTCATTTAAACAGCGCCGGAGCGAAGTTCGCCTTTGCCGCTCTGATTGCGCTCTCGTTTCTCTTCGCACAGTCCGTGATGACGACTGCCCGCGCGGATAAGAAGCCGAACTACGGTCGAATCAAGATTTCGACGACGCCGGGCGGCTACCCGATCCTGATTGACGGTAAGCCCGCTGGCGAGACGACCACCAGCGACCGCCTGCTCGATCTGCCGCCGGGACTGCACACGGTTGAGATTCTTTTTCCGAATGGCGAGACCTGGACGCGCGAGTTCAATGTGAACGCGGGCCGCATCTATTGCATCGGGCTCGCCTACGCGCCAAAGTCAATTTCGATTCCGCCGCCACTTCCTTGCCCGTACCCGGTCAACGTCTCCGCGCCTTCCGCAGTCAACGATGGCGACGTGATCACCTTCGCGGCCGACGTGGCTTACGGCGGCTCGTCCGCCCTGAACTACACCTGGACGGTCAGCCCCGCCTCGGCCAGAATCCTGAACGGCGCGGGCACGCCCTCCATCACAGTGGATACGACAGGGCTCGGCAAGCAGAAGGTCCAGGCGATCCTGGTCGTTGACGACGGCTCCGGCGAGCGCCTCTGTCGCCAGACGGCTCAGGCGGCGACCAACGTCATTCCGCTGCCTCCGCCGCCGAAGAACAAGTGCTACGACTGCTTCCCGTTCACCGCATTCGACGACACGAAAGCGCGCCTGGACAACCTGGCGATAGAGTTGCAGAACAACCCGACCGCGCAGGGCTACATCATCGCCTATGCCGGACGCGGCAGCCGCGCCGGACAGGCGGACCGTCTCATCAAACGCGCGAAGGATTACCTGATTCAAAGTCGCGGCATGGACCCCAGCCGATTGACCGTCATCAACGGCGGCTACCGCGATACGGACTACTTTGAACTCTGGGTCGTGCCGCAGGGCGCCGAGCCGCCGCAGCCGACTCCGACCATGGGGTCAGCGGAGACGCAGCCGGGCGCAATGCCGCCCGCAACGCCGACGCGCACGCGCCGTTCGCGCCGCAGTTACTAAGGCGCAAAAATCACGAGATAAAATCTTTCTCGTCCAGCAGAAGAGGAGCACCGAAAGCGTGCTCCTCTTTTCATTTTCCGCGCGCGGCTGTTAGACTCATAGACCCGTAAATCGTGAATCGTAAATCGTAAATCGTCGAAAGCGGTTTTTTTCTATTTACGATTTACGATTCACGATTTACGATTTACGAACCAAGAGGCACAAGTGTCAGCACTGAACATTGAGACTATAGTTAGCTTAGCGAAGCGCCGCGGCTTCGTCTTTCCTTCGTCGGAGATTTACGGCGGCCTGGGCTCGGCCTGGGATTACGGCCCGCTGGGGGTCGAGCTGTGCAACAACGTCAAGCAGGCCTGGTGGCGCTGGATGGTTCACGAGCGCGACGACATGGAGGGGCTAGATTCCTCCATCATCCTGAACCGCCTGGTCTGGAAATACTCCGGCCACGAGGATACGTTCAGCGACCCCCTCGTTGATTGCCGTGAGTGCAAGAGCCGATTACGAGCAGACAAACTATTCGTCAAGCTGGGTTTTATTATTGGTGTTAATGGAACGCTTGAAGATGCAATCCGCCAAAAGCTTGTGATTTGTCCTAATTGTAATTCAAATGATCTGACCGAGCCGCGCCCTTTCAACCTGATGTTCCGCACGACCATCGGCGCCGTGGCGGATGAAGACGATCCGACGGCTCTCGCTTACCTGCGCCCCGAAACGGCTCAGGGCATCTTCATCAACTTCCAGAACGTGCTGACGACGATGCGGCGCAAAGTGCCCTTCGGCATCGCGCAGATCGGAAAGAGTTTCCGCAACGAAGTCACGCCCGGCAACTTCATCTTCCGCACGCGCGAGTTCGAGCAGATGGAGATGGAATATTTCGTCAAGCCAGGCGAGGACGAGCGCGTGCATCAGGAGTGGATTGATTACTGCTTCGACTGGTTTACAACCCTCGGCATCAGCGCGGATAACCTGCGCCTCTACGAGCAGCCTAAGGAAGAGCTGGCGCATTACGCGAAGCGCACGGTTGACATTCATTACCGCTTCTTCCCCGAACGCGATGAAGAGGCGCGGCAGTGGGACGAGCTGATGGGCATCGCCAACCGCACGGACTTTGATCTGAAGGCCCATTCGAAGAAGCCTGAGAATGAAGAAGGCAAGCGCCTTAACCCTGATTCGACGGAAGACCTTTCATATTTCGACGAGGCGACGAAGGAGCGTTTCTATCCATACGTCATCGAGCCTGCCGCCGGAGTCAACCGCACGGTCCTGGCCGTCCTGATGGACGCCTATTCGGAGAAGGTGAACGACAAGGGGGAGAAGCGCGTCATCCTGAAACTTCATCCGGCACTGGCTCCCATCAAGGCCGCTGTGCTGCCGCTCGCTAAGAATAAGCCGGAGATCGTCGGCATGGCGAAGGCCATCAAGCGCTCGCTTCAGCCGACTCTGCGCGCCGTCTATGACGACACGGGCGGCATCGGCAAGCTCTACGCGCGCCAGGACGAGATCGGCACGCCCTTCTGTCTCACCGTTGACCATCAGTCGTTGGAGGACGAGGCGGTCACGGTGCGGGATCGTGATACCTGGGAACAGGAGCGCGTGCGTGTCGCGGACTTGCAGGAGTATTTACGGCGTAGATTGCAACCGCCGGCCGCTCAGGGATGAGTTGATATGGCTCTGAACAAAAGTCTCTACAGGTTCCTGGGCCTCTCGGCCTTCGTCGTGAGCGCGATGTTCTTCGTCTTCGCCATCCATTTATACAGAGCGGGCGGCAATTATCTGATGGCGGTCGTCGTCGCCTTTTTCGAGATCATCGCCGGATTTTATCTGTTGAAGAAAAGCCAGTGAGGCGATTGCGGATTGAAAAGAACAGAAGGCAGAAAGCAGAAAGCAGTAGGCAGTAAAAACAGCTTGGTATGCTGCCTTCTGCCTTGTGCCTTGTGCCTTCTGCTCTCCTAAATCCGCATTCCGAAATCGAACTTATGCCTGTTGTAAAGAAGAGAAACCAGCAAACAGAGACGCGTCTGCTACTAGAGGATGATGAGCCGGTCGAGTTGCCGCCCGCGGAGATTGAAGAGAGCGCGGTGATCGCTCAATTCGATAACTTCAAACCGCACATCCCGGAGCTTCTGGAAACCCTGCGCGAAGGGATTATAGCCGAGCCCGTCGGAGTGATGAACGACGGCTCGACTTTCGCCGTCCACACGGCCACGCGCACCTTCTGGGTCAAACTCTGGCACACGGCCAGTTCTGACCTGACTCGCATCGAGCGCGCGCAGATCATCAGCTGTCTGCCTTCGACGCGCGGCGTACAGGTTGTGATTGGCGATAGCGACGACGACGATGACGACCTCTTCGATGAAGAGATGGAAGAAGACCGTCCGGCTGAGAACGAAGAAGATTGAGGCTGCTTTGCCCTTCACCCCATGTCCCCTCAGATTCCTGAAAAAGTTATAGAGCTGGCGCGAGCCGTGCGCGACGCCGGAGGCAGGGCGCTGCTGGTGGGCGGCTGTGTGCGTGACCCTTTGATGGGCGCGCAGCCGAAGGACTGGGACGTAGAGGTCTACGGCGTAGAGCCCATGAGGCTGCGCCAGCTTCTGGAACGATTCGGACGCGTTGACGTGGTCGGCGAAGCTTTCACCGTTTACAAGCTGGGGCACGACCTGGACGTCTCGCTGCCGCGCCGCGAGCGAAAAAGCGGGCGCGGCCACCGTGCGTTTATCGTCGAAGGCGATCCCACGATGACGATTGAGGAGGCTGCGCGGCGCAGGGATTTTACGATCAACGCCATCCTCCAGGACCCGCTCACAGGGGAGATCATAGACCCGCACATGGGTCGCGCCGACATCCGAAACAGACTCTTGCGCGCCGTCTCCCGTGAGACTTTTCCGGAAGACAGCCTGCGTGTGCTCAGAGCCGCGCAGTTCGCCGCCCGCTTCGAGTTCGAGGTCGAAGCGGAGACGGTCGAGCTGTGCCGCTCGATTGATCTCACGGACCTGCCACGCGAGCGCATCTGGGGCGAGATGGAGAAGCTCCTCTTGCGCGCGCGCCTCCCTTCCATCGGCTTTCAGTGGCTACATACTTTCGGCGCGTTCGACCAGCTCTTTCCCGAACTGAAAGCGCTGGTCGGCGTGCCGCAGCAAAAAGATTGGCATCCGGAGGGGGATGTAGCAACTCATTCCTGGCTCGTCGTGGACCGAGCCCGCGAGTTGATTGACGATCTGCCTTATCCAAAGCAGGTGACGGTGATGCTCGCAGCGCTCTGCCATGATTTCGGCAAGCCCGCGACGACGAAGTTCGAGGAGGGAAAGATACGCTCGCGCGGCCACGAGGAGGCTGGAGTCGAGCCGACGGAGAGTTTCCTCGACCGGCTGAACATCCACACGCTCGACGGCTACGACGTGCGCTCGCAGGTCGTGGCGCTCGTGCGCGACCATCTGAAGCCCGGAGAGTTTTTCAAGAAGCGCGACGAAGTCGGCGACGGCGCCTTCCGCAGGCTGGCGCGCCGCTGCGAGCTGGAGCTTTTGTATCGCGTCGCCAGGGCGGACTCTTTGGGGCGCAACGCGGATTGGGTTCCGCGCGAGCAGTGGTTCACGGCCGAAGCACAGGAGTGGTTCATCGAGCGCGCACGCGAATTGCAGGTCCAGGAGCGCGCGCCCGCGCCGCTGCTGATGGGACGGCATCTCTTGGAGATGGGGTTCAAGCCCGGCCCGCGCATGGGCGAGATCACGCGCGCCGTTTACGAGATGCAATTGGACGGTCGCGTCCGCACGCTTGAGGAAGCGAAGGCGGCGGCGCGAGGATTAGTTGATTCTACTGCTAATTAGCTGGCCTTTAGTTCTGCGTAATTACCGTTCGGGATAAGTTGGGCTGATCGAATGTCATGATTGTAAACATATATCCAACACTCAATGTTAGAGCCGTCAGCTAATCTTGCTAAACACTTAGTGCGCACAAAGAGACTTTTTTTTGGTGAGAAGGGATCGAACTCTTCAAATTTATCAAGCTTAGTTAATGTAGCTTTGTCGTCAGGCAGTTCATAGATTTCACCATGAATCAAAGTGGCTGAAGAAGGGTCAATGATGGCTCCAGGATATTCTCCTAAATCATACAGCCGTCCCTTAATTGTGGCTGATCCGATATACTTTAGCTGACGAACTAATCCTGCTATTTCCGGTGCCGGATTATCGGGCAAGAGTGTACCGTAAACAAAAAGGTATTTTGGTCTCATTTGAGTTCTATTCTTCGCTTCAAAAAGCGATAGAGTTGTTCATAACCTCGATCTTTAATGTAATCACGAATCAACTGATGCTTTTCAAGACAGTTCAAATAATAACAGAAAAGATCTTCAACATCTTGGCTTTTTACCTGTTTGGATTTCTCTAGGAAGGAGATTAATTCAAAAAAGTTGAGATAATCTGAAAACTCCATGTTTAGGGGATGACTCTCGTTAGCAAGTCCGCAAGCTTGACAACCTTCGGTCGGTTTACAGTTTACATCTAACAAGTCACGAATCTTCTTATAACGATCGCCCTCATAAAATTTCTCATACAAATTTGAGGCCCACCGTGCACGTTCGAGTCTCGAATTCCTTCGATAAACTATAGCCGCAATTATCGCGGCTATAGCGGTCAGGATGTAGGAGAAAGTTTCCGCTATATCCTTAGTTTTCTCCCAGCCAGTTACTACATTGCCATCCAGTAAGCTCATTCTATAAGTGAGGCCTTTCATTCAGGGATGGCACTAATGATAAGATACTTGAAAGGGTAGGTAAATAGGCAGTCTGCAATAATTGGTATCCCACATTGCTGCTGGAAATTAAGGAAGATAAGAATGATTGACTTTGAATTGACAGAAGACCACAAGGCCATCCGCCAGACCGTGCGCGATTTCGCCAGAGGGGAAGTCGCCCCGCGTATTAAAGAGCTGGACGAGAAGCAGCAGTTTGACCGCTCCATCCTGGACAAGATGGCCGAGCTGAACCTGCTCGGCGTCTGCATCCCTGAAGAGTACGGCGGCGCCGGCTTCGATTACATCTCGCTCGGGCTGGTGTGCGAGGAGCTCGAAGCCGTTGACACTTTCATGCGCGTCGTGATGTCCGTCCACACGGGCCTCAACAGTCTGACGCTTTTCACCTGGGGGACAGAGGAGCAGAAACAGAAGTACCTGGTCCCGCAGGCGAAGGGCGAACGGATTGCGACCTACGGGCTGACAGAGCCGGGCGCTGGCTCAGACGTCGTCGGCGCGCGCTCCACGGCGCGGCGCGACGGCGACCAGTGGGTCTTAAACGGCGAGAAGATGTGGATCAGTCTCGCGGACGTCGCGGACAACTTTCTCTTCTTCTGCTGGACGGACGAAGAGAAGCGCCGCAAGCGCGACCACACGGGCATGTCCTGTTTCATAGTGGAGCGCGGGATGAAAGGTTTTTCTTCCGGTACGATTCACGGCAAGATGGGCATCCGCGCCGGGAACACGGGATATTTCTCTTTGCAGGACGTGCGCGTGCCGCAGGAGAACATGGTGGGGCTTGAGGGCGAGGGCTTCAAGATCGCCATGTTTGCGCTTGAGCAGGGGCGCTACACAGTGGCGTCCGGTGCGACCGGAGTCATCCGCGCCTCGCGCGACGCCTCGGTCGCTTACGCCCTGGAACGCGAAACCTTCGGCACGAAGATCGCCAACCACCAGCTCGTCAAGCAGAAGATCGCCGAGATGGAGGCCGATTACCAGATGTGCCATCTGCTCTGGCTGCGCGCAGGCCACTTGAAGAATCAGGGCAAGATGAACGCGAAGGAGACTTCTCTGGCCAAGTGGCAGGCGACCATCCGCAGTGAAAAGGCCGCCTCGATGGCGATAGAGGTCCACGGCGCGAACGGCTACTCGAACGATTATCCTGTCGAGCGCTACTTGAGAAACTGCAAGGCCGCGGTCATCTACGAGGGCACGCGCGACATACACACCCTGATGCAGGCCGACTGGGCCCTGGGGCTGAAGAAAGAGAAGCCCGCCCGCAAGACCTTGCCGCCCTGGAGGTCTGCGGAATCAAGAGAAGCTCTGGCGGCTGATTAAATAAGACCGCCCAAGCGAGACTGTGCGGAAGTATTATAAGAACGCTCGCAAGCTACAACATGCTTGCGAGCGTTCTTTTGTTCAGGGCAATCCTTCAAGGCGTAATGACAAGGAAAACGTCCCACGCCCAGCGTCCGACATGCGAATGCCGCGCATCGTCAACCTTCGCCCGATAACCAGGGCAATTGCATTCTAAAGCCGAAGCACCTTGAGTAAGTATTGTTCGTCTAGCGCAGCTTTCAGTCGTTTGGCCTTAATGCCGCGCTTCACGCTTCGCTCTTGCTGTAACAGGTTATTGACGATGCGGCGCAACAGCGC
>DASVXV010000039.1:0-108569 GCA_036392495.1 Pyrinomonadaceae bacterium | reverse complement strand
TACGCGAGGTGGCCGGGCAGTTCCTGATGCTCGCGAAGAACCGAACCATCCCCGTCTTCCTCATCGGCCACGTGACGAAGGAAGGCTCAATCGCGGGGCCGAAGGCGCTCGAACACATCGTGGACACAGTGCTCTACTTCGAGGGCGAGCGACACCATAACCACCGCATCGTGCGCGCGACCAAGAACCGCTTCGGCGCGGCCAACGAGCTGGGCATCTTCGAGATGACGGGCGCGGGGCTTGTGCCCGTGGCGAATCCTTCGGAGATGTTTTTGCAGGAGAGGCCGCAGGGCGTCGCAGGCTCTGTGGTGACGGCGTGCATGGAGGGGACGCGGCCCGTGCTCGTGGAGGTTCAGGCGCTCGTCGCCGGGTCGAAGTACGGGACGGGCCGGCGCATGGCCGTCGGCTTCGACGTGAATCGCATCGCTCTCCTCATCGCGATGCTTGAGAAGCGCGTCGGCTTCCAACTGATGGGCGACGACGTGTTCTTGAACGTCGCGGGCGGACTGGAAGTTGACGAGCCGGCGGCTGACCTGGGCGTCGTCGCGGCCATCGCGTCGAGCTTCAAGAACAGGCCCGTTGACGCGCACACGGCGGTCTTCGGCGAGGTGGGATTGACGGGCGAGGTGCGCGGCGCGATGCAGGCGCAGGCTCGGACGCGCGAGGCCCAGACGCTTGGATTCAAAAAGATTATTATGCCAGCCTCAAACACAGTTGGACTCGAACGTCTGCTGGGCCTGCGCGTCGTCGGCGTCAGGTCGGTGGAAGAGGCGTTGGATGAGCTGTTCTGAGAAATAGGTGTCGGAAGTCAAAAGAAGGTTTGAGAATAGCCCCGTCAGGGGCGGCAGAGTAAAGCCCAGGGCGTCAGCCCTGGGTCACAGCGCCGATTTGAAACGCAAGCCCGCGCGAGCGGGCGACAGCCCTTGAATTGCATGCGGGCGTTCACGGGCTGTCGCCCATTTCATGGGCTTGAATATCTTTTCCATCTGTGACCCAGGGCTCACACCCTGGGCTTTATGCTATCGCCCATTTCATGGGCTTTTTTTTTCCTGGCCGTAACCCAGGGCTTGCGCCCTGGGCTAAAATCTGCCGCCCCTGACGGGGCTTCATCATCTTTACTCTGCACGCCCGCCCTTAGAAGCGAAGCGGTCAGGAGCCTTACCCCTTCACCTTTAATGCTCGCGCGGCAGTCGCACTCAATTGCAAACCTAATAATTCCGAGTTCCGAATTCTGACTCCTGGATTCCGCTTTTCGTGCTAATATGCCTCCATTATGCGGACGAACGTTATCCTTATCAGATTAGTCTTTACAGCCATCCTGGTCACGTCGGGTTACGTCCTAGAGCCAATATCCGGTCAGTATCTAGCCTCCATAGGACTTCCTAACAAACCATGGGTTCCGAAGATCGTCTCCGCCGTCATCGCTGCATTAATCGCCGGAGCGATCATCTTCTTCGAGATACGCATCAGGCGGGCTTCACTGAAGACGCTGATCGGCGCTGCGGTCGGCTCCATCCTGGGGATCATTGGGGCCTTTCTGATCGGGTCGCTCATCAGCCGCCAGGAGTCCATGGCCGTCGCGCCGGCGACGAAGACGTTCCTGACGCTCTCGCTGACCTTCTTCATGGCTTACGTCGGGCTGATGGTCGGGGCGGCGAAGGGCGACTACCTGGACCTTTCCGCCCTGGGCGGAATCTTCAGCGACAAGACCGCGCGGCGCGACTACAAGATTCTGGATACCTCCGTCATCATTGACGGGCGCATCGCGGACGTGGCCGAGACTGGATTCCTGGGCGGCACCATCGTCATCCCGCAGTTCATCCTGCGCGAGCTGCAACAGGTCGCCGACTCGCCCGATTCCTCCAAGCGGCAACGCGGGCGGCGCGGCCTCGACATGCTCAACCGCCTCCAGAACAACAGCGCTCTCGACATCCAGATCGTCGAGACCGATTTCCCGGCTGTGCGCGAAGTTGACCTGAAGCTGATTGAACTCGGCAAACAGTTGGACGCCGTCATCGTGACCAACGACTTCAACCTGAACAAGGTCGCCCAGCTGCGCGGCGTGCAGGTCCTGAACATCAACGAGCTCGCCAACGCCCTGAAGCCTGTCGTGCTGCCGGGCGAGGCGATGCGCGTCTTCATCCTGAAGGAAGGCAAAGAGTACAACCAGGGCGTCGCCTATCTGGACGACGGTACGATGGTGGTGGTTGACAACGCGCGCAAACTGATCGGCCGCAACGCAGACATCGCCGTCACCAGCGTGCTGCAAACGACGGCCGGGAAGATGATCTTCGGTCGTCTCTGGGAAGAGTCAGGCGAGAACGGCGGCAGCAGCGAACAGCGCCTGAACGGCACCACGCGCCGCCAGGTGCGCGACATTCGCCCCGCGCCCACGCGCATCGTAGACGAAGGATGAGACTGTAGTGGTCAGTGGTCAGTGGTCAGTGGTCAGTTAAGCGACTCTTTTACTGACCACTGACCACTGACCACTGACCACTATTATGAACGTTGCTATCATCGCCGCCGCCGGGCAGGGAACGCGTGTGGGTGGGAAGCAACCCAAGCAGTTTCTTGAGATCGCGGGCACGCCCGTCATCATTCACACACTCAAAAAATTCGAGCAGTGCGCAGCGATTCACGAAGTCATCGTCGTTTTGCCCGCGCGGGACACGGCAAAGTTTCTAGCCGAGGCCGGAAAGTATCATCTCGGAAAACTCGCGCGCGTTGTTCCGGGCGGGGCGACGCGGGCCGAGTCGGTCCGGCGCGGGTTGCAGGCGGTGCGCGCCACGACAGCCGAAATCATAGCCGTACATGACGGCGTGCGCCCGTTCGTCACGCCAGACGAGATCGAGCGCACCGTGCGTGCGGCCCGTGAGAGCGGCGCGGCCGTTCTCACCGCTCCGGTCGTGGATACAATCAAGGAAATTGAAGGCGGCCGAATCCTGCGGACCATTGAGCGCACACGCCTGAGACGCGCACTCACGCCGCAGTGCTTTCGCTATGAGCTGCTGCGCCGCGCTTATGAGCAGCCCGCAGAGCTGCTCATAAGCGCGACCGACGATAGCTCTCTCGTCGAAGCGCTCGGCGTCCAGGTGGAAAGCGTCGAAGGCGACGCGCGCAATATTAAGATCACGCGCCCGGAAGACATCACGCTCGCGGAAATTCTTTTAAAAAGTCTGGAGTCCGGAGTCTAGAGTCTGGAGTCAAAAGCCAACAGCCTTTGTCCTCTGACTCCAGACTCCAGACTCCAGACTCCAGACTTATGTACAGGATCGGCATCGGACATGACACGCATCGTCTGGCGGCGGGGCGGCCGCTCGTCCTGGGAGGTGTGCTGGTCGAGTCTGAGCATGGCGCTGAGGGCCATTCGGACGCGGACGCGCTCTCGCACGCCGTGGCGGACGCCATCCTGGGCGCGTTGTGCGAGGGCGATCTGGGAGTTCATTTCCCGGACCGCGACCCCCAGTGGAAAGATGCGGACAGCCTGGACCTGCTGGCGCGCGTGATGTGGCTCGCGGGCGAGCGCGGGTTGAGCGTCGTCAACCTGGACGCGACCGTGATGCTGGAGCGCCCGCGCCTACGACCTTATGTGCTGGAGATGCGTGAGAAGCTGGCGCAGACGTTGGGGGTGGACCCGTCGTGTGTCAGCGTGAAGGCGAAGACGGGCGAGGGACTCGACGCGGTCGGGCGTGGAGAGGCCGTAACGGTGCAGGCCGTGATTCTATTGTCGCGTGCGTGAGGGGGGACGGAATTGAGACCGCAGGACGTGATCCGAAAAAAGAGGGACGGCCGAAGCCTCACGCGCGAGGAGATCGAGTTCTTCGTTGACGGCGTGACCCGCGGCCAGCTGGCCGATTATCAGGCTTCTGCGCTGTTGATGGCGATTTTCCTCAACGGCATGAGCAGGGAAGAGACTGCCTGGCTGACGAACGCCATGCTTCACTCGGGCGAGATATTGGACTTCTCGGAGATTGAGCGGCCGAAAGTTGACAAGCACTCGACGGGCGGAGTGGGCGATAAGACCTCTTTAATCCTCGCCCCGCTCGTCGCAGCCTGCGGCGCATCCGTGCCGATGATTTCGGGGCGCGGGCTGGGCCACACGGGCGGAACGCTCGATAAGCTCGAATCAATCCCTGGCTACCGCGTACATCTGGAGTTGGCGGAGTTTCGCTCCGTCCTGAAGCGTGTCGGTTTCGCCATGATGGGCCAGACCGCGGAGATTGCGCCCGCGGACAAAAAACTCTACGCCCTGCGCGACGCGACCGCCACGGTCGAAGCCATTCCCTTAATCGTCGCTTCCATTATGTCCAAAAAATTGGCGGCGGGGCTTGGCGCGCTGGTGCTCGATGTGAAAACCGGAAGCGGGGCCTTCATGTCCGATGAGAAAGATGCAACGGCGTTAGCACGCGCGCTCGTTGCGACCGGCAACTCTTGCGACGTGCGCACGGAAGCGCTTTTGACGGATATGAATCAGCCGTTGGGACGCGCCGTGGGCCACGCCATAGAGGTGCGCGAGTGCATTGACATCCTTAGAGGCGAGGCCGGCGAGGCCGCGCTGCCCGTTAAGGAGCTTTCGTTAGAGCTGGCCGCACGGATGGTCGCCCTCTCCGGCCTGGGAACCACGCTGACAGAGGCGCGCGCTGAGGTGGAGCGCGCGCTGGAGTCCGGCGCCGCGCTCGAATGCTTCCGTCAAAACGTAGAGGCCCAGGGGGGCGACCCCTCGGTCTGCGACGAGCCCGCGCGACTTCTTCCTTTGACACCGCACGAGGTTAAGGTAGAATCCACGCGCAACGGATTTGTCGCCAGGGTTGATACGGCCGAGATCGGATTCGCCATAGCCGAAATCGGCGGCGGTCGCGTTCGTATCGAAGACATCATAGACCCGGCAGTGGGGTTCGCAGCCGAAGCCAAGATCGGCGACGAGGTTAAGACGGGCGAGACTTTGGGCCTGCTCTACTGCCGCGATGAAGCCCAGGCACGGACCGCCGGAGAGCGCATCCGTGCGGCGTACCGGATAGGCGACGAACCTGTATCTGCCCCCACACTGATTAAGGAAGTTATCACATCATGAAGCCAACGCGTCTCTGGACACTTCTCGGAGCCCTCTGCGCTCTGGCTGTCGCCGTTTCAGGTCCAGCCTGCAACATGGGAGCGAGAAGCGAGGCGGATAAGAATAAAATCCACGTCGGCATCGTCTTCGACACCGGCGGCAAAGACGACCGCTCGTTCAACGCCTCCGCGTGGGAAGGCGTCAGGTGCGCGGCCACGGGCCAGCGCCCCGACGGCCAGCCGTGCAAAGATGATGCGGGGGACCCGATGCCTGCCCTGGGCATCGTGCTGCGCGATGTCGAGCCGGGCGACCCGACTTCCGTGGAGCCTGCCATCCGCGCGTTTGCCGAGCGCAATTATGATCTGGTTATCGGGGTCGGGTTTGAGCAGGTGCCCGTCGTCGAGCGCGTCGCCAAAGACTATCCGAACGTCAACTTCGTCATCATAGACGGCGAAAGCAAGCTCCCCAACGTGGCATCCCTTAAGTTCAGAGAGCACGAAGGCTCTTATCTGGTCGGAATGCTCGCGGCCATGAAATCGCGGACCGGGACCATCGGTTTCATAGGCGGAATGGACATTCCGCTGATTCACAAATTCGAGTCCGGCTATGAACAGGGCGCGCAGGCTGTCAACCCGAATATTAATGTGATCCAGAATTATGTCGGTGTGACGCCGGCTGCATGGAACAATCCGGGCCAGGGAAAGGAGCTTGCGATTGCCCAGATCGGTAAAGGCGCGGATGTTATTTTCACTGCCGCCGGCAATTCCGGCACGGGCGCATTCGATGCCATCGAACAGGCCGCGAGAGACGAGAAGGGAAATAACGTCAAGAATCTCTACGTCATCGGAGTTGACTCAAATCAGAATTACGTCAAGCCGGGCTTCTTTCTCACCAGCATGGTCAAGCGGGTTGATAACGCCGTCTATCAGATAATCAAAGAGGCTGTAAACAGGAATTCCCCCACACAGCCAACGAATGAAACAGGCGGTGATGTCAAAGCGGCGCAGGGAAGGCAGCTCGTCAGCGGCGAGTTTATTTACGGTCTTCAAAACAGTGGGGTGGGTTATGCGTTAGACCGGTACAACGAAAAGATAGTTACCCCGGAAATGCTTCAAAGGGTCGAAGAGGCAAAAAAGAAGATTATCAGCGGTGAGATTAAGGTGAAAGACATCACCGAGGCACCCGCACAATAGTGGTCAGTGGTCAGTGGTCAGTAAAAAACTGATCGTAGCTGACCACTGACCACTGACCACTGACCACTACTTCTATGCTTGAGCTGCGAAACATCACGAAGCGTTTTGGCGAAGTGCTGGCGAATGACCACGTGAACATCACTGTCCATCCGGGCACGATCCACGCCATCGTGGGCGAAAATGGTGCGGGCAAGTCAACCGCGATGCGCATCGCCTACGGGTTTTACACTGCGGATGAAGGCGAGATTCTGGTCGAAGGCACGGTTCGTCAAATCACTAATCCCCACGACGCCATCGCGCTCGGCGTCGGCATGGTGCACCAGCACTTCATGCTGGTTGAGCCAATGACCGTCGCTGAAAATATAGTTCTTGGCGCGGAGCCGGGCACCACCACCTCGCTCGATCTGAAAAAAGCCGCGCAGCGGATTCGCGCGCTCTCGGACGAGTTCAAACTCAGTATTGACCCGAACGCGATCATCGAGAACCTTTCGGTCGGGCAGCAGCAGCGCGTCGAACTGCTCAAAGCGCTCTACCGCCAAGCGCGCCTGCTGATTCTGGATGAGCCGACAGCAGTCCTGACGCCGCAGGAGGTCGAAGAGTTCTTCGCCATCCTGCGCCGGATGCGCGAGCAGGGAAAGACTGTTGTCATCATCACGCACAAGCTCTCGGAAGTTTTGGCAATCTCGGATGAGGTGACCGTGATGCGCGATGGGCGCGTCGTCGGCCAGGTCGAGACGAAGAATACGAACGCAGCCGAATTGGCGCGGATGATGGTCGGGCGCGACGTGCTCTTGAGAATCGAAAAGCCTCCCGCGAATCCCACGGACGCGGTCCTCAGCGTGCGCGGGCTTTCGATGGTCGCGAAAGACCGGAACGCGCGTCTCGATAATGTTTCGTTCGACGTGCGCGCGGGCGAAATCGTCGGCATCGCCGGAGTCGAGGGCAACGGGCAGACGGAATTGATCGAGGCGCTGGCGGGATTGATTCTGCCGCCGGCAGTCTCCGGCGTAACTGAATTCGAAGGGAAGAACATTACGGGCATGAACGCGCGACGCCGCAAAGAGCTGGGAATCGCGCACATCCCGGAGGACCGGCATCGCCGCGGTCTCCTGCTCGACTTCGATCTGGCAGAGAACTCCATCCTGGGCGTCCACTACCGGCGGCCGAGCGTCTACCTGGCGAACATCCTGTTGGACGACAAATCCATCCGGCGGCGTAGCGAGCAGGTCATCAAAGATTTCGACGTGCGTCCCCCGAACCCGGACCTGCCCGCGCGCGCTCTCTCGGGCGGCAACCAGCAGAAATTGATCATCGGGCGCGAGTTCAAGTTGAACCCGAAACTCCTGCTCGTCTCGCAGCCGACCCGCGGCGTGGACATCGGCGCCATCGAGTTCATCCACCGCAAGCTGGTTGAGCTGCGCGATGAGGGGTGCGCCGTCCTGCTCGTCTCGGCGGAGCTGGAAGAGGTGACGGCGCTGGCGGACCGTTTGCTCGTCATCTATCACGGGCGGATCGTCAGCGAAGTTGACCCGAAGACGACGACCAACGAAGAGATCGGATTGCTCATGACTGGAGGACAGAGGTAATTGCGGATTGCGGATTGCGGAATGGGGACTGAAAAACGAAAAACCTTTTTCAGTCCCCATTCCGCAATCCGCAATCCGCAATCCGCAATCGTATGAAGCTTCTGCGCGAACTACTCTTTCCGCTCATCGCCGTCGTCGCGGCTTTCATCGTCGGCGGCATCATCGTCCTTCTGATCGGCGACAATCCGATTGAAACATACAAGCTCTTGATCGGAAGCGCGCTCTCCTGGCCGGACGGCATCGGCTACACACTCTTTTACGCGACCCCCCTGATCTTTACGGGGCTGGCCGTGTCTGTCGCCTTCCGTTGCGGGCTCCTGAACATCGGCGCGGAAGGCCAGCTCTACGTCGCTGCTTTCGCGACCGCCTGGGTCGGCATCACGTTCGCGAATCTTTCCGGCTGGATTCTGATTCCCCTGGCGTGTTTGGCCGCCATCCTGAGCGGCGCGGTTTGGGGAGCGATTCCGGGCGTCCTCAAGGCCAAGTTCGGCTCGCACGAAGTTATCAACACGATCATGTTGAACTTCATAGCCATCGCGCTCGCGAGCTATCTCACACAGTATCACTACAAGGTGCCAAGCGATCCGATTATGCAGACGTTTGAGATCGGTCGGCAGGACGTGCCCGCCGGGATGGAGGCTTTGAAAGGCGTCAACGCGCACATCCCGCGATTGGGTTCGTTCATCCCGGGTTTGCCGGAGCGCATTCCGCTGAACGTCGCTTTCATCCTCGCGCTACTGGCGTGCGTGCTCGTCTATATTTTTCTGTGGCGGACCAAATGGGGCTATGAGATCCGCGCGACGGGCGCGAACCCAACGGCGGCCGAGTATGGCGGAATCTCCGTCAAGAAGCAGATTATTCTGGCGATGGCCGTCTCGGGCGCACTCGCCGGCATGGTCGGGATCAACGAAGTGCTGGGCTATCGCTATCGCTATTATCAAGGATTCTCGGCTGGCATCGGTTACGGGTTCACTGGAATCGCTGTAGCCTTGCTGGGGCGCAATCATCCCATCGGAGTGATCTTCTCGGCGCTGCTGTTCGGGGCGTTGACTCGCGGCTCCTTATTCGTGGACATTTTCACCGATAAGGTCTCAAAGGACCTGGTCCTGGTGCTGCAAGCCGTCATCATTCTCTTTGTCGCGGCGGAAGCGCTATTCCGCGGGCCATTCTCAAGATGGGGATTGTTGAAACGGTCGAAAATATGAAAGCGCTCAGCTATCAGCTATCAGCCCAAAGCTGACGGCTGATAGCTGATAGCTGATAGCTAATTGCTGATATGAGAAACATCTTCACTCTAGCGTTAATCGCCTCGGCCATTCGCCTGGCGACGCCGTTGCTGCTGGCAGCGTTGGGAGGTCTTTTCTCGGAGCGCGCCGGCATCATCAACATCGCGCTCGAAGGGCTGATGCTGGCTGGCGCGTTTACCGCAGCGACGGTCACTCACTTCATGGGGGTGTGGTTGGCGCCAGCGATTAAAAACGCCCAGGACGCTCAGCAGAACTGGAAGCTCTGGTTGCTCACGCTCATCGTGCCGCTAGTTGGCTTGCTGGCAGCGATGGTTGCCGGCCTCATTGTCGCGGCCCTGCATGCTGTGGCGTGTATCAGGTACAAGGCCGACCAGGTCGTCACAGGGACAGCCATCAATATTCTCTTTCTTGGCATCCCGGCGTTACTGAGCGGCGCGCTCTTTGAATCAACGGGTGCGACGCCGTCGGTTCCGGTTTATAATCAGCTCCCCACAATCCCCATCGTGATCGCTTTCGCGCTCGTGCCGCTGACCTGGTATGTGCTGAATCGAACGCCTTTCGGATTGCGCCTCAGAGCTGTCGGCGAGAATCCGGAGGCGGCCGATACGTCCGGCGTGAGCGTGGCGCGCGTCAGGTACACGGGCGTCCTCATTTCGGGAGCGCTCGCAGCCATCGGCGGCGCCTATCTCTCCATCGGACAGTCGTCGCTTTTCACGCGCGATATGACTTCGGGGAGGGGCTTCATCGCGCTTGCCGCACTGATCTTCGGCAAATGGAAACCGGTCCAGACGATGCTCGCGTGCCTGTTTTTCGGTTTCGCGCAGGCCGTGGCGATTCAGATGCAGGGTGTGGTGAAGATACCGGTTCAATTCATAGACATGATTCCCTACGTGTTGACGGTAATTGTTCTGGCAGGCTTCATCGGACTCTCACGCGCGCCGCGCGCGCTGGGGATTCCGTACCAGAAGGAGAAGTAAAGATTGTCTGCGAGCACTAAGACTTCCGCTTACGAACGCGTGGAACATGCGGCGCGCGAGATACGCTCGCGCTACACGGAGGAGGTACGCATAGGCTTGGTGCTCGGCAGCGGCCTCGGAGCTTTCGCCGACGAGTTGGAAGAGCCCGTGGCGGTTCCTTACGCGGAGATTCAGGGTTTCGCGCGCCCGACCGTCGAGGGGCACGCCGGGCGCCTAGTCCTGGGGAAAGTGGAAGGCGTCGCGGTCGCCGCCATGCAGGGGCGTTTCCATTTTTACGAGGGCTACGCGCTCGAAGAGGTCGTCTTCCCGGTCCGCACGTTCAGCCTGCTCGGCGTCAAGTCGCTCATCCTGACGAACGCCGCGGGCGGCATCAACGTCGAATTCAACCAGGGCGCGCTGATGATTATCTCGGACCATCTCAATCTGATGGGCATCAACCCCCTGCGGGGCCCACACGACGGGAGGTTCGGGGAGCGCTTTCCCGATATGACGGAAGTTTACGCGCGCGATTACCAGGAGTTGGCCGTCGAGGAAGCGCAAAAGATGGGATTGGAGCTGAGGCGCGGCATCTACGCCGCACTCTCCGGCCCGAGCTACGAGACGCCCGCAGAGGTCCGCATGCTGCGAATCCTGGGCGCGGACGCCGTCGGGATGAGCACCGTGCCTGAGGCTGTCGTCGCGCGCCAGATGGGGCTCAAAGTCTTAGGCATCTCCTGCATCACGAACATGGCCGCGGGCGTCGTCGGCGAGCCGATCAATCACCAGGAGGTTATAGAGACGGGCGAGCGCGTGCGCGAAACCTTCAAGGAGCTTTTGCGGCGCGTCATCCCAAAACTAACGTGAGTCTGGAGTCTGGAGTCAAATAAAACTTCAGCTTCTGACTCCAGACTCCAGACTCCAGACTCCAGACTATGATAATTGGTATCTGCGGCGGCACGGGGTCAGGCAAGACGACGGTCGCCAATCGCATTCTCGAATCGGTCAGCGCCAGCGAAGTCGTTTTCATCCAGCAGGACTCCTATTACCGTAATTTGAAGGACCTGCCGCTTGATTATCGTAACGCGGTCAATTTCGACCACCCGGACGCGCTGGACAACGACCTGCTCGTCCATCATATTAGAAAACTGAAAGCGGGCGGGGCGGTCGAGCTGCCGATCTATGATTTCAGGACGCATACGCGTGTGGGCGAGACCGTTCTGATCGAGCCGAAGCCGATAGTGATCATCGAAGGCATCCTGATTTTCGCCGACCCGCGCCTGCTCGAACAGATGGACATCAAAGTCTTCGTGGACACGCCGGATGATATACGTTTCATCCGCCGCCTGCGCCGCGACATCGCGGAGCGCGGCAGGACCCTTGAATCAGTCATCGAGCAATACCTGGCTACGGTCCGCCCGATGCACATGCAGTTCGTCGAGCCGTCGAAGCGTTTCGCGGACGTGATCATCCCGGAAGGCGGGCACAACCTGGTCAGCATTGATCTCATCAGCGGAAAGATCCGCGAGCGGCTCTCGAACGCTTTGACCACGAGCGGAGGGAAGGTTTGAGCGAAGGGGAGATTCAAAAACTTGTGGAGGCGGCAAGGCGCGCTCGCGATTGTTCGCTGTCGCCGTTCTCGAATTTCTGCGTCGGCGCTGCCCTTGAAACCATTGACGGTAAAATCTACACCGGCTGCAACATCGAGAGCGCCAGCTACGGCCTGACGGTCTGCGCCGAGCGCGTCGCCATTTGGAAAGCCCTGTCGGAAGGCGAAAGAAATTTCAAGGGGTTAGCGGTCGTCGTTGACACAGACCCGCTGACTCCGCCGTGCGGGACCTGCCGTCAGATCATCTGGGAATTCTGCCGCAACGCGACGATCATTCTCGCTAACATGGAAGACAAGACGGAGATGGTAGAGATGAAGGCGCTTTTGCCGCGCGCTTTCGACGCCAGATTCCTGACGGATACCGGAAAGAAAAAATAAGGACGCAGAAACGAGTTGCGCCAATTTCAAGCTCCGTAGGAGCGAGATGTTTATAGTTTCCAGCGCGTCACTCTTCTCTAGCTCCGTCAGGAGCGTAATGTAAATGCTGGAACATTCCGCTCCTGACGGAGCTTGGAATACTTTTTAACTTGCGGGCTATAAACATCTCGCTCCTACGGAGCTATAGACACTAAGATGAAACTTACGCGATTCGTCATCACCTTCTTGCTTATGGCTTCCCTGACAACACCACAGACTGCTTCCGCGCAACGCAAGGGGCGAGCGAAAGCTACGAACGTTGACATCATTGTGCGCGGCGGGACCATCGTCACGATGGACGATCAAAGGCGGGTCATCGAAGACGGCGCAATCGCCATTCGCGGCGGGCGCGTCGTCGCCGTGGGCAAGAGCGCCGAGATTGGGTCCAAATATACCGCGCGAGAGACGATAGACGCGCGCGGCAAGGTCGTCATCCCAGGCCTCATCAACGGGCACACGCACATTCCCATGACGCTCTTTCGCGGCCTGGCGGACGATCTGGACCTCAACGAATGGCTGACGAAGTACATCTTTCCGGCCGAAGCGAAGAACGTCACGGAGGAGTTCGTGCGTGTCGGCACACGCCTCGGCCTCGCAGAGATGATTCGCGGGGGGACGACGACCTACTGCGACATGTATTACTTCGAGGACGCCATCGCGGATGAAACTTCAAGAGCGGGAGTGCGCGGCGTGCTCGGCGAGACGGTGATAGATTTCCCTGTCGCCGACAACAAGACCTGGCCGGAGGCCATGGCCTACACGGAAAAGTACATCAAAAAGTGGAAAGGGAATGCGCTCATCACGCCGGCCATCGCACCTCACGCGCCCTACACCGTCTCCGAAGAACATCTCAAAGCCGTGCGCGCTCTGTCGGACCGTTTGGGTGCGCCCATCGTGACGCACGTTGCGGAGACGCGCAAAGAGGTTGAGGACATCACGCGCACGCACGGCGCTTCTCCGGTGGATTACCTGGCCCGCATAGGGTTTTTGAGTAACCGGGTCATCGCCGCGCACATGGTACACCCGAGCCCGGAAGAGATTGCGGTCCTGAAACGCCTGGGCGTCGGCGTCGTCCACAACCCGCAGTCGAACATGAAACTCGCCTCCGGCATCGCGCCCGTTCCGCAAATGCTCCGGTCCGATCTCGATCTGGGTCTGGGGACGGATGGGGCGGCCTCGAACAACGACCTGAACATGTGGGAGGAGATTGACACGACCGCCAAACTGCACAAGGTCTTTACGATGGACCCGAAAGTGGTCTCCGCGGAGCAGGCTTTCGAGATGGCGACCATACGGGGCGCGCGCGCGCTTCACCTGGAGCGCGAGATCGGCTCAATCGAAAAAGGGAAGCGCGCAGACATAGTGATCGTTGACCTGGACGACCTCAGCCAGACGCCGCTTTATAACATCTATTCGCACCTGGTTTATGCGACGAAGGCGGACGATGTACGGACGGTCATTATCGAGGGCAGGGTCATAATGCGCGACCGGAGGTTGCTAACTTTGGACGAACAGGATATAAAGGCACGCGCAAAAGTCTTTCGCGAGCAGATTATCAAGAGTCTCGCGCCATCCAGCACCCAAGCAGGGAAAAATTCAACCGGCGGACTTGCCCAAAACCCGCCGAACAGGCCATAATACGGGTCACAATCGAGGATTTGGTTGTACCCGTAAGCGAGCCCAGATCGAGCTCGCTTAAGTTTTTTATGGAGTTTACGAAGTGAAGGAAAAAAGAACCCCCTATGCCGCCGCATTGATTAACAGCCTGATTCTGGTTTTCGCCTTGATGGCGACCGCTTCCGCTCAATCCGTCGTGCAGTCCTCGGCGCCCGCCCCGGACGCCGGACAGCAGCGCCTCAAGCGCGCCCGGGTTCTAGTAGCCGCGCACCAGCTGGAGGCCGCCACGACCGAGCTCAATGCAATCCGCAACACGACGACGGACGATGCCGTGCGCGACGTGGCGCGTATTATGCTCATGAGCATCTTTCTGGAAGAGGCCGATTATATGCGCGCGCAGTCGCTGCTCGATGAGACTTATAAGCTGCGCAAGGCAGGAGACGAGAACTCGACCCGCACCTATTTCGCGCTCGCCGGTCAGGTCGTCAACGGGTCGCGCGGCCATCTCAACCGCTACCGCTCCTTCGGCATCGACATCGCTGACAAACAGTTGCCGGCGGAAGCCGTCAGCGATCTGGATCACATACGGATGCTGCTTGAGCGCGTTGCAGAGCAGGCGCGTGAGATGAGCGGTCAGGACGGAAAGAGTTTTGACGCCCTCGGGTTGCTCGAAGAGGCCGCTACCCTGCGCGTGACGCTTGCGCGGAATAAGCAGGAACGCACCCAATGGCAGCGCGAGTGCGCGGACGTGCGGCAAAAGCTCGCCGCTTCCGAAACGCGCATCGCCTCAGCTCTCGGGATGCCCGCCAGAATTGGCTCTGCGCCGAACGCTGCCACACCGTCTGCCGCTTCCAAGTCGTCTTCTCCAAACCACACCAGCAACACCGGCCCTAGAAAGAGCACGGAGAATTCCACGACAGCTCCCGCCACGCAAGGTAATGCTTCGAACGACGGCCAGCTTGTGAAAGCTGCTGCGGACGGAAAGCCTGCGGACGTCGGGTCTGTGATTGACAGGGCGACGCAGAGAGTGAACCCGTCCTACCCACAGACGGCGAAGATGGCGCGCATCACGGGCGTCGTAACTGTCTATCTGGAGATAGATGAAAAAGGCGTTGTGACGACAGTTCACCGCACGAACGGCCCGCAACTTCTGAAGCAGGCGGCGGAAGAAGCCGCGCGCCGCTGGAAATTCCGGCCCACACTCATTAACGGTCAACCTGTCCGTGTCTTAGGGTTTATTAATTTCAACTTTACGCTGTAAGGCGCGCGACGCGCGCCCCCAAGTCTTCTTTCGGGGGCTTTCCGACAGGTCCTGTGAAGCTCCCCACGAAAGGAGATGTGCCACCATCTGCTCGACGTGGGGCTCTGTAGTATCTTTTCATCCCAATCTACGCGTCCGGGCACCTGCCTTAATCTTTCCGTCTCAAACCCTCTGGCTTAACCAGCGGCGCGTCCAGGTGCTCGCCGATTTCGGCAAGGATGAAGGGCTTGACGCCTGGACGGCCCGTCAGGCTTAACCAGAGCGACCCGCCTTCCGCTTCGACTTCGAGATTAAAGCCGAAGAACGGACAGCAGAG
Organism: Pyrinomonadaceae bacterium; assembly: GCA_036392495.1. GTDB lineage: Bacteria > Acidobacteriota > Blastocatellia > Pyrinomonadales > Pyrinomonadaceae > QHXM01. The sequence continues at coordinate 93,320 of DASVXV010000039.1, read as the reverse complement.
CCTTTCAAGCTCTATGAACTCTGCGGCATGGACGAGCGCGCCCGGCTCCCCGGGCAACTGAAAGGCATATCCGTTATTAAGTTCTCGAACGCTCAAGACCTTTTGAAATAGCTGGCTTATCGTCGTCAGATGCACCCCTCTTTTCTCAGGCTCAATCGCGCCCATATCACACGCGAAAGGCGACTCCTTTAACGCGTCCCTCACGTCCGTCATAGTTAAGAATCCTCCGAAGTTTCAACCGGCAAAGCGCGCGAAAGACCGGCCTTCATGACCTTACACTTTCCGCCCGATGCTCGCGTCGCGTATGTCTCGTTCCGCACCTATGCTTTGGTGCGGGTCCGTCAGATCAGCCTGTTGCTCGAATCGTTCATAAAGAGTATGGCTCGTCACCGGCACGCCCTCAAGCGCGCGCGCCAGGGCGATGCCGCCCCACACGGCCGCAAAACCAACGACGACGCTGAGGACGACGTTCAGCACTGCGAGCATAACGGCCCTCGCCTCAATGAGCCTTATTGTCTCATATTCGAAGGTCGAGAACGTCGTGTACGCTCCGACGAAGCCGACGGCGACGGCCAGACGCAAATGCGGACTTAACTGAATACGCTCGGTCGCGAGCGTAAGAAAAAAGCCGATAATGAACGAGCCCGAGACGTTGATGATGAAAGTCGCCGTCGGAAAAGGGGCGGCGATGCGTGACAGAAGCGTGCCGCCCAGAAAGTAGCGCAGGCAAGCGCCGAGCGCGCCGCCAGCCGCCACCGCCAGATAATCCGTAAATGTTTTCATGCGCACCTTTCAATGCAAAAACTCCTGACCATTTCGCAAGCGAGGCGCTTGAATGATCAGGAGTCATCAGCCCTTTCGGGGCGGTTATACGGCGAACTCCATCGCCTTAAACGTTCCGTGGAATCTTATCAGAAGTGGTGCCAGGTCTGCGACCCGCGCGAGCGGCCATCCCGCCCGTTGAAAAGCTCCGGGAGAACTTATTTCTTTCATTTTCGACCCTTTATCTAATCTTGACTAAAAAGTAAGGTATGTTACAATGGCCCCGAATCTGTTAGTGAAAAGGGTCTTAAGGAGCTTTTTCGAAGATGAAGGTTTCGGCTCAGGAAGAGTATGGATTACGTTGTCTGGTGCAACTCGCCCACCTGGGAGAGGGAGAGTCGCTGACGCTTTCGCAGATGGCCAAGCGCGAGGGGATTTCCGTCGCCAACGCAGGGAAGTTGCTCTGGATTCTGAATAAGGCGGGGCTGGTTCAATCCACGCGCGGCACGCGCGGGGGCTATCAACTGGCGCGCCCGGCCTCGGAGATTCGCCTGAGCGAGATCATCAAGGTCCTGGACGCGGACGAGGTCGAGGCACACTGCAAGAGCTATACGGGAGTGTTGGAGGTTTGCGTCCATACGAGCGATTGCGGCATTCGCCCCGTAATCATGGGGCTGCATGAGATCGTCCAAAACGCTCTTTCGGAAGTTACGCTCGCGCAGCTAGTGGGCACAGAGGCTAACGTGGATGCGACGCTGCACCAGATTCAAAGATTACAGGCGCGCATGAGTCCGACGCCGAGAAGCGCGTAAGCGGGGCGCCGGGCGAACATAAAAGGAAACCAGGATGAGCACGATAGAGGTTCTGACAAACAAGGAATACAAGTACGGCTTCGTCACGGACATCGAGTCCGAGACGATTCCGCGCGGGTTAAACGAGGAGACTATTCGGCTGATCTCCGCGAAGAAAGGCGAGCCGGAATGGATGCTCGAATTCCGCCTGAAAGCGTATCGCCACTGGCTGACGATGAAGGAGCCGAAAAACTGGCCGAACATCACCTATCCGGAAGTCAATTATCAGGACATCATTTATTACAGCGCGCCCAAGCAGAAGGCAAAGAAAGCCAGCCTCGACGAAGTTGACCCTGAGCTTTTGAGGACCTTCGAGAAGCTCGGGATTCCTCTACAGGAGCAGAAACAACTGGCGAACGTCGCCGTGGACGCGGTCTTCGATTCGGTCTCCGTGGCGACGACTTACAAAGAGAAGTTAAAGAAGGCTGGGGTCATCTTCTGCTCTTTCTCGGAGGCTGTGCAGGAGTACCCAGAGCTGGTCCGCAAGTACATCGGCTCGGTGGTTCCGACAAATGACAACTATTTCGCGGCCCTCAACAGCGCGGTTTTCACGGATGGCTCGTTCTGTTTTATCCCGAAGGGCGTGCGCTGCCCTATGGAGCTGTCAACCTACTTCCGCATTAATAATTCCGAATCCGGGCAGTTCGAACGTACTCTGATCGTGGCGGAAGAGGGCGCGTACGTCTCTTATCTCGAAGGTTGTCATCCAGCGGGTGAGCAGGTGCTGACGGCTAAAGGTTGGAGAAACATTGAGAGCTTGAAAGCCGGCGATACAGTTTATGACCACACAGGGCGGCTTCGGAAAGTACGTGCGGCTATGGTGCGCCGTCACAAGGGCGAGATGATTACGATTCGACCCGTTTCGCGCTACAACGAATTTCGCCTCACGCCGGAGCATCCCGTCTACGCCATCAAACGTGCCGACGTAGTAAAGCGCCAACCGCGCAAAGATGGCTGGCTACCGGAGGCTGACACGGACTTGTTGCTCGGGGCCGAGCCGCGTTGGATCAAGGCGGGTGAACTCGGCAAAGGCGACTTTGTGTTGGTGCCTAAGTTGACTCGCCCAGACTCGTCAGCTTTCACAAATGAGGAGTTGGAACTGCTTGGTTATTATTTGGCCGAAGGCAGCACCTATTTTAACCAAGCCAATAAGCAATACACGAATCAGTTTTCGCTCGGCTTGCACGAGACGGGTTTAATCAAGCGTGTCCGCGCTTTGGTCGAACAAGTCACTGGCAAACGTGCTTACCTGACCGAGCAACCCGACCGCAACGGCGCGGGGATCTCTTTCTACTCCGCCGAATACTCCGACTGGTTCACGCGGCACTGTGGTAGAGGCGCGACGACGAAGGTTCTAAGCGAAGAATTGATGAACCTTCCGCCGCAACAAATCAAAATCTTTCTCGATGCGTACTTGGCGGGCGACGGTAATGTTTGCGCCAACGGAAATTCTCGTATGGTGCGATTCTGCACGGGCTCGGAAACATTGGCACGCCAACTCCAAATGTTGCTCAACAGGTTGGACGTTCACGCCTGGATTCAAGTACGCCCCGGCGGCGACGCTAAATTCTCGAACCAGAGCGAGCGAGTCATACACCGCCAGCCGCTTTATCATGTCGGCTATGCGGAAAATAAAAAGTGGGACATGATCCGCGAAACCGAGATGCACTTTATCGTGCCGATTCGTGAAGTCACGCGCGAGCCTTACGACGATCTGGTTTTCAATATTGACGTTGACGAAACGCACAGTTATTTAGTGCGAGGCATAGCGGTTCACAATTGTACAGCCCCGAAGTTCGACAAGAACCAGTTGCACGCGGCCGTGGTCGAACTCGTCGCGTTTGACGACGCGGAGATTAAGTATTCGACGGTCCAGAACTGGTACGCCGGGGACGAGGAAGGGAAGGGCGGCATTTACAACTTCGTCACGAAGCGCGGCAAGTGCGCCGGGCGAAATTCAAAGATTTCCTGGACTCAGGTCGAGACCGGGTCGGCGATCACCTGGAAGTATCCGTCCTGCATTTTGCAGGGCGATAATTCCATAGGCGAGTTCTACTCCGTCGCGCTGACGAATCACGCGCAACAGGCCGACACCGGCACCAAGATGATTCACCTGGGCAAGAACACGCGCTCGACCATCATCTCCAAAGGGATTTCCGCAGGGCGCTCGAACAACTCCTACCGGGGTCTCGTGAAAGTCATGCCGAAGGCGGAAGGCGCGCGCAACTATACGCAGTGCGACTCGATGCTCATCGGCTCGCGTTGCGGCGCGAACACGTTCCCCTACATCGAGGTGATGAACAACACTTCGAAGGTCGAGCACGAGGCGTCCACCTCGAAGATCAGCGAGGAGCAGTTGTTCTACTTGCAGCAGCGGGGCATCTCGCAGGAAGACGCCGTCAGCCTGATCATCAACGGCTTCTGTAAAGACGTCTTCCTACAACTCCCGATGGAGTTCGCGGTCGAGGCCACGCGCCTGCTCGGTCTGAAGCTTGAGGGAAGTGTGGGATAAAAGCAGGGGTCGGGTGTCGGGGGCCGGGGGCCGGTTGCAAAGATTGTTGACCGACCCCTGACTCCCGACCCCTGTCCCCAAAAATTTTCGGAGAAAATTTTTTCATGTTAGAGATTCGAAATTTACATGCTGCGATTGACGGCAATGAGATCCTGAAGGGAATCAATCTCACGATCAAGAAGGGCGAGGTCCACGCCATCATGGGGCCGAACGGCTCCGGAAAGTCCACGCTCGCCAAAGTCCTCGCGGGGCATCCCGCGTATGAAGTGACAGAGGGCGAGGTTCTCTTTGAGGGAAAGAATTTGCTGGAGGTCGCGCCGGACGAGCGCGCGCGCGAAGGCATCTTCCTGGCGTTTCAGTATCCGATTGAAGTGCCGGGCGTCTCAAACGCGCAGTTTCTGCGCCTCGCCTACAACGAAAAGCGCAAGCACCTGGGCGAAGAGGAACTGGACCCGCTGGAGTTCAAAGATTTGCTGAAAGAGCGCGCCCGAATCGTCGAGATGGAGGCGAGCTTCATGACGCGCGCCGTCAACGAGGGCTTTTCGGGCGGCGAGAAAAAACGGAACGAGATTCTACAGATGGCCGTGCTGGAGCCGAAGCTCGCCATCCTGGACGAGACGGACTCCGGGCTGGACATAGACGCGCTGCGCATCGTCGCCGGGGGCGTCAACAAGCTACGGACCAGCGAGAACGCGATCATCCTCGTCACGCACTACCAGCGTCTTCTCAACTACATCGTGCCAGACTTCGTTCACGTGCTGGCCGGAGGGCGCATCGTTCGCGAGGGCGGCAAAGAGCTGGCGCTGGAATTGGAAGAGAAGGGTTACGACTGGATTAAAGCGCAGGCGGCTGGCAGTACCAACGCCAGCGCCCCGCAGATAAGTTAATAAAGATGGTTTCTCAAGTTATCAAAGAGCAGAACCCTTATGCGGCGTCTTTCAGCGCTCTCAGAGAGAGTGCGGGCAGACCGTCCTGGGTCGAGCGTTTACGCGAAGACGCTTTCACGCGCTTCGAAGCTCTGGGTTTCCCGACGACCCGTGAGGAAGAATGGAAATATACGAACGTCGCGCAGATTGCCAAATCGAGGTTTGAGGCGGCGACTGAGAGTGGCACGACATCCAGCGCTTCCGAATTGAAGTCGCTCGTATATGAAGAGGCGCGGGACAGTCAACTGGTTTTCGTCAACGGATTCTACCGCCCGGATCTGTCTTCCACAAAGGCGCTGCCCGCAGGCGTCGTCGCCGCGGACATTTCCGAAGCGCTGAAGGATGATGATTCCGCCGAAATCTTGCGCCGGCAGCTTGCGCGAACCTTTAATGATGGCGAGAACGCCTTTGAGGCTTTGAACACAGCTTTTCTGGCAGGCGGAGCATTCCTTTTCATCCCGAAAGGCGTCGTGGTGGATGCGCCGGTCCATTTCCTTTTCGTCTCGGACGCCGAGCGCGCGCAAACTTTCTCCACGCCGCGCGTGCTGGTCGTGGCCGAACGTGCGAGCGCGGCGACTGTCATCGAAAGCTACGCGAGCGCGACGGGTGACGATGCCTATTTCACGAACGCCGTGGTGGAGATAGTGCTCGCAGAGGGCGCCAGTCTCGTCCATTACAAGCTGCAACGCGAGAGCGCGGCGGCCTTTCACGTGGCGAGCACCCGCGCCAGCCTCGGGCGCGACAGCCTCTACAACTCGACGACCGTGACGCTCGGCGCGCGGCTCTCACGTCACAACATCAGCATCAATTTGGACGAAGAGGGCGCTCAGTGCTGGGTTGACGGACTCTACATGGTCGGCGACGGGCAGCACGCCGACACGCATTCGCTGATAGATCATCGGCAGCCACATTGTGCGAGCCGCCAGCTCTATAAAGGCATTCTCGATGGCAAGTCGCGCGCGGTCTTCAACGGCAAAGTCTTTGTGCGCGAGGGAGCGCAGGGGACCGACGCGACGCAGACGAACAGGAACCTTTTGCTCTCGGATGAAGCGCGCGTTGACACCAAGCCGCAGCTGGAGATTTTCGCAGACGACGTAAAATGCGCGCACGGCGCGACGGTCGGGCAGCTCGAAGAGGAAGAGCTCTTCTATCTCGTGAGCCGCGGCCTGCACCCGGACCTCGCGCGCAACCTTCTGACCTACGGATTCGCCGAAGAGGTGATTGACAAGATCAAGATCGAATCCATCAAAGCGCAGCTGGACGAAGCAGTCTTAAACCAACTGCACGCCAGCCTGGAAGTGTAAAAGCAGTTATGGCAGCGACGGAGAAAATATTGGAGAAGGAACCGGCAACTGACGCCGCGTGGGATGTCGAGCGCATCCGCGAGGATTTCCCTGTGCTCCGGCAGACCGTGAACGGGAAGCCGCTCGTCTATCTGGACAACGCAGCGTCTTCGCAGGTGCCGCAGATCGTCATTGATCGCGGCAGCAACTATCTCGAACAGGAGCACTCGAATATCCACCGTGGGGTGCATTACCTGAGCCAGCGCGCGACGACCGCTTACGAGGGGGCGCGCGAAAAGGTCCGGCGCTTTATCAACGCGCGTGAAGCCAGGGAATGCATCTTCGTGCGTGGCGCGACCGAAGGCATCAACCTGGTGATGCACGGCTACGGCCGCAAGTTCGTAAGCGAGGGCGACGAGGTCATCATCTCGGCGATGGAGCACCACGCGAACATCGTCCCCTGGCAGATGCTCTGCGAGGAGAAGGGCGCGCGCCTGCGCGTCATCCCGATGAACGATGCGGGCGAGCTACTGCTGGACGAGTACGACGCGCTGCTCAGCGAGCGGACCAGGATCGTTGCCGTCACGCACATCTCGAACTCAATCGGCACAATCAACCCCATCAAGGAGATTATCGAGCGCGCGCACAAGTATGGCGTGCCCGTGTTGATTGACGGTGCGCAGGGTATCGTTCACCTTCCCATTGACGTGCAGGATCTGGATTGCGACTTTTACGCCTTCTCGGGCCACAAGATGTTTGCGCCGACTGGGAGCGGCGTGGTTTACGGCAAGGCTGAAATCCTGGAGAAGATGAACCCGTTTCAGGGCGGCGGCGACATGATTCGCACAGTGACATTCGAGAAGACGACTTATGCGGGGCTGCCGAATAAGCTTGAGGCAGGGACCCCTGCCATCGCTTCGCAGATTGGCCTGGGCGCGTCCATAGATTACCTGAACAGCATCGGGCGCGAGCGGGCTTTAGCTTACGAGCAGGAGCTTCTGGAGTACGCGACCGAAAAGATCAGCCGCATCGAAGGCGTCCGCATCATCGGAACGGCGCGCGAGAAGGCGAGCGTGCTCTCTTTCGTCATTGACGAGGTCCACCCGCACGACATCGGCACGATCCTGGATCAGGAAGGAATCGCGGTGCGCGCCGGGCACCACTGCGCGCAGCCCGTGATGCAGCGTTTCAAAGTCCCGGCGACCGCACGCGCCTCATTCGCTTTCTACAACACGAAGCAGGAGATTGACACGCTCGTCCGCGCGATTGAAAGGGTGATAGAGGTTTTTTCGTAAATCGTGAATCGTAAATCGTGAATAGATGAAAAACACGATTTACGATTCACGATTTACGATTCACGAATATATGTCTGAACTAAGTGAGCTTTACCAGCAGGTCATCCTGGACCACAACAAGAAGCCGCGTAACTTCCGCAAGCTCGAAGAGGCCAATCGTACGGCCGAAGGCTACAACCCGCTGTGCGGCGACCAACTGACGGTTTACATGCGGCTTGAGGACGAGGTCGTCAAAGACGTGAGCTTTGAGGGTTCGGGGTGTGCCATCTCGAAGGCCGCGGCGAGCATGATGACGCAGAGCGTCAAGGGGAAGACAAAGCAGGAGGCGGAGACTCTCTTCAACGAGTTTCACAGGATGGTGACGGGCGAGCTTGACGAAGAAGCAGAGCCTCACCACCTGGGTCGGTTGACGATCTTCGCAGGGGTGCGCGACTTCCCGGCGCGCGTCAAGTGCGCGAGCCTTTCGTGGCACACCATGCACGCCGCGCTCAACAATCAAGAGACTACCTCGACCGAAGGGAACTACGACCCCGCCGAAGAAGGGATTACTGGCCGAAGCGTTGGCGGTACTCCGCAGAGTTCATAAAGCCGTTGATCATCACGCGGTAGTCCCCGCCGTTCTCATTCATAATCCGAATCCATTCGAGATAAAGAATATCCGGGTCACGTCTCAAATAACCGAAGTACTGCATCACGACGAACGCCTCGTTGTAATACTTCTGATAGACTTCGGCGCTATCCACCAATCCGCGCAGGACATCCGCTCGTGTCAGAGTACCACCTGTCAGGCCGTTAATCCAGAAGCCTCTGGTCGGGTGGTTCGGCAACCCTACCGTTTGCAGCAGGGCATCCACATACGCGGTCGGGTCTGTCAGCGAGCCATACTTCGTCTGAAAATCCGGCCGCGACATGAACTCCTGAACGAAGGCCGCCTTGTTTGCTTCCAGTTGCTCGGGGCTTAAGAAACCGCTGACCCTGGGGAAGTCGGACATGAACTCCGGGTAGTGTGGAATCTTGCCCACAGCCGAATAGAATCTGTAAATGAAATACCCTCTTGACTGGAATTCCTCCGAGCGGAAGAAGGCCGACGAGACTTCGATCCGATCACAGGGCGGCTGAACGGTGGTCCCGCAATTGTTGAGGATGTTCTGCCAGGCTGCTAAGCCATCAGGGTCTGGCTCTCGCCCGAGGAAGTCTATGTAATGTTGACGGACGAAGAATGGGGTCTGGTCTATGGGGTTTTGTGCGCCTCCGCTGTCATTATCCAGAATCGTGATGTTGGCAGTGGCCTGCGTGCCCAGCGCGCCGCCCAGCGCATTCTTTAAGGTCAGCGTGAAAATTTCGTTTCCTTCGACATAGGCATCGTCCACAACGGGAATGAAGATGGTCTTCGCGCTTTCCCCCGCGACGAAGTTCAGCGTGCCCGCGACCGAGGCATAGTCGCAGCGCTCTGACGCCGTCCCGTGCGCTTCGGCGCACGGCGTCAGACCCGCCGTGTCGCTTGAGTAGTAATCAACCGTCACAGCCTGAGACAGGTCGCCCGTGCGGCTGACCGTCACGGTGGCGCGCGAAGCGTTTTCGGCGACATTGTAGTTCGCGGCGCTGAAGAAAAGCCTTCCGTCGGCGTTAGCCTCTATGATGTTCTGTATGTTCTCCGGGACGTTGGAGAAGAAGTTGTAGCCGGTCAGAGCCTCGACCTCGTCCACGCTGACGACGTAATTCCTCCAATCAGGGTTGACGCCCTGCTCGTTGGGAACGATGACGGCGATGGTCCTCGTCTGGCTGGTAACTCTGGCGACATCGTCCCCGCTCGCTGCTGGAAGAACAAGGATGACCTTCCAGGTCTTCGCAGGGACGACGACGCGCCCCTGATCCACCGTCGTCAGGAAGCCGTTGCGGCCCGTCCCGCCCTGCCCGTGGCCGCCTGAGATGATGTAAAGCTCGTTGCCCTGTCCGACCAGCGTGCGCGAATAGCTTTCGAGCCCTTCCCATGTGTTCTGATTGTTGTCGGAGGCTTGCGGGACCATGTTGGTCATCACAAACGTCGCCGAGTTCTCCTCAAACGAGAAGGTTCTATCTCCTGAAGGCGTCATGTGGCCGCGATCAAAGCCTGAGCCGGAGTAGCTGTTTTCGTTGACGTGATACCAGTCGGCCGGGAGGCTCGTGTCTGCGCGGTAAGTCTCTGTGCGCGTCTGCGAGCCGAGCCAGGAGCTGTCCAGGTGCCAGCTCGTCCAGTTCGGTATCGCACGGCTCCTGTTGTACGAGAGAGCATACTCCGGCTTCTTCATCAGGTAGTTGTTCTCGTTCTGGACGTCTGCCGTAGCGCCGGTCGGATTGCCCATCACGAGGTGCTGGTCCGGATCGCGTGTGCTGCCTGTGGTCGTGAACGTCCAGGTGTAGTCGGCCGCCATCTGATCCGGCGGGTCGTTAGCGTCCTGGTCCGAAACGAGGGGCGCGATGATTTTGACAGTACACTGCTCGCCGACCGTGAAATTCACGGTCGGGTCGAGAGTGAAGTTCGTGGGGCCGCCTGAAACTGTGGCCGCGTGGCCCCCGCTCGTCTGGCAGTTGATGGTGTACCACAGGCCGCTCAGGTTCACGGGCTCGCTGAAGTTGACGACGATGTCGGCGTTGAGGAGAACCTCAGTGCCGTTTGGTCCGGGCGTCGTGCTTGAGACAAAGGGAGCCGCGTCTCCGCTGGATGAATGCGGCGTGATCGAGAAATCGTCAATCGCGAGGCCGTCGTCCGCGCTTGAGGCGTCCAGATCCGTCCAGCGAATGAAGAAACTCGCCCCATTCGGGATGCTCAGGTTTGAGATGGTTGTGCTCACAGTTGCGCGGTTGGCTGCCAGATTCCCGTTCAGCGCCCCGGCCGTGCCCGTTGAGTTCGGACTCGAAAAATCGAGACTACTCACCCCCGTAAAAGTTCCGCTGGTCAAGCTCGTGGCGTCTGTGCTGAGCTGGAAAACCAGGCGGTCAACGGTGGGGGGCGTTGTTCTGTTCGCGGCGCCCAGCCGCCACTGCTCGCCGGTGTAGGAAAGGTCCAGGCTGGTGATGGTCGAGCCCGTGTTGTTTGTGAATTTCGCCCCGATGACGGGAGTGAGCGAGCCGCTGAGCAGTGTGCCGAAAGCGCGCTCGACGCTGCCGGACTCGCCGAAGCTGTAGATGTCGCCAGAGTTGGATGAGCCTGTGCCGGCAGTGTAGAGGGTGTTGGCGTTGGTCCCTGTCTCGTCGAAATACCAGCCCGTCGGGAGTGCGCCGGATGTCCCTGTATTCGCGAGGGTGTTGAAATCCTGTGTGTAAACAGAGCCGCTGGCGTTGAGGCTGATACTGCCGGACCCTGTCGTCAACGCGCGCGCCACCGGAACGACGAAGACAAGATGCTGGAGGAATAAGAGAGCCGTGATGGCCAGCGAAAGAGAACGGCGAAACAGACGGCTATGCTTCGATCTCAGGGTGGAAGACGGCATGAAGCATCCTTCGGAATACGGCTTTTGATTCCGTTAAAATTGAGACACCCTCAAGGGAGGTTGCAGGCGGGGTCCAGGAATGTTTTTACCAGCCGGACCAGCGCGGGTCAAGTTGCGCGGAATTAATGAGTTTAAGTTCTCAAAGGAAAAGGGCGGACGCGTACGCGTCCGCCCTTTTCCTTTGAGAACTGCTCGGAAATGTCTGGTCGCGGAAATTGTTGAGGACCGGGTTTTGAGCTTAACCCCGGTCCTCATCCGGCCGCGTTATTTATTACCCTTCGGCACGGTCACAGTCACCTGCTTGGTCGAGCTGCCGCCTGCGCTGTCAGTCGCAGTGATGGTGATGGTGTAGATACGACCATTGCCGCTGCCCGAACGCTCGGCGCGCAGGCGAACGTGATGCTCGTCCACGACCTCCCAGTCAGGCGCTGTGTCGCCGTCGCCCGTGCCGTTGATAGGCTCGTTGCTTGTGACGCTGAGCGCGGTCGTCGTCGTCCCGCAGTTGTCCGTCACGTTGTAGCTGACCGTGACATCAACCATCTTGTGGTTTGGCGACGACAGAGTCGGCTTATCAACTGCCTCCCCCGAAATCACCGGGGCCGAGTTCGAGGCCGTGATGGTCTCGTCCTCGGAATTGTTGTCCGTGTCCGGGTCTCCCGTGTTGGAGCTGACCGACGCCGTGTTCGTGATGAGTGTGCCGTCGGCCACTTCACAATTGACAGTGGCGACGAGCGTGATGGTCGCAGACGCTCCAGAAGCGAGCGAGGAGAAACTCACGGTGCGGTTATTGCCCGAACCGCCGCAGACGCCTCCGCCAGTTGAGTTGCAGGATACGAAAGTGACTCCTGACGGCAGGTTGTCCGTGACGACGACCGATTGCGCCGGGGAGACACCGTTGTTGGTGACATTGATCGTGTAAGTCACATCCGAGCCCGTCGTAATCGTCCCGGACGAGGCCGACTTGGTTATCGCCAGGTCCGCAGAAGGCGGCGGGAACCGGAAGTAAGCGACCGGCATGTCGTGGTCCGAGTTGCGCTCGGGGCGACTCGCATCGCCTGCGAAAGTTGCGCCCTCCGGAAAGTCAGAGTTGTTGCGGGCAACGGCATAGCGCTGGAGGTACGAGTGAGCCACGTCGTTGACGATGACGTGGTCGAGAGCCTGCGGCGTTCCCTCGAAGACGAAGCTGTAACGCTGGTCGGCGGGCAACTCGTCCGTCAGGTTGAAGAAGTCCGGGCTGACCAGGTCGGGACTCGCGTCAACGACCATTTCATCGTCCGCCGTCGGCGTACCTTTGATGGTTGCAACTGGGTCCGTGTAGCCGTCGTTGAACTGGTAGGCATTGTAGTCGCCGACCGAGATAACGGCGATGCCAGGGTTGTTGGTTTGCAGTTCCTGCAGCAGCCCGGCCAGGGATTCGCCCTGCGCCTTACGCTTGGCGCGGACGCGCGGGCCGTCGCCCGCCACCAGCTCGATGTCAATGAACGAGCGGAGGTGGTTGACGACGACGATGACCTGACGCGGGTTGATGCCAGACGGGTCCACGGTCGCGCGCAGGACGAGCGGCGGCCGGTCGTGCAGCGTCTCCTGCTGATTATTGTTCGGGTTCGTGTAGGTCTCCGTGGCGCGCTCCTGCGTGACCGAATTAATCTGGACGCGCGAGGTCTTGACTAGGAAGCCGACATGCTGCGTGCCCCCGGACGGAGCAGGGATGAGACGCGCCTCGTAAGCCGGGTCTGGATCGCCCGCGGCCACGGCATCGTCATTTACCTGGTCTGCGAGCGCCTCAAGGGCCGCCAGGTTGAGTATCTCGACGTGGCCGATGACATCCGGGTAGTGCAGGACGTTGCGGATGGCGCGCGAGACCTTCTGCCGCTGCGTCGCGTTGTTAGCGAAGTTCTCGATGTTGTAGCCCGCGACGGTGAACTCGTCCGCCGCCGGTACTGGCACAGGCACGGCGCTCATGTTGGCCGTAGTGGACGGCGCCGTTTCGGGGAGTATTTTGTAATCGTCGAACGTGAAATCGAGCGGACCTGTGACGTTCGAGAATGTCACATTCGAGGTCACAGAGATGACGGAGGAACCGGCCAGGCCGTCGCTGTCAATCATGATGCGCTCCGGATTCTCGTCAAAGCGCGGGATGCAGCAGTCGGGTGTGCCTGAGGTCGGGTCTGGCGGGACGGGCTGCGAGATTTCGATGCCCGGCTCGCGGAAGGGACGCGCCACACCATCGAGCACTGTGAACGTCTCGCCGAAAGTGTTCGTCGGGGCGACGGAGACCAGAGAGTCTGCGTGCATACGCATGCCCTCGAACCTCTCAAGCTGGTCGGGCGTGCCCGCAGGATTCAGGATAGTCGTCGTCAGAGTAACAGGGGCGGGCAGCGTATTCCCGCTCGAATGGATGGTGATCGTAGGTGAGCCGCCAATCTCCGTTAGGTTAAAGAACTCCACGACGGTCCCTGTCACCCTTACCAGATCGCCCACCGTGACTGAGGGCGAGCCCGAAGTGAAGACGAAAATCCCCTCGGAGGTGTTGGCGTTACCGTCGTCGGCCCCGTCCGCCGTCTGTAGGAAAAATCCGTTATTCTTGCGGGCCGTGACGATGCCACTGGTCGAGACGGTTTGGCTGACATAAGGAGAGGCCGCGCCGCTGCCCTGAATCTGGTTGATCGGGATAAGCGTGACATCGTCGTTATTGATAGTGCCGGTGCCCTGCGCTGTCGTGTTGGTCGTGCCTGTGATGCTTGTCACATTAACGAAGAAAGTCTCGTTCCCTTCGGAAGTGAGGTCGCCGTTGACCGTGACGCTGAATGTGTAGCTTGTGTTCGGCGAGGTTATTGTGGCGCCGATGACGCTGTTGGCAACATAGTCGGCCTCGGCCTCGCCAACGCCGTCAAACGCGGTGCCGTCCTGCGTCGCCACGTTGAATGTTACGGGCACGGCGGAAGGGGATGAGAGGCTGATCGTGAAATTGAAGATCGTCGTGCCGGAGTCGCCTTCGGCCTTTGTGACGTTGTTGACGGACAGAGTGGGTTGGGGCGGCGGGGTGAAACTCGGGGCCAGGGCCACGCCACGGAACGCAGTGTTCGCCGGCGCGGTGGCTATGGTCGTCAGCGACCCAGTGATGTTCGCGTTGTAGCCGCTCGCGTCAGTTATGGTGCTCAGCGTCGTCCCGTTGCTGGAGACATAAAGGGTCACGCTGCTGCCGTTCACTGTCCCTGTAATCCCGCGTGCCAACGTGGAACTGACCGCGCCGTTGGCCGTCCAAGTGCCTCCGACTAAAGAGAACTTTTTAATCTGATTCGCCCCCTCGTCCGCGATGTAAAGCGTGTCGTCGCCCGCGACGCCCGCGTTCAGGTCGGCGAAGAAGAAGGCGTAGGGACCAGTCACGTTGGCCGATGTGATGCCGGGCAGATTCGTGATTGATTGACCGCCTGTCGTAGGTGTTCCAGTACCCACGGTCGCCACGCGCGTCGTTCCGGAGGCGGACGAGATGTAGAGCTGACCGTTGGAAATATAGACGGTGCGCAGATTCGTGGGGCCCGCAGTGTTAATCGCGGTCGAAGTCGTCGCGCCGAATGTCGCATAACGTATCCCACCGCCCGAGCTGGTGCCGGAAATCCACAGGTCAGTGCCGTTCGTGCTCGCCGTGCCGCGCGGATTTCCCCCGCTGATAGCGTCGGTCAGCGCCGTGCTCGTATCAACATTCCCGGACGAGTCCACGCGCGCGATGGTTCGGTTGACGGTTGAAGAGTTTGAAGTCGCAACGCCCACCGTGCCAGTGTTGGCGTCATATCCTGTCAAGACCAGATACTGTCCGTCGGTGGACCGCGTGAGGAACCCCTCAGACGTCGCCGCGCCGCTTGCGGTCAGCCTCTTCTGGGAGCCGATTACTGTCGTCGGAAGCGGGATTGACTGAACCAGGACTCCGCTGGGTGTGTATTCGTCAAGAAAGACTGCGGTCGCGTTGCTGCTGAGGGCACCGCTGCCAGTGCCAACCCGGTAGACGACCAGGTTGCCGGGGGTAAATGAAATGGCAGCCTTGACCTGGGTTCCGGGGTAGATGTAGTGGAAGAATATTGAAACTGCAAATAGTGTTGTTGCAATGGCGATGAGCAAACGAGTCCGCAGAGCGAACCGGGGGGCGTTAGTGGGCATAAATCAATCCTCTCAAATTTTTTCTCAAAATTCCGCACTTTGATCTGGGGGCAACCAGAAGATAAGCCGGTAGGAAATGAGGGAAAGCTTTTATCAGCATTTGAGGCTTAGGTCAAGCCAATTATGGCGCAGTCTTTTGTGTCAGGGTCGCCGAAGCGAAGCTGACAAACTAACTCAAGCCGGGCATAATTGCAGCCGAGGAGCTTTCCCTGTAAATGTTCATTGGTTCAATCGAATTACGTGAAATTCGTCTGCCTCTAGTCCATTTCTTCGAGACCAGCTTTGGACGCACGACCGAGCGGCGCATCGTGCTCGTGCGCGTCCGTGACCAGGATGGCGCGGAAGGCTGGGGCGAGTGTACTGTCGGCGAAGGTCCTTTCTATTGCGAGGAGTGGACCGAGAGCGCCTGGAGCACTTTGAAGACGTATCTTGCGCCGATGGTCCTGGGCCGCGAGGTCGAGAGCGCCGCCCACATCTTCTCGTTGATGAAAGCCGTGCGCGGCAACCGCATGGCGAAGGCCGCGCTTGAGACGGCATGCTGGGATTTGGAAGCCAAGCGCGCTGGCGTCCCCCTCTGGAAACATCTGGGCGGCGCGCAAAGAGAGATTCCATGCGGCGTTTCCATAGGCATTCAGGACACGCCCGAAGCTCTGTTGGAAAAGATCGAGCGAGAGCTTGCAGCCGGATACCAGCGCATCAAGATCAAGATCAAGCCCGGCTGGGATGTGAACATTCTGGAGAAGGTGCGAGCGCGTTTCCCGGACATTCAGTTGATGGGCGACGCGAACTCCGCTTACCAGTTACGGGACGCGCCCCTCTTTCGCGCGATGGACGAGTTCAACCTGATGATGATCGAGCAGCCGCTCGCCTACGATGACATGCTGGATCACGCGGAACTGCAACGCGAGCTGCGAACTCCTATCTGTCTGGACGAATCGGTCCGCACGCCAGCGGACGCCGACCACGCCCTTGACCTTAAGGCTTGCCGTATCATCAACGTCAAGCTGGGGCGCGTCGGCGGACACGCGGAGGCCCGGCAGGTGGAGTGCATCTGTCGTGAAAGAAATGTTCCGGTCTGGTGCGGCGGGATGCTCGAATCCGGAATCGGGCGCGCCCACAACATTGCGATGGCGACGCTCGCGGGCTTCACCCTGCCCGGCGATGTCTCTGCCAGCTCACGCTACTGGGAAGAGGACGTAATTGATCCGCCAGTCACGGTCACGCCGCGTGGCACAATCGTCGCGCCCGATGCGCCGGGGATCGGATTTGAGATCAAGGAAGGGCGAATTGATTCGTTGACCGTCAGGAAAGAAACTATCAGCCAGGCGAATTCAAAACATGGAGAATAAGCTGTCCGGAAACCATGTGACTGCCGCTTTCGATCTTCTCAATGGGCGGCTCGACGAGATGCTCGCGTTGACGCGCTCTCTTGTAGAGGCAGAGTCTCCTTCGGGCGATCTGGAGGGAAGCCGCGCAGTCGTCCAAATACTGGCGGAAAGGGCGCAGCAAACGGGTTGCGTCACCTCCGTCGAGCGCATTGAAAGTCCGGATTATGGCGAGCATCTGCGCCTGCGCGCCTTTACGGATGCGAATGTAGATTCTGGCTCGATCCTCCTCATAGGCCACACGGACACGGTCCACCCGCGCGGCTCTTTGCGCGAGCGTCCGTGGCGCGAGCAGGAGGACGGACGCATCTACGCACCCGGCATCTTCGATATGAAAGCCAACTGCGCGCTGGCGTTGGAGGTCTTAGACGCCTGTGCGCATCTCAACATCGCGCCGCGCCACCCGGTCACGCTGCTTCTGACTTGTGATGAAGAGGTGGGAAGCATGACGGGGCGTGCTCTGGTCGAGGAAGAGGCGCGCCGCGCGCACAGCGTTCTCGTGCTTGAGCCGCCCGCCACCGGGGGCCGTGTGAAGACGGCGCGCAAGGGGACAGGGATGTTCAGGATGGAGGTGCGCGGGCTCGCGGCGCACGCCGGCCTTGAGCCGGAGAAGGGGGCCAGCGCGATCCTTGAAATAGCGAGACAGATCGAGCGCCTTCACGCTCTGAATGATCCGGAGCAGGGCGTTACGGTCAACGTCGGCGTCGTCCAAGGGGGCACGCGCTCGAACGTCGTTCCGGCGGAAGCCTCTGCTGAAATTGATCTGCGCTTCGGTACGGCTGAAGACGCCGAAAGGCTCGAAAAGGGAATACTGACGGCTCAACCCTTTGACGAGCGGGTCAAAGTAATCGTTCAAGGGGGAATCAATCGCCCCCCGCTCGAACGCACTGAAAAAGTCGCTGCGCTTTTCCAACTGGCCCGCGCGGTCGCCGCCCGGCTCGATTTCGAGTTGGGTGAGGCGAGCGTCGGCGGAGCATCTGACGGAAACTTTGCGGCGGCCCTGGGCGTGCCAGTGCTCGACGGGCTCGGGATAGACGGCGACGGCGCTCACGCCATCCACGAACACATCATAGCCAGCGACATCGCGCGTCGCGGGGCGCTGCTTGCGGGACTAATCGCAGCACTTTAAGTCTGGAGTCTCGGAGTCTGGAGTCTGGAGTCAAAGACAAAAATCTTTGGCCCGGCGGACTCCAGACTTCGAGACTCCAGACTCCAGACTCTTTTATGAAACTAGCCACCTGGAACGTTAATTCCATTACTGCACGACTACCTGTGGTTTCGCGCTGGCTTGAAGCGGCGCGCCCGGACGTGCTCTGCTTGCAGGAACTGAAATGCACGGATGAGAAGTTTCCCGCCGAAGAGTTTGCCAGGCTCGGTTACAAGTCTGCGGCTTTCGGGCAGAGAACGTATAACGGTGTGGCGATCCTGGCGCGTTCCGAATGCCTGGATATTCAGAGAGGCTTCCCGGACGACGAGGAGGGGGCGCAGGCGCGCCTCATTGCCGCGACGGTCGAAGGGGTTCGCGTCGTCAACGTGTACGTCCCGAACGGGCAGTTCGTAGGTTCAGATAAATATCGTTTCAAGCTTGAATGGATGCAGCGCCTGCGCCGTTTCTTCGACGAGGAGTACAAACCGAGCGAAATGGTTCTACTCTGCGGGGATTTCAACGTCGCGCCGGAAGAACGCGACGTCCACGACCCGGCGCAGTGGGAGGGGCACGTCCTTTTCAGCCGTCGGGAGCGCGCAGCCCTGGAAAAAATCAGGGGGTGGGGGTTCACGGACGCTTTTCGTCTGCACACGGAAGAAGGCGGGCATTACTCCTGGTGGGATTACCGTCAGTTCGCCTTCCCGCGAAACGCAGGGCTGAGGATTGACCACATCTGGGTGTCAGAGCCACTGGCGGCGCGCTCGACGGAGTCCTGGATAGACAAGGAGCCGCGCACCTGGGAGCGGCCGTCGGACCACACGCCGGTCGTCGGAAATTTTGATCTGTGACCTGGATTGGAAAGGGACAGCAGGAGGAAATGTCTGAAGAACAAAAATGGCCCGACACTTTGTGGATCGTACGACACGGCCAGAGCGCCGGAAACGTCGCGCGCGACGCGGCCGAGGCTGCCGGATTGCCCATGATTGATATTGCGCAACGCGATGTTGACGTTCCGCTCTCACAACTCGGCGAGCGTCAGGCCGCGGCCCTGGGCCATTGGCTGGGAAAGCTCTCGTCGGAAGCGCGCCCCACGGTCGTCCTTTCGTCGCCGTATCTGCGGGCGCGCACGACGGCGCAGCTCGCGCTCATGACTGCCGGGATGGATGATGAAGAGGTCAGTTTCGTAACGGACGAGCGCTTACGCGAAAAGGAGTTCGGCATCTTTGATCGCTTAACGCGCGTCGGCATCGAGCAGAAATATCCCGAACAGTCGGAAGCGCGCACCGCCCTGGGCAAATTCTACTTCAGACCTCCGGGCGGCGAGAGTTGGTGTGACGTTATCCTGCGGCTTCGCAGCGTGATTGACACCCTCACGCGTGATTATCGCCGCGAGCGCGTGTTGATCGTTTCGCACCAGGTTGTCGTCAACTGCTTCCGCTATCTTTTAGAGCGGATGAGTGAGGAACAAATCCTCTCCATTGACAAGGCCAAAGAGATCGCTAATTGCGCCATCACTTCTTATCAGTTCGATCCAGGCATTGGAAGGCGGGGCAAACTCGCGCTTAATCTCTATAACTTCGTCGCCCCGCTCGAAGAAGCCGGCGAGCCTATCACAACGAAACCAGATGTCCCGGTCGCCCCGAAATAAAAGCAGGGGCCAGGAGACAGGGGCCGGGGGCCGGAAAGATAGAAACCGACCCCCGACCCCCGACCCCTGGCCCCTAATGATCACTCCCGCGCTCTTGCGGCGCTGGCCTTTGCCTCAGCCTGATGTTGAGGGGGATAAGGAGGAGCGCGGGCGCGTACTGGTTGTCGGCGGGGCGGGCGAGATGCCGGGCGCGGTCATCCTTGCGGCGAATGCAGCGCTTCGTGCGGGGGCCGGAAAGATTCAGATCGGGACGTGCCGGAGCATCAGTCAGACGGTCGCCGCAGCAGTGCCAGAGGCGCGCATCTTCGGACTACCGGAAACGAGAACCGGGGCAATCTCTGTTTCAGCCGCGAAAGCAATCGCCGAGCGCGCGAAAGATGTTCAATCCGTCCTGATCGGACCGGGAATGATTGACGAGGGTGCGGTCGCGCGGCTGGTCGGAAAGCTGTTGCAGAGAATCGAGGGCGCGACGTTGATTTTAGATGCGGCGGCGCTGGGGTGTTTTAAGAGAGCGCCGAAGTGCCTGCGCGATCTCAAGTGCCAAGCTGTTTTGACGCCGAATGCGGCGGAGATGGCGAATATCCTCGGCGTCACTAAAGGCGAGATAGAAAAAGACCCCCAGACGACAGCCCTTCGAGCGGCAGAAAATTTAGGTGCGGTCGTCGCGCTCAAAGGGGCGGAAACTTTCATCGTCGGAGCTGACGTGCTGGAGGTCTATTGCAATCGGGCTGGTAACGTCGGCCTGGCCATCTCCGGCTCCGGCGATACACTTTCCGGCATCATCGCGGGACTCGCGGCGCGAGGCGCGCCGCCTCTGCAAGCAGCAGTGTGGGGCGTTCATCTGCACGGGCGTGCGGGCGACGCGCTGGCACAGCGCATGGGGCGCTTAGGATATCTGGCACGCGAGATTCCGGCGGAAGTGCCACGGCTAATGTCCGAACTCGATAGATTGAAGAGGAGATGATTCGGCTCTAATTATAGCGACTTGCGACTGGATGTAGCCCGTAGCAGAGCACTCCTGTCAGTACCGCCTGCGGTAGCGGGCGGGCGTCTGAAACGCGGAAGTCGGAACGCTGAACGCGGAATGAAAAGACTGCCGTTCGGTTCAGCGTTCAGCGTTCATCGTTCATCGTTTAGTCTGACCCGCCCGCTACCGCAGGCGGTACTGACCCGTAGTTTGCATGCTATTGCAATCATCTATAAGGTGAGTTCCACTTCGTAATTCATCAATTACGAAGAATGAAATGATCCACGAAGCCACACGAAGAAGTCCCTCTTTTTCGTGTCGCTTCGTGTGGCTTCGTGGATCGTTCGTCAGGCTCGCTTCTCCTGGCTGCTGATATTCGATTCACATCAATTACGACTCTTCAGCCTGACAATCAACAACCAGACGCCAAAAATTATGAGCGTCCAGAGCACGGCCGATGCCAGAACAATGAAGAGCGGGCCGCCTTCGGCATCAACAAGAGAAGCTGGCATGGCTTTGCCGAGCCAGTAGCCGGGCGCTAAAAAGAAGAGCAGGAAGTCCAGGGGAAGCACCTGAACGACAGCCAGGTACGCAGGCACCGTTAGGACCAGGCTGGCGAGGGCGGAAATTCCTAGACGCGCCCAGTTGTTCATCATCGAGTCTCCTGCTGTTTTCTGTCCGAACGGCGATTGCTCAGTTAGAAGTAAGCTCCGCCGTCTTCTCCGTAATGCTCTTTTCAGCCCAGTCGTTATCACGACTGGATTCGCCTGCCCTGTGGCGCTTGGCCTGGCGCATGCGCTCCACCAGGTCCATGTGAGTCGAGAAAAAGGGTATGCTCTTGCCAACTACCTCCTGAACGTTCTCGAATCCTTTGTCGGTCATGAACTTCGCCAGGCCTTCCTGCAACTCGTCTATGATCTTGATGCCGTGCAGCATGACGCCCGTGCAGAGTTGAACGGTCGAGGCCCCCAGGAGCATGAATTCCAGCGCGTCGTGCGAGTTCTCTATGCCGCCGATGCCGCTGATGGAAACTCCTTCCGGAAGAGCGCGAGCCAGCTGGCTCACCATGCGGAGCGCAATCGGGCGCACGGCCTGGCAGGAGTATCCGCCCGGCACCGTGTAGCCTTCGACGGTCGGCATGGGGCGCAGGGTATTCAGGTCAACGCCGATGACGGACAGGATGGTGTTGATGGCAGAGATCCCGTTCGCGCCGCCGCGCACGGCAGCCTCCGCGGGCTCCCGTATGTTCGTGATGTTGGGCGTCATCTTCGCCCAGACGGGAATTTTCGAGACTTCTGTCACCCAGCTCGTGACCTCTTCCGTCAAATCCGGGTGCTCGCCCATCTCGGAGCCCATACGCCGCTCGGTCATCCCGTGCGGGCATGAGAAGTTTAGCTCGAAAGCGTCAACCCCAGTCTCCTGCACCATGCGCGTCAACTCCTGCCAGCGAGACTTCTCGTACTCCTCCATGATCGAGGCCACGAGGATATGCTCGGGGTACTCCTTCTTGATCTCGCGGAATTCCTGAAGCCAGACGTCAATCGGACGGTCAGAGATCAGCTCGATATTCTCGAAGCCGATGATCTCGTTGGTCTCGCGCGAGCGCAGGCGACCGTAGCGTGGAACGACGTTGACTACTTTCGCGCTTTCGAGGCTGACGGTCTTGGCGACCACGCCGCCCCATCCGGCGTCGAAAGATTTGGCGATGACACGCGCGTTCGTTCCCGGCGGACCGGAGCCGAGCAGGAAAGGGTTGGGGAATTTGATGCCGTTGACGGTGATTGAGAGATTCATAACGTACCTTCCTATTGCGGATTTCGGATTGCGGATTGCGGATTTAGAAAAACCTAGCGCCGCTTTTTTCAATCCGCATTCCGCAATCCGAAATCCGTAATTCGTTGATTTACCCTGTGACCAGCGGCTCGTAACTTTCGGGCCTGCGGTCGCGGAAGAACTGCCAGGTGTTGCGGACCTGACGAATCATATCCAGGTCCAGGTCTGCGACGACGAGCGCGTCCTCATCGCGCGGGGCCTCGGCGATGAACTGCCCGCGCGGGTTGACGAAATAACTCTGGCCGTAGAACTCGCCGATGTCCCAGGGCTGCTCGTGGCCGACGCGGTTGATCGCGCCGACGTAGTAGCCGTTGGCGACGGCGTGCGCCGGCTGCTCAAGCTTCCAGAGATACTCGGAGAGCCCGGCGACGGTCGCCGACGGGTTGAAGACGATCTCCGCGCCGTTGAGTCCAAGAATGCGCGCGCCTTCCGGGAAGTGGCGGTCGTAGCAGATATAGACGCCGATGCGCACATTGTAAGCCGTGTCGAAAGTCGGATAGCCCAGATTGCCCGGCTTGAAATAGAACTTTTCCCAGAAGCCGGGCGCGACGTGCGGGATGTGATTCTTGCGATACTTGCCCAGGTATTTCCCGTCGGCGTCAATCACGGCGGCGGTGTTGTAATAGATGCCCGCGATGTCTTCCTCATAAATTGGCACGACGATGACCATGCCGTGCTGCTTCGCGACCTCCTGCATCAATTTCACAGTCGGACCATCGGGGATTTTCTCGACCGCTTCGTACCAGCGCGTCTGCTGCTCTGCGCAGAAGTAGGGCATGGTGAAGACTTCCTGCATGCAGATAATCTGCACGCCCTGACGGGCGGCGTCTTCGATCATCTTAACGTGCTTATCAACATTGGCGCGCCTGATCTCTTCAATCGGGGCGTCTGTTGGGGCAGCATTGGCGGCCTGAATCAGACCGCATTTAACTGTACGTGCCATGGGATTCTTCCTTTATGGAAATATGTTAGATTGCGGAATGCAGATTGAGAAAAGCAGAAGGCAGAAAGCAGAAAGCAGTAGGCAGTAAAAGACAGAAGCGTTTTGCCTTTGCTGCCTTCTGCCTTGTGCCTTCTGCCTTCTGTTCTTTCATTCCGCATTCCGAAATCCGCAATCGGTTAAGCCTGCGCCTCCGCCGGGGCGGCGACTGTTTGCGGCGGCGACAATCGCATCAGAACTAAATAAGAGATAGCCGAAGCCGCAAAGCCTGTGAACCAGGCTAAATCATAGAGTAACTTCAGCGATGGTACAAAGAATCCGATCCAGGCGACAAAGCAGCCGATGAGCGTGGCCGCGACCGCCCGCCAGTTCCAGCCGCTCGCGTAAGTATAGACCCCCTGCTTGCGGTACAGATCGCCGAGCACGAGCCGTTTCTTGCGGATCACCCAGTAATCAATAATCAGCACGCCAGCAATCGCGCTCATCCCACCGGAATAACCGACCAGCCAACCGTTAATATATTTTTCCTGGTCCGCCAGCAGGTGCCAGGGCTGCATCAGGATTCCGATAATGCCCGTGATCAGGCCGCCGGTCCTGAAAGAGATATGTTTCGGGAAGGCGTTGGCGAAGTCGTTGGCGGGCGAGACGACGTTGGCGGCGATGTTGACCGCGAGCGTCGCCACGACGACCGTAAACATGGAAACGGCGATGACCCACAGTTGGCTGAACTGCCCCACGAGCTTCATCGGGTCCCACAGGTCTCCGGCCGCCATCCGCGGGTAGATGACTATCGCGGCCGAGGTGATCATGACGCTCATCGCGGCGAAGACGGTCATGGTCGAAGGCAGCGCGACCACCTGGCCTATGGCCTGTTCGCGCTGGCTGCGCCCGAAGCGCGTAAAGTCGGGCATGTTGAGCGAAAGCGTCGCCCAGAAACCCACCATCGCCGTCAGGCTGGGGATAAAGACGGGCAAAAACTCCGACATGGTGTTGAATTTTCCGGGCGCGGTCAACAAAGTGCCCACGCCGCCGGCTTCGTAAAGCGTCCACCAGAGCAGAAGAGCCGTCATCACGAGCACGAAGGGCGCGGCCCAGTTCTCGACTTTCCGCAGCAGGTCCATCCCGCGATAGATGATGTAGATGTTCAGTCCCCAGAAGAGCAGGAAAGAGATCCAGCGCGTCACAGTGTAGCCGCCGACGGGGCCGCCCAGAAGCGTATCCCAGCCCGGAATCAGCGCGACGAAAAAGGTGTGCAGCGCTTCGCCGCCGATCCAGGCGTTGATGCCGAACCAGCCGCAGGCCACGAGCGCACGCATCAGCGCCGGAAGATTCGAGCCGTAGGTTCCGTAGCTGGCCCGCGCGAAGACAGGGAAGGGGATGCCGTATTTCGTGCCCGGGTGAGAGTTGAGAAGAATCGGGACCAGCACGATGGTGTTGCCGAGCAGGATGGTCAGAAGCGCCTGCCACCAGTTCATCCCGGCGCTGATTAAGCCCGACGCGAGCATGTAGGTCGGGATGCAGTGCGCCATGCTGATCCAGAGCGCGGCGAAGTTGTAGGTCGTCCAGTTGCGCTTCTCCATGGGCACTGGTGCCAGGTCCGAGTTGTAGAGCGGGCTGGAGCTAATAGTCCTGTGGTCGCGCAACTCCACGCGACCGTCCTCGTGCTGAATCACTTCCGGATCGTGGTTCGATGCCATTAGAAACTCCTCACACGCCTTAACGCTCTTCGAATTTGGGGGGTCGGCTGCTGCGCTTGATGTATGTTCCGTCAGCCGTAACGTTTTGACCGAAGCCGCAATCCGCGTCCGCCCCGGTCTGCCTGGCGATCAGCTTCTGCCCGGTGAAGGTCAGGCTGATGCTGCACCCCTGTGTGTCCGGCGGGACGAACGTGGCTGTGTTGCCATTGAGCGTTACCATGCCGTCAGCCGTGCCTGTGTTGGCCATCAACTCGCGGTTGACTCTGTATTCGTAAGTGCCGTTGAACTGCACGTGCAGGCGGTTGACGCCGAGCGCCTGGATTTTAAATTCGCCGCGCCGGTTGCGATACGTTCCCGTCAGTCTCCTGGCTTTCTGCGGGACCTTGTTTGAAGCCGTGCGCGCTGACCAGATTTTAGCGTCGGCGAACTGGTATGGGACGAGGCAAAAGAGCGAAAGCAAGAGAAGTTTCTTCACGAGAGCACTCTCCTTCAGACCGCAGATGGAAGATCACAAATTGACGCACGTGCCGCGTTTCAAGAACTGCCCGTCGCCCGCTTTCCCTTTGTATTCGCCGTTTTCAATCACAACCTGCCCGCGCGAAAGCACCGTCTCGACCACGCCGCGAATCGTCTTGCCCTCGTAGGCCGAATAGTCAACGTTCATGTGGTGCGTCTCGACGCTGAGCGTCTGCTCTTTTTCCGCGTCGAAGATGACGATGTCCGCGTCCGAGCCGACGGCGATGGTCCCTTTCTTCGGGAAGAGGCCGAACATCTTGGCGGCGGCGGTCGAGGTTAGCTCGACGAAGCGATTGAGGCTGATGCGGTTTTCGACGACGCCATTGTAGATCAAAGGCACGCGATGCTCGACGCCCGGCGCGCCGTTCGGAATCTTCGAGAAATCGTCGCGCCCCAGCTCCTTCTGCTCTTTCATGCAGAACGGGCAGTGGTCCGTGGAGATGACTTGCAGGTCGTCCATCTTCAGGCCCTTCCACAGCTCCGCCTGATTCCACTTCTCGCGAAGCGGCGGCGTCATCACATATTTCGCTCCCTCGAACCCTGGCTCTTCGTAGTTGTCGTAAGAGAGAAACAGGTATTGAGGGCAGGTCTCGGCAAAGGCTGGCAGCCCGCGGTCGCGCGCCTCGCGCACCTGATCAAGCGCGTCGGCGCAGGAGAGGTGAACGATATAGACGGGAGTTTCGGCCATCTCTGCAATCGCAATCGCGCGGTGGACGCCTTCTGCTTCGGCGCGTGTGGGACGTGTCAGCGCATGATACTTCGGCGCGGTCCGCCCTTGCGCGAGCGCGCGTTTGATGATCTCGTTGATGACCACGCCGTTCTCCGCGTGCATGCAGATCAGCCCGCCGCGCTCGCCCGCCGCCGTCATTGCGCGAAAGATGGTCGCGTCGTCAACCAGAAAGACGCCCGGATAGGCCATGAAGAGCTTGAAGCTCGTGATGCCTTCGTCCATGACCGTATGCATCTCTTCAATCTGATTGTCTTCGAGCTCGGTCGTGATGAGATGAAAGCCGTAATCAATCGCCGTCTTGCCTTCGGCCTTCTTGTGCCAGTTGTCCACGGCCTCGATCAGGGATTGCCCCTTGTACTGGACCGCGAAATCAATGATGGTTGTCGTCCCGCCGTGCGCGGCTGCGATTGTGCCCGTGCGGAAATCGTCAGAGGCTTGCGTGCCGCCGAAGGGCAGCTCCATGTGCGTGTGCGGGTCAATGCCGCCTGGGATCACCAGTTTCCCCGTGGCATCAATCACGCGGTCCGCCTCCATGTCGAGCTTCGCGCCGATCATCGAGACTGTCTCGCCGTCAATCAGCACGTCGGCTTTGTAGTCGTCAACAGCGGTAACGATGCGGCCATTACGGATTAGCGTTTTCATTTAGGGCTCCATTTGTTGTGAGATTGCTTTGATGAAAGCGTTGAAGGATATATAGCTTTATCATAGTTACGTTTGCCACCTTCATCCCCACAGTCGTGACATCAGCATGTTCTCAGTATCCTTCTCCGGGTTTAGCATCATGCTTGTCCAAATCAAGTTGCTGGAGAGTCCGCCTTCAAATCCCAAGTTAGATGTGGCCCGTCCAGTAACAAAGATACGGCGTTCAAAACATTGCGCC
The DNA here is from genome assembly GCA_036392495.1 of Pyrinomonadaceae bacterium. GTDB lineage: Bacteria > Acidobacteriota > Blastocatellia > Pyrinomonadales > Pyrinomonadaceae > QHXM01. The sequence continues at coordinate 66,323 of DASVXV010000039.1, read as the reverse complement.
CGATGACGCCCCATTCTTGTTCGGTAAGTAAAAATTGGCCGCGAAAAGTCAGGCCAAGAAAGATCATTTCGAGATTCACAACAGAGGCTAAGCTAGTATGACCTTCAAAGCCAATCAACTCGTAACGATTTTCGCTTGATGCCTCAATGCCTAACTTTACTACAGTGACCTGCGGGAGAACCGTTACATCAGCGCCTGTGTCCAGCAACATTGGCACATCAGTTTGCACCGCACCGCTTTCTGGATTGCGCAAGCTCACATGCGCGAGCGGGGCAGGCGGAGCAAATAGGACGGAGTCATAGGCTGGCATCCGAAGACTCCTTAACGATCTCCATCTTGAAATCGTCTGCCTGCACAGGATTTTTCAAGCGAGGACTGAAGAGGCGAACGGTTTGTTCTATCTTCATGTCCGGCACGATAACGTAAACTTTAATGTGTTCAGGTAAGCGAACGTCAGAGTTCAGCTTAATCTGACCATTATCCACAATTCCCTCGATTGTCAGAACTCCCATCTTGAAAAACTCCCTTGAAAAGAGGAAATGAGGCTTACACCATCGTGATGGTGTAAGCCTCCTGGTTCGAGTTAATTTTACTGCGTCAGCTCTGCCGTGAGCACGGCGCCGTTAAGTTGCGTCAGAACCGCGCTCAGCTTCAAGACTTGGCGTGTGTCTTTCGCCACCCAGACGGTCGTCTTGCCGCCTCCTCCTTCGGCGTCCGCCACTTCGATCTTGTAGGCTTCGAATGTTCCCGCCGGGACGGTGATACTCTCAAGGCCTACGACCTTCATCTGCTTCATCTCGACCTGCTGCTTCTCAACGTCGAAGTTGCGGAAGGTGGCCGTGTAGCCCGGGGCGAGCGGGAGCGCACCCAGGACTTCGTATGCGCCCGCGCCGTCGCCGAAGAGCGCGCCGCCCGTGTCAACATTGACGGGGGTCGCCTTCCCGGCCATGCTCATAGTGCCCGTGGCCTTGTTGTCCTTGAATTCCATCTCAACAGTCATCGGGCCCTGCTGAATCGAGCGTTTACGGAGTACGAGCGTGCCTTTCTCTATGGTCGAGACCTCAGTGATCGTTCCCTGCGGCGTCTCAACCGTTTCCGTGGCGACCCACGCGCCGTTCTCTTCTTTGATAACAGTCGTCACGGTCAGCGGGATGCTCTGCCCGCCGAGTTCGATCTGAGCCTTGTATTTGGAGACGCCCGCGCGCAAATCCGCAGCAGGCTTTGGCGTGCCGACCGATGCGGCGTCAATCTTCTTCGCCAGCTCCACGGTCTTCACGTCAACCATGATCTCTTTCAGTCGCCCGGCGATCTCCGGCGTCGTGCTCTCCTGGAAGCGCCCGCCCAGGTGTTTGGCGAAAAACTTCTCGGAGGCGGCGATCATCGCCAGGTTATTAATCGAGCGCGCGAAGCCGTGGCCTTCGTCCGGCGCGACCATGTATTCGACAGGGAAGCCGCGTTCGCGCAGGGCTATGACTATCTGGTCCGATTCCGCTTTATTGACGCGCGGGTCGTTGGCCCCCTGGATGACGAAGAGCGGGGATTTGATCTTCGTGGCGGAGTTGAGCGGCGATTGTCGCTCAAGCTGAGCTTTGCCTTCCGGCGTGTTCGGATTACCCATGCGCGTGTGGAAGATGATGCGCCCGGCCTCCCAGTAGGGCGGAATGGATTTGAGCAGGGTGATGAGGTTGGACGGTCCGACATAGGAGACGCCCGCCGCATAAACGTCCGGCGTGAAGGCGAGGCCGGCCAGCGTCGCGTAGCCGCCGTATGAACCGCCCATGATGCCGATGCGCTTCGGGTCCGCGATGCCCTCGGAGACGAGATGCTTGACGCCCCACGTCAGGTCGTCCTGCATCTTCTGCCCCCACTCGTTATTCCCGGAGTTCAGGAATTTCTTGCCGTAGCCGGTCGAAGCGCGGAAGTTAGGTTGCAGGACAGCGTAGCCGCGATTAGCCCAGAACTGCCCGAAGGTGTCATAGCCCCAGGAGTCGCGCCCCCACGGGCCGCCGTGCGGAAAGACTATGAGCGGAAGGTTTTTAGCCGCAACGCCCTTCGGCAAAGTCAGAAAGGCCGGAATCTCAAGGCCGTCAGAAGATTTGTAGGTGATGGCCTTCATCTCTGCCAGATGTTCGCGCGGCAGCTTCTCAAAAACGCGGTACTGGAATGTCAGCTTCTTGGTATTGCGATCAAAAAGATAGCTTTCGCCCGGCTCCCTGTCGCTGTTGGCGGTGACCAGCCAGAGGCGCTCATCAGCGGTCGAGGAAGCTGTGGTTATCTCCTTGCCGGGCAGTTTGCTTTTAAGAAGCTTGTAATCGGCCTCATACGCCTTGTCTTTCCAGTAGATGCGCGTGCGCTCGTCCTCATAGGTCGTGGCGATAAGTTCGTCCGTCATATCCGAGAACGACGCGTCGCCGAAATCCACGCGATTGAGCGGGTCGGATTCAACCGGCTCTTCTTTGCCAGTGTTTGGGTCAAAGAGGACGAGGCGCGTCAGATTAAGATCGTCACCTTTGTTTGTCACCATGAAGAGGCGCTGATTGTCTTTGTGAAAACGCAAGGGACCGCAGGTCTCAAAGACATTGCAGACGTAAATCTGCTTGAAACCCTTGTCGTCCACGCGCAGGATTTCCGTGTCGCCTTTGTCCGAGATTCGCGCGGCGAGGCGCAACTGTCCCTTGTTGTCGAAGTACCAGGCGGCGATGCGCTCCGTGTTCTGGCGCATGAGCGTCCGTTCCCCCGTAGAGATTTTCACGCGGTAGAGGTCATGCCAGGCTTTGTCACGGTCGTTCAACCCGACGTACATGATGTCGGGCTCGTTGCGCGGCACGGAATAGAGCGCGGCCCGCACGTCCTTGGCCGAAGTCAGATTTCGCGCCGCAGGCACTTGCTGGCCCGCTGCAGGCTTGTCCACAGGGTTGACGGCGTAAACATTATAATTCTCATCGCCGGCCTGATCCTGAGCGAAGAGAATGTATTTGCCGTCGCGGCTCCAGAAATATTCCGTGATCGGGCGTTTGGTGTCGTTGGTAAGTGGGCGCGCGGCGTCGAAAGGTTCATCCGTGCGCTTGACCCAAATGTTGAGCGTCCCATTCAAGGGTTTGACGAACGAGATGAACTTCCCGTCGGGCGAGAGCTGGGCGCCGGAGATTTCAGGGTCGCCGAAGAATAACTCCCGATCAATTAAAGGGGGTTGCGCGTTGGCTTGCGCCAGGGCGATGTGGGCCGCGGCCCAGGTCGAAGCGAGCAAAATAATTGCGGGAAAGATTGTGAGCAGATGCGAAGATCGGAATGAAAGGCGGAGTCTGCTTCTCATTTTCGTAATCGCCGGATGGGAACAGATTGATATCAACCTCATTGAGATACCTCATCGGAATGGTCGGAGTTAACAGGGTCGGACGAAACTCCGCACCGGACTTGATCGTTAAATTGTTGGGAGAGCTTGTTTCAGGCAATCAATCTCTCGGTCGCGGGATTACCCGCATCATTGATTGCTCAAAAGGGCTTCGCGCCCGAAGTTGAGAGACTTTTATCTTTGTCTTGCAGGGCCTGGCTCATTCCGGCGCGCGGCTAGCTCTTCTCGCTATTGCGCTTGAACGGTCCCTGGCCCTTGATCATCAAAGTGTCTTTCTTTTTGTCCAGGATCAACTCGATCTTTGATTTCTCCGTCCCGAAAGTGCCCTTCTGATCGAAAAGCTCAAGGGTTACTTTGTCGCCGGTGACATCAATGATCTGATAGCTGCCTTCCTGATGCAGCGGCGGATATCCTTCCAGTTTGAAGGTGCCCATGTCGAACGTCCATTCGAGATACCATGCATTTTTCTTCTCGTCGGCCCCCTCAAGCCGCCAAGTGCCCTGTAAGAATTTCTCCTGCGGCAGCGGGTTGAGCGGCGGACGCGCCGCCAGGCCCGAGACTGTCACAAGTAAAACGGCCAGCAAAAGCAAATGTTTCATCTTCATACTCTCCATTAGGTAGGTAGGTTTTCACTCACAATCAATCCGGCGGATCACTCCTCCGCCTTTCTCCTGGGGACTCCATCACTCTTCAAGACCGCTGCAAATCGAGTTTGATAAGGCGCGGCTGGCTGCGATGAGAATGATGCCAACGAGCACCATCAGCATCGGAAGAAGAAATTGGAGCAAGAGCATTGAGCCAAGACCGGCATAGCTTGCTTCCGGCCCGAGGTCCTTAAAGAGGAAGAGGAAGGAGATGACTATATAAAGCATCGCGAGAATTCCATAAACGATGGTCATCAGGCCGATGATTCTAATGGCCACCGTGCTAAAGGATTTCAACTTCATCAGACTCCTCCAGGCTTTTCAAAGCCCTGCTTGATATCGCTTCGAGCCGTCACTCGCTGCCCGCGAGCGCAGCGTCCAGCGCCTCCACCAGTTCGTCCACAGTATCTTTCGTGGAGTTGAGCATCAATCCCGTGCGGATCACGTTGCCGTAGAGCCCGCCTTATCCCAGACATACATGCCTTCACCGCGCACGAGCGCGAGAGGCTCCTGATAGTAGGTGGCGACTGCCGGGAAGAGAAATTCTTTGTGCTTGAGAATAGTTTCGGATTGCTGCGTCTTAGTCTCGGCGCTGCTCATCAATTCTTCTCCCGTACTGATTAAGATTACCTCACTGGAATTAAGTCTCTACTGGCCACTCTCAAGACAGGGTTGGTTCGCTGCGCTGTCAGCCGCCTGGCGTGCCTCCTCGTTGGCGTTAGCCCCTGGTGAAATCTTATGCGTGACGCAAATCTTTTTGGTGGTAATCTTGCTGACCGTCAGGTAAGAAGTGCCCTTGCTCGAATCTTCAGGATTGCTGAGATTATAGCGCACGATCAATGCTACAGGCACGAGCTTGCCGCCACGCCTTTGGACGCGCCATTCAGCTTTCTTCCCGACAAAGGAAAAGCTGGAACCGACCACGCTCCAGAGATCGAGCGAGTGCTTCTGCCCGCGCGGTGTAACGACCGTGATGTTCTGGCGGATGTCGCCCTCTTCAACCAGCAGTTTATAACCGGCGACACCAGGGCATCGTCCCAGGTAGTAGCCCGCCCCGGAAGAGCTGGATTCGAGCGTGCGACATTGTCGCCCGTCGAGGTTCGTATAGATACTCTGGTTCGCTTGCGCCGCAGCCGTCGCTGCGCAGGCAAGCGTAATCAAAATTGCAAACAACGTAATTATGGTTTTCAACTGGATGCTCCTTTTATCAGTCTGAATCTAGATTGGCCGGCTACTCCCAACCTCGTTCCCTTAATACAAATTGCCTTCACGTTTGCGCCCCGTGTAATCCACATAGACGACTTTGAGGTCTGTGTAAAAATCGAGCGCGGTCGAGCCCTGCTCGCGGTCGCCGATACCAGTGGCCTTGATGCCGCCGAAGGGGATGTGCGCTTCGCCGCCTGTGGTCGGCGAATTGATGTGCGTCATGCCGGTCTCAATCTCGTCAACGAAGCGGAAGATGCGCGTCGCGTCGTTTGAAAAGATTGAGGACGAAAGACCGTACTCGGAATCATTCGCCACCTGCATCGCCTCGTCGAAATCCCGGACGCGCAAGATAGAGAGCACGGGCCCGAAAATCTCTTCGCGCGCAATACGCATGTCAGGCGTCACTTTGTCGAAAACGGTCGGGCGGACGAAATAGCCCTTCTCAAGACCGTCGCCTTCGGCACGCTGTCCGCCGCACTTTAATTCCGCGCCGTCCTCGCGCCCGATGTCAATGTATTGCAGCACTGTCTTAAACTGGCTCTCGTCAACGCTCGGCCCCATCTCTGTGGCCGGGTCTGAACCGGCGCCGATCCTCATCCCCTCGGCTCGTTTGACGAGGCGCGAGACGAATTCGTCCGCGACGTCGTTGACGACCACCGCGCGGCTCGTCGCCGTGCAGCGCTGCCCGGAGGACCCGAACGCGCCCTGCGCCGTTGATTCGACGGCCAAATCCAGGTCGGCGTCTTCAAGAATGACGACGGGATTCTTGCCCCCCATCTCGCACTGGACTTTCGCGCCGCGCCGCGAGACCTCTTCGTAAAGGCGTATGCCGATCTGATTCGAGCCGGTGAAGGAGACGGCTTTGACCGCCGGGTGGTTGATGATCTCGTCGCCCGCTTCGGAGCCGGAGCCGATAATCAGGTTGAGCACGCCTTTGGGGATGCCCGCCTCTTCAAAAATCTCCACGATGCGCAGGGCTGTCGCGGGCGTGAGACTGGCGGGCTTGAAAACGACTGTGTTGCCGGCGACGAGCGCGGGCGCGATCTTCCAGACAGGAATGGCGACGGGGAAGTTCCAGGGCGTGACGACGGCCACGACCCCGAGCGGCTGCTTAATGGTGTAGGCGAAATTCGCTGGCAGCTCGGATTGAATCGTCTCGCCGTTCATGCGCCTCGATTCGCCAGCGCAGAAATCGGCGACGTTGATCGAGCGTTGCAGCTCGCCGCGGGATTCGGCGATGGTCTTGCCCTCTTCGCGCGTCAGAAGCTGGGCCAGCTCCTCCTTGTTATCCTCCATCAGGCGCGCGGCGCGTTGGAGGATACGGCCACGCGCCGGGGCAGGCGTCGAGCGCCACCCTCGGAAGGCTTCGCTCGCCGATTCGACGGCGCGGCGGGCTTCATCGCGGGTCGCCTGAAGGATAGTGCCGAGCACGTCATCCGTATTGGCTGGATTGATGTTCTGGGCGGTGCGCGTTGATTCGGACTCGACCCACTCGCCATTGATAAAATTGCGATAGATACCCATAGGAACGTTTGATCTCCGCCGTTTCTGAGATACTTTGAAAGCCGCCGGGCCTTACGATTTAGTTGAAAGGGGGACTGACTCCTGGCGCGCGAACCTCTTGGGAGCAGCCCTTGCTCCAGACGTGGTAGCTTCGGACGGCGGATAATATACCAAAAAGCTCGAATCCGCCCAACTTTTCAGGCTAATTGTTTCACCCGTTAGTTTGTAGGCAATTCTGAGGTCGAGTGCAGCCTGACCCTGGAATGCTGAATCCAGTTCGGCGCGCTCGAAAGCGTTCTGAGATTCGTGCTTGGCGGGCAACGGCGGCGGAACTGGAATACGCAGGCGCAGTAGTGGGCGGTCTCTTGACTCGCCGATCAAGCCAAAAGAGAGTTCGCCGCCCGTCTGGCGCAGGATGTTGATTAAGGCCAGCAGATCTTGTTCCTGAATGGGAGCGATGCGCGCTGACTTGACGCTGCGGCTCTTGTCGTCGAAGACGGAGAAAATGCAGGGCGTAGACATGTTCTGGCTGGCCTTGACAAGCACTGATTGTGCGCTCTGATCGGATAGAGGCGTGCCCGACGACGAGCCGCACCCTGCGGAGATAAGGGAGACGCAGAAAAGAAGCGCGCAGGTTATAATGACCGCAGCGGATTTGGCAGACAGTTTGTTGTTTGAATCTTCCATAGTCTTTCTCCTGGCGAAGCCAGATTCAATCTCTGACCGAAGTCTCGATACATACATACGACATTTCTTGCGGCTGGGATGAGAGAGCAAGCTTGCTGAAAAGCGGAATCCAGGAGTCAGAATTCAGAATCCAAAATGGATAAGGATGAAATCGTTTCTTTTTTCTTCTGACTCCTGAATTTTGGCTTCTGGCTTCTGCCCTAGTTGAGACGGCACAAGAAGCTGTGAGTTTCGTAGAGATTGGGCACAGGATATTGTCCTTTGAGGTTCGCGCCACAGTCTCCGGGCAGGAAGGAGCGGGCTTTTATCTTTGGTTAGCTTAATCGTTGTAAATGATTAGGGCTTGATCCTTGAGTGGAGAGCAATCTGGTGCGAACCCAGGTGCGAAATGACACGCCTGAGATCGAGCTTAAGAAGAAGTCGTTGATGTTAGACGAGATAGAATGCGGAGCAGGGGAAGAACAAGGCGTTTAGGTTCGCACCGACTGAAAACATTGACTTTAAGGAGAAAAAGTAGGAAAAATGGCGGTGGTCGAAGGACAGGCAAGGGGAGGTACGGCAAAAAGGGAATGTAAGTACGAGCAAGCGTGGGCGTTATTGGAAGGACAGTGAGAAAGAAGGCCGCGCCTAAAGCGGATTGAAACTATGCTGAATTCTGTTTCTAAATAATCATCTATCTGGATAGATGATGAATTTGCGTTGAAAGCAGATTGATACGGAGAAGGAATCCGAATCACGCGGCAGTGAGTGCAGAATGTTGTAACTCAGGATGCGCGGTACATCTGTAGAGACTCACCCCTCACGGAGACGACAGCACCCATCCGTAAACGCTTCGTCCGAAACTCTTCTAGGCTGAGCACCCGACGCAGCAGTTCAGGAATCAGGTACATTCCGGTGGCGGATAATTTGAAACAGATAATGCAGTAGTCGTCAGAGGCGGGTACGATCTTCCAAAAATCTGTGTAGTTAATGGTAACAAAGGTCGGCTGCTTGATGGTGCGGAGTATTGTAGGGACCGCATCATCAAAGATGCGTGTGTGCGGGCGCAGTTGCAGGATGTTGATGACCGCACCCTTGTACCAACGGGCAATGTCGCGCGCAATCTGAGCGTCGTTCAGTTGCTCGTCGAGCACAATCATATGTAGCTTTTCTCGTAGTCATATGCGGACTGGAGTTTGACTACTTCGTAGATAGCTTCTACAGGAACAGCATGCGCCGCAGCCAAATCTTCAGCAGTTCTTCCTAGTTTTAAATAACCGATCACCCAGCGAGCGTCCATGCGCGTGTATTTCAGAGTCGGGCGACCACCAGAGACACCACGCGCGGCTACCACGTATTCACCTAAAGGATAATATTCATAGACTTCGCCGCCATAAATTTCGCGTATCATCTCCGGCCCTGACGGATGAGGTTTCTTTGTCTTGACGCTCTGTTTTCGCTGTGCCATATTTGACCTCTAGGCCGATTATAACATAGCAGCGAAATAATATTATTGAGGCCGCGATGAGAACGGATTGAAACAATCGAGAAGCGAATACCCATTTGTCCTGCGTTTGTTAGAAAAGACATCGCGTCTAAAGCAGATTGAAACCTTTTTTGCCGAGTTCCTTAACGAACATTGATCCGGTGAGAAGAGATACCGCGCAGAAGGCGAAGTGAGACTTGAAAGATGCCCTACTCCAGCCTACAGTAACCTTGACTCATGGCGGAGAGGGCTACCGGAAATCAAAGGCGCGCACGTGGAGGCATCTTCGCTGCCGAGACACTTGCGCGCTATACGCCGAAGGGGGCACTGGTCGGCCAACTGACGCCGGACTCCTGCGTCGCCGGAATCAGCCGGATGCTGCTGCGTGATCTGGTCAAGGATGTCCCGGAGGCGCACCTGCGCGTCGCCCTGCAAACAGATCGGGCGGGCACAGACCTGCACAAACTTCCAGCCGTGCTCAAGCAATTCGGACTGCCAGTGCGTTACGTGGTGCGAGAGGCTTTGAGCCTGAAAGAATTAGTAAAGGCAGTAACTGTCGGCCCGGGTATTGTTACCGTAAAGGTTAAGCGTGGAAGCGACCTGCACGCCGTAATCGTGGACGAAATAGATGAGGAGTGGGTCTCAATTCGTGATCCGCTGCCAGAAGGTCGCGGGTCAGCTTACAGAGTTCGCCGCGACGCTTTTCTTCGTGCGTGGTTTTATCAAAAGCCAGGCCGGGGCTTCGCTGTTGTGGTAGAATAAACGCATGCTTGACGTAGCAATCACGAAAGATCAGGCACGGCGCATCGCGGAAGCTGAAGTCGCGCGCATCATCCAGCAATCGGCTCGACTATCAGGTTATAAATTTCAGCCCCTTCGTCTTCAATCTGAGACGGAACGATTCTGGATATTCAGCGCAGGTTCTGAGCAACTCCAAGCGGAAGGCTTTGTTCCGGGCGCAGTGCGTGTCTCTGTAGATAAGTCAGACGGCCATGTCTGGAGCGATGAAGAGTTGGAAAGTTTCTATCAAGCCGCCTAATCCGATTAACTCTCCGCCTTATGAATCTTTTTGGTGAAAGGCAGCCTTCGTCTATAAGTGAGAAGAGAGGCCGCGCTCAAAGCGGATTGAAACCCTACCGACTCCTGCCGGAAGACGTTGTATTTTCGTGAGAAAGAAGACCGCGCTCAAAGCGCGTGTTCTTCTGTTGGGTAAGTCAATTGCTTTCTCTTGGTACGAATCTGGAACGATCTTTCGTTCGTAGTTACGTTGTACATATTCGGGGTGGCGTGCCCTCTGACGGCTGAACCCCTGTGTTTTGTTGGTTGATTCGGGGTGGCGCGGGATGGCGCGATTGATCGGGCCTTCTATACCAAAAAGCTCGAATCCGCCCAACTTTTCAGGCTAAACCGTGGGGAGAATTGAAGGCATAAACTTTTTACGCCTCTCAAGCGGACTCTTTGATCTCCAAACCGGACTCCCGCAGCTCCTCTGCTCCAGGGATGTCAGCGGCTTCTATTGACGAGAGGATGTCGTTGTTGATTTCGGCGAGACCGACAATCCTGTTGGCCTGCTTGCTGACGGCCGCCTCGAAAAGATTGCGTGCGAGACGTGCGTTGCCGAAGGTTTCATCGCGCGAGGCCGTCAGGATGGAAAAGATCAGCGCCAGCTCAGCTTCGGCCTCAGTCGCCAGCTTGTAGTCGGCTTTGGCACAGAAGGATTTGAAGATTTTGACGAGGTCCTCTTTGCTGTAATCGTCGAACCGCAGGTGCTTGTTGAAACGCGAGCGCAGCCCCGGATTCGAGTTGAGAAACTCCTGCATCTTGTCCGTGTAGCCGGCGACGATGACAATCAGGTCGTCGCGATTATCCTCCATCAATTTCAGCAGGGTCTCAATCGCTTCCTGTCCGAAATCATTCCCGCCACCGGAACTGAGAGAGTAGGCCTCGTCAATAAAAAGCAGGCCGCCGAGCGCTTTTGTCACAGCCTCTTTAACCTTGGGCGCCGTCTGTCCGACGTAACCGGCGACGAGCCCCGCGCGATCCGTCTCGACCAGATGGCCGAGCCTCAGGATTCCGAGCGAACGAAAGACCTGTGCCAGCAGGCGCGCGATGGTGGTCTTGCCCGTGCCGGGATTGCCGAAAAAGACCATGTGGCGCGAGACAGGGAACTGCCGCAGCCCCTTCTCCTCGCGCATCTTTTGGACCTTGAGGAAATTGATCAGCTCGCGCACCTCCGCCTTCACGTTCTCAAGCCCAACCAGCGCGTTCAACTCTTCTAACAATTCTTCGAGAGGGCGGGCGGGTTCTACTTCGACCGCCTCGGCCTGCTCTGCTTCGGCCTCCTTAGAGGTTTCCCCTGCGGCCGGATGAAGAGGGCGCGCGCCCTCCTGCGGGTAGAGTGTCGTTTTGAATCTGGCAAGCTCCGCTTCCTCGATTGCGGTGATGCGGCCGTCAAACTTGACGACGAGGTTGGCAAACTGAAAGAGCGCGTTCCGGGCCTTGTCTGCGTAGTTCGTTCCGTGCCTGCGGTCGTACACTTCCAGGTAGGAACTGATGACCGGCGTCCGGTCAATCCGCTCGGAAACTTTCTGACTAAAATCGCCCCGGCGCGCGAGCGGAAATGTGTCCGGGCGATAAGTCAGAGAAAAATATTTACAGATCTCTTCGTAGTAGCGCTGCTTCTCCGGGTCGGAAGCTTCGCGCAGATTGACGAACTGCCGCGCTGTCTGGAGCAGCTGGTTATCAATAACCATCTGGGCGCTCGGCGGCGGCTCGCGCCCGCGCCAGACCACGCGAATGCTCGTCTCCAGCGGAGCGCGCAATTCGCCTAAGGACCTTTTGAGGCCGGCTATCAGAATCTTGTTGGCGTTGTCCAGGGGCATCCTCGTTCGGCTGATGCTGTTAAGCGAAAGAATTCCGAGAGCGCAAGAATTATAGCACCGCTCGGATCAAGAATAACGTAAGTTCCGCAGCGGGGCCGAAGGAAAGAAACGATCCACGAAATCCCACGAAATGCCACGAAACCGGTAACTCTCTTCGTGTCGTTTCGTGTGGATTCGTGGATCGCTAATATAAGCGCGCTCGTGACGGTGCAATAGAGACGAACCTCATATATCATAAGCCGCAAGATGGAAAGAAAAGTTGAGAGGAGCCCTGAAGAGGGCGGCGACCCGAAAAATATTCGAGAGTTGTTGGAGACGCGCGCGCAGGCGACGCCGGATAAATATTTTCTCTTTTCCGAAACGGATGGGAGGCGCTACACCTACGCGGAGTTTGACCGCGCGGTTGATCGCGCGGCGCGAATGCTTGCGGCCCACGGGGTCGGGAAGGGGGATGCGGTTAGCCTCCTGATGCCCAATGGCGTGGAATACATCATCGCTTACTTCGCCTGCTTCAAACTCGGCGCGCTCGCGGGCCCCGTCAACTCTCTCCTGAAGTCTGAAGAGATAGCTTACGTCGTCGCCAATTCCGAGGCCAAAGCTCTGCTCGTCAATTCGGAATTTCTGCCGAGAGTGGAGGGCATTCGAGACGAGCTGCCGGACCTGCAGCACATCATCACGTTCGATGACGAGGCGGAGTCCACAGCCTCGCACCACGAAGGCGACCTTCCCCTCGCCCCTGTAGACAAGGATGACGAGGCGATTATCATTTACACTTCCGGGACCACCGGAAAGCCTAAAGGGTGCCTGTTGACGCACGGCAACGTGATCGCGAACGCGCGGCAGATCAGGCGCTGGCTGGGATTCACGGAACAGGACCGCCTCCTGACGGTGATGCCGCTCTTCCACATGAACGCCGTCTCGGTGACCACCATGACGGCGCTTTACGCAGGGGGCTCGACCGTCATCAGCCCGAGATTCTCGGCGTCGCGCTTCTGGCAGATCGTCTCGGATTACGGAGTCACTTCCTTCGGCTCCGTCGCAACCATGCTCCAGATGCTCCTGAGCACTTACCCGGACGGCGTGCCCGAAGGACTCAAGACGGACCAGTTGCGCTTCGCCATGTGCGGGAGCGCGCCAGTGCCCGCGGAGGTCTTGAAGAAATTCGAGGAGACTTTCAACTGCCTGGTCATCGAAGGCTACGGGCTGTCGGAATCTACCTGTCGCTCGACGTTCAACCCGCCGGACCAACGACGCCGCCCTGGCTCATGCGGGATGCCTATCGGCAACGAGATGAAAGTCTTTGACGAGGAGGACAGGGAAGTCGCCGACGGCGAGCTGGGCGAGATAGTCCTGCGCGGGGAAAATATCTTAAAGGGCTACTACAAAAACGAGGAAGCGACCGAGCGCGCCTTTCGCAGCGGCTGGTTTCATACTGGAGACATAGGGTATCGCGATCCCGAAGGCTTCTTCTACATCGTTGACCGCAAGTCAGACATGATTATACGCGGCGGCGAAAACATCTACCCGCGCGAGATTGACGAAGTGCTTTACAAGCACACGGCGGTCGCCGCTGCCGCGACCATCGGCGTCCCCGATACGCTCTACGGCGAAGAGGTGGCTGCCTTCATCGTGCTCAAGGAAGGCTTTCCAGCGACCGAAGAAGAGATAATCAATTTCTGCCGCGAGCATCTGGCCGACTACAAATGCCCGAAGTCCGTGCGCTTCGTCACGGACATTCCGAAAGGACCGACGGGCAAGCTGCTCAAGCGCGAGCTGGCACAACAATACGCGCAGACGTCCGGCAAATAGTTTCACCATTCGATGACGCTGGAATTCGGCTGTCTTTAACGGTTTAATCTAGCGTCAACTTGACAGACATCCGTGCATGCACTAAAGTTCGCGGCGTTTCGTTAGAAGCTTGATCGCCGCCGCCGAACGTTTTGCCCCGGTGTTGGTTGGTGGCCTATCACTTCGGTGTTTGATCGCGTAGGTCAGCAAGTCAAAAAAAGCCCAGAGCCCCTTGCCCCCGTCTCAAATCACCAACATCCAGTCGTAATACACAAAGCGGTGCTTTCGCGCGATTTGCCGCGCGGAGGTGTCCGTCTTGTCGGATCGAGTACTTATCACTGGGGCTAGCTCTCTTGCCCCCAGATCAATTCTCAAGCTCAGTGAAAGGGAAGAATATGAGGACCAAACTTACGATAGCTTTAGCGGCCGTGGCCTTAATGTCTTGTTTGATGCTTTTCGCCCCCTGGCGAGCGAAAGCAGCCACGTTAATCGTGGACGACAACTCGGCATGCCCTGGCGCGTCTTATACCAGTATTCAGGCCGCCGTTAATGCCGCCTCCTCCGGCGATACGATTCAGGTCTGCGCTGGCACTTACACGGAGAACGTCACCGTTCCCGTGGCCCTGTCCAATCTAACTTTAGAAGGCGCGCAGGCCAACCAGCCTTACAGCGGCAGAACATTCGGTGATGCCAGCGAGTCAACAGTGAATGGCACCATCACAATCGAAGCGTCCAGCGTCACAGTTAACGGCTTTTCGATAACGAAAACGGCAGGCGATTTCGGTGTCTTCGGGGTACACATCAAGGGGGGCGGCAGTGATGCCACCATCAGTAACAACATCTTCGACACCATCGTCAATACGACGACAACTTCTAATGGCTTTACCGCTCAGGCCATCTACCTTCAGGACGGCCCGGACAACGTCAGAATAGAGGACAACAAAATCAACAACGTTCAGAGCCGGGGCTCTGCCAAAGGCGTCCTCGTCGGCGACAACGGCGTCGCGAATCCCAGCACAGGCGTCATCATCGAGGGCAACTCGATCTCCAACATTACGAGCACCAGAGGCGCTTACGGTGTTTCGGTCGCCAGGGCGAGCGGCACGCAGCATACTGGCCTGGAAATCCGCGACAATAATTTTAAGAATCTGACCGGCGGCTGGGTTCATGCCGTGGGACTTGAGGGCGACACGCCTGGCGCTATCGTCGAAGGCAACTGCTTCAGCAACTTCAGCTCTCCTGGAATTGATAAAGCCGCAGTCTTCTTCGAAGTCAACCCGAGCGCCAACACGGTAGAGGTTCACCAAAACAGATTCGATCTCACAGCCGCCGACTTCGGGATCGCGCTCCACCCGACTAATCAACCAGCGGTTAGCGTTGACGGAGAGAACAATTGGTGGGGAAGCCCGTCGGGGCCGACCACCCCCAGTAATCCCGGCGGCACGGGCGCACAGGTCACCCCGACTGTCGATTACAACCCGTTCCTGATCGCACCCCCGCTCGGTGGAGCATGCGGCGGCGTCGAGGCTACCACCGCAAACCAGTGCAAGAATAATGGGTGGAAGAGTGTTTTCCGCGCTGATGGCACGTCATTCAAGAATCAGGGCGACTGTATGCAGTACGTCAACACAGGCAAGTAGCCGATAGCGTACTAGGTCATAGTGTCAACTGAAAAAAGCCTCCGAGCAATCGGAGGCTTTTTTCTAACAATCCTCCCTAGTCCAATCTTTGCACCTATCTTAGTTCGCCGCGCTGAGCTAAAATAACGGGTCGCGAGCTGGTGGCCAAAATCTTCGTCCCATCATTCTCGCATCGAAGAAGCATATGTTCACGATTTCTGAAATCGAAGGATTCAAGCGGCAGTGGACGCTCGCCGAAGGCGGGCAGTTAACGGTCGGCCGCGCGTATGAGAACGACATCCGGATAGACGACCTGCGAGTGTCGCGGCGTCACGCGGTCCTACGCTCAGTCCCGGGAGGGCAGGCCGTCATCAGAAACACGAGCAGCGGCAACCTGCTGCTCATCAACGGGCAGAACCTCAGCAACGAGATGGGCGAGCGCCCCATCCAGAGCGGCGACGAAATCAAAATCATCCCGGCAACCTTCGTCATCACCTGGGCAGACGAGGGCGTGATGGGCTACAACGACGAGCCGCTTTCCATGGACACCAAGCTCACTCCGGCCACGAGCGGATTCACTTCGCTTTTGAGCACGAGCGTCACGGCTTCGAGAGAGAAGGAGCTTGAAGATCTGAGGCGCAAGGCGGAGGTGCTGGCGCACCTGTGTGACATGAGTGCCGCGCTGGCCACGGTCTTTGACCCGAAAGCTATCCTGGAATACGCGACCGACATCGTGATGCGTATGATCGGCGCGGATTGCTGCGCCGCGCTGCTGACCGAGCAGGGGGAAGACCCGCAGCCCGTCAGCACGCGCTTCCGCGACCCGGCCATGAAACTGTCGCAGGCGAATTCGATCAGCCGCACGGCGGTTCGCACGACCATCGAAAAGCGTGTGCTGCTCTGTTCAAATGACCTGGTCGGCGACGCGAGCCTGCCGGTCAGCCGCAAGACCCTGACGCAGGGTATTCGCGCGCTCGCCTGCGCCCCGCTCGCCGGTCGCGAAGGCGTCTATGGCGCGCTCTATGTGGACCGCAGGGGCGTTCCAGAGCCGTTCACGGAACTGGACACGCAGTTGCTCGCGGCCGTGGCCGCACAGGCGGCGACAGCCGTCGAAGCCGCGCACGCGTATGAGCGCGTCAAGCGTGAGGCGCTGGCGCGCGCGGCCTTCGCCCGTTTCATGCCGCCGCACATCATCCAGGAACTCGTTGACTGCCCTGAGAAGTTCCACCTCGGTGGGACCAACAAGCGCATCACAGTGCTCTTCTGCGACGTCAGAGGTTTCGCGCGCCTGTCGCACAAAGCCCCGCCGGAAACCATCGTTGACCTTCTCAACATTCTCTTTACTGAGATGGCGGCGGCGATCTTCGCGCATCAGGGGACGCTCAACAAGTATCTCGGCGACGGGTTGATGGCGCTCTTCGGCGCCCCCGTCGGAGGCGAGAATGACGCCGTCAACGCCGTCAACGCCGCCATCGGAATGCAGCGCAGAATCAAGGAGGTCAACACGCAGTTGGCCGCCAAAGGCTTGCCGAAAGTCCTGCTCGGCATAGGCATCAACACAGGCGAGGCGACCGTTGGCTGCATCGGCGCCGAGCAGCGTTCGGAATATACAGCCATCGGCGATACGGTCAATATCGCCTCACGCGTCGAAGGCGTAGCCCACCCAGGTCAAATACTGGTCACCCATGAGACCATGAAGGAGCTCGGCGATAAGTTCATTGTCAGCGACCCCTGGGCGGTCGAGGTCAGGCATATTGACGAGCCTGTGCTGGTTCATAGCGTGAGGTATGAAGTGTTGGAAGCGGACGCCCCGACCAAATGAATCTTGAGAGGTGCTTAACGTTGATTGCCGCGTGAGGAGGTTCTGGCGCGGCTGATCTCGACGAACACGGTCCGTTCTGTGGTCGCCGCAGGTTTCTGATTGTCCCCGCAACTTCCGCAGCCGGTCTCGCACGAATCCGCGCCGCTGTTAGCCTTCCGAAATGAGCGCAGGCGCAGCCACGCCAGCCGCCCCGTATAGATCGCCGCGGCCAGAATGATGAGCGCCACCGTAATGGTCTGCCAGTCAATCATCCTTCTCAACTGAATCCCAAAAGTCTCCCGCCCTGGTACGTGATGAACGAAGCGACGTAGGCGAGCACCGTCATGTAAACGATCATGAAGAGCGGCCAGCGCCACGAATTGGTCTCTCGACGGACCACCGCCACGGTTGACATGCACTGCATCGCCAGCACGAAAAAGACCATCATCGAGAGCGCGACGAGCGGCGTCCAGGCAGGCGTGCCGTCCTCCTTCTTCGCTTCGCGCACGGCGTTGACGAGCGAGTCGGGCGACTCTTCAGCGTCGTCCCCGACATTGTAGATAATGCTCAAGGTCGAGACCAATGTCTCCCGCGCGGCGAATGAAGAGATCAGGGCGACGCCCATCTTCCAGTCGAAGCCGAGCGGCTTAATGCCCGGTTCGATGAAACGGCCCGCGCGCCCGGCGTAACTCTGCCGCAACTGCTCGCCCTTTAAAGAGTCTGTCGAGTCCGTCGAGTCCGTCGAGTCTAGCGAACTTGACGGACTCGCTAGACTCGACGGACTCGCTAGACTCGCAGGACTTTCCTTCTCCATGCGCGGGAAGGTCGCGAGCGCCCAGAGGATGATCGAGATTGCCAGAATGACCGTGCCCGCCCGCTTCATGAAGAGCCAGGCGCGCGAGAGCATCATCTGCGAGATGGTCAAAATATTCGGCGCGCGGTACGGCGGAAGCTCCAGCACGAGCGGCGGCGTCGGCGCTTTCAGAATCGTCCGCTTCAGAATCCACGCCACCCCGACCGCGACCGCGATCCCCAGGAGGTACATCGCCATAATCAGGAACGCGCCGACAGAGAGGAAGCCGAACTTCTTGCCGGAGAAGAAGGCCGCGATCATCAACGTGTAGACCGGGAGCCGCGCCGAGCAGCTCATGAACGGCGCGATCATAATCGTCGCCAGCCGGTCCTTCGGATTCTCAATCGTGCGGGTCGCCATGATGCCCGGAATCGCGCAGGCGAAACTGCTCAGGAGCGGCATGA
Organism: Pyrinomonadaceae bacterium; assembly: GCA_036392495.1. Classification (GTDB taxonomy): domain Bacteria; phylum Acidobacteriota; class Blastocatellia; order Pyrinomonadales; family Pyrinomonadaceae; genus QHXM01. The sequence goes on along the minus strand of DASVXV010000039.1, from coordinate 48,119 downwards.
AAGCTTTGCCGTGAAGACCGACGCCCCGCATCAGGCGGTCCATCAAGAAGGCCGCGCGCGCCATGTAGCCGGTGTCTTCGAGAACGGCTATGAAGAAGAAGAGCAGCAGAATCTGCGGCAGGAAGACGACGACGCCGCCGACGCCTGCGATGACACCATCAACCAGCAAATCCCTCAGCAGGCCGGGCGACATCCACCCGCTCACCAGCTCGCCGAGCCTTCCGAAGCCTTTGTCAATCAGGTCCATCGGCAGACTCGCCCATGAAAAGATCGTCTGGAAGACAAGCAGCATGACCGCGATCAGAATCAGCGGTCCGAAAAATTTATGCGTCAGAATGCGATCAATGCGCTCCGTCGCCGTCATGCTTGGCGCGGCTTGGCTCTTGACGGCCCTGGTCGCAACCTGCTCGATCCAGTCGTAGCGTGCGAGCAAGGGCTCCTGCCACCATTTGGAGTTGGACTCGGCCAGGCGTCGGCGGGCACTTCGGATGGCCTCGCTGCGCCACTCGTTCTCCGGCAATTCGTCCGCAAAAAGATCGCGGAGCGCGCTGTGGCGATCAACGGAATCTCCGTTATTACCCATTAGCGATTCCAGCTCGCGCTCCGCCGAATCCGAGAGACGCCAACGGACTCCCTGCGCGCCGCTCCCGGCGGCCTTGAGCACGGCCGCCGCCAGCGCATCCAGGCCCTGCCGCTGCGCGACGACCACTGGAACGACCATCGCGCCGAGAGCCTCGGACAACTGCTCTTCGTCAATTTCAAGATTGCGTTTGCGTGCCAGGTCAACCATCGTCAGCGCGACGACGACGGGCCGTTCATATTCCAGAAGCTGCGTGACCAGGTAGAGATTGCGTTCGAGGTTCGTCGCGTCAACCACCGCGACGATGACGTCCGGCGCGGGGAGGTTCTGGATGCGCCCTGTAATACAATCGCGCGCGATCTGCTCGTCAATGGAAGCGGCGTCGAGGCTGTAGAGTCCGGGCAAGTCTATCAAGCGCGCCGGCGGCACTCCTTTCGCCAGCGTCCAGGACCCCTCTTTACGCTCGATGGTCACGCCCGGATAATTAGCGACCTTCTGCCGCAGTCTTGTCAGCGCATTAAAGAGCGTGGTCTTCCCGGCGTTCGGGTTGCCGGCAATCGCGACGACCAGCGGGCGTGTCGCTGCCTGAGCGTCGGAAGGCGAAGCCGTCAGGGAAGGGGATTCGAGGGTAGAACTCATAAGACAGTGACGAGTGACAGGTGACAAGTGACGAGCAAAGACGGTTTTATCTTGTCACCTGTCACTCGTCACTTGTCACGACCGTGATCGTTAGCGCTTCTGTGTGGCGGAGGGCGAGATGATAACCTCTGACACGGACTTCGATGGGATCACCGAGCGGCGCGCGTTTGATGACACGAACGGGGGCGCCGGGCACAACCCCCATCTCCATCAGACGCCGCGCGACTGCGCCGGTCCCGTTAATGGCCACGACGCGCGCCTGCGCGCCCGTCCGCAATGCCGCGAGCGAAAGTTCGCCCGCCGTGGAGGGCTTTAAAACGGAGCTGCCCGCCGTGTAGATGTTCTCTGAAGTCTCCATGAAAAAATAGCTCAACTTTATTGTTCGTTCGACGAGTCGAATCAGTGGCCGCGAATCCTCGATTGCTTATTCGCCGCCGCCAGGAAGTATAAGCTAATTGAAAATAGATTTCAATTTCAGCTTGAGGGTTGAAGGGGAGTTCAGGCTTTGAGAGTTGAGGCGCTCCGGCATCTTCTACTGCCGGGCCGTCGGGATAATCGCCAAGTCTGCGCGGACGACGCCAATCTCCGTGTTGGCCGTGACGCGAAGCGGCAGGCGGCGGCGGTCGTCGCTGACCCACAGCCTGAGGCCGTATTTGTCCGGCTGCGGGTCGTCCGTCGTCAGCACGAGCTGGACGGCGGGAACTTGCTGGCCGCCGAGCTGGATGGTCTCGCGCTTGAGCGCCTTGATGAGAAGTGTGAGCGGGCGGTTGTTGACCAGAATGCTAACGGCGTTCTGCTTCGGCGGCGTGAGATTGAAGAGGCGCAGCGCGTACAGGACCGAAACGTAATCGTGAGTGCCCACGGGCATCTCTATGTTGACGCCTTTATCGGTGACGGCGGAGCCGCGGTCCTGGTCAATCACAAGCGTCTGATTGAGCTTGCGTCGCCCTTCTACCAGATTCATCTCGGTGCGAAACGGGAGCAGCGTGTTCGGGTCAACGTAGGAGTTGATGGAGTCGTTGGCGAAAAAGAGGCGCGAGATGGCGTTGGTCGTCTGCGCCTTGACCGTGAGCAGGAGTCCGTCGCGGTTAAAATATTTCGTGCGGGCGCGCACCTGGAAAGAGGCCGTGGCGACGGGTTGCGCCGAAGTGGGGAGGAAGACGCTGAAATTAAGTGGCTCCCCGACCTTGAACGGGAGTTCGGGCGGTAGTGGCTGACTCGCTATCGGATCGCCGCCGTTTGTCGTTGTGATGGGCGTAATGATAACGGGCGTTGTTGTCGTCGTGGTGGTTGTCTGGGGGACCGTCAAGAATTCAGAACCGGCAAGCTCTGCGCGAATCTCGCCCGCGCGGTGGCGCGCTGTGATCAGGACGGGCACATGCCGCTCGTCCTCGCTGAAATAGATGCGGATGCGATAGCTGTTCGCGTCCTTATTATTGGGGACGCGCACCTCCGTGACGATGGTGTTGAAAGAGCCGACGTTCGTCTTAATCAACTGCCGGTCCGTCACCTTCAACTCGGCCCTGTACTCGTCGAGATCGCTGCGCACGTTGAAGTAGTAGGTCGAGCCGTGCGTCAGGGGCAGCGCGCGCAGGCGGTAGAGCGCCGAAACGAAATCGTAAGTGCCCGGAAACTCTCCGGTCCTGAACTTCGGCGGGATCGCCGTGGTCCCGACGGGCTGGTTGTACTCGCTCGAAGTGTCTGAGGTGCGCCCGGCCTCGCGGATCACACGCTGTGTGCGGAAAGGGAGCCCGGACGCCGGGTCAATGTAGGACGTGTAGTCATTATTGATGGAATAGAGCGCGACGTTGACGACTCCGGTGGTTTCGACATGCGCGCGCAGTTGCAGCCCGTCGCGTTGGAAAAAGGTTCCGCGCCCGGCAACCAGCAGCTCGACGTGGGCCGCCTCTACGAAGTTCGAGAAAGTGACGTGATAGGTGAGCTGCTCGCCGACCTGATATGGTGTGTTGGAGAGAGGAACTGCGACTACGTCATCCTTGCTCTGGGCTCTGGACGGCGAAGCGAATGTAAATAGCGTCAGGAAAGCTGTGGCGCTGACTATCAGCAGGCGTTTCAAAAGTTAACTCCCCTTTGTATAAAAGTAGCGACGAGCCGGGGGATTTCTTCAAACAGTAAACCTGATTTTTACACGCTCTTCAAATCCACAAGTTCCTCGGACAAGCCGAATTCCTGAAATTCCTCCAGCCAGTCGCGCACCCGGACCCTGCTCGAAAGAAGCGCCATGTGGCCTGTGCCCTCCAGTAGTTTGAGCCGGGAGCAGGGGAGCCCGGCAGCCATTACGCGGGCCGCCGTGACGGCATCCAGTAAGCGGTCTTCCGTTCCGGCGACAACCAGCGTCGGCACCTTGATCTCCGAAAGGCGCGGGCGCAAATCCGTTCTTCTGATGATCCGCAGGCGCGCGAGATAGCCTTCGGGTCTGACATCGCGTGTATTCTCGCGGAAAGCGCGACGATCTTCCTCCACGATGTCCTCGCTAAACAGAGTGCGCGGCGCGGTCCTCGTGCGATAAGCCTTGAGTAAAGAATACGGTAAAACCGAGTAGAGCGCGACTCCCAGATTGATTTTTGCGCGATGGGGAAAGGCTGCGAAGGAGTTTACCAGAATAATCCGCTCAAAATAAGCCGGATGCCGAAGCGCCGCCGCCAGAACCGGAAGACCGCCGAAGGATTCGCCGAGCACCGTGACGCGCTCGAATCCAGCGCCACGGATGACCGAGACCAGATCATCAACCAGGGTCTCCAACCCGTAAGGCCCTAACGGGCGCATAGGGAAAGAGATGACTGTATGATCGCGCGCCAGGTCTGCGGCCTGCCTGTAAAAGTTCCTTCCGGTGCCCTCGATTCCAGAAACGTACAGAAACGCCGGGCCACTCCCTTGTTTCTGATAGTCAACCATCTGTTTGGGCTCGTCTCATCTCTTCAAGAATCTCTTGCGCGGCGCGGACGGGGTCGGAAGATTTGAGAATGGGGCGTCCCATAACCAGGTAATCCGCTCCGGCGCGCACGGCTTCCGCAGGACTCATCACACGCCTCTGGTCATCATGGGTGGCTCCGGCGGGGCGGACGCCGGGTGTGATGACGACGAAGTCGCGCCCCTGGATCGTTTCGCGCACGAGCTGAACTTCGTGCGGCGAAGCGACGACGCCGTCAAGGCCCGCTTCCGAAGTGAGCAGCGTAAGCCGCCTGGCCTGCTCTTTCGCTGATGACGAAAAGCCAGCCTCTGCGAGCACAGCATCGTCTGCGCTCGTCAGCACCGTGACGCCGATAACGAGAGGCCGACCGAAGCCTTCGCGCCCGGCCGTTTCGGAAACCGCCTCGGCTGTGCGGCGCATCATCTCACTTCCGCCGCAGGCGTGGACGTTGAAAATGGAGACCCCGAGTCGAGCGGCTTCGACGCCTGCGGCCGCAACAGTGTTCGGAATGTCATGGAATTTCAGATCGAGAAAGATGCGCCCGCCCGCGCGCACTATCTCACGCACGACGCCCGGCCCCTCGGAGGTGAAAAGCTGGGAACCGATCTTGAACATGCCCGCCACATCCTTCAGGGCGCTGAAGAGATTCAGAGCTTCGCGCGCGGTCTCCACGTCCAACGAGACGATCAGTCTGTTTTTCTGAGGCTCGGCCATATGCTCTCTTTTCGTCGAAGCCTTCATCCGTTTTTATACCTTCACAAGCTCTCGTGAGCGGCAGCCGACAGCTTCATCCAGTGTTCGAAAACCTTGTTTGCTGATAATCTCCGCCAGTCCATCGTTAAGGTCGCGTGCTATCCCTAAGCCCTGATAGATGAAGCCCGTATAAAGCTGCAAGAGGCTCGCGCCGGCGCTAATCTTCTCCCAGGCATCTTCGGCAGTGAAGATGCCGCCGACGCCTATGAGCGTCATTCGCCCGCGCGTCAAACGATAAAGCGTCGCGATTGTTTCTGTCGAGCGCGGCCGAAGCGGCGCGCCGCTCAAGCCGCCTTCGCCGCAGGCAGCGACCTTGTCGGGCGCTGTGCGAAGTCCCGCACGGCTGGTCGTTGTGTTTGTTGCGATGATACCCGCGAGTCGCGCACTCTCGGCTATCTCGACGATTGATTCCAACTCCGGCTCGTTGAGATCGGGAGCAATCTTGACAAGCAAGGGGACAGGCTGCTGACGCGGATGTTTACTTGCTAATTCGAGATTCCTCTTTTGCAGCGCGGAGAGCAGAGCCTTGAGAGCTTCAGGACGTTGAAGTTCTCGCAGGTTCGGCGTGTTGGGGGAACTGACGTTAACGACCAGGTAATCGGCAAGCTGATGAACAATTTCAAAGCTCGCCAAATAGTCTGCGGTCGCGTCTTCAATGGCAACCGCGCGACTCTTGCCGATATTGATTCCGAGCACGCACTCAGGGCGATGCGAGGATAGATATTTGGCCGCCGCCTCAGCGCCGTGGTTGTTGAATCCGGCGCGGTTAATCAGCGCGCGGTCCAGGGGCAGCCGAAAAAGGCGCGGGCGAGGGTTGCCCGGCTGCGGTCTGTGCGTGACGGTTCCGACTTCTATAAACCCGAAACCGAGCGCGGCGAGGTACTGTGCGGCTGTGCCATTCTTATCGAAGCCGGCTGCCAGCCCGATTGGGTTGCCGAATCTCAATCCGAACCGTTGAAGCTCGCCGAACGGCGCGCGGCTGAAACGGCGGCTGGCGCGGCGGCGCGCCCAACGTGCGTAGAGCATGGAGGCCAGAGAATCCAGCGCCAGCTCGTGCGCCGTTTCGGGCGGGAGGCGGAAAAGTAGCGGGCGCAGGATTGAGCGATAGAGCATCAGAAACAGTGACGAGCGACGAGCGACAAGTGACGAGCCGGGCGAATTCTAACTTGTCACACGTCACTTGTCACTTGTCACTGCTTTCCGTCCTTGTCTCTTGTCACCGTTCTTGTTAGTATCCAACGCCAATGGATTTGGTCGAGAAAGTACGCATCATGGACGGGGCGCGAATCAATCGCGCGCTGTCGCGGCTCGCCTCCGAGATCGTCGAAGAGAATCACGGTGCGGATGATCTTTACCTCGTCGGCATACGCCGCCGCGGTGTCCCGCTGGCCGAGCGCATGGCCGACAAGATTGCGGATCTCGAAGGCGCGCGCCCACCCGTGGGCATTCTAGACATCACGCTCTACCGCGATGATCTCTCGACCGTCGGCGCAAACCCCGTCGTCAATCGCACGGAGCTTCACGGCGACATAGACAACCGTAACATAGTCTTAATTGACGACGTGCTGTACACGGGGCGCACGATCCGCGCCGCCCTGGATCAGTTGATTGACTTCGGCCGACCGCGCCGCGTGCAGCTCGCTGTTTTGATTGACCGGGGCAAAGAGCACCGCGAGCTGCCGATTCAGGCGGACTACATAGGCAAGGTCGTGCCGACGAAAAAGAGTGAGATCATCAAGGTGATGCTCACAGATTTCGATGAGGAAGAGGGCGTCGCCATCGTTGAGCGACCGGCAACAGAAGAGACCTGAGAGCGGCCAGCGATGGCCGCTTTTTTAATGTAAACATGCCACAGCGACACTTAGAAAGGATGAACGCGGAACGATGAATGATGAATTAAAGATAAAGGCTTTTAATTCATCATTCATCGTTCCGCGTTCATCGTTGATTCGATGAGCACAGCTTTCAGAAGAAAAGATCTGCTCGGCATACGCGAGCTGTCCGCCTCCGAGATCACGCACATTCTCGATACGGCTGAATCCTTCCGCGACATCTCGCGCCGCGAGATCAAGAAAGTGCCAGCGCTTCGCGGGCGCACAGTCATCAATCTCTTCTTCGAAGCTTCGACACGGACGCGCACCTCTTTCGAGATCGCCGCCAAGCGCCTCTCAGCCGATGCTATCAACATCAGCGCTTCCACTTCGAGCGTCACGAAGGGCGAAACTCTGCTTGATACTGCGCGGAACCTGGAAGCCATGGCTCCGGATTGCATCGTCATTCGTCACTCGTCTGCGGGCGCGCCCTATCAACTTGCGCGCATCTGCCGCGCGGCGGTCGTCAACGCAGGCGACGGCGCGCACGAGCACCCGACGCAGGCTCTGCTCGACGCTTTGACCATCCGCGAGCGAAAGGGAAGCGTCGCGGGGCTGAAGGTGGCGATCATCGGCGACATCCTTCATTCGCGTGTCGCTCGCTCGAACATTCATCTCCTGACGAAGCTCGGCGCGACCGTCCGTCTAGCTGGTCCCGGCACTCTTGTGCCCGACGAATTCGGCGAGCTGGTTGAAGAGGGCCTCGTCGTCGAGCACCGCATTGAGGACGCGATTGAGGGCGCGGACGTGGTGATGATTCTGCGTATTCAGCGCGAACGGCAAGACGCCGCTTTCTTTCCTTCGATGCGCGAGTACGCGGTGCATTACGGCCTTAACCTCAAGCGCCTCGAACGCGCCGCGCCCGACGCTATCGTGATGCATCCGGGCCCGATGAATCGTGGCATAGAGATCGCTTCGGATGTCGCGGACGGGACGCGGTCGTTGATTCTGGATCAGGTCACAAACGGTCTGGCGGTGCGTATGGCTGTGCTCTACCTGCTCGCGGGCGGGACGCACGCGGGCGACGCAAAGTCAGTACCGCCTGCGGCGTGATGATTGCGGAATTCGGATTGCGGATTAACAAAACAGACATGAGGCCATATCGGACGGCATTAAGCGAGCAAAAGGATTGATGGATGAGATTGCTAATCACAAACGGCTACTTGATTGACCCGACACAGGGACAGAATAGCGGCAAGAATCTCTTGATCGAAGATGGTCGTGTCGCCGGATTGCTGAATCGTCATGATAGCGTGCCGGAGGGCGCAGAGGTTTTAGATGCGACGGGGTTGGTAGTTGCGCCCGGCTTCATAGACATGCACGTACACCTGCGCGAGCCCGGACAGGAATATAAGGAGACGATTGAGACGGGAACGGCTGCCGCCATCGCCGGAGGTTGGACGAGCGTTTGCGCGATGCCGAACACAGACCCTGTGAACGACAATCCGGCGGTCACGCGCTTCATCATCGAACAGGCGGAGCGGGCAGGGATGGCGAACGTCTTCCCTGTGGGTTCGATTACCAAAGGGTCAAAAGGCGCGGAGCTTTCGGAGATGGGGGAAATGAAACTTGCGGGCATTGTCGCCGTAACAGACGACGGGCGGCCAGTGCCGACGGCTGGAATGATGCGCCGTGCGATGGAGTACGCGCGCGGGTTTGATCTGACTGTGGTTGACCATTGCGAAGACCGCAGCCTCGCCGCTGGCGGCTCGATGCACGAGGGGCGCTGGTCTCTAATGTTAGGTCTTCGTGGAATCCCCGCGGCGGCTGAAGAGATGGATGCCGTACGCGACTGCTCGCTCGCTGAGTTGACCGGAGCGCGCGTGCATCTGGCGCATGTTTCGACACGCGGGGCGCTTGAGGCGGTTCGCCGCGCCAAAGATGCTGGACTGTCTGTCACGTGTGAGGTCGCGCCGCACCACTGGACGCTCATGGACGAGGCTGTCGAAGGCTACGACACGAATACGAAGATGAATCCGCCTCTGCGCAGCCGCGAACACGTTGAAGCAATCCTTGAAGGCTTGAGCGACGGGACGATTGACGCCATCGCCACGGATCACGCGCCGCACCATGCTGACGAGAAGGCGCTCGAATACGACCAGGCGCCGTTCGGCATCACCGGACTCGAAACGGCTGTGGGGCTGGCGCTGGACCGCCTTGTGCGTGAGGGCCTGATCAGTCTTGAACGCTTAGTTGAGTTGTGCGCGGTCAATCCCGCTCGAATCTTCAAGCTGACGGATCGTGGGACGCTGCGCAAAGGCGCTTGGGGGGATGTGACGATTCTCGACCCGGACCTGCAATGGACATTCGATGTCACGCGCTCAAAATCAAGGAGCCGCAACACGCCGTTTGACGGCCTCCAGATGCGCGGCGCAGCCGTGGCAACCGTCGTCGCCGGGCGGGTCGTTTATCGCCATCCGGAGTTTGACCGCATCAGGGCAGAGAAACAGAGCGAAGTAATAATACAATAACACCTGATATCAACGGCACGCATGATGTGATTGATGATGGGAAAACTGATTGGCGTGTTGACTTTGCCAGATAGTGCGTTACGCGGAGATATCTCACTTGGTTAACTGCACATCCGCCGAAACAAGAGTCTGATTAAACAGCTCCCGCGGCGTAGCCGTAATCTGACCGGAAAGTTCACCATCTGGAGAACTGCCCCTAAAGTTCAGGCACTCAAAACAAATCACTAACTCAACCGTTTTACCTTGTCTTGTGGCCCTGATTGCGTGTCGTGGATAGAAGCACATATTTGAGGAACGTGCATCCACAATGCCCTCATACAGCGCTTTCACCAACTTTCTCTTCAGCTCGGTGTCGGAAATTTTTGTCTTGCCAAGAACGGGAAATCTACCGAATCTGTTAGCAACAACTGTCTCCACCAAATTCTGCTTTCTATCTATTGAATTGATTCCAATTGCCATCAGCTCAAACTCTTCGGCCTCCTCCAGAATCTTCCGCGTCTTTTTCGGCAGATAATCATTGAGAGCCTTCATTTCCTCTTCGCTCAACTGGCGATCATTTTCCGGAGTTGCGGGCGGGACTGTTGGCTTCTCGATGCTCTCAACCTTTGGGGCTTCAGGCTTTAGCTGAGGAGGGGCTGTCGAGCAGCCTACCGTGGTCAATAAAACAGTAAAAGAGGCGCTTAAAATGCATTTCATTGTCATACCGCCGTTCGCCTGATGCGAGGAATTTCCAATAAATGTATCGGATGATTCGGGTTTTGCTGCTCTATTGTACTCCTGTTTGTGCAAAATACCGCAGCAAAATACAAAGAGAGACCCGCTGCGCTCTCCCCTTCACAGCGGGTCTCTCTTAGACGGTCGCTCGCTTACGTCATGACAGGGGCGACCGATTCCTTTAGATTTTGTTGGGAGCCTGCACGCGCTCTCCCCTTCACATGCAGGCTCCCTCCGCACCGACAACCCCTTGTTTGAGTTGCCGATCTCGTTAGAACTTATCGAACGTTCGAGGCCGGAAGCGATACGCTTTGGTTAAGAATGACGCCGAACTCCGTGCCCGACTTCACTTCAGCCTCCTGCTCCTTCTCGTAAACCCTCGCGCCCGTGCCGAGACCGCCGCCGAGAATTGCGCCGATGGCCGCCCCCTTGCCGCCGCCCGCAATCGCCCCGATGATCGCGCCCGTCGCCGCGCCGCCGCCGATGAAGACGGCATCGCGCTTACGGTTGCTGCGGCCCTTGACTGTGCCCTCGTTGTCGGAGTTCACGTCGTCGGCCTGAAGGCTGGTGAGCGAGCCGTTAATTGCGCGGCTTATGCCGTTGGGCAGCTCCACCTGATTAAAGTTGACGGAAATGTTGCCAGGCGTGCGCCGTCCCGCCTTCCTCACCGCACTCACGCGCCCCCAGACTTTGCTGCCCGCCGGAATCACCTCGACGCCGCGTGAATAGACCGGGTCAGTCACAGTCGTCGTGAACCTGTCGCCGACGCGCGCATTCCTGGAGTTAAGCTCCTGATTCATACGCACCCGAATCACTGTATCGGCAGGAACCGTGTAATAGCTCGGCTGCGTTGCCGCAGGGCGCGTGTACTTGCCAAGTCGCGGGCGAGTTCTGCGCCGCTGGCCGAAGGCCGGGATAAGGCTACCGGCAATTAATGTTATGAGAACTAAAAATTTGATAGCGAGGCGCGCCCGATTGCGATTAACTTCAGTCATGATTTTCAAATCCTCCAAAGTTAAGCTCACCGCCTTTGCCCACCTCTTCACAGAGCGTGGCGGCGAGGCGTTGATACCTGAGCAATGAGCGTGCCACTTCCGCAGGACGCTCAGGCCATAGCGTAAGGCGAGGTATTTTCTAAGTTAAAGGCAAAAATTCGTCAGCAGATTTTAAGAGGCTTCGTCTTTCTTGTAAACCATGTGCGCGAGCCTGCCAGGGGCGTGCACGATATGGGGTGAAAGACGAAAGCGAGAGATCAAAGACGCTGTGCGTTTTGTCTCTCGCTTTCGCTATCAAGAAGATTGCCGAGGGCGGGACTCGAACCCGCACGCCCTTACGGGCAACGGATTTTCTTACCACTACGGCTTTCGCCGCCCCCAGTCAATTGCGGATTTCGGATTGCGGAATGCGGATTGAAAAGACAAAACCAAACTTTCTAAATCCGCAATCTGAAATCCGCATTCCGCAATCGAATGGGTTTGTGGTCTGGACGATGCCTTCTCCCTGCATCCAATTGGACGTTTAGGAGGGAGCCGTCTCGTCTCTACACTTTGCGGGCCATTCTTTCTTCGGCCGGCCTTAGCTCGGCGTTGCCATCAGCGATTTCGCGAGCGAAATCCTGTTAAGGTTTCACCGACTTTGACTCCATTCACGCCAGCGTTTCCATCCGGCGTGCTCAAACAAATTAAGTCCGTAGCGTCTGCCATTCCGCCACCCCGGCATAAGGGCGAGAAAGATAACATGGCCTGCTTCATCTTTCCAACTTCTTCACAGCCCGCCCCGCACGATGTTAGAATGTCCGCTCAAGCGGAAGCCTCGACGTTTCGTCAATAGACCGGGACTCGTATGACCGAAGAACAAGAAGTATTTATCGAGCATTTGCAGAAGGCCGGACTCAAGCGCACGACGCAGCGCGAGCTGATTCTGGACGTCTTTCTGCGAACCGAAAAGCATCTCTCCAGTGAAGACCTCTACAGGTTAGTGCAGGCTGAGGACCCGACCATCGGCCAGACCACAGTCTATCGCACGCTAAAACTCCTGACCGAGGCCGGGCTCGCACGCGAGGTGCGATTCGGTGATGGGCGAACGCATTACGAGCACAACTATAAGCATCAGCACCACGACCACATGATCTGCATGGAGTGCGGCGAGATCATAGAATTCTTCTCAGCCGAACTCGAAGCCATTCAGGACGCGATGGCCGCCAAGCACCGCTTCGAAGTCAAGCAGCACCTGCTACGAATACTGGGCGTCTGTGCCAACTGCCGCCGCGAAGCGCGCACACGTAAAAAAGAGGAAGCGGCGACGCCCCAGCACGTCAGAGTCGCGTCGGCAGAATAAGAATGCACCATTAAAAATGTAAAATGCAAAAATAAGGATGGAAAGCAAATCTTTTATCCTCACTTTTGCATTTTCAATTCCTTTAGGTGTAAGTTTCTTTTGTCTTCCCGAAAAAGAGTTCGAACGCCGCCCCTGAAGCACGCGGCATTGGGTTCATCCGATGAGTGTAGAAATTAAGTTCGAGCCGGAAGGTCGAAACGGCCTGGTCGCCGAAGGCACGTACGTGTGGGACGCGGCAAAGCGCCTGGGCGTGCGGCTGCCCGCTGAGTGTGAAGGACGCGGCGAGTGTGACACTTGCGCCGTTATTGTTGAAGAAGGTGCGACGCTTCTTTCGTCTTTGACCGAGGCGGAGCGGGCGCGCCTGAGCCCCGAGCGGCTCGCGGCGGGAGAGCGTCTCGCTTGCCAGGCTAAAGTTGAGCGGGGAGGCGAGGTGAGTTTGCGCCAGGTGCCTGCGACGGAGCGCGCAGAGACTTCGGCGGAGGCCGCAAAGGATTTGCGAAAGGAGTTTCGCAACCTGCCGCTCAAACGCAAAATCTCGACCCTCGTCGAACTCGAAGCCGTCACGATGCTTCAGACACTAGACGCCATCATCAGCGTCCCGTTTACGATTGGCGAGAAGGTGATGGATTTAATGGCGGGCCGTGGACGAGCTTTGAACAGACGCGATCATGAAGCCCACCGTCCCACGGAGCACCTCCCGCGCGAAGAAAGCGCGGCGGGCGAGCAGGGCGGTTAAGCTTTTCTCTCGATCTTAAACCTCTTCGCAAATTCAAGGGCCGAGTGAGTCTTCAACGATAGCTGATGCGTAAACTATCTCCTGAGAAAGAATCCAACGCGCCGCCCGTGAAAAGGGCGAGCACTTCCTTCATTCTTCTTTTCATCTGCATTCTTCCGCTCTTTTTCCTGGCCTGCTCCAGCAGTAATAACAGGACAGATGGAAACGCCGGGGCAACGCCGACAGCTTCGCCGCAAACTTCCCCGGCGAGGTTAAGCATTGACGCGGATCGCGCTTTCGAACATGTGCGCAAGCAGGTTGAGTTCGGCCCGCGTCCCGCCGGGTCCGAAGAACTTGCCAGGACGCGCGAGTACATGGTCGGCGAGTTGAAATCTTATGGGTTGAACGTCACGCTCGATGAGTTTACGCCGAAGACGCCTATCGGAGAGCGCAAGTTTGCCAATGTCGTGGCTGAACTCCCGGGTGAATCCCCGGACATAATTATCCTATCCAGCCATTACGACACCAAACTTTACAAGGAGTTTCGCTTCGTCGGCGCAAACGACGGCGGTTCTTCGACGGGAGCGCTTCTGGAAATGGCGCGCGTGATGGCGACGAGCGGCCAGAAACCGCGCCTCACATACCGCTTCGTCTTCTTCGATGGCGAGGAGGCCTTCTGCGCGGAATGGGATCAGTGTCAAAACCCTGACGGGCCGGACAATACCTATGGCAGCCGCCATTACGTGCAGCTGCTCAGGGAGAAAAATGAGCTTCAGCGCGTGCGTGCCCTGATTCTGCTGGACATGATAGGTTATAAAAAACTGGAGTTGGGACGAAACGAGGTCCTGAGCACCCCGTGGCTGATTGACGCTGTCTGGAATACCGCGCGCGAAGTGGGCCATGACAAATATTTTGTAGATGCTATCGAACACTGTGACGGTGACGACCACGAGCCTTTCCTGAGGGCCGGTATCCCGTCGCTAGACATCATACAGCTCAGCACCTATCCGTACTGGCATAGGGCTGAGGACACGCTCGATAAAATCTCGCCGCAGAGTCTGAAGATTGTCGCAGACGTTGTGCTCGCCAGCCTTCCGCGAATCGAACAGCGAGTTTTGAGCACACGCCCTTAGTAGCTTTTCGGAGGTGAAATGAATCGCCGAGGATTGTTCTTAATAGGTTTGATCGCTTTCTTGTCGGGAGTGTGCGGTATTAAAGCTCAAACACATTCTACGAAGGCGGATGAGCCTTTTGAGGTGGTCAAGACAGAAAAGTTCGAAGGCATAATCATCCCTCGCGAAAAGGGCAGCGATTTTGCCAGCGGCCTTTTCCAGCCGGAAGTGAAAGAGTTCTGGACGCCGGACAAAGTGGAGGTCCTGAAGCTTGAGCGTGGAATCAGCGCCTATTTAAAAAAGCCTGAAAGCAAGGCTTCTCCGGGCTTGTGGTCGAAGCTGATGTCATATAAACGGCAGTACGTCGGAATCGTGAAAAACGGACACAAGAAAATCTTCGCCAACTTCTTCTGTGACGCCGGCGGGAGGGACTGGAAGACCACTCCCATCTTTGTTCTCGACGGGGGCGATTGTTTCTTCACTATCTTGTACGATCCGAACTCTGACGCCTTCTCCGACCTGAGCATTAACGGTGAGGCATAAGTAAAGCTTCGCCAGCGCGTGGGGCACAAAGAAAGGAATAAGCTTGCTCAAAGCTCCTGACAGCCTGGTCCCTGTGGATTTCTCCGAGTGCTCCGTCAATGCGGTGCGCGTTGCTCTCGGCATCGCCGCGCCGGATGGCGACCTGACGCTGCTGCACGTCATTGATGAGCGCTTCGTCGCCGACGCTGTGGCCGCGGGCCTCGGAAATTCCGATGAGATTACAGCGCGAATGCGCGAGCGCGCCGAAGCGGATTTCTCAAGCCTGCTGGAAGGGATGGAGACCGGCGGCGTCGAGATTGAGCGGATGATTGTAATCGGCCTCCCTTTCATAGAGATTTTGAAGATCGCTCGTGACCTCGATCTGCCTTTGATTGTGATGGGAATGCGCGGGCGGTCCACGCCCCCGGAGGAAGTTCTCTTCGGCTCGACCGCAGAGAAAGTCTTGAGAGGCTCCCGTATCCCTGTCCTCTGCGTACCCCTTTAAGAGTCTGGAGTCTGGAGTCTTGGAGTCTGGAGTCAAAGGCTGAAAAGAAATTTGCTTTTGACCTCTGACTCCAGACTCCAGACTCCAAGACTCCAGACTCATTTATGAAACGAGTTGCAGTCATCCCGGGCGACGGCATCGGCCCGGAGGTCATTCAAGAGGCCGTGCGGATCCTTGAACGCCTTCACGAGACGCACGGCGTCGAGCTTTCGTTGACCCATTTCGACTGGGGGGCAGATAAATTTCTGAGCGAGGGTGTGAGTCTTCCTGAAGGGGCGCTTCAAATGCTCTCGCAGGAGTTTGACGCGATTCTGGCCGGGGCGTTCGGCGACCCGCGCGTTCCTTCAAACAAGCACGCCGAAGATATTCTGCTGGGGATGCGGCGCGGCCTGGACCTCTACATCAACCTGCGCCCCGTGCGCCTCTTAAATGAGCGTTTGACGCCGCTCAGTAATCGCACCCCTCCGGAGATTGATTTCGTCGTCTTTCGTGAGAACACAGAGGGCGCGTATTGCGGCGCCGGCGGGTTCCTCAAGAAGGGAACCGCGGACGAAATCGCCACGCAGGAGGAGCTGAACACGCGCCGTGGCGTGGAGAGAATCATCGTCGCCGCGTTCGAATATGCGCGCCAACACGGGCGCAAGCGCGTGACGATGGCCGATAAATCGAACGTGCAGCGTTTTGGCGGAGACCTCTGGCAGCGTGTTTTCAAAGAGGTGGCCGCGCGCTACGAGGAGATCGAGGCCAGGCACCAATACGTTGACGCGATGGCGATG
This sequence comes from Pyrinomonadaceae bacterium, assembly GCA_036392495.1. GTDB lineage: Bacteria > Acidobacteriota > Blastocatellia > Pyrinomonadales > Pyrinomonadaceae > QHXM01. The sequence continues at coordinate 32,192 of DASVXV010000039.1, read as the reverse complement.
TTCATGGTCCTTGACCCGTCGCAGTACGACGTCATCGTGACGAACAATCTGTTCGGAGATATTCTGACGGACCTGGGCGCGGCACTACAGGGCGGGCTCGGCATGGCCGCGTCGGGCAACATTCATCCGGGCCGCGTCTCTCTGTTTGAGCCCGTACACGGCAGCGCGCCGCCCCTGGCAGGAAAAGGGGTCGCCAACCCCGTTGGCTCTATTCTCACTGCGGCGATGATGCTAGAATACCTCGGGTACGATGCCGCAAGCCGCGCGGTCGAGAAGGCTGTCGGCGAAGCCGTCGCACAGAACGAGACGACGCGCGATCTGCGCGGGCGACTTTCGACTGAAGAAGCGGGCGCGGCGATTCGTCAGAGACTTTGAAAAGCCGTGACAGGTAACAGGTGATAAGTGACAAGAGAAAACTTTGTCCCGTCGCCTGTCACCCGTCACCTGTCACCGTTTTTATGAGCAAGGGCAGAGAAGCGGCGCAGAAGCTGCTCGCCATCATTATCATCATTGCGATGCTCGGCGTTATGGGAATTCCGTTTTCAGTCATTATCTTCTTCGCCCTGATCAGCTTCTTCATCTGGCAGGCGGTGGCGCACACGGAGCACCAGGAGACGGGGCGAATCTTCGAGTTTTACATCGCCGCCAACGACGTCTTTCGCGATGAGGAGCGGCACTGGTTCGGGTTCGAGATCGCCGAAGCCATTGAGCGTGGTGAGAAGGTTCTGCATTCGATGCCTGATCCGCCGCCCCTCATCTATTTCGCGCTCGGTGCCCTCTACCACAAGGCGGGCGATCACGAAGCTGCCGCCGAACACCTCTCTTACATCGTCGAGAACGGTCTCTCGAATGAGCGCCACACCCTGGCCCCTTCCACAGAGCTGCGGCGCTACGTTCACATCCTGAGAAAGCTGGAGCGCGAGCCGAACGTCGCGCCGCAGACGATGGCTGCCATCCGTAGCCTTGACCGCGCGCGTCATCATCGCGCCGCCTTCATGCTCGCCGAATGCCGCGAGCGCATTAACGCGATTCCGGCGCTCAACGCGACGTCCGTGACGGGCCTCCCCTTCAGTCAAGCGCCAGCCGACGGCAGTCATTCACTTAATCCCGAGACAACACCCCGCCAGACGGCCCTCGCTCCGCCGCCCCCAATCGCTGAAGTGTTACGTGACCTCTACGAAGAAGAGAAGAGAACGGCTTGAAAAGGCAAAAGTAAAAAGGTAAAAGGCAAAAGAAAGACGAGAGGTGCGCCTTTCGCTTTTGCCTTTTACCTTTTTACTTTTGCCTTCGGTAAATCTCTTGGGCGTCGAGACGATTATCGGGAATTACAGGGTTGAGGAACGCATCGGGCGTGGCGGGATGGGTATTGTCTATCGCGGTCGGCACCTCAAGCTGCCACGCGAAGTCGCCATCAAATCCATCAGCCCGAGCAGCCACCGCGACCTGCGCCGTCTCCGCCATCGCTTCGAGAAAGAGGCCTTCGTCCAGTCCCAGCTGGATCATCCCGGCATTGTAAAAATCTACGACTACATCGTCGCCGAGCAGACCTACTACATCGTGATGGAGCTTGTCGAAGGGCGCTCTCTGGCGCAGCTCCTGGAGCGCGAAGTCTCCCCGCTGCCGACCGCGCGCGCTCTCAATCTCTTCGAGCAGATACTCGAAGCAATCGCTTACGCACAGGACGTCGTCTACCAGGATCAGGACGGCTCGACGCACAAGGGGCTGATTCATCGTGATCTGAAACCCGCCAACATTCTCATCACGCCCGACGAGCGTGTGAAAATCACGGACTTCGGCATCGTCAAACTCGTCGGCTCCGAGAAAACGAATACCGGAGCAAACTACGGCTCGCCCGAATACGTTTCGCCGGAACAGGCGGAGGGCGCGCTGGTGGACCCGCGCTCGGACATCTATAGTCTCGGGATAATCCTTTACGAGATGCTGACGGGCCGCCCCCCGTTCCACGACCGTGGAGGCCGCCTTTCCCCGCTCGAAATCGTCCGCGCGCACCTCAATCAAACACCGCAACTGCCGTCACAGATCAACCCGCTCCTGACGCCGGAGCTTGAAGCCGTCATCCTGCGCGCCATCGAGAAGAAGCCTGAAAACCGCTTCCCCACGGCGGCCGCTTTTCTACAAGCCGTGCGCCATGTGCGCGGGCAAGCGGAGGGCGAAGCTGGGCGTAAGCAGAATCTCCCACCTTCGGCTCCGATCAAAGTCGGCACACAAGAGATCGTCGCCCCGACGATGCACGGTGAAGCGCGCGAAAGCTACGCGACGCAGCCTGTCAAGGCTCTGACCTGTGCGGCTTGCGGGGCTGTAGCCGTAGCAGGCGACACGCGCTGTCGCCAGTGCGGGCGGGAACTCGGCGGCTCGCCCTCTACCGTCAAGCTCACACGTCTTGAGGCGGACGAATGGCGTCGGAAGCGCTCCTTCGGGTTATGGATTGGCGGCACGGCTGTTGTCATAGCGATAATTGGTATGACCGTTTTCTTTCTGCGGCGCGGCGCGACGACCACCGAGCAGCCGGCGGCCCAAACTTCAGCGGTCCCAGGGCAAACGACCGGCACTGAATCCACGCTCGAAGAGATAAAGCCGGCGCAGGTGACAGTTGATTCCACTTACGACAGCTACAGCATAGCCCCCCTGACAGATGGCGAGACGGACGTGCGGCGCATCGCCGAGATGAAATTTAACGAGGGCAACTGGGCTTCCGAAGAGACCAAGGGGCCGCACTGGATCGAACTCTCTTTCGAGCGGCCTATGCTCCTGACCTCCGTCTACGTTTACTGGGGCTTCGACAACAATCACTTCAAGCCGTCGCGTCACGTCGAATTGCAGGTGCCGGATGGGCGCGGGGGATGGCGTACGATCTCTCAGATGAAGCCCGACAAGGATTACGACCGAATGGCCTTTGAATTTCCGCACGTGAGAGTCGAGCGAGCGCGAATTTTTCAGCCTCCGTTGCAGGGACCGCCGAATCGCCCTTTCATCATGTGGGTGCGTGAGGTTAAAGTGTTCGGCGTCGCGCAAAATAATTCAAAGTGAGTCTCAATCTACACCATGCTAACTGCTGAAATCATCGCCATCGGTTCCGAACTCCTGACGCCGGACCGCACGGACACGAACAGCCTCTGGCTGACCGAAAAGCTCAACGGCATCGGAATCGAAGTCAAACAGAAGACGGTCGTCGGCGACGACGACGCGCGGCTCGAAGAGGCCATCAGGGATGCGCTCAAGCGCTCACGCGTGATTGTGATGACGGGCGGCCTGGGGCCGACCGAGGACGACATCACACGCAAGATCGCCGGACGCGCGATGAACCGCAGGCTCCTGCTCAACGAGAAAGTGCTGGAAGGGATTCGTAAAAAATTTTTCGATATGGGCCACCAGATGCCCGAAATCAATTCGCGGCAGGCGATGGTCATTGAAGGCGCAGAGGTTTTGGACAACCCGAACGGCTCCGCGCCAGGTATGTATATCGAGCACGATGGCCGGAGCGTCGCTATCCTGCCGGGGCCGCCGCGCGAGATGCGTCCGATGTTCGAAGCGTTCGTGCAGCCGAAACTCGCGGCCAAAGCCGGCGACGTGCGCGTCGCTCGCCGCGTCCTGCGCGTCGCCGGGATGGGAGAGTCGGCCGTTGACGAAAAAATCGCGCCTGTTTACACGCAGTACAAGAATCCGCAAACGACGATTCTTTTCAACCGCAGCGAGATTGAGATTCACCTGACGGCACAGGCGAAGACAGAGACGGAGGCGGAGCTTTTGCTGGACGGGCTGGCCGGGCAGATTGAAGAGCGCCTGGGCCACTCGATCTTCGCCTTTCGGGGCGAGAAGATGGAAGCGGTCGTCGGCCTACGCCTGGCTGTCGGCGGCTTCACCCTTGCGGTCGCCGAAAGCTGCACGGGCGGACTCATCAGCCAGCGCCTGACGGAAGTCCCGGGCTCGTCCGTCTATTTCATGGAAGGTGTGGTCACCTACTCGAACGACGCGAAGACGCGCTCGCTCGGCGTTGATTCCGAATTGATCCTGAGGCACGGCGCAGTCAGCTCGAAGGTCGCGGAGGCCATGGCCGAAGGCGTGCGCCGTCGCGCCGACACGGATTTCGGCCTCGCCGTCACGGGCATCGCCGGACCGGGCGGCGCGACTGAAGAAAAACCCGTCGGCCTCGTCTACATCGCCCTCTCGGACGACGCGCACACGGAGCACCGCAAGCTGATACTTCCCGGCGACCGCCACCTCATCCGCTGGCGCGCCTCGCAGGCCGCGCTCGATTTGCTGCGTCGGCGACTGATTTAGTCTGTATCATGCTCGCCCTCACACTATTCACTTTTGCAGTGTAAAGGGCATAAAATCGTTTTTCTGAGATGAGGGATTAGCAGGAGTTGCCATTGATGAGTACAGAACTAGGAGCCTTGTTGATTAGTTCGCCAGATGTTTGCGGCGGGCGTTTGCACATTGAGGGCACTCGCATTACGGTCAACCAGATTGCCGCCCTGTACAAACAAGGATACAGCCCGGAAGAGATTGCAGATCAATACTCACATCTATCCCTCGCGCAAGTCTATACAGCGTTGGCTTACTATCACGCCAACAAAGACGAAATAGAGGCTGATTTGGCTGCTGAAAAACAGGAGGCAGAGCGGCTTGAGCGGGAGTTCAACAAGCCTTGAGATAGTGCAGCCTTATTCAATTCAGTTCAAGAGCGGTTCTACATCTGCCCTTATCCTTTCCTTGTCTCACGATTCCTTTGCTTGCTATAGTCTCGGTTCGCCCTGAAGCATGGATTTCTCCCATAGGGCGCGGAGTGCTTCGAATGCGACCCGTGCTGGTTCTCATCGCTGCGTATCTGCTGGGTTCGATCCCTTTCGGTTATTTGATCGTGCGCGCCAAAGAGGGCGCGGACGTGCGCGAGACAGGTTCGGGAGGGACGGGCGCGACCAACGTCTCGCGCCGCGCTGGAAAGCTTGCGGGAATAGTCACGCTCCTGCTCGACGCTGTGAAGGGTGCGCTCGCAGTCCTGCTCGCGCGCTGGCTGGCGACTGATGATTTCGGGGTCAACTGGTGGGTGGCTGCGTCGGCCGTCATCGCAGTCTTCGCACACTGTTTCCCCGTCTGGCTGGGCTTTCGCGGGGGCAAGGGCGTGGCGACGGGCGTCGGGGTCTTTCTCAGTCTCTATCCTTTGGCCGTTGCGTGCGCGGCGGCAGTTTTTATTCTCGTCGTCGTGCTCACGCGCTACGTCTCGCTCGGCTCGATCCTGGCGACCGCAGCCTTCCCGCTGTTCGTCTGGCTGTTGAGCCTGTATGTGAGACCTGTCGCAGATCTTGCACCTATCCTGACGGCGGCAATGGTCGGTGGCGCTCTCATCATCCTGATGCACCATGCCAACATCGGAAGGTTGCTGACAGGAACGGAGAGCAAGTTTAAATGAAAAGCAGGAGTCAGAATCCAGAAGCCAGAATGAATCAGGCGGCGAACCGCTTTTAGTCTCTCTTTTCTTCTGACTTCTGGATTCTGACTCCTGACTCCTGCTTTATGTCTCGTCTCGCAATCATCGGTGCCGGTAGCTGGGGGACTGCGCTCGGAATTATCGGCGGGCGCGCGGGGCATAAAGTGCGGCTGTGGTCGCGCAACGGGACCGTCGTCGAGGCGGTCAACGAGCGGCGCATCAACAGTGTCTATCTCCCGCAGCATGAGCTTCCCGAAGGCGTCGAGGCGACAAGTGATCTGAGCGGGGCTCTGACCGACGCGGAGCTGGTGCTGCTGGCCGCCCCGTCGCATGTGACGCGCGACCTGCTCGTGCGTATGTTGCCGGACCTGCGGCAGGAGATGCTCTTTGTCAGCGCGACCAAGGGGATTGAGATTGAGTCTGGCAAGCGAATCTCGGAAGTCTTGAGAGATGTCGTCGGCGAACGTTTCGCGCCGCGCTTCGTTTGTCTCTCAGGTCCTTCGTTTGCGCAGGAAGTGGCCGCGGGCCATCCGACGGCGGTTGTCGCTGCCAGCGACAATCTCGCAGATGCGCGTCTGGTTCAGGAAGAACTCAGTTTTCAGAACCTGCGTATCTACACGAACACGGACACGATCGGCACGGAGATCGGCGGATCTGTGAAGAACGTGATGGCGGTGGCGGCCGGAATGGTCGCGGGGCTGGGGCTGGGGACGAACAGCATCGCGGCGCTCATCACGCGCGGGCTGGCCGAGGTCGCGCGGTTCGCGCTCGCACAGGGCGCGCGCATGGAAACCCTGATGGGGCTCGCAGGCATGGGCGACCTGGTCCTGACCTGCACGGGTGGCCTTTCGCGCAATCGTTATGTCGGGCAGGAGCTGGGAAAGGGTCGCGCGCTCGAAGAGATTGTCGGCGGGATGCAGGAGGTCGCCGAAGGCGTGAAGACGACGCGCGCCGTCCATCGTCTCGCTCAAAAAATGAATGTCGAGATGCCGATTACCAGCGAGGTCCACGCGGTCCTCTATGAGGGCAAGCAGGCGGCGGACGCCGCGGGCGAGTTGATGGTGAGACCTTTGCGCGGCGAGAGAGAAGAATAATTTTGAATTTTGAGTTTTGAATTTTTAATTAAAAGCTCTTGGCCTTAATTCAAAATTCAACATTCAAAATTCAACATTCGAGTGATTATGACTACGTCTCAGGAAGAGAAGATGCTGGTGACGAATCGCGCGGCTTTTCACGAGTATCACATTTCGGACAAGTACGAAGCGGGCATCGCGTTGACCGGCACGGAAGTAAAAAGCGTGCTGGAAGGCCGCGTCCAGTTAAAGGACTCTTATGTTGCCGTCCGCGATGGCGAGGCCTGGTTGTTCAACGCACACATTTCGCCGTATTCTCATGGGAACCGTGCGAACCATGATCCCTTGAGAACGCGCAAGCTGCTGCTGCACCGTCGCGAGATTGATCGCCTCGAACAGGCTGCGACTGTTCAGGGCATGACGCTGGTCATAACGCGCGTCTATCTGAAAAACAGGCGGGCGAAGTTTGAAGTCGGCGTGGCGCGCGGTAAAAAGTTGTACGACAAGCGGGAGACAGAGTTACGGCGGACGGTCGAGCGCGAGACGCGCGCGCAATTGAAAGAGCGCACACAACGCAGTTAAGATGTGAATTAAAAGATTCGAGAGGATGATTATATGGAAGTCCAGGGAAGCGCGGGACGCTATACGGAACAGGACGTTCAGGCATTGGCCGTTGCCGTTTTCAAAGATGAGAAGGCTAACGAAGGTATCTTGAAAGAGCTGGACGAAGCATCCGGAGGCGTCGTCCACTCGGTCATCGAGTCCGAAGAATTGAAAGGTAAAGAGGGCGAGACGGTCTATGTGCATCTGGCTCCGGGCGGCAGCCTGCGCGCAAACCGTCTCCTGCTGATTGGAGTCGGCGCGCGTGAAGATTACAAACCGGCGCAAGTCTCGCAGATGGCGGGCACGGCCGTGAGGTTTCTTCGCGGCAAAAACATCAAGACCGTCGGCCTGGTCGCGCGCGCCGAAGGCGATGCGGACAGGGCTGTGGCTGCGACGGCCGAAGGCGCAATCATGGGCCTGTTCGAGCCAGACAAATATCGAACGATTGAAAAGGAGGAGCGCAAGATTGAGCACCTCGTTGTGATCGTCGAAGGCGCGGACGAAGAGGCTTTGAGGCGCGGAGCAGAGCGCGGGCGCGTCATCGGCGAGTCCGTCAACTTCACGCGCGAGCTGGCTAACGAGCCGGGCGCTTACCTGACGCCGTCCGATCTGGCCGAACGCGCGCGCGAGATCGCCAATGAGTTCGGTCTGAACATTGACGTCCTGGACGAGGCCCGTATGGAGCAGGAAGGCATGGGGGCGCTCCTGAGCGTCTCGCGCGGCTCGGAAGAAGAAGCGAAGTTGATTATTTTGAAATATACGCCGCGCGAGCCTTCGGACCAGGGAGAAGATAATCTGCTGGCGTTCGTCGGCAAAGGCATCACCTTCGATTCGGGCGGAATCTCGCTCAAGCCCGGCGAGAACATGGAATTGATGAAGTATGACATGACGGGCGGCGCAACGGTGCTCGGCGCGATGCGCGCCATCGCGCAGTTGAAGCCTTCGATTCCAGTGCTCGGGGTTGTCCCTGCTTCAGAGAATCTACCTTCGGGCAAGGCCACGAAGCCTGGCGACGTGGTCAGGGCCATGTCCGGCAAGACCATTGAGATTATCAATACGGACGCTGAAGGGCGCCTCATTCTCTCTGATGCCATCTGCTACGCCAAAAAACTGGGCGCCAAACGTATCGTTGACATGGCGACTCTGACGGGCGCCGTCTCAATCGCGCTCGGCGACGTCAACACGGCTGTGCTGGGAACGGACCAGGAGCTGATTGACGAGATCATCACGGCAGGACGCGAGGTCGGGGAGAAGTTCTGGCAACTGCCGCTCGACAAGGAATACACCAAGCAGATCAAGTCAGACATCGCGGACATCAAGAACGTCGGCGGGCGCAAGGCCGGAACGATCACCGCCGCAGCGTTTCTTAAAGAGTTTGCCGACGGCGTTTCGTGGGCGCACCTGGATATCGCGGGCACGGCCTGGGGCGACGACGCCAGACCGTATCGCTCAAAAGGTCCGACGGGAATCGCCGTTCGCACGCTCCTCAATATCGTGGACCGTGCCGCGCGTTCTCAATCTGAAGGCTGAAGGCGGGAGAGCGAGGTCAAGTCCACCTCCCGCTCTCTCTTTGATTCGTCTCCAAGCGCACTGCTGTTTTCATCTGTCTACATACTGAGACAGCGGTGTTCACAAGTGTGGACACAAATTGAAGCGGGAACTGGTGGGGACTGCGTTTCCCTGAGTATTTCGTCTCCTTCTTAACTGGCACAAGCATTGCTGAAGCGGGCTCGGAGCCAGGGCGGCGGACCCCACTTAAAATTGTCCTCGCCCCCTCGGAGGCCGCGCCGAGTCTCAAGGCATCGCCCCCTGGCTCCCCTCAAAGCCTCATAAACGCCAAATTTTTAGACCTCCTGACTCCCGCCCACGTACGGGACGCCTCGCCTGAAGCTCAGGTTAACTTCGGGCGAGACGAATTCGCCCGTGCCGTGCTATATTATCGGCGTCAAGGGCGACCCTCCCCGCCCGGTCAAACAGAGATTGTCCGAGCGTCACACTTGCTCTTTTCAAAGTTTTTCGAGGAAAGCGCGGTGGTAGATTACTACAAAATATTAGGTGTCAGGCGGACGGCGACAGCCGCAGAGATCAAGTCTGCCTACCGTCGCCTGGCTCGCCAGCGCCACCCCGATGTCAACGGTGGCTCGGAGCATGCCGCGCGCAAGTTTGCCGTCCTCTCTCTGGCTTACAGGACGCTCAGCGATCCGCAGGAACGCGCGCATTACGACGCGAAGTGGGAAAAAGACCGGGAACTAAGGAACACGAGCTCCGTTCTGCAATCCAGTAACGTCCACGCCCGCCGGATTCGTATGATCACGGCGCAGGCGCGCTACGACAGGGCCGTGGATATACTTTTAGAGGCGGACCGGCGGGCCAACTCGGAACGTTCGCAGGTAATTTTCACTACCGTTACGCTCTTCTTCTCGACCTTCATCGTCGCGATGTTGAAGCCGAAGTTCTGGCAGATCGGTATCATCGGACGCGCCATCGTCATCACCCTTTTCCTCTTCGGCCTCTGGCATCTGGCTTCGAGGCTGCGCGAGTATTTCGCGCGTTACACCTACAAGCCCGATTCCATTCACGTCTCGATCATCAACGAAAAAGAGAAACCCGAACAGCCTTTCACGCGCTTCTCGGCCTACGCTTTCCTGATTGTCGGCTACGTCATCAGCATCGCCGCGGGCCTTTTCGCCGCCGCTCAGCTCCGGTACGTGATGAATGACATGGCGTTTATCTTCGACCAGCATATCCGGCCGGACCTGATCTTCTACCCACCAATCGCCGTCCTCCTTGTGGACACGATGCACAACATCGCCTCCAAGGTTGATTCCTGATGAGCGCCGGGCGGGAGCTTATCGGCGTCATCTCTGACACGCACGGGAAATTGGACGAAAGAGTCTTCGAGTTATTCGCGGGCGTGAGCCGCATCATACATGCAGGCGACATCGGCGACGAGGAGTTGATCTGGAAACTCGAAAAGGTCGCGCCAGTCATCGCCGTTCGCGGTAACAACGACGCCGCCACCCTCTGCTTTCCTAACGAAAGGATGGCTCGCATCCAGGGCCGCACCTTTTACATCCGCCACCAGTTCGCCACTGTCGAGAAGTTAAACGTTGCACAGCAGCGCCTCATCGAGGAGCGAATGGCCGACGCAGTCATTTTCGGACACAGCCACCAGGCCTATTTCGGATACTGGCGGGGCACATTGCTCTTCAACCCCGGCGGCGCGGGCCCAAAGCGCTTCAGCCTCCCACGCTCTGTCGGATTGCTGGAGCTGCACGAGGAAAGAATTGAGCCGCGTATCCTGATTCTGGATGACGCGAGCGATTGAACGCCCGTGAGACTATCTCACGCCAATCTTCTTGCCGCCTTCTGCTTTCCAAAATCTTGCGCGTTCATCTGGTCTCGGTGTATATTGCGAGCGATCAAACCCCCTGGACAACTTAGCCGGACCGCCGCTAGAGGACGCGGCCGCCAAGTTCACAGATTATTGGAGACGCAACTTACGCTGGTGAAAAATAAAAACACGTGTCCCTCGCGCCGATACGTTATCCGCCGACGGCCTCCTGAACGTCGTTACAGTTTCTCGTGAACTGATCGCGCTTCGGCCGTCGCCCTTTGCAGGCAAGGAGCAAAGAGATGGCCAAGCGATTAACCGAACGCCAACGTCTCGCCCTCAAACTCGACTCTTTAAATGACTCGGAAGTCGTGGAAGTTTTAGACTACATCTCAATCATGGAGTCTATGCGCCGCTCGGCCATGTTGCCAGGCGTCTGGGAAGATGAGTTAGTCACGCTTCTGGCAGACGCGCCCGAGAACAGGCGAGCGCGGCAGGCTTTTGAATGGGAAGCGGTCCGCCGCCGCGCCGAGCGCCGCGCCTCGAATCTGCCTGTCCGCGTCTGAAATTTGATGAGAGGAATTAAACTTCAGCCAGCCGCCGCCGCGTTCGGACGCTTAGCCGTCTGTGTGCGCCATCGGGCGGCCGTCCTCTTTTTCTTGATTTGTCTCCCCCAGGTCCTTTCAGCCCAGACATCAAACCCCACGCAACTGACTCCGCTGCAAATCGAAATCGAAAAGCAGCGCCAACGGCTAGACTCAAAGGATGTTGAAGAACGGCGTGACGCCGTGATGCGATTAGGCTGGATGAGTCGCCCGGAGAGTTCCCGCCAGGCGGCCACAGGCTTACGCGATTCTTCTGCAATGGTGCGTGCCACAGCCGCGCGCGCAGTCCTTTCGCTGCCGCCTGATGAGGCCGCCGCGCTGCTGCTTCCGCTCGTTCAGGATCGCGACGAATTCGTTCGGCAGGAGACGGCTTACGCGCTCGGCGAAACGCGAAGCCGAACGAGCGTCTCGTCGCTCGTCAACCTTCTTGAGCGGGATAAGCGGGACGGCGTTCGCGGCGCCGCGGCTGTTGCACTGGGGCAGATCGGCGATGAAGCTGCGGTGATTCCTTTAGTGCAGTTAATCTCCCAGCGTCTTCCGGCCTCCGGCATAATCAATCGGGTCAGGCGCAAGAAGAAAGATGAGAATGAATTTATTAGACGCGCCGCCGCGCACTCGCTCGGGCAGATTCGCAGCCGCGCCGCCGTCCCTGCTTTGATTGAAGCTCTCGAAGACGAGCGTGCGCCGGACGATCTCCGTCGTGAGGCCGCAGCTTCGCTCGGTTTGATAGGCGATACGTCAGCCGTCACGGCTTTGCGCGGGGCGTTGACCGCACGCGATCCTTATCTTTCGCGTACAGCTTTCGCGGCGTTATTAAAAATCGCTCCGACTGAAGCGACGCGGCCCGCAGCCGGACAGAAGACGCCCTAGCCCAAGAAAGACGGCAGCAAAACGAAAGCGCCGGACTTTGAATTAGTCCGGCGCTTTTATTTAAGTCACCTGTAACGGGACAGTCTTCCCGGCTTAGCTCTCTGTTTTCTCGCCGCGCCCTTGCCCTTTGCGCGCGGCCTTGGTCTGCGGGATCGGCATCCCGACGCCGCCGGACTTCGTAGCGATATCTTCCGACTCTTCCTCTGCTTCAGGCAGGTCGTGGATGAGCGCTCCGCCCGACCGCTTCGAGAAGAGGAGCTTCGTGCCCGCATCATTCAAATCAACGTTGACAAGATCGCCCAGGCCCACCTGATTTGTCGCCACCAGATTCGATAGCGGGTAAACCAGGAAACGCTCGATGGCCCTCTTCAAGTGGCGCGCGCCGTATTTGAAGTCTATGCCCTCTTTCAAAAGCATATCCTTGGCCGCGTCCGAGCATTGAAAAACGAACTTCGTCCCGGCAGAGAGCATGATGCGATCCTGCACGGCCTGCAACTCAAGGTCCAGAATCTGTCGCAGGTGATGTTCTTTCAGCGAGCGGAAGACCACAACCTTGTCAATGCGGTTCATAAACTCCGGCGAAAACTTGCGCCGCGCGGCTTCCACCGCGGTCCGGTAAATCTTCTGATCAACTTCAGTGTCCGAGGGGTCTTTCCCGCCCTTGCCCGGGGCAAAGCCGATGCCGCCAGAGATAAGCTCCGCCATCTCGCGCGCGCCCAGGTTAGAGGTCATGATGACCATCGTCTTCGAGAAATCAACACGCCGGTTGTCGCCGAGCGTGAGGGTGGCTTTATCCAGAATGCCGAGCAGCAGTTGCCAGAGGCTGTCGGAAGCCTTCTCGATCTCGTCGAAAAGGACGAGCGAGAGCTTGGTCTCTTCCGTGTGCATCCGGTCTAGATTCTCCTGCGTCAGCATCGGGCTGGTCTCGCGGTGGCCCAGGTAGCCCGGGGGGCTGCCGATGAGCTTGGCGATTTCGTGCGAGTGCTGAAACTCCGCGCAGTCAATCTTGACGACCGCGTTCGGATCGCCGAAGAGCACTTCGGCGGCGGCCTCAATGACGCGGGTTTTACCCGAGCCAGTCGGCCCCAGGAAAAGCATCGTCCCGACGGGACGGTTCGGCGGGTTCATCCCCGCCAGAAAAATCTGGTAAAGGCCGCTCATGCGGCGCACTGCGCGCTCCTGGCCGACGATACGGGCCGAAAGCTTCTCCTCAAATTCCTGCGCGCGCGGACTCTTTTGATCCGGGTCGAGGAAGACCGTTTCCATTGTCTTGTTCTCTTGTTCCATTTCCATTGTTGCTAACATGGCCGTCCTCCAATCCATGAGCGGTAATTCCATCTGAGCGTCTTCTCCGGGAATCTTACGGCAACTGTCCGCGTTGGCTCAGTGCCGGCCTCCAGAGGCCGCTCGCCTTTCCGACTCATGCAAAGAACGAACCGCTGGCACCTTTGATGCGGGAGTCTGCCGGCCTGTTTGCCCCTGGCCCAATCAGAACCCGCCCGCTCGTTTCCGACCAGACGCTATATATACGACTACGCGTTCATTGTCACCACAAAATATTCCGAAAAAACCACGAAGAGAGAATTGTACATTCGTTGTCAAGACTGTGGGGCAGTGACAAATCGCGGCAGAAACCTTCTGACAATAAGTGTCTCGATATGAAAATCTGGATTGGGAAAGGGAAGGATAGTGCACCTAAACGTCATGGTATTTCACCATATCGTCGCGTTGGAATTCATCGTCGCGTGGTCTTTCCGGCCGCCTGCCTAACAATCGGGGCGCGTATTTGAAATACGCGCCCCGTCGCTGGTCCGGATTGGCTTACAGACTGTCTCTTAGTCGTAGTATTCCAGCCCCAGGTGTGTGATGAGATCTTCCCCGCGGAGGTGGCGGAGGGTGTTCTTGAGCTTCATCAGTTGGATGAAGATGTCGTGCTCGGGGTAGAGTCCAGGCGCAGTCTGCGGCGATTTGAAATAGAAGGAGAGCCACTCCTGCACGCCTTTCATCTCCACGCGCTGGGCCAGATCAAGGAAGAGAGCGAGGTCGAGCACGATGGGGGCCGCCAGAATGGAGTCGCGGCACAGAAAGTCTATCTTGATCTGCATGGGATAACCCAGCCATCCGAAAATGTCTATGTTGTCCCAGCCCTCTTTGTTGTCGCCCCGCGGCGGATAGTAGTTGATGCGGACGACGTGCGAAAAATCTTTGTAAAGCTCCGGATAGACTTCCGGCTGGAGGATGTATTCGAGCACGGAGAGTTTCGACTCTTCTTTGGTCTTAAACGAGTCCGGATCGTCCAGGACCTCCCCGTCCCGGTTGCCGAGGATGTTCGTCGAATACCAGCCGTGAAGTCCCAGCATGCGCGACTTCAAGCCGGGAGCGATGATCGTCTTCATCAGGGTCTGCCCGGTCTTGAAATCTTTGCCGCAGATGGGAACATTGTTCTGGTTGGCGAGCTGCAGCAGCGCCGGGACGTCCACCGTCAGGTTGGGCGCGCCGTTAGCGAAGGGCACACCGGATTTGAGAGCAGCGTAAGCGTAGATCATCGAAGGGGCGATGGCTTTGTGATTGTCGCGCATCGCCTGCTCGAAAGACTGTAGAGACTTATGAACTCCCTGCGGCTTGAGGAAAACCTCAGTCGAAGCCGCCCAGATCATCACCAGGCGCGAGCATTTATTCTTCCGTTTGAATTCGCTGATCTCCTCGATCAGTTGCTCGGCCAACTCCATCTTGTTCGCGCCCTCTTTGACGTTCGTGCCGCTCAGGCGCTTGACGTAAGATTGATCGAAGACGGCGCTCATCGGCTTGATCTTCTGCAACGGCGTTTTAACTTGAGCGAGCAGCTCCTTTTCGAGCACGCCCGCGTGCATCGCCGCCTCGTAGGCCGAATCGGGGAAGATGTCCCACGCGCCGAAGACCAGGTCTTTGAGGTCCGCGAGCGGCACGAAATTTTTAATCAAAGGCACGCGGTTCTCGGTGCGCTTGCCCAGACGAATAGCGCCCATCTGCGTCAGGCTCCCGATTGGCTCGGCGATGCCCTTTTTAATTGCCTCGACTCCCGCGATGAAAGTTGTGCTGACCGCGCCCAGGCCCACGAGCAGCACGCCTAGTTTTCCCTTCGCCGGGGCGATGCTGGCGCCCTTATCAATTGCCATGTTCAATCTCCTCCAGAATGATGAAAGCTAATCATACAGGCCGGACGCCCGCCGGGTCTCAGCAAATCTTGCCTTAAATCGTCGCTCGCTTGCTGAAAGCAGCGGGAGACGGTCGGCTCAGGATAAGCGGTAGTCTCTATGGCTTTTCACTGACTGCCGACGAGAGCATTACGGAAAGCGCGTGGAGTTAACCCTGTCGCCTGGCGAAAGGCTTTGGTGAAGTGGCTGGGGCTTGAATAGCCGACGCGCGCGCTAACTTCTGAAATCGAGAGGTCAGTTTCCGCCAGCAGCGTCTGCGCGCGGTTGACACGCAGCGTGGCCAGGAACGCGTGCGGAGACGCGCCGGTCAATTTCTTGAAGAGGCGGGCGAAATGAAAAGGGGAGAGGTAGGCGGCGGCGGCAATCTCTTCGAGGGGAAGTTCGCGGCTCAGGTGCGCGTGCATCAGTTCGATGGCGCGCCGGATACGGCGGTCCACAAGGCCGACGCGAGAGAGTTCCATCTCGTCGGAGCGGCGCACGTTTGAATGGTGCCGGAGCAGGTGTATCGCCGTCTGCTCCATCAGCGCGCCGACGAACGCCTCCTGCCCCATTTCTTCGCGCAGCAACTCTCCGACTAAATCCTGGGCCAGGCGTGACAGGCGTTCGTCCGTCTCGACGAGGTTGCCGCGGAAAGTGACGTTGGCGGCGATGCCGATGAGCCCGATGCGCGAGGCGCCATCGAGGACGAAAGAGGGCGAGAGCGTGATTGCCAGATATTCTACATCTCGCCCGGAGGCGAGGGCTGTCCCGCCCGGATCAAGAAGCAATGCGCCGCCTCCTCTCATTGAAAGGTGCGCGCCGCCGATGTCGCATCGTAATTCTCCATTGAATAGAAGCAGCGCCGTATATTCCGGGCGCGCTTCACTCGACCAGCGAACGCGTGCCGCGTGGCGATAATGTAGAGCGTATTGAGGACGCAGATAAACTTTATCCAGGGGCTGCCTCATAACCGACTCGGTAATCCGCGAGCAAGAATAGCAAATAGCTGAGGGGCGAACTATTTAAGAATAGTTCGCCCCCCGCTCCGTTCGCCCTTTTTCTAAGCCGCCTCAGATTTGAAAGCCTAAATCTTCGGCCGTCACAGTGCGCGCGTGCTTCCGCACCGGGCACCGGACTTCTAGGTCCATTGTCTTCAAACGAGAAGTTGAGTTCGGCGGGCGCAGAGGCGCGCAGGGTCGTTGGTGATGATCGCGTGGATGCCGTACCTCGTCGCGCGGTTCACCCATAGGGGGTTGTCGGCGGTCCAGACAACTGTTCTCAAGCCCATTGCGGTCGCCTCCGCTACGGTGCGTCTCGTGGCGAGGCTGCGGTGCAGGGCAATCTCGCTCGACCCGCAGCCGATGGCGCGCTCAATCATCCTGCGTGCGGTAGGAGCGGGGCGCGATAACTTACGGTCGAAGAGCGCGGCCGTGCTGAGACCCGGATCGTACCCTTTGAGCCAGGCAATCGCCGCCAGGTCGAAACTCTCTACGACGACGCGATCCGCGAGCGAATGGGCGCGAGCAAGTCTGGCTACTTCCGCAGCCAGAGCCGTGCGATCCTTTGGCCCGCATTTCATCTCGACGTAGAGCAGCGCCCCCGAATCCTTCAGCCTCTCGAAAACATCTGCGAGCGTCGGGATGGTCGCGCGCGCGTACTCTGTGCGTGCGAGCCTCGGGCGACGTAGGTTAAACCAGCTCCCGACCTCTATCTCTCTCAATTCCACAGATGAAAGGGCTGCCACCCTCCCGCTCCTCATACCCGTTCGCGTCAGAGTCGAGTCGTGAATGACGACCGGAACGGAATCGCGCGCCAGCCTCACATCGAACTCAATCCCGTCCGCGCCGTCCAGGAGCGCGCGCTCAAATGAGACGAGCGTGTTTTCAGGCGCGACCGCCGCCGCTCCCCTGTGACCGATGATTAGCGGATTCATCTCTGTCTGTAGGCGCGATAGTCCAACTCAGGGAAGATGTTGTCGCGGGATTCGATCTCGTAGAGACGTTCTTCGTTGATGTTGCCTTGTTCCAACTCATCCGCAAGAGCGTTGAAGCGCCGGATATGTGAGCGGAAGCGGCGGGTCGCATATTCGACGGTCGTGCCCTGGTAAATCTGAAACGCCCAGTCGCTCGATTCCGCGAGCAGGAGCTCGCGAGCGGCCTGGTCGAGCGCCCTGTGCGTGAGGGCATCCGGGTCGTAGAAGCGGTTGGCAAGCGCAGTCATGCGCTCTTCCGCAGCGTGCTGGTGCGGATACATCCAGGCGTTGCGCTCGTTGAGCCAGACTTTGTAGTAGCCCTCCTCGCCCCAGGAGCTTTGCGCGGGCTGCTGCATCTGAATGGGCGTGCCGGAGTCAAGATAATCGCCGGGCGAGATCGGCACAATCTCGTCCTGGTCCCAATGGAATTTACGAAAGACGAAATCAATGAACTGCGGACCTTCGTACCACCAGTGGCCGAAGAGCTCCGCGTCGTAGGGCGAGACGACCAGCGGCGGGCGGCCCCCGAACACTTCGCGCAGGTGGCGCGCCTGCTTGATGCGCTCGCCGACAAAGTGGCTCGCGTTTCGTGCAGCCTGCTCGCGTGCGGCCGTAGGCTGATAAGGCTCTTTCCGGTCCTGCGGAACGTCGCGCCCGGTGATGCGGTGATATTTCAGGCCCAGATGACGGCGGTCGCCGCCCGCGTGAAGATGCGGAAGAAGGTAATCGAGCGGCGCGTCCCAGCCCAGGTCACGATAGAACTCACGATAATCGGGATGGCCCGGATAGCCTATGACGGAACTCCAGACCTGCTGGCTCGTCTCCAAATCGCGCGCAAAGACCGCCACGCCGTTCGGGCAGCGCACAGGGGCGTAAACGCCGTAACGCGGGCGCGGGTCGCCGTAGAGAATTCCGTGCGTGTCGGAGATGAAGTATTCGATACCTGCACCAGCGAGCAGGCGCTCCAGCCCGGGCTCGTAAGCGCACTCGGGCAGCCAGATGCCTCTCGGCTGGCGACCGAAGTGCTTCCAGTAGTTCGCGACCGCGACGTTGATCTGCGCGCGCTTTGCTTCCGGCGTCGAAATCAACGGGAGAAAGCCGTGAGTCGCGCCGCAAGTGATAATCTCCAGCACGCCTTCGTCCTGTAGCTCACGAAACGCGCGCACGAGATTGCGGTTGTAGCGGTCGTTCCAGAGCGCAAGTGCCGCTCCGAGAGTCTCCGCGTACATCCGCGCGACCGCGAGGAATTCCGGAGCCTCAAGGGCCGTGCGTTCGACCTCTTTGTGGGCGAGCGCGAGCAGGTTTTCGAGATGCCGTGTGTAGCGCTCTTGCAGGAGATTGTCGGAGAGCATCTCGCAGAGCGGCGGCGAGACGTTCATGGCGAGGCGCGGTTGCCCGCCCGACTCGTGCAGATTTGAGAAGACGAAGATGAGCGGGAGATAGACTTCTGTGATCGCCTCGTATAGCCAGTCCTCTTCCAGAAACTCAGGGTGCTCCGGATGGCGCACGAAGGGCAGGTGCGCGTGCAGGATCAGACTGAAATATCCGGTAGCCAAAAGGTGAACTTTGAACGAAGAACGATGAAAAGCAGAATCCAGAATCCAGAATTCAGGAGTCAGAAGAAAAGAAAAAACAAAAAACGGTTCGCCGCCTTAGCAATTCTGGATTCTGGATTCTGACTCCTGAACTCTGCTTTTCATCGTCCCGCCTTCATCCTTTCTAAGAGACTCGGAGACATGCTGGGCATCCAGAGATGAAAAGGTCTGAGCGGCAAGCGGACTTCGCTCGCCCCGACGATGACGCGTGCCGCGCGCCGCATGGCTTCCGCGCTCAGGATGCCGAATGCTGTCCGGTCCACTTCTATCCCGAGCAGCGCCTGCAAGACTTCGAACAGATGCGCGGCGTTAAGAGCTTCATGGTGCTCGTGGCTCACCTGTGCGAGCCATCTCGCCAGCCGTTCGGACAAAGTCTCCTGAAGCTCTTTGACGTTGATGCCAAGCGCCAGCGCGGCAAGCATCCCACGCAGCTCCGCCAGCTCCGCATCATTCGTCAAGGGCACGTCCGCTCCGGCAAGCTTGCGCGCAATCGCGCGGGTCGCGGCGTCGTGCGTCGCTTCGTCGGCTGCTTCGAGCGAAACCTCAAGCGCGTCGCTTGCATAGCCCGCGTCATCTAGCACGCGTGCGAACTCGCCCGCCGTAACATGAAACCCCGGTGCGCGATCCGCGCGGCGCGAGACGCTGGCGCGCGGCGTCTGCGTGGCGGTTGATGACAACAGGCGTATGAAGGCGCGTCCCGCCGCGTAGAATCCGATGTCGGCGCGGTAGGAATGGCCCTGCTGCACGTCGAACCACTGCGAGCGCGTGGGCGATGCCAAATGCAGAGTCTCCGCGCCCGTCTCAAGATCATAAAGCTTCACAGCGAGCGTGTAGCGGTCAGCCTGCCAGGGAAAGGCGCGGCGTAGCGTCTCGAAGGGATCGCCCAGGAACTCCCAGTAGAGATAGATCTTGCGCGGCGATTGAGCGAGCAGGCGGATGCGGTTCGCTTGATAAGTCTCCGGCAGCGGCTCGTCAACGGAAAGCTCCGCGAGCTTGTCCACGACGGCTGGCGCGGGGGGCGGCGGCGGAGCAATCACTAGGTCAGAGCTGCCGGGAACAAAATAGGGCATTGGCACACCTTCATGCGTTCAGGCTCGCCCCGGCGGGGCGAGCGCTGCGCATTCACAGACTTTGAACTGGGTAAAGCAGGCTAGAGTGTTACTGAAGTCGGGCGCGGTGTCAACGTCGTGCGGGTATCCGAGAGCGCCTTCTGGGACAATGTGCTTCCGGCAAACTCACCTGGCGCCAGACATGCTCTTGAGCTTGATGTCGAGCGTGCCCATCTCGTTGTTGATACGAGCGCGCACAGGCACGCGGCGGGCGTCGTCCGTAAACCAGATGCTGATCTTGCCTTTGCCGCGGACGAGCCGATCCTCGCCGAAAATCTCAGGCTCAACCCTGAGGGTCTGGACCTGGCCGAGCACGGTCTTCATCTTCTTCCTCTCCGTGACGGCGACAGGGATGCGATAGACCTGGCCGGAATCGCTGATGAGAATCTCGAACCGGCGGCCAAGTTCCAGAGGCTGTGTTCTGAGGTAGTAGAAAGCAGATGCGATGTCCTGAACAGCGCCGCTCGCTGGATTGGTGACGACGCGAGGCTCGCGTGTGGGGTCCGTCGGGTCTCGCTCCGTCCAGACGACCTTGCCCGCCGCTTTATCGAAAACGGCTTCGCTCGTGCGCTTGCGCTTGCCCTGCTCATCTAGCTTAGTGGTTTGCAGGACGCTGAAACTATTAGGCTCGACCGTGGACTCGACGCGCTGGTGGTAATTGATCTTGAAAAGTTTGCTGAGAATGCCTTTGGTCTCGGCCTCGACCGTGAAGCGCAGGGCCTGTTGCTGTCCACCATTGGGCTGATTCGTGGAAGAGAGTTGCGTGCGGTTTGCCGTGAATCGAAGCTCGGCGATGTTGACGCCGCGAAGGATGGCCCTGGTGAATTCGCCCTCGTAGACCAGCTCTTCCGTTGGCTCGAAAGGAAGCTTCCCTGTGTCTTTGCGTTTCGTCTCAGACGCTGGCGCGCTCGCCAGAAGCAGCGTACAGAGCAGGAGAGAGAGAACTACGAAACGCACGCGACGATCTTTCATGACGCACAACTTCATTTCATGAACACTGCCTTCAAGGCCAGTAAACCCCAGGCTATCAAAAGTCCTAACGCGGCTCTGTATTCACGGTAACGCAAATAGAGGCTGGCGTCGAATTTCGCACCCTGCATCTTCCCATTCCTGTAGGGGACCAGATAAGGAAAAAAGAGCGGGACCGATTGAGCGTAGCGGCGATATTCGTCGCCGAATAGCTCCAAAAGGTGCGCTGCTTCGACGCGCATCACGGGTAAATAGATGCCTAAAAAGAGCGCGACGAAGGGGATCGCCAGGAGGGGCTGGCCCGAAGCGATGGTAAAACCCAGGCCCAGAATGAAGCTGCCCAGATAGAGCGGATTGCGTGTGAAAGCGTACGGGCCTGTGGTCGCGAGCTGAGCATTCTTTCGGATGTGGCCGGCTGACCAGGCGCGCACGGCCAGACCGATGAGGGCGATACAGCCGCCGATGGAGAGCGTGAGCAGGTTTGGCCGCGCAAACCAGATAAAAAGCGCGCCGCATAAAAAGCCAAGCGGCACGCGCCAGCGCTGCACCCACGTTCCCCCTCTACGCAAGCCTTTTGCTCTCCGTTCTCAGAGGCGCGCTCGCTCGCTTTAATCTTTCGCCGACGAAATGCAGGACCTGCTCGACGGAGATGTCCATGCAAATCCACTGCGAGCAAGAGCGGCGGTGGCAGTCCGTGCGACAACCAATATCGTTGCGCTCGATGCAGACGTCTTCCGGGCGAGGGCTCCCATTGCGCCACCACTCGGTCGGGCCGAAGAGTCCGGCCACGGGAGTTCCAGCTGCGACGGCCAGATGGGTCGGCCCCGTGTCGCCGCCGACGTAAAGGCTCGCACGCTTCGCCAGGGCATAAAAAACTTTCAGGGGTGGGCTGACCGCTTGCGCCCGGCCCGAACGGGCCGCCTGTACCACCGTTTCCGCCAGCTCACGCTCGCCCGGCCCGTAAGTGACTAGTGAATGGAGCCTGTGATGCCTCCACAACTCGTCGGCCAGCGCCCCGAACCGCTCAGCGCTCCAGAGCTTTGTCGGCCAGCCCCCGCCAGGATTCAGAATAGCGAATCTGTCCTCAACGCCCTTTGAGACCATCTCGGCCTCCGTTTCGTGGGCGCGGGTCGTATGAATGGGGAACTCGAACTCGGCCGGGTCTCTGGGGACGGAAATGCCTAGCGCCCCTTCGACCAGCGCAAGGTTTTTGACGATGACGTGCGAGCGCAGCGGGACTTTGACGGTTTTTGTCAGAAGAAAGCGGCTGGGCGGCTCACGCAGCGCCTCGCGGGCAAAGCCGTAGCTACGCCGCGCTCCTGAGAGGCGTGCGATTGCGGCTGATTTGAGTAACCCTTGAAAATCTAGCGCGGTATCGAAGGCTGAGGCGCGTAGCCGACGTAACTGCTGGCGCGGTGCCAGCAGCGTCTCCCCAGACACCGGCCAGCGCCTCAATGCCTTCGTGTCGACTTCGATGAGGCGATCCAAGACCGGGTTGTCTCTTAAAATTTCAGCGGCCCGACGCTCTACGACCCAGGAGATTTCCGCGCGGGGCCACGCCCGCCGGATCGCCGCCAGGGACGGCAACGTATGCACGACGTCGCCGATGCTGCCGAGTTTGACGATCAAGATTCTCATTCGTGAATCGTAAATCGTGAATCGTAAATCGTGTAAAGAAAGGCCCGTTCTGTCCATTTACGATTTACGATTCACGATTTACGCGTCCCATCATTTCCGTGCTCGAATGGTCTTTCGGGTCACCGACGATACAGACGCGCCCGCCGTAGGATCGTACCACATCGCGCTCGGGAACAGTCTCCTCCGTGTAGTCTGTGCCCTTGGCATGAATGTCCGGGCGGATTGCGAGCAAAAGCTCCGTGACGGTCGGCTCGTGGAAGATCGTGACGAAGTCCACGGCCCGGATCGAGGCTATGATCTCCGCGCGCTCGCGCTCGGGCATAAAGGGGCGACCAACGCCCTTCTGCGCACGGACCTGCTCGTCGGAATTGACGCCGACGACCAGCACATCGCCGAGCGCTTTAGCGCCTTCGAGGTAACGTACATGGCCGACGTGCAGGAGGTCGAAGCAGCCGTTGGCGAAGACTATGTGCGCGCCCTGCTTCCGGGCAATCGCCACCCGCGCGATCAAACGATTACGTTCGAGAATTCGCGCCGCAGCGTGCGCTTTCTGTTGTTCCTCGGAAAAGTAATTCATCTTTCGATTTCGGATTTCGGATTGCGGAATGCGGATTGAAAAGAAGAACGCTACACAGTTTTCTTAAATCCGCATTCCGCATTCCGAAATCCGCATTAATTTACACCTCGCCCCACCGTAGCACAGACGAAAGTAGCTCCTGGCGATTGATGGTCGCCGTGCCGCGCTTCATGACGACGAGGCCGCCGGCGTGGTTCGCAAGGTGCGCGGCGTCTGTGAAGGCTGCGCCGGATGCGAGGGCCAGGGCGTAAGTCGCGATCACGGTGTCGCCCGCGCCCGTCACGTCAACGGCTTCACGCGCGCCGACGGTCTCTATGTGCAGCGGCTCCGCCCCGTCTTCGATGAGCAGCATCCCGCGGCTGCCGCGCGTGATGAGCAGGGCGCGGTAATCCAGTGAAGCGCGCATCTCTCTGCCCGCCGTCTCCAACTCCGAGACGTCCTTGAACTGGCGCAGCAACACATGCTCAACCTCGTCCTCGTTTGGCGTCGCGGAGGTGAACCCGTTGAAGCGCGCGAGCCCGAAGCGCGAATCCACGAGCACAGGTACGGCGCGCTCACGTGTCGCCTCGCGAATCGCCGCCAGCATCTCCTGGTCGGCCACCCCGTAGTTGTAATCCGAGATGATCACGGCGTCGGCGTCCTTTACCTCTTCCCTCATGCGCGAGCGCAGTTGTTCTCGGAGCCCTTCGTCTTCGAGCGGCTGGCCTTCGTAGTCGATCCGAATGACCTGCTGGCGCGTCGAGTGAATTTGTCCGGCGAGGACGCGCACCTTCGTCGTCGTCCGCAAAGAGGGGGAAGAGACGATGCCGTCGCATTCGACCTTCGATTCTCGCAATTTCTCAAGCAAAGCCTGCCCGGCCTCGTCCTGGCCGGCGACGCCTATGAGGACCGCGCGCGCGTCCAGCGCGGCGAGATTACAGGCACAGTTGGCGGCTCCGCCCGGCGTCGTCTCGGTGCGCTCATAACGTAGGATGAGCACGGGCGCCTCGCGCGAGACGCGGCTGATCTCGCCGTACAGAAACTGGTCCGCGACCAGGTCGCCGACGACCACGACCTTGCTCTGCGGAAATTTTCGGACAATCGCCGTCAAACGCTCCTGCTGCGGCGTTCGCTCAAGACTCAATGGCTCAACCTCCGGTTGAGCGTAAATCGTGAATCGTAAATCGTAAATAGACGAACGGAGCTTTTCTCTATTTACGATTTACGATTCACGATTTACGCCAACTATTTTTCTGACTGCTGCAAGTAAATCCTCCGCGACCAGGTCGGGTTGGTATTTCCAGCCGGCGCGCTGATATTCCCATTCGCCGCGGCCGTAGCCGCTGAGGACGAAGGCGGAGCGGACTCCTGCGTTGCGCGCGAGCTCAATGTCGCTGTAACGGTCGCCGATCATCCAACTCTCCGCAAGATTGATGTCGAATTCCCGAGCCGCGCTCTCGATCAGTCCCGGTTTCGGCTTGCGGCACTCGCAGTCCAGACGGTACGGTGATTCCCCGACCGTCGGATGATGCGCGCAATAGTAGATCGCATCAAGCCGCGCCTCCTTCGATTCCAGCTCCAACCCGAGCCTGTCGTGGACCGCAGCGATTAAGTCTTCGGTGAAGTAGCCGCGCGCAACTCCCGCCTGGTTGGTGACGAGAATCGCGAGCCAGTCGTTCTCGTTCAACAGCCGCACGGCCTCCCCCGAATAAGAAAAGACGCGATAGCGCGCAGGGTGATTGACGTACCCTATCTCTTCCGAGATCGTCCCGTCACGGTCCATAAAGCAAGCGCGCCGTTTCATCCTCATACCTCTGCAAAACCTTTTTTCATCAGCGCGGAAGCCCGCGCGAAAACTTCTTCGGGCGTAATGGCGGTCATGCACCTGTGGTCAATCGGGCAGTCGCGCAGCATACAGGGGGCGCAGTCCGGAGGGTGCCGGATAATCTCTGCGACGGAAGGGTAGGGACGCGTCGTCCGCGGGTCGGTCGGACCGAAGATGACGAGCGTGGGGCGATTCAAAGCGGACGCAATGTGCGCGGGCCCCGTGTCGTTTGTAATCAGCACGTCCACCAGACTCAGGACGCCGACAGCCTGCTCCAGCTCCGTGCGGCCCGTGAGCACGATGGGCTCGTTCTTCATACGCGCCTGCACCTCATGTGAAACCTCCAGCTCGTCCGGCGATCCGATGAGGAGCACGCTGGCCCCGGCCTCTTCGATAAAACGGTCCGCAAGAATTGCGTACCGTTCGGCGGGCCAGCGCTTGGCGCGGCTGTTGGTCGAGCCAGGGCAGAGCGCCACGAGCGGACGATCCATTTTCACTCCCTGCTCGGACAAAAACTCACGGGCCCGCTTCTTTCGCTTCTCCGAGACGCCCAGAGCAAACTGCGGCTCACGCTCCATTATCGCGGACCGGCCATAAAGCAGGCGCTCCAGCTCGGCGACGATGTTGAGGTAGTAAAAGATTTCGTGCCGCTCCCCGCGCCACCCAGGAACCGGAAGTGGATGAGTCAGCAACGCGCGGCGTCCGTCTGTGGCGTAGCCGATGCGGACGGGAACTTTCGCGGCCCCGGCGATGAGCGCGGCCTCGAAAGCGTTCTGAAAAAGCAGAGCCAGATCGAAACGGCGGCTGCGCCACTGTCGTATCTGCCTGGCGACTGCGCGAAGGGAGCGTGGGCGGCGTTCGTAAATCAACAACTCGTCCAGAAACTCCGCGCCCGAGAAGAGACCTTCCGCCCAGGGACGCGTTACGAGCGTGATTTGCGCCTGTGGAAGGACACGGCGCAGCTCGCGGAGCGCCGGGACTGTCATCACTGCGTCGCCGACCCAGTTGACCCCGCGCACAACCACCCGCTCGATTTTCTCTGGCTGAATCTTCATAAGTAGGACAGACATTCCTGTCCGTCGTGGGACAGGCATTCGTCGTGGGACAGGCATTCCTGCCTGTCGAAGCGTGCGCCAGCACGCTCACTGTTCCAAGTCTAAAAGCGTTCGCGCCTGGCGGCGCTCATGACAGGCAGGAATGCCTGTCCCACGACAGACAAGAATGTCTGTCCTACAGTAAGCTTCGCAAGCCCTCTTCAACGCCAATCTCGGGCTCCCATTTGAGTTGCGCTTTGACACGTGTCAGGTCCGAGACGTAGTTGACGGGAACGGGGGCAGGCAGACGCGCCTGCTCGTCAATCACCGGCTCCACTTCAATCATTCGCCCGACCATCTCAACCATCTCGCGCAGGCTCAAGGCATTTTCGCGCCCGCCGCCTAGATTATACAGCCCGCGCGGCAGTGAAGAGTCAATGAAGGCGCGGCAGGCGCGCGAGAAATCGTCAACGTGCAGGATGTCGCGCACGGGCGTGCCCCCGAGCGGCAAATGAAGCGGCCAGCCGCGTTTCACGGATTCGACGTAGTGGGTGACAAAGCCCGGTTCGTTGTCTTCTGAAGGGCGCGCGTAGACTGTCGAGAGCCGGAAGATGCAGGCGCGTATGTTTCGCTGTTCGGCGTAATAGTCAACATATCTTTCGCCCAGAAGCTTGGACCATTCGAGAGCGGACTGGCCGCAGTAAACAGTCGGACAGCTTTCCGAAACTTCTGCGAACGAATCGGCCCAAGAGCCGTAAACGTCCTTCGTCGAGGCGTAGATGAAGACGGAGTTCGGCTGCATGTGGCGCAGGATGTTGGCGGTCCCTTCCGCGTTCGTCCGAAAACAGCTCTCCGCAGCCTCCGGGTCTTTGTCCAGATGCGCCGCCAGGTGAATCACCGCGTTGTAATTCGCGGCCAATGCCGCATCGTGCGGATTCAAGACGTCCAGGTGCGAGTGCCGCGAAAAATCGTCTGCATCAAAAAAGCGGCGAACGTGAATGCCAAGATAACCACTCCCACCTGTAACTAGAACTCTCATAAGTCTGGAGTCTGGAGTCTGGAGTCTGGAGTCCAAAACCAAAAGCAGCGTTTGCCTTTGACTCCAGACTCCAGACTCTAGACTCCAGACTTCTTTACTCCTCTTGCCGTCGCCGTCAGTTCCTTGAGGGATTCGGCTTTACCGATGGCGATGAGAATATCGCCCGCTTCGATAATGGCGTCGCCGGCAGGGTTGAAGATCATCCGCCCGTTCTTGCGGCGGATAGCTACGATGACGACATCAAGTTCTGAGCGAATATTTGTGAAGCGCAGTTTGCGACCGGCATAACCGGAGTCGGGCATGACTTCCAGCTGCTCGAACCCCAGGTCCAGGTTCTCCGCCGTAATCGAGTCCATGAAGTCCGCGACTGCGGGTTTCATCAAAGCCTGCGCCATGCGGTGGCTGCCGATGATGGTCGGCGCGACCACGCGGTTCGCCCCGGCGCGGATCAACTTCTCTTCGGCCTGCTCCTCGACGGCGCGGGCGACGATGTGCAGGTTCGGATTGAGGCCGCGAGCTGTCAGCACAACATAGACGTTGTCAGCGTCGTCGGGCAGGCAGGCCGCCAGTCCCCGCGCTCTTTCCACGCCAGCCTCGCGCAAAGTCTCTTCGAGGGTCGCGTCTCGGACCAGAACGGGCAGGTTGCGCGCGAGCAGTTCGGCGACTTTCGGCTCGTTCCGTTCGATGGTGACGAAAGGAACTTTCGCGCTCTGCATCGAATTGATGATCCGCGAGCCGACGCGACCCGCGCCGCAGATAATGAAATGGTCGTGAAGTTTGCTCATCTCTCGTTGGCGGCGGCGCTCGTCAAAGCCCGTGAACATCTCCGACTGAACGATCCTCTGGACGGTGCTGGTCAGTATATAAAGGACTGCGCCGACGCCGACGATCATGAAGATGCTGGCGAAAGCGCGACCGGCGAAAGTTTGTGGCGTCACGTCGCCGAAACCGACGGTCGTCACGGTCTGGACTGTGACGTAAAAGCTATCGAACAGCGACCAGCCTTCCAGAAAGTGTAGGCCGAGCGTGCCGAGCGCCACGGCCCCGGCCAAAGCAAAGAGCGCGTAACGGATACGCAGGCGCGGCCTCGGACTCGCGCGGCGCTTGCCTCTTGATTGTGTGAAACGCATCTGCCAGCGGACGCATCAAAACGACGATTAAGAACCCGGTCACGGTAGCGAAAAGGGAAGCAGAGTGTCAATTAAAGGTGGACAGGGGAGGGTGAACGGGTTACATTGTAAGTGACGAGTGACAAGTGACGAGTGACAAGCAAAAGCCTTAACTCGTCACTTGTCACTCGTCACTTGTCACTGTTTTTATGCCTATTCGTCACCCTCCAGAGGACCGCGTCCCGCCGGTCGCCGGGAAAAAAAAGAACGGCAGCAAGTCGCGCCGACCCCGCATCGTCAAATATGAAGAGAAGACGCCGCAAACGGGGTTCGTCCGCCGCACGCTGCGCCGCATCTTCCGGCCTCCCGTCGTCATCGCGCTCTCCCTGATTACAGCCACCCTCATCGGCATCCTGGCTTATTACTGGGTCATCTTCTCCAGGCGCATTGACAAGCTCCTGAGCGGCGACATCTACACGCGCTCGGCCGGAATCTACGCCGCGCCGAAGCAGCTCTTCGTCGGCGAGAATCTTTCGGTTGATGACCTGGTGACCTACTTGAAGCGCGTCGGCTACGTAGAGAAATCACAGCAGGCCGACAGCTCGCGCGGGCGCTACAAAATTGACGGCGCGACGGTCGAAGTCGAGCCGAGCGCGGACTCGATGGTGGACGGGCAGAGCATCTTCCCGCGATTGCGTGTTCAGTTCACGAACGGCGGCAAAGGCATCACGGGGATTAATGATCTCCAGAGCAACGCGAAATACGAGAGGGCGCAGCTTGAGCCGGAGCTGATCAGCTCCGTTGCCGGTCAGGAGCGCTCCAAGCGCAGGGTCATAGGATTTAAGGACCTTCCCAAAACGTTAGTCAACGCGATTGTCGCGACCGAGGACCGTTCATTCTTCGAGCACCACGGCGTCAATTTTCGCGGCATCATGCGCGCGCTCTTCAAGCGCAATTCGGACCCGAACTCGCCCATCGCACAGCAGGGAGGCTCGGGCATCACGCAGCAGCTCGTCAAGAATCTTCTGCTCTCGCCCGAACGCACCCTGCGACGCAAGCTTTCGGAAGCCTACATGTCAATCATCCTCGAAACGCGCCTCAACAAGGAGCAGATTTTCGAGCTTTACTGCAATCAGGTTTACCTGGGGCAGCAGGCAGGGTTCTCCATCAACGGGGTGGGCGAAGCGGCGAGCGCCTATTTCGGGAAAGACGTCACAGCGCTCTCGCTCTCGGAGTCGGCCTTTCTCGCCGGATTGATTCGCAGCCCCAATCGCTATAACCCCTACAAAGAGCTTGAGACCGCCACGTCGCGGCGCAATCAGGTGCTGGACTCTATGATTGAGACCGGCGCGATCACGTCGGAGCAGGCCGCTCAGGCCAAAGCGGAGCCTTTGAAAGTCGCGCCGACGAAGGGTCGCGTTGACGCTTCGGACGCGCCTTACTTCGCGGACTATGTCGAGAACCAGCTCGGCGACATCATCCAGGAAGAAGGTGCGGCGCAGCATCGCAGAATCTACACGACGATTGACATGGACCTGCAACGTGCCGCTTACGCGGCGGTCACCAAGCAGTTGGACTTGCTCGATAAAATCTTCGCCAAGCGCAAAATCCCGCCGGGAACTTTGCAGGCTTCGCTCGTCGCCATGAACCCGCGGACCGGCGAGATTGTGGCGATGGTCGGCGGGCGCGACTACACGAAGAGCCAGCTCAACCACGTCACGGAAGCCAAGCGCCAGCCCGGCTCCGTTTTCAAGCCTTTCGTTTACGCGACGGCGCTCAACACGGCTTACGACCCGGTCCCTCGCATCATCACGCCCGCGACCATGTACAAGGACGCGCCGCAAACTTTCACCGTCGGCAATCAGGAATATTCGCCCGGCAACTTCGGCGACAAATATTCCAACCAGCCCGTGACCCTGCGCGACGCGCTCACTAAAAGTCTCAACGTCGTGACCGTGGAGGTCGCGCAGGAGGTGACGATTGGCCGCGTCATGAATCTGGCGGCCAAGGCCGGGCTCCCGAAGCCGCAGAAGGCTTACCTGGCGATGGCGCTCGGAACGAATGAAGCCACGCCCCTTCAGGTCGCTTCCGCTTACACAGCCTTCGCCGCGGGCGGCGTTCGGACCACGCCCATTGCCATCAGCCGTGTCACGGACGGCAGGGGCACGACCATTACTCAGTTGACCGGGACAAAGAATGAGGTCGTCAGACCTGAAGTCGCGTATGTCCTGACCTCAATGTTGAAGGATGTCGTCAATCGCGGGACCGCAGCCAAACTCAGCTCATACGGACTCAGGAATGTCTCGGGTAAGCTGGGGCTGGCCGGAAAGACCGGGACGTCGCGCGACGGCTGGTTCGCCGGCTACACGCCGAATCTGGTCTGTGTGGTCTGGGTGGGCTTTGACGACAACTCGCAGTTGGGGCTGACCGGGGCCGAAGCCGCCCTCCCGATCTTCGCGGAGTTCATGAACTCCGCGCTCGCGGCGCACCCCGAGTGGGCCGGCGACTGGCAGATGCCCGGCGGCATTCAGACGACGGAGATCGATCCGCGTACCGGACAATTAGCTACCGCAGAGAGTCCCGCCAGACGCGCGGAGCTTTTTTTGAACGGGACCGCGCCCTCCACTGACGACAATGCTTCGCCCGAAGAGATTGTGGCCGAGGGCGACGACGGCAAAAGCGCAGATAAGATTGAGTACGAGCCAGCGCCCTTGCCGGAGGCGACGCCCGTCACGGATCAACGTAAGCCTCCGAAGCAGGAAGGGCGCGGCGCAACGCAGGCGGACGGAGAGACGGGTCTGCGGGGCACAATCACGCTCGACATTGATCCGACGACCGGATTGATTGCCGACCCGGAAGTCTGTCCCGTCATACGCTCCAGGACTTTCATCTTCGGCCAGGAGCCGCGCAAATATTGCGGCCCCGAATACCATAATAATAAGGCGAATCAGCCGCAGGGTACGCGGCCGCGAACTGTTGCACCCGGGTAATGTTTTGTCTCTGGGCGAGCGAAAGTGGTATTCTGCAAAAACGCGTACTGCAATCCGTATTCGCTCTCGATAAGGATTATCCAAGAGGACATCAGCCGATGAAACGCTGTCCAACTTGCCGGCGAACCTACCCGGACGACGCTCAGAACTTCTGCCTTGACGATGGGACGACGCTCGTCCGCGCGGGCGTGAGCGTTCCGAATCCAACGCCTTACGACAGGGCGTCGGCCCCGACAAATATGGTCTTCCCGAGGGCGACCGCCGGGCACAAGGCGGAGCAGCCGACCATCCCGCCCTTCCTGCAATATCAATCGCAGCAGCAGCAGCAGAGAAGCCCGCTGCCCTGGATTCTAGGCATCGTCGGCGTGGTGGTCGCTGGAGTCGTCGTCACGATTTTTCTGGTCCGCAACGGCTCCAGTAGCTCAAGCACTTCAAGCGCTTCGAGCACTTCAAGCAATACATCCGCCGGCACACCAGGCAAGGTTGATGTCAATATCAGCACGCCGAGTAGCTCTTCGACCTCGACGACTACTACCACAACTTCGTCCGCCAGCAGTCAGAGCTGGCAACCCCTGACCGGAGATCAGTTCAGCGTCTCGATGCCCGGCACACCTATGAAGAGCGACCAGACGGAGCCCAGCCCCGCTGGACCGATTCAGATACACCTCTACACGGTCAGCCAGGGATACGAAGGATACATTGTCGGCTATAGCGAGTATCCGGATCTGGTTTTCTCTTCGGGCAACAACGATGTTCTGTTGAACGGGGCGCGCGACGGCGCGATCCAGAACGTCAACGGCAAGATCCTAAACGAACGCAACATCACGCTCTCAGGCTATCCCGGGCGTGAGATTACTGGAAACGCGCCCTCGCAAAATATCAGCTTCACGGCACGCCTCTTCATCGCCAAGCCACGAATGTATATGCTGATGTACACGCAGTACGGAGTGGACAAACCTCTCTCGGAAGACGGAAGGCGATTCCTCGACTCGTTCCAGATTACGAAATGACACTGTAAATAGCCACAGAGGCACAGAGACACAGAGAAATGCAGAAAGCAGAAGGCAGTAGGCAGTAAATGACCAGCCCCGTTAGGGGCGACAGAGTATAGCCCAGGGCGTGAGCCATTAGTATCTACACAAGTCAGAAACCTCCATTTTTCTTAGGATTTCTGACTACTTGGGAAAGTGACCAGAGCGCAGCAAAGATCAGACCTGAATTTGTTCGATCCGTTTTTCCTAAGATTTTT
>DASVXV010000038.1:0-3648 GCA_036392495.1 Pyrinomonadaceae bacterium | reverse complement strand
CATTCTCAGCAGAGCAAGGACCTGTCCACGAAGCCACACAAAACGACACGAAACAAGCCACGGCAATTTCGTGTCATTTAGTGTGATTTCGTGGACAGTCCTGTTTCTACTTTCCTCAATTTCGAAAATGAATAGACCCTGCCTAACGCCCGAATTGGCTGGGCTAGTATGATGTTAGCCATCCAACTACAATTCGACCGAATCATTCGGTCTCACACGTCCAGTTTTTATATTATGCGGCACTATGCGACCTAATCACACTTCCCGGCTTTGACTTAGTAACGCTGCGGCGCGTTCCTCACGCAGCGGATCGTGTCGCGTGCGATGAGCAATTCCTCATCCGTCGGAATCACGTAGGCGGCGAGCTTTGATCCGTGGCGGGTGATGACGCCCTCGCGCCCGTTCGCCTGCGCGGCGTTTCTCTCTTCGTCCAGCTCAAGGCCCAGCCACTGTAGGCCGTCGCAGATCATTGCACGCACTTCCGCGGAGTTTTCGCCGATGCCGCCCGTGAAGATGACCGCGTCCGCGCCGTTCATCGCAGCGAGATACGCCCCGATATATTTTCTGGCCCGGTAGCAGAAGATTTCCACTGCGAGACGTGCGCGCCGGTCGTCGTGCTCCTGAGCTTCGGCCAGCAACTCGCGCATGTCGTTGGTCAAACCCGAGATGCCTATCAAACCTGACTGCTTGTTCAGCAGAGTCTCCACCTCCTGTGCCGACAGGCCCTCTTTCGCTGAGACGAAATCAATGATCGCCGGGTCCAGGTCGCCGGACCGCGTGCCCATCACTAAGCCTTCGAGCGGCGTAAATCCCATAGAAGTATCCACGGAATCGCCCGCCTGGATCGCAGCCGCCGAGCAACCGTTGCCCAGATGCAGCGTAATGACGTTCGTCTGATCGCGCCCTATTCCCACGAGCTGGCGATAGCGGTACGCGACATAACGATGCGACGTGCCGTGAAAACCGTAGCGGCGTATGCGGTGGCGGCGATAGAGCTGATAGGGCAGCGCGTAGAGATATGCGCGATCCGGCAGAGTTTGATGAAAGGCTGTGTCGAAGACCGCAGCCTGCGGCAGACCCGCGCCGAAGACTTCACGCGCAGCCAGAATCCCTCTGACGTTCGCAGGGTTGTGCAAAGGGGCCAGATCAATGCAGTCCTCTATCCCGCGAAGCACTTCGTCCGTGATGAGCACGGAATGAGTGAACCGCTCTCCGCCATGAACGACACGATGCCCGACGGCGTGCACGTCCGCGACACTTTGCACCTCATTGATGCCCGAATTTTCAGAGCAGGCCCAGCGGATGATGAGCTCGACCGCCGCGCGCGTATCGCGCAAAGGCGCGGTTGACAGCTTTGCCCCCTGCCCTTCGACCTGAAGCGTAATGATAGCCTCGCCGCCGATGCGCTCGATCAACCCACGCGCCAGCCGCCGATCAGTGTTCCGCGCGATCTGCTCAAGGTCCGTCGCGATGATCTGAAACTTGACCGAGGAGCTGCCGCAATTGAGTACGAGAACGTTCATAATAAAATAGTGATGAGTGACGAGTGACAAGTGACGAGCAGGAACAAGTTTTTAACTCGTCACTTGTCACCTGTCACTCGTCACTGCTTTTAAGATTTCTTCCATCCGCGCGCCTAAATATTCTTCATCTACTGTGTGAACGCGGCCGTCGCTGAAGATTTCCTTTCCGGCAACCATCGTCATAACGACATCGCGCCCGGAAGAAGCGAAGACGAGCGCGGACATCGGATCGTGTACGGGGACCTGGTGCGCGCCGCCCAGGGCCACGACCGCCAGGTCTGCCCGTGCGCCTTCGACGAGCGCCCCTGTTTGGGCTTCGAGACCGAGGGCGCGCGCGCCACCAATCGTCGCAGTTTGAAGCGCGACGGCGGCACTCAACCTCTCCACCTCCCGCACGTCGCCTGCACGAGCCGTCAGGAGAGCGAAACGCGCCTCTTCAAGTATGTCACAGGTGTTGTTGCTCGCGACAGAATCGCTTCCGAAGCCGACCTTGATTCCCTTCCTGACGAAAGCCGCGAAGGGAGCGCGGCCGTGCCCCAGCTTGGCATTCGATTTCGGGCAATGCGCGACGCTCGCGCCCGAGCTCTTGATAGTCTCCATGTCCGCATCGTCCACCGTAATGCAGTGCGCGAGCAGGGGACGTGTGCGCATGATGCCGTGGCGCGCCAGGTATTGAATCGTAGAGATTCCGGGGGCGCGCCACTCTATGCCGCGCCGCGCTAAGCCCTCTGCGAAAGGTCCGCGCCCCTCCAGCATGAAAAGAGCTTCAGCTTGAGACTCTGCCGCGTGCATCATCAGCGGCAACCCTTCGTCCAGAGCTAACTCCGCGATCAACTCAAGCTGCGGCGCGCTCACAGTGTAGGGCGCGTGCGGTGAAACTCCCAGCCTTACCAGCCCGGTCTCATATTCGCGCAGGCGTGCGATTTTTTCGCGCAATTGCTCAAACTTTTCCAGCGCCTCAAGCGGGTTCGGACCGAAGGCCTCCTGAAAGACTATCCCGCTCAGGCCCACATCCGTAAGAGCACGCATGCTTGAGCTTGCCGCATCGCTCGCGTCGCCGACGCACGTGACTCCTGCGCGCGCCGCTTCCACAGCTCCCCATGCCGCCGAAACGTAAAGATCGTCGGGCGTCATACGCTCCAGCCGTGTTAGGGTTAGCTTTTTGAGCCACACATTGAAATCACCCTCTTCAAGGTGGCCGCGCATCGCCGTCAGCTCAAGATGAGAGTGCGCGTTCACGAAGCCTGGCAGGATCGCTGCCTCGCCGAATTCTCGCAGCGTCGCCTCCGGAAATCTGGTCGCGAGCGCATCTCTCGCGCCAACGTCAACGATGCGCGAGCCCTCTACGGCGACCGCCCCATTTTCAATCCGAGACGACGCTGCTGACAAAACCCAGCGGGCGCAATAAAGTGTAATCATTGGAAAACGTAGGACAGACATTCTTGTCTGTCATGAGCGCCGCAGGGCGCGAATACTATTAGCCAATACATTAGCGAATAATATCAACGAACATCCGTGTGAAGACTATTAGCGTGCTCACAGGCACGCTTGACAGGCCGAGAATGCCTGTCCCACTACGACAGGCAAGGAATGCCTGGCGGACGCCGGCGCAGGACGAACCACAGGAGACCTGAGAGCGCGATGACTGCGCCGCCCGTTGCGGCGACCGGCGTGATTCCGATTCTGTCGGCGGCGGCGCCCGCGGCGAGCATTGCGCCGACCATCATCAGCGTCGTCAAAGTCTCGTAAGAGGCAAAGACGCGCCCGCCGTAACGGTCGTCCGTGCGGCTCATCATAATCGTCTGCTGCGCCGTCCACCAGATCGCGAAGTTAATCTCGCGCGCCACGAGCACGAGGGCAGCGGTCCAGAGGTTTGGCATGAAGCTGAAGAGCGCGAGACCGCAACCGTCAAAGAACATCGAGCGGCCCATACGAGTCCCCAGGGCGTCGCCCGCCGCGGAGTTAAAGCGCCGGGCAATCGGGGCGCCGATTACCCCGCCCAGGCCCATCGCGATGAAGAGCACGCAGATACCGAAATCCGTGGGCCGCTCGACCAGGCCCTCCGCCGCGGCCACGCCGAGGCGCGCCCCAAAGATACTGTAGAGAGCACGCGCGACGCCATTGC
>DASVXV010000037.1:0-4302 GCA_036392495.1 Pyrinomonadaceae bacterium | reverse complement strand
CTGAGCATAAGTCCTTTGTTTGTAACAAAGCATGAGAGACTGCCTCTAAAGATCATGAGCCCCTATGCTCCTTTTAACTCCCACACTTGTTAAGTTTACAGAGATGTGGGTAATGATAAGGGCTTGCGCCCTGGGCTTTATACTGTCGCCCGCTGGCGCGGGCTAAATATATGCTGTCGCCCGCTTATGCGGGCTTTGCGTCTCAAATTGATGCTTGTTACCCAGGGCTGACGCCCTGGGCTTTAGACGGTCGCCCCTGACGGGGCTCGATAAATAATATGCTACATCTTCCAGGGGCTAATGCCTCTGGCTAAATTCTTCCGCCCCTAACGGGGCTTCGTCATTTTTACTCTGCTCGCCCGCCCTGAACGGCGGTTGAGATGCTTGAGTCTCGGCTTGGGCGTTGTCGTGCGGCGCGATGTTGACGGATTCCTGCACGACGTAGAGGGGCCGCTGCTTGGCCTCCGTGTAGGTGCGGCCCACGTACTCGCCCAGAATTCCGATACCGATACTGTTTAGTCCTATCGCCACCAGGAGAAGCACGATGATAGTTGTGATGCCCGGCGGCGGCGACCCTGTAAACCAGAGCAGCGCATAGACGAAGGCGGCGACCATCGAGAGCGCCAGCATGATGGCCCCCATCAGCGTAAACAACCTCAGCGGCCTCAGAGAGAAACTGGTAATCGCGTTGAAAGTAAAGAAGAGGAGATCGAAAAATGGGGCTTTGCTCTTGCCTGCCGTTCGCGGGCGGCGCTCGTAATTCACTCCCACCTGCCGGAATCCCAGCCACGCGATCAGACCTCGCATGTAGCGGTTCTGTTCGGGGCATCGCTCCAGGGCGTCGCGCACCTGCCGCGTAATCAAACGGAAATCGCCCGTGTCATTCGGAATGGGCACGTCGGAAAACCACTTGATTAAACGGTAAGCGATCTTGACGGCGCCGTTCCGCCATCGCGCGTCACCGGGGCGCACGGTCCTCACGCCATAAACCACGTCGTAACCCTCGCGCCATTTCTCTATGAGCTGCGGAATAACCTGTGGCGGGTCCTGTAGATCGGAGTAGAGAACGATGATAGCGTCGCCGGAAGAATAGTGATAACCGGCCGTGATGGACATCTCGACTGTGAAGTTCCGGCTGAAGCGCAGGTATTTCCAGCGCGGGTCGCGAGCGCAGACGGCCTTGACCAGCTCGCCCGTCCGGTCCGTGCTGCTGTTATCTATTACGATGAACTCGAAAGCATAGGGCAGGAGCTCGACCACTTTCAGGAGTTCCTGCTCCAGACGAGGGAAATTGCCCTCTTCGTTAAGAGCCGGAATGACGATTGAGATGAGAGTCTGGCGACTCGCCTGCTTGCCGTTGCCAAGCGCTTCTTGCTGCCTCTCGGTCATCCGATAATTTCCAATCGTTCGTGGTGATTATCTACTTGACGCGAAGAAGATATTGGGCTCTAACGCTGCGGCCAAATCATCTCAAGCGTAAATTTTTGGTGCGAATGCAGTATATCACGCTCTGATGATATTATTGTCGCGTGAAGCCTTCTCTTAACCTGCTCTTGATTATAAACCTTCTGGGAGCCGCGCAGGCTCTGCTGCTGGCTGTCGCGCTTTTCAATATCAGGAGAGGCAATAGAACGGCTAATCGCCTGCTGGCCGCATTCGCGGCGACAATCGCAATCAGTATTAGCGGTGTGAGTCTGACCCTCACACCATACGCTAAAGCGCTTCCTCATCTGAGGATGGTTCATCAGCCTTTCTATTTTCTTGGAGCGCCGCTGCTTTTTCTCTATCTCAGAGCGCTTGTCTCAAGTAAGCCGGGTTTTGAAAGGAAAGACCTGCTGCACTTTATTCCGTTCGGTCTCTGCGCTCTTTACCTGATGCCCTTTTATCTTCAGAGCGGAGCAGACAAAATCAACTCGTACCCGGCTTATAATAGTCCGCAGTGGTTTCGCGTCAGGTCCGGATTAATCATTCTTCAATTCCTCATCTACCTGGTCTTAATAATCCTGATGCTGGCGAGCTACAAACGAAAAGCTCTCGACCGGGACCCGGCGACAACCAGGACGGTTCTTTTTCAGATACGATTTCTGCTCGTAACATTTCTGGCCCTGTGGGTGATTGGTCTGCTGCACTACACGGCGAGCCTCCTCTCCGACTCCTATTATCGTACTCCTGAAACGGACCTGATTATCCCTTTAGGGCTCACAGCGTTCGTTTACGCACTGGCCTATCTTGGCCTGAGAAAACCTGAAGCCCTGACGGCGACGGGCGATCTCAGGCCCGCGAAAAAGCATGAGACGTCAGGGCTGCCGCCGGAAAGGTCCGAGAGATACATCCAGAAACTGCTTCATTTCATGGAGACGGAGAAACCATACACGGATGGCGATCTGACCCTGCCCAAACTGGCGGAGAAGCTGTCAATCCCGGCGCAGCATCTCTCCAGAGTCATTAACGAGCGCTTAAATCAGAAATTCATAGACTTCATCAACACCTATCGTGTGGAAGAGGCCAAAAAGAGGCTCATAGATCCGGCGAAGAAACATTACTCGGTTCTCGCTATCGCCGAGGAGGTCGGCTTCAACTCGAAATCATCCTTCAATCTGGTCTTTAAGAAGCACGCCCATATGACCCCCTCCGAATACCGAAAAACCGTGAACGGCAGCGGCAAAAACTGAACGCGCGCCTGAAGCCCAAATCTGATTGCCAATGAGACCTCTTGGGCCGCAACCGTGAGACGGTCCACGAAATTACACTAAACGACACGAAACGAAAGCGCTGTCTCTTCGTGCTGTTTCGTGTGATTTCGTGGACCGTCTCTTGTTCGCCCATTCGATGCCTCCCATTTGCTTAAGAAATCGCTCGCCCACCAAGCCTCAATGTCCAAAAACCTGTTTTAGGACGTACAGATTCGCGTCTTAGGGCGACTTTCAAGGCGAAGGATCGTAGTAACTAGCTGGAAGACACGCTCTCCCCATCTTGAATTGGACCGTAAGACAGAGCACGGTCCTCGCCGCCCTTCACCAGGAGAATTTCAATGCGGAGACGCGAGACGTTGAGACTTCCTTCCCTCTCTCTCTGTTTTGTCGCGCTGATTATAGGAATCAACTTCTTGCCGGAGAAGGATTCCAGGGCGAGCGCCTCATTGAAAACGCATGATGGCAAACGGTCTCCAGATGGTTTGTGGCAGGAGATAGACGAGAAAGAGTCCATCAGAAATCGCGCCGAGACTAAAGCAGCTCCAAAATCTTATCGCAGCTTACGGCTCAATCAGGCCGCGTGGACGGCATTGCTGCGTCAGGCCCCGATGGAGTTCACGGAGGCAGCCGCACGGAGTCGAACCATCATGACTCTGCCAATGCCGAACGGAACATTCGCCAGGTTTCGCGTCGAAGAATCGCCGATCATGGAACCGGAGCTGGCCGCGCGGTTTCCGGAAATCAAGACCTATAGAGGCCAGGGGGTTGACGATCCCACAGCCACGACCCGCTTTGATTGGACGCCAAAGGGTCTCCATGCCATCGTACTTTCGTCACAAGGAACGGTCCTTGTCGAGCCTGATGGCAAAGCTGAGACGAACGCTTACATCAGTTATTACAGGCGCGATCTGCCGGAAGAGGTAGATGCTTTTCAATGCTCGACCGCTGAAGATGAAGAACCGCTGGCACTGGCGCAAACTGGTCGGATTAAAGCTCTCCAGCCGATGACGAAGATGGTCGTCTCCGGAACAACACTGAGCACTTACCGTCTGGCTGTCGCCGCGACCGCTGAGTATACGCAGATCTACGGAGGCGGCACGGTCAGTGGAGGGCTGGCGGCTGTGACCACGACGATTAATCTCGTTAATGCCGTCTTCGAGCGAGATGTAGCGATTCGTCTGGTCCTGGTCGCGGGCGAGGCTAGTATTATTTTCACGGACACGGCGACGGATGGCTACACGCACAACAGCGCCGACACCTTGCTCAACGAGAATCAGGCCAGGCTCGATTCCATTATCGGTTCGGGCAACTACGACATCGGTCATGTCCTCGACGGGCAAAACTTTCGCCCCAGCAACCTTTTCTATTTTCAAGGCCGGGGCAATGGGAGGGCGTGCGTTAATGGACAAAAGGCGAAAGGAGTCTCAATCCTCCGCCTGCTTGAGCCTTCTGCCACTACAGCCGTCTGGGAACTCTTGCACGAGATAGGCCATCAATTCGGTGCCAGCCATACCTTCAACGGCACAACCGCAAACTGCTCTAGCGCGCGCGTGGCTTCTACGGCTTATGAGCCGGGAACAGGTTCAACCATCATGGGCTATCGCGGAAC
>DASVXV010000036.1:0-3850 GCA_036392495.1 Pyrinomonadaceae bacterium | reverse complement strand
AAGATCAGACCTGAATTTGTTCGATCCGTTTTTCCTAAGATTTTTGCAGGTTTTCGAGATAGTTCAATGATTCCCAAACATCTATCAATACTTGTGTAGATACTAATGGCTGACGCCCTGGGCTTTATTCTGCCGCCCCTGACGGGGCTTCGTCATCGTTACTTTTTCGTCCGTCCTTATTGAAACGCCCTTTCCACGGGGACGACCGCGACGTCTTCCGGCTTGACGTTGATGCGGTACGCTTGAATCACCTTATCCTCGTCTAGAATCTCCTTCGGCTTGGAGACGCCCTTGTAGTCAATCGGCGAGGGGCGGTTGTTGATGATCGCCTCGCGCAAAGCTTCCGCCTCCTTCGTGACCATCACGATGCGCATGCTGTCGGATTTGAGATAGCGCCGGATAGCGTCGTTCACCTCCGCGAGCGTCAACTTTGAAAGGCGTTCGCGCATGTAGGCGTTGAAGTCAGGGATTCCGTAGTAGCGGCTGTCCAGCGCGTAGCCGAGCCGCGCGTCCTGCGTCGCCGTCAGGATGTTGACGTTCTTTA
This sequence comes from Pyrinomonadaceae bacterium, assembly GCA_036392495.1. Taxonomy (GTDB): domain Bacteria; phylum Acidobacteriota; class Blastocatellia; order Pyrinomonadales; family Pyrinomonadaceae; genus QHXM01. The sequence goes on along the minus strand of DASVXV010000036.1, from coordinate 3,306 downwards.
TCAGAAACTCGCGCGTCGCTTCAAACGTCTCCGGCGACATCCCGTCGCGCACCAGCTTGTCATACTCGTAGAGGGCCGCGCGCAGCGCGAAGTGGCCGTTCTGCGGTTCTACGGGTCTGATCCAGATCTGGAAAATCTGCTGCTGGCGTCCGAGGTTCGGGTCGGGCTGAAACTGGAACATGCCGCGCGGGAAATATTCTATGTAAGCGTAGTCGCCGTAATTCAACCCGCGTATCTCTCTCAAGCGCTGGTAGAGATAGCTGTTCTCCGAGCGATGCTGGCCGAAGTAGGAGGCCACGACCGCGAGCGCGGGCCAATCCTTGTCCGCTCGCGTGACATTGATCGGGAAGCCCATGGAGATTCCTGTCGAGCGCGTGTCACGCTTCAAAATCTCGATCCGCATTCCCGTATCAACTTTCGGCGCGCCGACTCTCACTTTACCCGCGCGTCCCGCAGGCAGCCTGGCGAAATCCGCCTGGACCTTCTTGAGGAATGCCGGAGGATAGCCGCCCGCGAGGCCCAGGACCATGTTGGCCCTGGTGTAATTTTGACGATAAAAGGCGCGGACATCATCGAGGGTGAGGCGTTCGAGAGCGCTCACCCTCCCGACGTTCTGATGACCGTAAGGGTGTCCCGCGTAAATAGTGTTGTAAAGCTGTTCTTTCGTCAGCTCCTCGTCGTTCGATTCACGCAAAGAGACTTTGAGGAAGTTGAGCGCGTCATCCTTGAGCCTTTTGAAATCATCTGGCCGGAAGCCCGGGTCGAGCAGCATCTGACTGATGATCGAGTAGTAACGCTCCAGATTATCCAGGTGCGTCGTTCCCCCGAAGACAGTCATCTCTTTATCAATTTGCCAGTCGAAAGAGGTCGCCATCGGGTAGAACGCGTCCGTAATCTGCTCGTAAGACATGCGGCGCGAGCCGCCTTCGGCGAGGATCGCAGCCGTCAGTGCCGCCACCCCTTCTTTGCCTTCAGGGTCGGCGGCCGAGCCCGTCATGAACAGAATGCGGAAAGTGACGAGCGGCGTGCGGCCTGGCAGCAGGACGCTGGCTATCGGACCGGCAGCCTTTTTTGGACTCATATTGCGCATAGCTACAGTCGGCGGTTTGATTCTAGCGTCCGGCGGCCTCGAATCCATCTGCGCCAGACTCACCTGCCCGGCGAGCGAGAAGATCATCCCGCAGAGCAGAAGGCGCGCGAAGTGACGGCGTCCGGGAGTTTCCTTTCGGGAATTCGGTCTCCACATTATTCAGCACCTCCTTTGCCCTTCTGCGTCAGTGTGACGATGGTCCGGTTACGGTCCACGAAATACCTGGCCGCGGTCGCGCGTATCTCTTCGGGCGTGATCCGGCTTAAGAGCGTGCCCCACTTATTGAGCGTCTCGGGCGTTCCGCGCAGTGCGATGTAGGGCGCGAGGATGCTCGCAATCGCCTCGGAGCTATTCATCGAGAGGGCGAAGCTGTAAAGGATGCGCGAGCGTGTCTGGTTCAGCTCGGATTGCGGGATCAACTCCGTCGAGTAGCGCTTGAAGGTCGCCAGAATCTGTTCGCGCACGTAGTCCACATCCTTCGGGTCTTTGACGCGCGCCTGAACGAAGAAGAGCTCCGGATCAATTCGGTCGGCGAACGCAGCCCCCAGCGATTCAACCTTCTGCTCCTTCAGGACGAGCTTTTGGTAAAGGTCAGAATTATCGCCGAAGGCTATCGCCTGGACGAGGTCGAGCGCCGCGTGGTCCTTCTCCGTGTCGGAGTAGGCCGGTCCGCGGAACGCGACTGTGACATAAGGCAGCGTCGTCGAAGGCCACTCGATCTTCTCCTCGCGCGGCGCGGTCTGCGCTGGCTCGCGCGGAATCTCCGGCGTGTAGTTGCCTCGCTCCCAGCCGCCGAAATATTTCGTCACCATCGCAAGCACGTCGTCGCGCTTGACGTCGCCGACGACGATTACGGTCGTATTCTCCGGGCGGTAGTAACGCTTGTAAAACTGCCAGCTGTAGTCGTACTGGTTCGGCATGTCCTCGACGTCTTTCAAGTAGCCCATCGTGGTGTGCTCGTAGGTATGTTTTTTGTAAGCGGTGGAGCGCAGCACCTCGTAGAGTTTTTCTTCGGGGTCGGCGCTGTTCTTGTTGAACTCGCCGAGCACAGCCTTCGTCTCCGTCTTGTACGCGCCGGGCTCGTACTGGAGTCGCTGAAAACGGTCCGCCTCCAGCTCCATAATCTTGTTCAGGTCCTCTTTCGAGAAGACTTCGTGATAAACGGTCCGGTCGTCGGTCGTGTAGGCGTTCGATTCCGCCCCGGCGCGCTTGAGGATCGCGTTGCGCTCTTCGGCGGAAAAGTTCTCGCTGCCGCGAAACATCAGATGCTCGAAGAGGTGCGCGTAGCCGCTCTTTCCCGGCTCGACTTCGTTGCGCGAGCCCGTGCGGACGACGATGTAGAGCGCGACGAGGTTCGGATAATCCGTCGGGACCGTTATCAACTTGAGCCCGTTCGGCAGATCGTCCATCGCGTACTGGTACGGAAACAGCTTCTGCTCCTTCGGCTGCGGCGCGGGCCGGGCTTTCGGTTGACGGCGCTGCGCGAGCGCTGGTCCCGCCGGCAGGCACAAGAGGAGCGAGACGATGATCAGTGTTCTCATGACAGGAGACTCCTGAGACTTTGTCTTGATGAATTGAATGGAGACGGGCGGCATTATACACAACTGAAAGGCGTAGGGCGACTGAAGCGGCGGGCGCAAGCGTGAGCTTCACTTCCTAAGCTCTCCTTGCAGTTGATTGTGGGAAGCGCTGGCGGGCAAGTGGAGTGCGAGGAGTACTGCGAGCTGTCGCCCGCCGGGATTGCTGTCATTCGACCGCGTGACGATATGTCAAAACCGATAGCCCGACAATAAACTTTATCCACGCCCTGAGTATTCGATTTGGAGAATCGTGGAACTAAACGGCGGTCAGAAAGTAAGTAACCTTGTCGGGTGAAGATTGTTCGTGGCTGATGGGACGTAAAGTTGGATATTAGCCCGCGCAAGCGGGCGTCAGAATAAAGCCTTGTGCGATGGCCGTGAGGCCGAGCGCGGGGTTAACCGATGCAGTTAAGATTACCAAGCCCGCGTGAGCGGGCGAGAGCATATCTTTAGCCCACGAATGCAGGCGATAGCAGATATTTAGCCCGCGCCAGCGGGCGACGGTATAAAGCCCAGGGCGTCAGCCCTGGGTTATTACGGCCAGGAAGAAAAACAAAAGCCCATGAAATGGGCGACAGCCCGTGCACACACGCACGCAATTCAAGGGCTGTCGCCCGCTCTCGCGGGCTTGCATTT
>DASVXV010000035.1:0-109529 GCA_036392495.1 Pyrinomonadaceae bacterium | reverse complement strand
AAGATCAGACCTGAATTTGTTCGATCCGTTTTTCCTAAGATTTTTGCAGGTTTTCGAGATAGTTCAATGATTCCCAAACATCTATCAATACTTGTGTAGATACTAATGGCTGACGCCCTGGGCTTTATTCTGCCGCCCCTGCCGGGGCTCTAATATTATTGATGTGCCTTAACCCAGGGCTGACGCCCTGGGCTTTAGACGGTCGCCCCTAACGGGGCTGACTGACCACTGACCACTGACTACTGACCACTGCATTCTGCCTTCTGCTCTCTCTGTGGCAGTTGAGTAAGTGTCATAGAGGTGCCGCGCTCTCCTGGCCGTGTGGCCTACAAGGTTGGGCGTCAAGTTAGACGTTCAAGACCAACTCAAGAAGGAGAGCGACATGAAAAGCAAGGTTCTGGCACTGCTGCTTGTTACGGCCCTCTTGCTCGCGGCATCGCCTTTTGCGACTGCGCAGACGAATAGCTCCGCGCCTGCTTCCGGCACAGACGCTCAGTCCTGGCCCGGCGCGCGTGACCTCAATCGCGGACAGAGAATCAGAGTCGAGTTCAAGAGCGGGAGCATCCTGGACGGTAAGATCGTAAGCCTCAACGGCAGCAAACTGACCCTGGCGGAAGGTAAGAGCAACTACGTTCTGGAAGAGCGCGACATTCAGCGAATCAACAGTTTGAAAGGCGGGTGGACGCGCGAGCGCGGCACACGCGTCGGCGCAATCATCGGTCTGGTCGTCGGGTCAATTATAGGCGGGCGCGCGATGTCCAGGCTTGAGCGCGACCCCAATAGAATCCCCTCCGATGCGGACGAAATTCCGTTCATAACGGGCATGGGGCTCGGCACGCTGGTCGGCGCAGGTCTCGGCGCGCTCACGGGCGGCAGACGTAAAGGCAGGCTGCTCTACGAAGCGAAATAGGCGAGCCTGAGTGAGAGCTTAAAGGCTAAACCACCTTAGTTGCGGAAGATGGTTCTGCCTCAAATCCGAAGAGGCGGCGGATCGTCTCGACTAACTTCTCGACGTGAGGTTTCGGCACGAAGGCGTTCGCGCCGGCGTGCAGGGCCTCCTGCTGCTCCGTCTCAAACGCCGCGCCCGAATAGATGATGATCGGCGTGTGCGGGTCGAACTCGCGAATCTTCCGGCAGAGACTCGTGCCCGTGCCTCTCGGAAACCACTCGTCCAGGATGTACATGTTGAAGGACTCTTTCCGGGCGAGCTTTAGGGCCTCGTCAACGCTCGCGGCCGTCTTGGCCTCGAAGCCCTCACCTGCCAGCAGGTGCGAGAGCATGAAACAGGTGTCGTCGTCGTCGTCAACACAGAGGATGTGCCGTCTGAGGGGTTGCATAAGGGTCTTCTCAAATCAGGTATCGAAACATTTACAGCTTGAGGATGACTCGGCCAGTGGAGAAATTCCGGAGGAGATACGGTGAGTTTTAAAGTCTCGCTGCCAGACGAGACGCTCCGCTGACCGAAGGGGCGCTTGGCAGTATAACCCCGGACGCGGAAGTTTGGTAGTACGGTTCTGTACAGAGGGAAAGAATAAAAGCGGGGCGTCAGGCGCTGGCGGAAAGGTCGTGACGCTCCAGCTTGAGATAGAGCCCGCGCCGTGTGAGACCTAGCTCGCGCGCGGCGCGCGAGATGTTGCCGCCATGTTTGCGCATGGCTTCGGCGATCATCCGGCGCTCTAATTCCGCGAGCGCGTCGGCGAGCGTCACGCTCTCGCCGGGCGTGGGCGCGAGCGCGCTCAAAGGGGTGATGGCCGCCTGCGGGGTGGCGGGCGTGCTCATGCGCCGCAGCTCTGGCGAGAGTTGGTCAGGCGTCAGGACCGTCGCGTCTTCGGAGCGGGCGACGATGCGCTGAATCTCGTTGCAGAGCTGGCGGACGTTGCCGGGCCAGTCGCAGACCATCAACAGGTCCACAGCCTGCGGCGTGATCTCTATGTCGCGGCGGCCGAACTTGGCAGAGTAGTGGTTGATGTAGTAGTTGACGATGGTCGGAATCTCCGAACGGCGCTCGCGCAGAGGGGGAACTTTCAGGCGGATGACGTTGAGGCGGTAATAGAGGTCCTCGCGGAAACGCCCCTGCGCAACCATCTCTTCGAGGTCCGTGTTGGTCGCGGCGATGATGCGCACGTCAACTTTCACAGGGCGCTGTTCGCCTAAGGGTTGAATCTCGCCCTCTTGAAGGAAGCGCAAAAGTTTCGGCTGCACGTCCAGCGGGAGATCGCCTATCTCGTCCAAAAAGAGCGTCCCGCCCGCGGCCGAGCGAATCACGCCCGGAGAGTCCGAGACCGCGCCGGTGAACGCGCCGCGGCGATAGCCGAAGAGATAGCCTTCGGACAATTCCTTCGGCACGGCCGTGCAGTTAAAGGGGACGAAGACTTTGTTGCGGCGGCTGGAGAGCGCGTGAATGGCGCGCGCGACCAGCTCCTTGCCCGTGCCGCTTTCGCCCGTAACAAGCACGGTCACGTCTGAAGAACGAATCTTGTGGACCTCCTCTACGAGACGCGTCATCGCCGGGCTCGAATGAATGAAGCCTGGCATCAGGCTCGTCCCGGTGAGCGCGTCCGCCTCCTTTGCGCCCTGCCCGCCCTGTGCGCGCGAACGCAAAGCGCAGACGTCCAGCCCCAGCTCGACGACGCGCAGGAGCGGCTCGATAGAGACGTTGCCCGGAAGCGTCACAACCTCGCGCGGCGAAATAAAGAGCAGCGCCCTTTGGGCATTCGGCGCGTGAAGAGTCGTTAGAGAAGCGTCCAGCCTGGTCGCGAACCGCTCTCTTTCGGCATCCGTCAACGCTTCGCTCAAATCCTCTGCCAGGCGCGCTGCTTCGTCCGCCGGGCAGCCGTGAGCGACGACAACTCTATATTGATTGTTTTCGGCGGGCTCGAAGATGAGAACACGGTCGGCCTTCGTCTCCTGATCCAGGACGGCGGCCAGTTCGCGCAGGAGCAGCTCGCGCGAGGCGACCGCTTCGGCCAGACGAAGCGTTAAGAGTTGCGCCAGCGCGGAAGTGGCTTCCTGTTGCTCAGGGGCGCTACGGTCGAGCGCCGCCAGAGCCTCTTCGGCGCGTTCCAGATCAAGCGTCGCCCCGAGCTCCCGGAACGTGTGAACGGCGCGCGCAAGGTGCTCCGCGGCGCGCTCCGGCTGCGTTTGACTGTAAGCGCGACCGAGCTCGAAGTGCGCGCGGGTCCCGCGGTAGCGGTCGCCGAGCATCTCGAAGATGGAGACGCTGCGTGCGAAATGCTGCGCGGCCAGTGTGGAATCTTCATGCGCCAGCGCGAGCAACCCGTAAAGACGCTGCGCCTCGCCCGCGATGCCTAAATCCGTGGGCGAATCTGTCACCTCGTCCGTGACTTGCTGAAGCAGCCCGGCCCCCTCTTTTAAGCTGCCCGAGAGGATGTTCGCTTCCGCCAGAATGAGACGCGATTCGCAGATGGCCTGGCGGTCGCCTATGGATTCTGCAAGCGCGAGCGCCTGCTCCCCTTTACGAAGCGCGCTCACGGCATCCTTCATCGCCAGATGGCAGCGCCCGAGCGTGCGCAGGGCCTGGCCCGAATACCACTTGTTGCCGTTCTCTGTGGCGAGCGCGACGGCGCGGTTCAGGCAGTTCTGCGCCTCTTCCAGATCGCCGCGCAGGATGCTCAGGTCGCCGAGCGAATCCAGGATCATTGGAATCTGCGCGCTACGCTCGTCTATCTCCGATGCCAGAGAGAGAGCGCGTTCCAGCGCGTCCTGCGCGCGCTTCCAGTCGCCGACGAGCATCAGGTTGATGCCCAGATTGTTGTAGCCGAGCGCGGCGCTGGCCTTGTGCTCCGTGCGCTCGTAATAGCCGATGGCTTTTTCCAGATAGCGTATGCCCTCTTGCGGTCGCTTCAGAAACCAGCAGGCCCCTGCCATGTTCGAATAGATCTTGCCCAGAAGATATGACGCAGGATGATCGCCTGTGAGTTTCAGGGCCTGCTCGAAATTTTCCAGGCCGTCTTCGTAGTGGCCTTCGAGCGTGTCGGCCATGGCGATGCCGAAGTAGGATTCGGCCAGCCCACGCCAGTCGCCCGTCTCGCGGTAATGCTCCAGGGCCTTCTGCGAATAGTCGCGCGCGATTGTAAACTCGCTGATGCTACGGTAAACGCGCGCGAGCGCCGAATAGATCGCGCCCAAATGAGCGTGCGAGGAGCCGTTCTCTGTCTCCTCGCGCAGCGCGGCGTTCAGAAGCGCGATGGCTTTCGGATGATCGCCCGTGTAGTTGTGCGCGAGACCGATCTGGACGCGCAGGCAGGCAGTGGCTTTCTGATCCAGCTTGGCGCGTGAGTCCGGCGCTTCGTACATCTGCACTGCTTCGAGCGACTCGCGGTAACGACCCTGCATTTCGAGCGCGGCGGAGAGCACGCAGCGCGCCTCTGCCAGAAGCGAAGCGTCTTGACGCGCGGCGGCGATAAACGGCGTGAGCCGCGTCTTCACTTCCGAGGAGAGGCCGCGGTCGAGCAGGCCGCGAATCTCTTCGAGTTCGGCCGCCAGCTCCTCGTGCGGCACCGCGCCGCGCGAGCGCGAGCGTTGCAGGCGCACGCGTGCATCGGCGAGGTCCACCACTCCGGGTTCGGATTTGTCTTTACCTTTACTCAAGCGTCACCATCTCGGGCGGGTACGTTCACGGCCTTGTAGATACAATATAAAAGCAGAATCGGCGACCCTTTTCAAAATGCATCCAGATTAGAAGTCTTTGAGAAGGCTTTGCGAGGCGCGATGGGTTCTCCCACGAACCGACCGCCCAACTAATCGCCGGGGCATGAACAGGCGAGAATTTAACACAGAGGCCCTAAAAACGTCCATCTGTTATCAATCTAAGGGAGGGTCACCGGGCTGATATCAACATATCCATTCTTTGAATCCGAGACTTCGATGTAGAACCTTTGGATGGGATTTTTTTCAGAACCCCAGATTTCAAGAATGTATTGGCCGGGCGTCACGTTGCGAAAGTAGTACATTCCGTCGTCGTCCGTGTAGACGGGCGCTGAACGAACTTTCGTGCTTCGCACGGCCAGCGTGAGGCGAACATTTGGAGCCGGATATTTTGAAGACTTCGCCTTGCGCTCAACCTTTCCGCGCACGGTCGGCCCCGGCATCGTTTGCTGTTCATCCTGTGAACGGACGGACGTTGAGACAATCAGGGAAGCAACGATAAAGAGAGATAACAGAAAGATTCCGGCGATTGAGCCGGGATTAACTTCCTTATGAGTTCTCATGGGGTGGTCTCCTCAGATGGTGGGGCAGTTTGCGGTTTCTGGCTTTTCGACGGGGAGTAGGGCGGCGCAGCCTCTTTCTTTCTAAGAATGATTGGCTCTTCGATGTAGATCTTTCTGGCGTTTTTGTCGTAATGAATGTGATACAGTTGCTTGAAAAAAGACGGCGGCTTCTCTCTGAGGTCTATAGTTTCCTGTTCATACTCAGGATAATTGATGAGCAGGCTCAGATATTCCGACTCGCCTGCCTGCCCCGGTTTCACCGGAATATCGAATGCAAAGTGACCATTTGACTCCACTGTGCGCTCCGGTGGCTGTAAAGAAAGCGCAATCTCCTTAACGTTCATTTGCCCGCCGACAGCGATTTGACCTTCAACGTTATAGACTGTGGATTTAAGCACATCGGGCGGAGGACACGGAGTAACCGCCGGACATTGCCTGGGTCTGCTGTAAACAAAGCCGAAGACCACTAGAACAAGGACAAAATATCCGGCGAAAGCCCCGGACAACTGAAGGTTGAGACCTTTGAACGGTCCTCCGAGACTGGCCTGCGCAGGCAAAGTCCGATACAAGATGTAAGCCGGGATCAGAGGTACGAGCACTGCTACGGCGATGTAGAGGAGGTCTTCTGTCACGTTTTGGTTCCTCCTTTGTGAGGTGGTGTGCCTGCGCTTAACATCCACAGGTGAAGAGTAGCACCTATCAACGAGGAGTGTAGTGGTGAACGACCGACCGCAGGATTGAGAATGTTCGGCGTTCGGGGCGGATTATATCATAGAAACCAGACCCGACAACTTTCCCATTACTTTGGGAATTTAAGAGGGCTGGTTCACAGAACTCTCTGCCTTGACACTCCTTAGGCCCGCCTTTATTATCTTCGTTTCCGTTTCTATAGCGGGAGTCTGTCTATATGTTCGAGTCTTTATCCGACAAGCTTAAGCGGACGCTGAAGAATCTGCGTGGCGAGGGCGTTTTGACGCCCGCGCACGTGGACGCGGCGCTGCGCGAGATACGTCTCGCCCTGCTTGAGGCGGATGTCAATTATAAGGTCGCCAAAGATTTCATCGCGTCCGTGAAAGAGAAGGCAGAGGGCCAGCAGGTCTGGCAGGAATTGAAGCCTTCCGAGCAGGTCGTCAAGATAGTCTTCGACGAGCTGGTCGAGCTTCTCGGCGGGACCTCTTCGCGGCTCGTCTTCACGAAGGCGAACCCGAACGTCGTGATGATCGTGGGCCTCCAGGGCTCCGGCAAGACGACCTCGACGGGCAAGATCGCGCGCTGGCTGGCGAAGAATCAGGACCGCAAGCCGCTGCTCCTCTCGGTTGACGTTTATCGCCCGGCCGCGCGTGAGCAACTGAAAGTCATCGCGCGCGCCACGGGCCAGGCCATCTTCGAGATGCCTGAGACGAACGATCCCTTGACGCTCGTGCGCGAAGCCTACAAGCACGCGCAGCAGACTGGCTACGATACGCTCCTGATTGACACTGCCGGGCGACTCCACATTGACGACGAGCTGATGGAAGAGCTGGTCCGCATCAAGAACGAGACGCACCCGGTCGAAACCCTTTTCGTCGCGGACGCGATGACGGGGCAGGACGCCGTGCGCTCCGGCGAAGAGTTTCACTCGCGCGTTGGAATCACCGGCGTGGTCCTCACGAAGATGGACGGCGACGCCAGGGGCGGCGCGGCGCTCTCGATCAAGCAGGTCACGGGCCAGCCAGTCAAGTTCGTCGGCGTCGGCGAAAAGTACGACGCGCTGGAGCCCTTTTACCCGGACCGCATCGCGCAGCGCATCCTCGGCATGGGCGACGTGCTCTCGCTCATCGAAGAGGTGCAGGCCAGGGTGGATCAGACGGAGGCCGAAGAGCAGTTAAAGAAGCTCCAGAAGAACCAGTTCACGCTCGACGACTTTCGCAGCCAGCTCAGGCAGGTTAAAAAGCTGGGCTCCTTTTCGAAGATCATGAAGCTCTTGCCGGACCAGCTCCTGGGCGGCATGGGCATGCCGAATTTGAACGAAGAGCAGACCAAGCAGATGGAGAAGGAGCTCAAGCGCACCGAATCCATCATTGACTCGATGACGAAAGAGGAGCGCTACGATCACAAGATTCTGAACGCCAACCGGCGGCGTCGCATCGCGCGGGGTTCGGGGACGAGCGTTGCGGAAGTCAACGCTCTGATTAAGCAGTACACGGAGATGCGCCAGATGATGCGCCAGCTCTCCGGCTCGGGCATGTTCGGCGGCGGCGGCGGCCTCAAAGGCAAGCTGATGCGCCGCATGGCCGGGATGGCCGGGATGCCTGTGATGGAAGGGATGGGCAACGGCGGAGACGAAGGCGGCACGACGGGCCTCGCGCTCCCCCCGGGGCCGTCGCGCAAGAAGTTCAAGAAGAAGAAGCGGAAGAAGAAAAGATAAAAACAGTGACGAGTGACAAGTGACAGGTGACAAGAGAAAATTTTTGTTCCCGTCACCTGTCACCTGTCACCTGTCACCGGAGGAAACGAAAGTTGTTAGCAATCAGATTAATGCGTATGGGCGCGAAGAAGAAACCCGCGTACCGGATCGTGGTTAAAGAGAAATTGTCCAAGCGCGACGGCGCGTACCTTGAGAACCTGGGAACTTACAACCCGATTGGCAAGGACGGCACAGAGGTCCGGTTAAACGCCGAGCGCGTCAAGTACTGGATCGAGCGCGGCGCGCAGCCGACAGAGACCGTGCGGCGCCTGATTAAGGCCAACGCCAAACAGAGTCCTGAGTCCGGAGTCTAAAGTCTGGAGTCAAAGGCTTGAAAATCGCTTTTGACATCGGACTCCAGACTCTCCAGACTCCAGACTCCAGACTTTCTTATGAGAGAGACCGTCGAGATGATTGTTAAGTCCCTGGTGGACGACGCCGACGCCGTCGAGGTGCGCGAGGTCGAACGCCGCGACGCGCTTCTGATCGAAGTGCGCGTGGCCGAGGGCGACATGGGGAAGATCATCGGGCGCCAGGGCCGGACGGTGCGCGCCCTGCGCTCTCTGCTTCACGCTGCGGGCATGAAACAGAATCGGCGCTACATTCTTGAAATCGTCGAATGAGCGAAGCCGAAAGACGCGCCGCAGCAACAGCGGACGCGGTGGCCGCAACTGAAGGCGAGCTGGTCGCGGTCGCGCGCGCTGTCAGGACCAGGGGGCTGCGGGGCGAGCTCGTCGCAGAGCTGCTGACGGATTTCCCGGAACGCTTCGAGCGACTTGAAAATTTAATAGCGGTCGCGCCGGACGGCGAGCGCCTCCCGCTCGCGCTCGAAGGCTACTGGTTTCAGAATGATCGCATCATTCTCAAGTTTGCCGGCTACGACTCGATTGAGGAGGCGGCGGCACTGGTCGGATGCGAATTCGCTGTGCCCGAAGCGGAGCGCGTCCGTCTCCCTGAAGGCGAGTTTTACGATTGGGAGTTGACGGGTTGCCGCGTCGAGACCGTCGGAGGAAATGATCTGGGCGTCGTGCGTGGCCTGATGAAAACGGGCGGGGTCGAGCTGCTCGTCATCGTCAGCCACGATGGAGAGCGCGAACACTTAATCCCGCTCGCCGAAGAGATTTGCGTCGAGATTGACGTGGGGAAGAGATTGATTCGCGTTGATCCGCCGGAAGGGCTCCTTGAATTTTAGAATGCGGATTGGGGATTGCGGATTTGAAAAGAAGATTTGATCCGCCATTCGTGGTCTGAAATCGCAATGCGAGTTGACATCGTTACGATCTTTCCAGACTTCTTTCGCGGCGCGTTTGAATACGGAATCATCAGGCGCGCGCAGGCCGCCGGATTAGTGGACTTGAAAGCCCACGACCTGCGCCGCTGGACCGCGGACAAGCACAGGCAGGTTGATGATCGCCCCTTCGGCGGCGGCGACGGGATGGTCCTGAAGCCTGAGCCGATCTTTGCTGCGGTGGAGGATTTGACGGGGGCGAGCGGGCGCGAGGGATTTGCGGCGGGCACGCGCGTCGTGCTCCTGTCGCCGCAGGGGCGAGTCTTCACACAAGGGGTCGCCCGCGAGCTGTCGGAAGCTTCGCACATCGTGCTCATCTGCGGGCGCTATGAAGGAGTTGATGAGAGAGTCGCCGAAGCGCTCGTGACGGACGAAATCTCCATAGGGGATTACGTGCTCTCCGGGGGCGAGCCTGCGGCGGTCGTGGTCGTTGACACGGTCGCGCGCCTGATTCCGGGCGCGCTCGGCAACGAGACTTCCGCGGTCAATGAATCCTTCTCCGAAGGGCTGTTGGATTACCCGCACTACACGCGCCCGCCGGAGTTTCGAGGGCTCCGCGTCCCGGAAATCCTGCTCACGGGGCATCACGCGGAGATTGACAGGTGGCGACGCGGGCGGGCTCTGGAAAAGACCGGGCGCAACAGGCCGGACCTGCTGGACGAAAAGAAATTATGAGTTTTGAATTATGAATTAAGGCCAAAAGCTTTCAATTCAAAATTCAAAAACTCATAATTCAAAATTATTAAAGTTTTGGAGTTTAAAAGATGAATCGCTTAGATTTAGTCGAGAAGGCGCAGTTACGCGCCAGCATCCCGGACTTTCAGCCGGGCGATACGGTGCGCGTTCACGTGCGCATCAAAGAGTCTGAGAACAAAGAGCGCTTGCAGGCGTTCGAGGGCATCGTGATCGCGCGCAAGCATGGCGGCGTGCGCGAGACCATCACCGTGCGCAAGACCAGCTTCGGCGTCGGCGTCGAGAGAATCTTCCCGCTGCACGCGACGATCATTGACCACATAGACGTGGTCAAGCGCGGGCGTGTGCGCCGCGCCAAGCTCTATTACCTGCGCGAGCTGCGCGGCAAGGCTGCGCGCATTCGCGAAAAAGATACGCGCCAGCTCACGGCCAACAGCGGCCAGGCTCAGGGCGCGTCCGCGTCCGGCAAGAAGGAGTAGTTGAAAGGGGCCGCGGATGAGCAACGAGAACGATTCCGTCTCCGCTTCAGCCCCGCCCGTCAACACGCCACGCCAATTCGTCGCCGCCGCGCCTCTTCGATCTGTACGACTTTCGAGGAAGAGGCGCGCGCGCACGGATTCCGCCTCATCGCCGGAGTGGATGAGGTCGGTCGCGTTTTTTAACCCGTTGCTTTGCGTGACTAACTTCTCCGCATCCGTCAACTCACCTCGATGCCAAGCATTTACAGACTGCGCTCAATCAGGGTCTATTCATTCTCAGAGGAACAGGGAACTATCCACGAAATAACACGAAATGGCTGTAGTTTGTTTCGTGTCGTTTCGTGTGGCTTCGTGGATAGTTCCCTGCTTCTCTACTTTCCTCTGTCTCGAAAATGAATAGACCCTGGCGCTCAATGAATTTCCATTGACACGCGCCCCAGACGGTTATATCCTCCGCGCTCCCTCGTCTTGAAATCACCAAAGGGTCTCACGCGTCGGTGACGGACATATCTTCGCTAACTCGTCATCAACGACCAATGCGGGGAAGGCTTCACGCGAACCGCCCCTCGTAATTTCGGTTTGCAACGCACAAAGACCCGCGCACATACCACAGCCTGAACAAAGGGCGGCTTTCACAGACCGCTCAGCTTCAATTGCGCCCATGCGGGTGCAGGCATCGTCATTATCAAAAGCTTTTCAACACGAAAGCAGGAGGTGAGGAGCGATGGCAGAGGTATTCTCGGGGAGCGTCGATGTACAGAACGCGGGGGCAACGACGACTATCCGGCTGGACGCGAACGGGCCTATGGTGACGGTTCGCGACGACCAGGCACGAGAAACGATCAAGCTCGACGGCAGAGGGAACCTTCACATAGGGGTAGACGGGAATGGGGGCGCCCTCATGATAAATGACGCCGAGGGGCGTCCGGTCTTGAGCTTCAACTCGGCAGGCACGTTTTTGAGCGTCGGGGCTGATGGGAACGGAAGCGATGTCAGATTCTTTGACGGCGCGGGGCGCCTGGTCTTCCAGTTCAACGCCGGGAACGCGTTGCTCAGGGTCGGGGATACAGGTAACGCAGGCGACGTGATCTTGTGCGATGCGAGCGACCGCGAAGTGATTCACCTCAGCGGGGACGACGCGCTGCTGCGGGTCGGGACGACCGGCAACGCCGGCGACTTGAGTGTCCGCGACGCGAGCAACCGCGAAGTCTTTCATTTCGACAGCGTCAACTCGGTGCTGCGCATCGGGACGAGCGGCAACGAGGGCGACATCAGCGTCCGCGACGCAAGCGACCGGGAGGTCTTCAGGTTCGACTCGGAGAGCGCTACGCTGAGGGTCGGCGCGGAAGATAACGAGGGTGACATCATCGTCAGGAATGGCGCGGGGGCCGAGGTGATTCATCTCAACGGAGGCTCGGGCGACATCCTCCTGAGCAACGCCGACGCAGCCGAGCACTTCGACGTGGCCGACTCCGCCCAGGATGCGCCGGGCATGCTCATGGTTCTGAACCGCGAGGGGAAGCTAGAGCCGTCATCGGTCGCATATGATAAGAAGGTGGTCGGCGTCGTGGCGGGCGCGGGCAACTACCGACCAGGTATCGTGCTCGGCCACAGGAGCGGCCTTTCGTCCCGCGTGCCTATCTCTGTGCTCGGCAAGGTGAGTTGCAAGGCCGACGCGGCCTACGGGCCGGTCGAGGTGGGCGACCTGCTCACCACTTCGCCGACCGTCGGGCACGCCATGAGGGCGGGCGACGCGCTCCGGGCTTTCGGCTCCGTCATCGGCAAGGCGCTCAGCCCCTTGCGCGAAGGCGTCGGGATGGTTGACGTGCTGATAACCTTGCAGTAAAGGGGGTGTGGCGATGGCATCAGTAAAAGCGATGATGGGCTGCATCGGGATACCCATACACGTCTCAGTGTCGGTTCTGTCCGACTTCTTCGGTTTCTTCCGGGGACGCGTGCCGGACGACGCCGATCCGAACGTGATCGCGCGGGTCTCCCTCTTAGGTCTCATGAACTCGCTTCAGGGGAAGCACATTCACCTGAACGTCATCCGCGTCGGCATAGACAACTTCACCGACGACGAGATAGATAAGATAGACTACGCGATCTACAGGATACGGAACATCTACAAGCAGGTCAGTATCGGCGTCGGGCGCGTCCAGCACTGGAACGTGACCTCGGAGGATGCCGATGGCAAGGACGACATCGGCAGCAAGAGCGAGGCGACAGAGTTGACGCACGACTGGACGGTGCCTAACAACGGGCAGGATGCCTTCATAGTGGACAACATCTCCGCCGAGGATTTCGCCGGCATCTCAAACATCAACGGGCCTTGCAACAAAAACGCCATGAGCCGGAACGGCTTCGTCCTTGAGGTCGACCTCGACAGCGAGAAGTTTGCCCGGGCCTTCGCGCACGAGGTCGGACACTACCTTGGGCTCAAGCACACCCACGGCAAGGAGTGCTCCGATAGTGACGCGGACAAGCACAACCTGATGTCGCAGAGCCGCTGTGCCATTAGCCTGCGTGATTCGGTCGTGCTCACAAGCGAGCAGGGCAGCACCATGCGCTCCCACTGTTCCGTACAGGATGGGTGCTGAAGTGAGGAGAATTCCATGACGAAGGTCAGCGCGGACCTCGATAAATTCGGGGAGACCATGAGCGAAGAGCTTCTGGCCGAAATCGTCCTCTCAAAGCGCGGGAAGGAGGACGCTCACGCGGCGCTGAAGGAGATAGCCCGGCGGGGCGGCCCTCGCCGTCACGATGTGTTCCGCCGTGTGCTCGACGACACGGGCCAGGATGCGTCGGCCAGAAACACCGCTGCCATCGCCCTCGGCTCCGAGCCAGTCCCGGAGAACCGTGAGTCGCTCCTGCGTCACTTGGGCGAAAAGAACGCGTCGGTGTTCAGAAGGGTTGTGCAAGCGCTGGGGCGCATCGGCGATGAGGATGCGCTGGAACAGCTTGAGAAGGCGCAGCCGCCCGACGACGGCCCCGCCCGGCGGGCGCACGCCTTCGCAAAATCACTCATCGCTTACCGTTTGCGCCTCGACAGAAACCGTCTGGCGACTCCCGCCGAGCAGGATTTGTTGAAGGTGGAGGGCGGCATCACTTTCGAGACCAAAAAGCCTGAGCCGGAGAGGTTGCAGAGAGCTATCAGGGAAGCGCGTAAGGATTTGCCCGCAGTTTCGCTGGCGACGGAGGGGGCTATCGAGTTGGACTGCCTCAGCGAAGAGTTGCTACTCTTCTTCACGGACGAGTTCTGGCGGCCGCAGGCGCAGCAGACGCTTCTTGAGCGCGGCGCGCTCTTTATGGTTCTGCTCAAAGACGACCCCGCGCTCGACAGACATTTTCTCGAAAACTACTTCTTCACACACCCTTCGAAGGGCCGCGAAGAGGTGGCGCTACTGGGGACGCGTCCGGGCGGGGACTTAACCTTCGCGGGACACTTGAAGATTTTGCCCGCAGGTTTCAGCCTCTCTCTAAAGTCGGTCGTCTCGCGCTACGCGCCTGCCATAGACGTGTCGGCCCATTACGAAGGCACTTGGAAGGTCGAAAGAGCGATTACGAGCACGACCGTGTCAGCCGGTGAATCTGCGGCGAGACAACCCCTGCTGGCGACCCGGCCTTCCAGTTTACAGCGGGCTTGAGCCGCGCCTCTCGAATCTTACTTTTTCACGGCGTTTGCTGATTGCCCAGCGACCCCGCGCGCGTCGGAAGTTGACATTCAAGTCGCGTCTGTCATAGAACCAAAGCTGCTTGAGCACTTTCGCTAGGGAAGGGCTGAAATCCCAGATGCCAGATAAGATGCCACCGGCTGTTAGTCACAAGGAGGTAGCGTTGATTGTCTACAATTCCAGCTTACCCGTACCTGTCGGCCAGCAGTTAACTTTCTGAATTTCCCAAATAGGCATTTAGCAATCAGTAATCAGTCATGGCTCAGCGGAAGCGCGAATCTAGCGTTTGCATGCTATTTGAGGACGAGGCGCGCTCACAGGGCTTCCGCTTCATAGCGGGGGTTGACGAGGTGGGCCGAGGCGCTCTGGCCGGACCTGTCGTCGCGGCGGCCGTCATCCTGGACCCAGCGCGCCCCATCCCCGTTGGCCTCGACGACTCGAAGAAGCTGACGGCGCTCCAGCGCAAGCGCATCGCCGATGAAATCCTGCAAACGGCCCTGGCCTTCGCCGTCGGCCAGGTCGAGCCGGAAGAGATTGATCGGATCAACATCCTACAGGCATCGCGCCTGGCGATGATCGAAGCCTTGAAACAACTGGCCCCTCAGGCGGATTATCTACTGATAGACGCCGTCCAGCTCAAGGAAACGGGGCTTCCGCAGAAGGCCATCATTCACGGCGACTCCATCTCCGCCTCCATCGCCGCCGCGTCAGTCATCGCCAAAACATACCGCGACGCGCTGATGCACGCGTTTCACGAGCTCTACCCCCAATACAACTTCACGCGCCACGTCGGCTACTGCACGCGCGAGCACCTCGAAGCTCTGCGCACGCACGGCCCCTGCCGGATTCACCGCAAAAGCTTTCGCGGCGTGCTAACATGCGCGGACAATGAAGAGCAGGGAGGAAAAGAAACGCTGAACGATGAATGATGAACGCGGAAGCAAAACAGTTCAGCGTTCAGCGTTCAGCGTTCAGCGTTTGTCTTCATCACTTCACATAGGCATTGACGCGCACTCCGTCGGCACTGGCCTGGCCGGTAACGAGAGCTACATCACCAATCTCATCGAAGCCCTGGCGGAAGTTGACACAGTTAACCGCTACACGCTCTATGTGACGAAGCGTGAGGCGGTCGAGCGTTTTGAGGACCGCTGGCCGCATGTCGGCGTGCGCTTGACTCTGCCGCACACGCCGCTCGTGCGGATTCCACTGACGCTCTCCGCTGAATTGCGCCGCCGCCCGGTTGATCTCTTGCACGTGCAGTACACGGCGCCGCCTCTGCCGCCGTGCCCGATTGTTGCGACCATTCACGATCTCTCGTTCGAGCACCTTCCGCGGACCTTCAAGCGCAGAAGCCGCGCGCAGCTCCGGCTGACCGTGCGCAGAACCGCCCGCGCGGCGGCACACATTCTCGTGCCGTCCGAGCACACGCGCCGCGACATCATTGAGACTTATGGTGTCGAGCGCGAGCGCGTCAGCGTTACTCCTTTGGCAGCGCCGGCACATTTCCGTGTGGTTGAGGACGAAAGGGAAGTCGAGCGCGTCCGCGCGCGTTACAAACTCGGAAAGGATTATGTTCTCACGGTCGGGTCCATTCAGCCGCGAAAAAATCTCGCGCGCCTGATCAATGCATATTCGGCCTTGCGTCGCGCGCGTCCTCAGGCTAAGCTGCCACAACTTGCCCTAGTTGGAAAACGAGCCTGGCTCTACGACGAGACGCTCAGCGCCATCGAAGAGCAGGGTATTAAGGATCTCACGGTCTTGACGGGTTACGTATCTGAAGGCGATCTGCCCGCACTGTATACAGGGGCGCTCGCCTTCGTTTACCCTTCATACTTCGAGGGCTTCGGTCTGCCGCCACTCGAAGCGATGCAGTGTGGTGCGCCCGTTATCGCCGGTAATCGAACGAGTTTGCCCGAGGTCGTGGGCGACGCCGGGTTGCTCATTGATCCTTTCGACGAGAGGTCTCTCGCGCAAACCATCGCGCGGGTGATTGATTGTGCGGAGTTGCGCGCGGAGTTGCGCGCCAGAGGGCTTGAGCGTGCGCGCCATTTTAGCTGGCACAGGACGGCGCGCCTGACTCTTAAAGGATACGAAAGAGCCATAGGAGAAACGATGAAATCTGAACGCTGAACGCGGAATGAAAAACTCTTCATTCATCGTTCAGCATTCATCGTTCATCGTTTGTTTTCTTGATGCGTATCGCGATTTTGGGAACACGCGGGGTGCCTGCCAGCTACGGCGGCTTTGAGACTTTCGCAGAACATCTCTCGACTCGGCTGGTCGCGCGCGGGCACGACGTGACGGTCTATTGCCGCGCGCACTATGTCTCCCCGCGCCAGATTGAATATCACGGCGTGCGCCTGAAGGTGCTGCCGACCATCCGGCACAAATATTTCGACACGGTCATTCACACGCTGCTCTCCGCCTTTCATGCCGTCCCGGCGCGCTACGACGTCGCGCTCATCTGCAACGCTGCCAACGCGCTCTTCGCCCCCATTATCAGGATGACGGGCACGCCCGTCGCCGTCAACGTTGACGGCCTTGAGCACAAGCGCAAAAAGTGGAACTGGCTCGGGAGAAACTACTACAAACTGGCCGAGCGGCTCGCAACCTTTCTGCCGAACGAGGTGGTGACGGACGCCGGGGTCATTCAGGAATACTATCTCGCGCGCTATAACACGCCCTCGACCATGATCGCTTACGGCGCGGAGGTCGAACGGCGGCCCGAACCGGCGGTCCGCCAGTGGCGTGTGGAGCCGAACCGCTATGTGCTCTATGTCTCGCGCCTTGAGCCGGAGAACAACGCGCACCTGGTCATCGAAGCCTTCAAGAAAGTCAGGACCGCACACAAGCTCCTGGTCGTCGGCGACGCTCCCTATGCTCACGACTACATTCGGGAACTGCGCGAACGCGCGCGCGGCGACAAGCGAATAATCTTCACGGGCTTCGTCTTCGGCAAAGACTATCGGGTTCTTCAACAGAACGCTTACTGCTACGTGCACGCCACGGAAGTCGGAGGCACGCACCCGGCGCTTTTGGAAGCCATGGGCTACGGCAATTGCGTGCTCGCGCTCGATACGCCGGAGAACGTCGAGGCCGTCGGCGAAGCGGGGCTGGTTTACGCGGACGAAGCCGACCTCACCGCACAGCTTCAGCGCGTCCTCAGGGATGGGTCATTGGTGAGCGCCTACCGCCTGCGCGCCCAGGAGCGCGTCAAGAAATATTACGACTGGGAACATGTCGTTGACCGCTACGAAGAGTTGTTCGCAAAGATGGCCGGGATGTCTTGGGATCAAGAGCGGATTCCCCAATCGGGCCACGAAGAGTTCTTGCCCTCAGAAACAGTTCCTGCAACTGCTTCAATAAACGAGTCCGCTTCTACCAAAGGAGAGTCCCACAATCGAAATGAACTGGCGTCTCGAACCGGCGGACACTGAAGATGAGATTGCGATGGCCTATTGACACTGGTCAATCGCAAAATATAACCTTCTCGCGTGTTTTATCTTTTCGCGCGCGTTGCTGTTGCCTTTTGAGTTTTGCTGACGAGACCTTAATCCCGCCAGCCTCACGCCAAGAGTTCCGATAAGGGCTTGGGCCAATGCCATTTACTCACGCTGTAATAAAATTGCCTCTTTCGACCACTCACGGACACAACTAGTCTTAGAGACTGCGCGATCCCTGCGGCGTGAAAAATGAGGTTGACTCCTCTCGTCCTGTCGGCCTTTGCTTCAAGCGTGAGAAAAAAGGAGGATTAAGAATGGATTTCTACCAAACCAAGTCTCCTTTTCTCGTTGCTCTCTTACTTGTTCTCAGCATCAGCACCTCGGGCCTTCCACATTCGTCGCTTTCCAATCCGATGCGCGCCGGATTAGCGCGAACCAGGCCGATCATGCCTCTTTATTCCAATGCCACAACCGCACCTGGAGAAGCATCGGCCGAAGAGCAGTCAGCGAAATTAGCTATCGAGTATCTGGGGCAAGTGATGGATCAGTTCCATAATCGCCTGGCGGTCTATGATGACGTCAGTTCTGCGGGGAATCATTTCTTTGCCTGGACCAAGTTTCAGGATGGTAATGCCCCAGTCGGTATCAATGGATCGTTCACCACTAACCCTCATTCGGGAGCCACAGCTATTCAATGCGTGTTTTCTTCCACAACAGGAACACAATTTGGCGGCTTCGTTTTCCAGAATGGCACCTTGAAGGGAACAGATCCAACACCGCAGCCGAATTTTGGCACTGAGCCAAATGCGGGGATTGATCTCACCGGGGCGACCGCTTTGACATTCTGGGCACGCGGCAAACTAGGCGGAGAAGTCGTTGATTTTTTCATGGGCGGAGTTGGTTGGAACCCAAATACGGGAATTGTGAGCAATCCCTGCACACCAAGCTTTCCCGGGCCATGTCCTCATCCAGACTCGACACGGGCAATCAAAATCACCAAAACGTTGACCAGTCAATGGCAACAGTATCGAATCGAGTTGAATGGCGTGCCTTTGAACTATGTGCTCGGAGGATTTGGATGGGGGGTGGATGGAGCAAAGAATATCACGGGGGCAGAGTTTTATCTTGATGATATTCAATATGAATTGAATTCTACTCGGCTTGCCCAACGTCTGAACGAGCCACGCTTCCTAAGGAGTTTCGCCACGCTACCGTTTCAAATCCAACCCACTCCCGTGGAGGATTTCGATCTGGTGCTACGCAATTCGGCTTTCACCTATGATAATGCGATAGCTTTGCTGGCATTTCTGGCGGATGGTTCAGCGGACAGCATCAGGCGAGCGAAGCTTATTGGCGACGCATTTGTTTACGCTTCTCAACATGACCGGGCCTACGAGGATGGCCGGCTTCGCAGCGACTACTCAGCCGGAGACATTTCGTTGCCTCCTGGGTGGGCCCCGAACGGACGGCCTGGAACTGTGCCCGTGCCGGGTTTCTATGACGAGGCCCAGCAAAAATTTGTTGAGATCGAACAGGAGGCCGTTGATACAGGCAACAATACCTGGGCGATGATTGCCTTGTTAGCATTGTACCGGCAGACCTCCAATCCGTCTTACTTGGCAACGGCCCGGAATCTGGGCAATTTCATCCGCACCTTTCGGAATGATGCTGGCACGTACCAGGGGTTTCAGGGAGGTCTTGATAATTATCCTGAGACTGCTATGGTCACGCGGCGGACCTACGCCAGTACGGAGCACAATCTGGATGTGTATGCGGCTTTCACACGGATGTCGCAGATTACCGGTGAACCTCAATGGCAAGCCGATGCCCAACACGCCCGGCAATTCGTGGAAGCGATGTGGAATACTCAAAAGCGCTGCTACTTGGCCGGAACGACTGATCCAGATATTCGTAATCAAATTGTCGATCAACTACCCTTGGACGTTCAAGCTTGGAGCGTGCTGGCCTTGCCCGATACGCTCACGCTTCATTCACAAGTACTTGAATGCGCCGAACAAAATCACCGCAACACCAGTGATGGCTTCTCCGGGTTCGACTTTAATGAGGATAGAGATGGAGTCTGGTTTGAAGGTACCGCCCAAATGGCAACGGCCTACGCCTTTGCTGCCCAACAAGCATCAATGGCGGCGCTGCGACAGGAGTTAAGTCGCGCGCAGGCGACCGCACCGTTTGGTAACGGAGGCGGCGTTGCTGCGGCATCGCATGACGGACTTACGACGGGTTTTAATTTTAAATATTTTCGTCGTCTGCATATCGGCGCCACCGCATGGAACGTCTTCGCCCAACTCGGATACAACCCTTTTTATCAGACCACAGCGCCCGCGATTCAATTAAGCTCTGCGACCCGCAGCGCGAGCGAAGGCGAGGGCAGCGCGCAGATCATAGTCAATCGAACAGATGCGACTGCTGCGGCAGCAGTCAACTATGCAACATCAGACACGGCCGGACTGAACGAATGCAATATCATCAATGGCATCGCCTCCTCGCGTTGCGATTATGCCGCGACTGTCGGGACGCTCCGATTCGCTGCGGGCGAAAGCTCGAAGACCATTTTTATTCCGTTAGTGGATGACTCTTTCGCGGAAAGCAATGAGAGTTTCACCATTGCTTTAAGCAGTCCTTCGGGGGCGATCCTCGGCTCAACCAATTCCGCGATAGTCACGATCACGGACAACGACCCGGCAACAGGGGCTAATCCGGTAGACACCAACCCGTTCTTCGTGCGCCAGCATTACATAGACTTTCTGGGTCGTGAGCCGGATCCTGTGGGCTATCAGGGCTGGCAGGACATCCTGAACAACTGTCAGCCGGGCAATATCACCTGCGACCGCATTGAAGTCTCATCGGGCTTCTTCCGTTCGGAAGAGTTTCAATCGCGTGGCTACTTTACCTATCGCTTTTACTCGGCGAGTCTGGAACGAAATCCTCGCTATGCGGAGTTCATCCCAGACATGGCTAAACTGAGCGGCTTTCTCAGTCCATCGCAGTTAGAAGCCAACAAAGTAGCTTTCATTCAAGAGTTCATGACAAGGACTGAGTTCACGAGCAAATATAATTCGCTGACGACGTCGACCGCTTATGTTGACGGGCTTCTGCAAACAGCAGGACTCCCGAATCATCCGACGCGCGGCTTCTGGATTAACGGACTGACTGCGGGGACGCTGACGCGCGCGGACGTCCTGCGCGGGCTGGTGGATAGCGCCGAAGTTTACAACAAGTTCTACACGGAAGCCTTCGTCGTGATGCAGTATTTCGGCTATCTGAGAAGAGACCCGGACATTCTCTACCTCGAATGGATCAAAATAATGAATCAGAACGGCGGAGACTACCGTGGAATGATCCATGGCTTTATGAATTCCGCTGAGTATCGGCAACGTTTCGGGCCTTGATAGTCATCTGAGGATGGGTCATGTTTAGATCAGGCGCTGCCTTGACATTTTCGGGCGGCGTCTTTAATTTGTAGCTCCACGTGGTTTAGGGCCGATATATTGCCCGTCCACTTCGTGCCGGTTACAACCGTTTGCCGAACCATTCCGGGGCTGTCCGCTTAAATTATCCACACTGGGAAAAGATAGATGATTTTTTATTTACCTCGCCATCAACCGTCTGGCCGAAGAGCGTTTATTCCAGCCGTAATTATCTCGCTCGCGCTGGGCTTACTGGTATTCGCGCCCGATTCTCACGCCCAATCCGTCCCAGGCCTGCGAGCGCCGGTTAAGGAAGAGTCAAGGATTGAAGAGCCCGCAGAGGTCAAGGCCGCGCGGGGCGAAGCTCCTTTAGGCAGGCTCTACGATTACATCAAAGTCGAGCAGTCGAAGATTCGCCGCCTGCCCGCTCTGGACAAACAGTTGACTGAGGAGGCTGGGTCGGAGAAGAGACTGAGAATCGGCGTGGTCCGAGCTTTCCAGCCTCTCAAAATCTCTTCGGACAGCGCGCTCTACAGTCTGCCCGAAGGGGAGGTGCGCGTGATGGGTGTGGTCTCCGAGGGGGCCTTCTACACCCGCGTGCGTTTCACGGAGATGTCTTTGCCCGCGGGGGCCAGGGTCTTCGTCTCTTCTTTGAAGAACCCGGACGAATATTACGGACCGTATGAAGGGCGCGGGCCCTCAGGCGACGGAGCGTTCTGGACCCCTCCGATGGCGGGCGACGGTGTGGTCATAGAGTATTTCACTCCGCACGGGGCGGCCGCAACGGGGGCGACCCCGTTTCAAGTCTCGGAAGTCAGCCACGTCTACAGAAACATTTTCACGAAGGAAGGCTCGGAGGATGCGGCGGGCGCGTGCAATCTGGAGGTCACGAGCGCCTGGGCCGAAGTCGCGAAATCCGTAGGGTATCTGGAATTCACAAGCGGCGGCAACGAGTATGCATGCACCGGAACGCTCCTTAACAACCAGTCCAACGACCAGACGCCGTATCTGCTGACAGCGAACCACTGCTTCGACACGCAGGCGGAAGCGCAGACACTGCGCGTCTACTGGAACTACAACACGGGGGACTCGCCGCCCGCTGGCACGCCTTTTACGGATGGCGCCAATCTTCTGTCAACAAGCTCGTCGAGCGACTTCAGTTTCGTGCGGCTAACGGGAACTTTGCCCGGGGGACTTTTCTTCTCCGGCTGGGACGCGACTCCGACGGCCCTCTCGACATCCGTTACAGGCATTCATCACCCGGAGGCATCGCACAAACGCATTTCGTTCGGAAGCACTATCTCCGCTTGTAGCGCTGGAGGATTTCCGTTCGGTAATTGCCTGAGCTTTACAGGGGTACACTGGAACTCCGGCACAACTGAGGGCGGATCATCGGGCTCCGGCATCTGGAAAGGATCGCCTTCCGACCCCAAACTCGTCGGAACTCTGACCGGCGGCGACGCCGCTTGCGGCAACCTCTCGGGAAATGACTACTACGGCAGTTTCAGCGTGACTTATCCGTTTATCTCGTCGTTCCTGCAGCGGGGCGATAACGGAGCTGACGACAGTTTCGAAGAGAACGATACGCGCGCCGCCGCGCGCGTCATCGAGAGCGGCTCATACGCCAGTCTGGTCGTCAAGGGAATTGATGAAGACTGGTATAAGGTCAGCGGCGTTGCCGGAGCTTTTGTCACCGCCAGGATTAATTTCACGCACAGCGCCGGAAACATTAATCTGCAAATTTACCGCGGGAGCGATCTCTCACCTGTCGGAACATCGGACGGAACGTCGAACACGGAGAGCGTAAGCTATATCAATCAATCGGGCGCAACAGAGGACTATTATATAAGAGTCTATGCGCCTCCCTCAGTTCAGAACACATATACGCTGATCGTCGGGGGCACCGGGGCGATCTGTGCCGCCGTCCCGGTCAGTTACGGGCAGACTATAAACGGGACGCTCAATTCTTCCGATTGCCGGTCGTGGCGGAGCACCCTGGCTTCCTCGAACGGTACTTACTTCGCCGACCGTTACTCCTTCACCGCGCAGCAGGGACAGCAGGTGGTCGCCACGATGCTGCCGGGAACTGGCTTTAACACTTTCCTGACGGTGCAAGGCATAGTCGGGCAGGTCATCTTTTTTGGACCCACGGACGTCGGCGCGCCCGGCACAACCTTCTCTTTTATCGCTCCGAGCACCGGGACATATACCGTCGAAGCGAGTTCTTTCGACCCGAATGTGACCGGCAATTACCAGCTCATTCTCGGCGGCCAACAGGAGACCGTCTCAATCGCTCAGGCTGAGTACGTTGTCAGAGAGGACGCGGGAAGCGTCGCTATCGTGGTCAACCGTGGACCGAACGCGCTGGTCGAGACGACCGTCGGGTATGCGACGAGCGACCCTTCGGGGCTGAACGAGTGCAGTCGAGTAACTGGCTTTGGCTCGTCCCGTTGCGACTATGCGACTACCTTCGGCACGCTGCGTTTCGCCCCCGGCGAGAGGACAAAGACGATCATCATTCCCCTGGTGGATGATGCGTTTGCTGAAGGGAGAGAGAGCCTAAACCTGACCTTGTACAACCTCAGCGGAGCTGTTTACGGGTCGTACCAGTCGGCAATGATTTACATTGATGACAATGATTCGGCGATAGGCGCGAACCCTGTGAACCAGACGGCCTTCTTCGTGCGCCAGCATTACATAGATTTTCTGGGCCGCGAGCCGGACCCGGCAGGCTATCAGGGCTGGCAAAACATTCTCAATAACTGCCCGGCGGGCGATACCACCTGCGACCGTATAGCTGTCTCCTCAGGCTTCTTCCGCTCGGAGGAGTTTCAGTCGCGCGGCTACTTCATCTACCGCTTCTACTCGGCCCTCCTGGGCAAAGTTCCGCTCTACAACCAGTTCATCCCTGACATGGCGAAGGTCAGCGGCTTCCTCAGCCCAGAGCAGCTTGAAGCTAACAAGGTGGCCTACGTTAACGAGTTCATGACGCGGGGCGAGTTCAAGAGCAAATACGATGCATTGACTACGCCGACCGCATACGTGGACGGACTGCTACAGACTGCGGGCTTGCCGAACCACCCGACCAGAGGGTTCTGGATTGCGGGGTTGACCAATGGCACCCTGACAAGGGCGAATGTCTTGCGCGGGTTAATAGACAGCGCCGAAACCTACAATAAGTTCTACAACGAAGGCTTCGTGGTGATGCAGTACTTCGGTTACCTGAGGCGCGACCCGGACATTCTTTACCTGGAGTGGATCAAGACGATGAACGGGAACGGCGGGGATTTCCGCACAATGATTAACGGGTTCATGAACTCCGCGGAGTACCGCCTGAGATTCGGACCTTGATAGCCAACTTTGAGAGTGATGGCATTATCTTAGACGCTGCCTTGACATTTCAGGGCAGCGTCTTTTATCAAAACCTCGCAGAAGACCTTGCCATTTATGGCGCAGAATGAATGCGTAGCCACAACGCAAATGCTTTCAAATTTGCGTCCTTAGCTTGTGCTATACTCAACTACATTACGACAGGCTTTGTCTGGCGAGTTGCAAACACTGTCAGAGTCACCTGTGCGGCTCTTTGAAACTCTAGCTAGGCAGTTGTTCAGAGGAGTTCTGAACGTAAAAGTTAGAACGCAGAAGTAGAGAAAGAGATAAGATAGTGCAGTTTGGTTGTGGATGAGCAGCCATTGGTGAAAATCCATAGAAGCTCCTTTCTTTTAAAGGGGAGTCATCACTTGTAGTTCTACCTGGAGTCACTCCGGGTAGCATTATTGACCGTCTGCTTCGTACTTAGTCGCAACTCATTAAGGACCGTCTGTGGCGCGCGCCCGCGCTCATGATCCCGCGAGGAGAGATTAAAAGTGTTCTGTTTCCCTCACCGCGCACTGCGGATGAATCTGAAAGCGGGCGCGCTCGTCATCGGGGCGCTACTACTTTTTTGGTCGTCTCCTTCCATTCACGCCCAGTCAGTTCCAGGCTATCAAGCTCCTGAAAAGTCGCAGGCGAAAACGGAGTTGCCCGTTGAGCTCAAGGCCCTGTTCGGCGAAGCTCCTTTGCGAAATCTATATGCTTACCTCGGAATCGAGGCGGCGAAGGTCAGGCGGCTCCCGGCGCTGGACCCGAGCGAGAAACGAGAGGAGCTGCCGGGCAAGGTTGTCCGCATCGGAACCGTCAGGCCGCTCGCGCAACCGCTCAGTGCCTCGTCGGACGGCACGCTCTACCAGTTGGCCGAAGGGGAGGTGCGCGTCATGGGCGTCGTTTCGGAAGGGGCGCTCTATACGCGCGTTCAATTCGCCAGGATGGCGCTGCCGGCCGGGGCCAGGGTCTTCGTCTATTCCATGAACGACCCGTCGGAGTTCTACGGCCCATATCAGGGGCACGGCCTCTCTGAGGAGGGGACGTTCTGGACTCCGCCGGTAAAAGGCGACAGCGTCGTCATCGAATACTTCATCCCGAAAGCGGCGGCGAACCTCCAGGGCACTCCATTCAAAATCTCGAAAATCGGCCACGTCTTCACGGACCCTTTAACGCCAGACCCAGAGGCGGGCGCGTGCAATCTGGAAGTGACCGCAGAGTGGGCCACTGTCGCAAAGTCTGTGGGGAGGCTCGAATTCGTTAGCAGCGGAGGCATCGGCCTCTGCACGGGCACGCTGCTGAGCGATACGTCGTTCAGTCAAACCCCGTACCTGCTCACAGCCAATCACTGCTTTGACACGCAGTCAGAGGCGCAGACGCTACGCGTTTACTGGAACTACAACACGGGGGACTCGCCGCCCGCTGGCACGCCCTTTACGGACGGGGCCAATCTCTTAGCCACTGGAACGGCGAGCGATTTCACTTTCGTGCGGCTGACGGGTTCTCTTCCAGGCGGACTCTTCTTCTCCGGCTGGGACGCAAACTCTATTTCCACCGGCACCGCGGTCACAGGGATTCACCACCCGCAAGGGTCGCATAAGCGCATCTCTTTCGGCTCGACCAACCCAAATACGACAAACTCAAACTGTCCGACAAGCTTTCTGCCCGGCCCGTGTTCAAATTTTACGGGTGTGACCTGGGGTTCGGGCACGACCGAGGGCGGATCATCCGGCTCTGGAATATGGAAGGGGTCTGCGTCCAACGCGATGTTGGTCGGACAGTTGCTCGGAGGGGGGGCTTCTTGTGACACCCCGACACTCAGTGACTACTATGGCCGCTTCAGCGTGACCTATCCGAATATCTCTGCCTTTTTATCCACGGAGTCGAGCTGCGTCTCCTCGCTCAGCCCGACCTCTCAGAGCTTCGGCGCAAACGGCGGCACAGGCGGCTTCAACGTAATTGCGCCGAGCGGCTGCAACTGGACCGCGGCGAGCAGCGGCGGCTTCATCAGCATCACTTCGGGCGCGAGCGGCGTCAGTAACGGGACGGTCGCATTCTCTGTCGGACCTAACGGTGGCCCGTCACGCTCCGGCTCGATAGTCGTCGGCGGGCAGGTCTTCACCGTCACGCAGGCCGCAGGCGGCGCTTGCGCCCCTGTGCCGATCAACGTCGGCCAGACGGTAAACGGGGCGCTCTCCACGAACGACTGCCCGCTCGGCGACGGCTCTTTCTACGACGGCTATAGCTTCAGCGGCACGGCCGGTCAACAGATCTCCGTCACGATGACGGCCTCTTTCGATACCTATCTCTTTTTAAGGAATCCGGACGGCTCGACTCTGACACAGGATGACGACGGCGGGGGCGGCACCAACTCGCGTATTCCTCCGGGGAGCGGTTTCATCAGTCTCCCGACGACAGGGACTTATACGATTGTGGCAAACTCCTTCTCCGCGAATGTCACAGGACCTTACACGCTCACCCTGAACGGGACTGCGCCGTCCGTCCCCTCCGTTAGTTTCGGAGGATCGAGTTACACTGTCGTTGAATATGGCGACAACGTCCAGTTTGTCGTCACGCGCGGCGGGAGCACCGCGTCCGCGTCCACAGTGGATTACGCCACTTCGGACGGCTCTGGCCTGAACGCCTGTAGCAGCGTCACAGGTATGGCCTCGTCGCGCTGCGATTACGCGCTCTCGGTCGGAACGCTCCGTTTCGCGGCGGGCGAAAGCGCGAAGATCGTTTCGATTCCGATTGTGGACGACGCGATTACGGACGGGACGGAGACTTTCACCATCCGTCTGAGCAACCCTACGAACGCGACCCTCGGCCCGATTCAGACAGCGACCGTCACCATCTTCGACAACGAGACGGGCGGTGCGGTCTCGAACCCGATAGACACGGTCCCGTTCTTCGTGCGCCAGCATTACATAGACTTTCTCGGACGTGAGCCTGATGCCGCAGGCTATCAAGGCTGGCAGAACATCCTGAACACCTGCCAGCAGGGGGATACTCGTTGCGATAGAATAGAGGTCTCCTCAGGCTTCTTCCGTTCGGAAGAGTTCCAATCGCGCGGCTACTTCATCTATCGCTTCTACTCAACGCTCGGGAGGAATCCGCTATACGCGGAGTTTATGCCCGACATGGCGAAGCTGAGCGGCTTTCTGACCGCGCAGCAGTTGGAAGCTAACAAAGTGGCCTTCGTCAACCAGTTCGTCACCAGAACTGAGTTCAGGAACAGGTACGATGGATTTACCACACCGACGACATATGTTGACGGGCTGCTTTTGACCGTGGGGCTGCCGAATCATCCGACCCGAGGGTTCTGGATCAACGGCTTGACGAATGGCACTCTGACCCGCGCGGACGTGTTAAGAGGATTGGTGGACAGCTCTGAGGTTTACTTCAAGTATTACAACGAGGCGTTCGTCGTGATGCAGTACTTCGGATATTTGAGACGCGACCCGGACATTCTCTACCTGGAATGGATCAGAACGATGAATGAGAACGGCGGGGATTACCGTGTGATGATCAACGGTTTCATGAATTCGGCAGAGTATCGTCAGCGCTTCGGACCATGATTTCCCGGTCCTGGACTACTTGACGGCTTTCGCGTTCGCTGGCCGCGCGAAAAGCGTGTCGGGCATGGGGCTGTTGAATTCGATTGATTGATAATTGATGCGGCTCGTCTGCACGCCCGCCCTGTAGTGGTCAATGACGAAGGGCGCGATAATGCCTCCGATTTTCACGTGCTGCGCCATCCGGTCCTCTTCCGCAATCTCTTCGCCGTCCGCGTTCTTCCGCTTGTAGAGAACTTTCATCGGCAGGCTATCTTTCGCGCCGAACTCGAACTCGACGACGAAACCGTCCGGGTAGGTGAGGCGCACGGCTTCGTTGCGACGCGCGAGCCCGGCTTCGCGCCGCCCTGCGTAAGAGAGACTGGCCCCTTCCCGCCTCCAGAAGCCGCGCAGGAGGTTGTCAACGCTTGAGCGCATCGCCAGCTTGAAATCTTCCACCTGGGCCTTCGTCATGTCCTTGAGCGTTTTGGCCGCGCCGTCATAGAGCCAGCCGGTGTCGCCCGTGTTGGTTTGAATCACCTTACCCGTCGAGGCCTTAAACTCCGTGCGCTCTTTGTCCGGGTAGACGATGTAATCAATGAACGTGCTCGGTATGCCCGATTGCCCCTCCTGATACTGCGAGAAGAGACCGCGCCCGATGGCCGAGCGGACATTCAGATAGCTGCTTCCGCCCAGCGCCTCAATCGCGCTCTGAATGATCTTCTCGGCCTTCTCGTCGGTTGGCGGAGCCTGTTGCACGGGGGCGGCCGCGTCCTGAGCACGAGCGGATAGCGCTGTCAGAGAGAGCAGAATAATGGCGTGTGTGATGATCCGTTTGAGATTGAAGGTGGGAAATAAAATTCTTTTCATAGCTGGAATAATTATAGCAGTTTGCAGACGGATGAGACTTCTTGATGAGCAGTATTGAGACGATCCACTAAACCACACGAATCAGCACGAAACAAAAACGATCTCTCTTCGTGTCGTTTCGTGTGATTTAGTGGAGCGCTCTTGTTTTTCATTCGGTGACATCCAATATACGTCGGCAAATTCAGGGCGGGGAGACAAAGCGAAAGGGCTTCAATGAAGATGGTATCACTGAAACCCTTTCATACGGGAGACGCTGCTCGCGCCCTTTTAATTCAATTCCGCGTTCGCGTCCGTTATCGCCTTGATCGTGACCTCGCCATTTTCGACGTCCACGGAAAAGCGCGGCGCGCCCTTCCACATGGTCGTGATCGGCAGTTTCACTTTCTCGTCAATGTGGCGTTTCAGGAAGCGCGCCCCGTAGGCCGGGCTGAAACCTTTTTCGGTCAGCAGGTCAACGGCCCGGTCTGTGACTTCGACCTCTTTGCCCTGAAACTCCATCTGCTTCCTGAGCTTGTTGAGATAGAGCACAGCTATCTGTCGGACCTCGTCCATTGTCAAAGGCGAGAAGACCACGATCTCGTCTATGCGGTTGCGAAACTCCGGCGAGAAGCGCTGCTCGGCGGCCTTCATCACCTCGTTCTTGATCGCGCGGACATCGCCCAGCGTCTTCTGGCCGAAACCCAGGGGCTTCTCGTACTTCTTGAAACTCTCGGAACCGAGGTTCGAAGTCATGATGACGATGGCGTCCGAAAGGTAAACTTTCTTCCCGCGCCCGTCCGTCATCCAGCCCTCGTCAAACGCTTGCAGGAAGAGGTTCATCAAGTAGGGCGAAGCCTTCTCAACTTCGTCCAGCAACAGGACCGTGTAGGGGTTCTCGCGTAGCTGCTCGGTCAGGATGCCGCCGCGCTCGCTGCCCACGATCCCGCGTGGCATGCCGATTAATTTCTCAATCCCGACAGTCCCGTCGCCGTATTCGGACATGTCTATGCGGACCATCTTCTCTTCGTTGCCGAACATGAACTCGGCCACGGCCTTCGCCAGCTCCGTCTTGCCGACGCCCGTCGGTCCGAGGAAGAGAAGCACGCCGTCTGGCTTGTAATGACTCTCCTTGAGCGGGCCTTTGTTCAGGCGAAGGCGCTGGGCGACCGCCCCGACCGCCTCCTTCTGCCCGATGACGCGATGCCCGATGCCCTCTTCCATGGTCGAGAAACGGTCGTTGGTGTCACGGAAGATCATGTCGCGCGGAATGCGCGACTCCTGCGAGATTACGTCAATGACGTGCTCCGGCTTGACGATCAGGGTGTTCGGCTCGTTGATCTCGACTTTGACGGCTGCCGTGTCGAGCCAGCCGATGGCCTTGTCCGGCAGGTGCAGGTTGCGTATGTATTTCGGGGCCATCTCCAGCGCTGTGTTGATGGCGTCATCCGAAATCGTCACCGAATAATTCTTCTCAAGACGCGGGCGGAGTCCCAACAGAATCTCGCGCGTCTCTGTCAAAGACGGCTCGTCCACTTTGACCAGGCGGAAGCGGCGCGCTAAGGCTTCGTCTTCCGCGATGTATTCCTTGTACTCGGTCAAGGTCGTCGCGCCGATGATTCGCATCTCGCCGCGCGCAAGCGCGGACTTGAACATGTTGGCCGCGTCAGAGGAGGTGCCGAGGGCCGCGCCAGCGCCGATGATGGTGTGCGCTTCGTCAATGAAGAGAATCAGGTTATCGCGCTCTTTGACCTCGTCAATGATGCCCTTGATGCGCTCCTCGAACATGCCGCGCAGCATCGTGCCCGCGACGAGTCCGCCCATCTGCAACTGCACGATGTGCGAGCCGCGCAGGCGCGCCGGGACTTTCTCCGGTTCCAGCTCTATCAGGCGCGCGAGACCTTCGATGACGGCGGTCTTGCCGACGCCTGGTTCGCCCACCAGCATTGGCGAGTTGGCGCGCTCGCGATGGCAGAGGATTTCCACCATCTGCTGAATCTCCATCTCGCGCCCGATGGTCGGCGGAATCTTATCAATGCGCGCCAGACGATTGAGCGAAACGCCGAAATGTTTCAGGTAAGGCGGCAGCTCAAACTTCTTCTTGTACTGCTCCTCTTCCTGCTCTCTGATGTGAACACGCGCGCGCACGTTTTCGACCACGGCCTCCGGCGAAGCCCCCAGGCCCCGCAACACCTCGACGAAAAGCCCACGCTCATCTTGCGAGAGGGCCGTGAAAATATCTGTCGCCTCGATGGTCTTGCGCCCTTGCGCGCGTGCGCGCTCCATGGCGCGCTTGAAGAGGTCCGTCGTGTCGGGTGCGATTCTGAAACCTTTGCCGACATGCTGGCGACCCATTTCGAGACGCTTCTCGATCATCATCCTGACCGAGTGCGGGTCAACCGCAAGGTCGCGCATCGTGGCGTTGAAAAGTTCTGACTCCTCATCGGCCAGAGCTTTGAGGATGTGCTCAACTGCGACGTAATTCTGGTCGCGGCGGCGCGACTCGTTAAGCGCATATTCGAGAATGCGCTGACCGCTGTCGCCGAATTTATCTTTGTATGCCCCTAGATCTATCATTTACTTTATTTCTCAACTGATTTTAGAAGGCGATGCTCACACCGTATCAAACGCACAAAGTGTGACGAATGTTTGGCGGCGAAGTGTCGTCTTAACATTTCAAACAAGAACCGCGTCCGCGGGAAGCGGCCTTCACTGGCCTTCTTTTGATGCGAGGGGCGGAAACGCCGTTGCGTTTCCAGACAAACCAACTATACCACACCTCGCACCTGCAATTGCCAAGCCAATTAAAAGCCGTAAATCGTAAATCGTGAATCGTAAATAGAGAAAAGACGCTTCCGGCTATTTACGATTCACGATTTACGATTTACGGTTCTTCTTAGTAGTCGTAGTCTTCCCCGCCAGGCATCTGTGGCCCACCCTTCTTCGGTTCGGGCGCATCCGTGACGGCGGCGTCCGTCGTCAGCATCAGACCGGCGATTGAGGCGGCGTTTTGCAGCGCCGTGCGGACCACCTTGGTCGGGTCAATAATGCCGGCCGCGACGAGGTCCTCGTATTCCCCGGTCGCCGCATTAAAACCTTTCGTGCCTTTTGATTCTTCGACGCGGCCGACGACAATCGCGCCCTCCACGCCAGCGTTCTCAGCGATCCGGCGAAGCGGTTCTTCCAGCGCGCGCCTGATGATCTTGATGCCTGTCTGCGCGTCTGGCTCGTCGGCCTTCAACTTGTCCAAGGCTTTCGCGGCGCGCATCAGCGCCAGGCCCCCGCCCGGAACTATCCCTTCCTGCGCAGCGGCCTTCGTGGCGTTCAAGGCGTCTTCGACGCGCATCTTGATCTCTTTCATAGCCGTCTCGGTCGGGGCGCCGACGCGCACGACCGCCACGCCGCCCGCGAGCTTCGCCAGGCGCTCCTGCAACTTCTCGCGGTCGTAATCCGACGTGGTCTCTTCGATCTGAGCGCGAATTGACGCCACGCGGCCCTGAATCGCCTTCGCGCTGCCGGCGCCCTCGACGATGATCGTGTCGTCTTTATCAACAATCACGCGCTTGGCGGAGCCGAGGTCGGCGAGATGCACGTTTTCGAGTTTGATGCCGAGGTCTTCCGTGATGACGCGCCCACCCGTCAGGACGGCCAGGTCTTCCAGAATGGCTTTGCGACGGTCACCGAAGGCCGGAGCTTTGACGGCGCAGACCTTGATCGTCCCGCGCAGGCGATTGACGACGAGCGTGGCGAGCGCATCGCCTTCGACGTCTTCGGCGATGATCAAAAAGGAGCGCCCCTGCTGTGCGACCTGTTCGAGCACGGGCAGAAGGTCACGCATCGCTGAAATCTTCTTCTCGTGAAGCAGAATCAGAGGCTCGTCGAGCACGCACTCCATGCGGTCCGGGTTGGTCACAAAATAGGGCGAGAGATAGCCGCGATCAAACTGCATGCCTTCGACTATGTCCAGTTCCGTCTGAAGAGTCTTCGACTCCTCGACCGTGACGACGCCGTCCTTGCCCACCTGCTCCATCGCTTCGGAGATCAGCTGCCCGATCTGACGATCATTATTTGCCGAAACGCTCGCGACGTTGGCGAGCTCCTCCTTGCCCTTGACCTTCTTCGACATCCGCTCAAGCTCTGCGACAGCCGCTTCGGTCGCCATCTGAATGCCGCGCTGCAAAGCCATGGGGTTGGCGCCCGCAGTCACATTCTTGACGCCTTCGCGGAAGATCGCCTGCGCGAGCACGGTCGCTGTGGTCGTCCCGTCGCCCGCCGTGTCGTTTGTCTTCGTCGCCACCTCGCGCACCATCTGCGCGCCCATGTTCTCGTAATTGTCCGGTAGCTCGATCTCTTTCGCGACCGTGACGCCGTCTTTCGTGATCACGGGTGAGCCGTACTTTTTCGAGAGCACGACGTTGCGCCCCTTTGGCCCTAAGGTCACGCGCACGGCATTCGCCAGCGTGTCCACGCCTCTGAGCATCGCGCTCCGCGCGTCTCCCCTGAATTTCAACTCTTTCGCTGCCACTTTGTTTTCTCCCTCAAAAATAGTAGTCAGTGGCCGGTGGTCAGTGGTCAGTTTGGTTCAGCTTTTCAACTGACCACTGACCACCGACCACTGACCACTACTTCATTCTGCCGCCGTTTTCGCCTCGCCTTGCGCCCGCCCCACCTGCACTCGCGCGGGGCGCAGCAGGCGTTCGCCGCTTCTGTATCCGCGGCTGTACTCAGCCGTCACAATCCCGTCACGCTCCGGCTCGACTTCGATGGTGTCAACAGCCTCATGCAACTCCGGGTCGAACTGCGCGCCGACCGACGCGATGGGCTCAATGCCTGCCGCCGCAAGCGCGCTCTCAAAGCTACTCAACGTCCCGCGCACACCGTCCAGCAGGGACTCCAATCCGCCGCCCTGCTCGGCAGCTTCAATCGCACGCTGTAGATTGTCCGCCACGGGCAGAAGCTCGGCCACAAAATCGGCCTTCTCGCGCCGGGCGCGCTCCTCCGCCGCGCGATTCAGGCGCTGGCGCGTTTCGTC
Source organism: Pyrinomonadaceae bacterium (assembly GCA_036392495.1). Classification (GTDB taxonomy): domain Bacteria; phylum Acidobacteriota; class Blastocatellia; order Pyrinomonadales; family Pyrinomonadaceae; genus QHXM01. The sequence continues at coordinate 76,055 of DASVXV010000035.1, read as the reverse complement.
CGTCTCGCGCTGCAAAGTGGCACGCAACTGCTCGAAACGCGATTGCACGTCGGCGACTTTCTGTTCGGCTTCGCGCGTGCGCGCTTCCAGTTGTTCCACGTAAGTGGGCTTCAAACTCGGAGCTTCCGTTGATGCGCCTTCGTCCCCCGCGGATTCATCATCAGCGCCGCGATCAAAGTTGATGCGTCGCCGGTCCGTCACACGTATTTCGTCGTTTGCGGGGGGCGCAGTCTCCCCCACACGCGCCTCTTCGGCCACCTTGTCCTCTCGCATATGCTTTTTCGTCTTACCTCTTCGAAAAGATACCATGATCGTAAATGGTAAATCGTGAATCGTAAATCGTCGAACGCTCTTTATCTATTCACGATTTACGATTCACGATTTACGACACTTTAATTTCCACACGGCGCGCCTTCTGCTCTTTGCGCTTCGGCAGGTGGACGCGCAGGACGCCATCTTTGTATTCGGCGGCAATCGCTTTCTGATCCACGGTCGCGGGCACGCCGAACTTCCTCATGAAACGGCCATGTGGCCGCTCAAGGCGACGCTGGCCTTCATCCGTCACGGCCCGCACGCCGCGAATCAAGAGATAGTCGTTGTCGAGGCTGAGGTCCAGCGTGTCGCGGACGATGCCGGGCAGGTCCACCTCGATGAGGTACTCTTTCTCCGTTTGATAAACGTCCGCCGATGGAAACCAGTCGGCGCGCTCGATCTCCTGCTCATTCTCTCCTTCGCCGTGCTCGCGGCGTTCGGCCGCCTCCTGAAAGAGGCGATTCATGCGGTCCTGTAGCGTTACCAAATCGCGTATCGGGTCCCAACTCCGTGCCATTTTCTTCCCTCCGAATGATTGGCAATTAATCGTCATCAGCTTTATCTCATCCTTTCGCCAACGTCCGTGAGTGCAGCTCTTCACGCCGCCGCCGCCGCGGCTTCGGCCGCAAACTTCATCTGGTCCCCTTCCGCCGAGACGGTGATGGTCTGCCCCGGTCCAACCTCGCCGCGCAGCAGTTTGACGGCGAGCGGGTTCTGGATGAGCGTCTGAATCGCGCGTTTCAGTGGCCGCGCGCCGTACTGCGGGTCATAGCCTTCACGGGCGAGCAGAGCGCGCGCCGAATCATCAAGCACCAGCATAATGTTGCGCTCCTGGAGCATCGCGCGCAGGCGCTCAAGCTGCACGTCAATGATCTGGACGATCTGCTCGCGCGAGAGCTGATGAAAGATCACTGTGTCGTCAATCCGGTTCAGAAACTCCGGCTTGAAATTCTGACGCAGCTCCTGCGTCACGGCCTCACGCACCGCACGCTCGTCGCCTTCGGCCGCCTGTATCTCGCGGCTTCCGAGGTTCGAGGTCATAATCAGGACCGTGTTCTTGAAGTCAACCGTTCGCCCCTTGGCGTCCGTCAGCCGGCCGTCGTCGAGAATCTGCAACAGGACGTTGAAGACATCCGGGTGCGCCTTCTCGATCTCGTCGAAGAGAATCACGGCGTAGGGCCTGCGCCTCACGGCTTCCGTCAACTGCCCGCCCTCTTCGAAGCCGACGTAACCGGGCGGCGCGCCGATCATCCGCGCGACGGCGTGCTTCTCCATGTACTCGGACATGTCCAGGCGGACCATCGCACGCTCGTCATCGAAAAGAAACTCCGCGAGCGCGCGCGCCGTCTCGGTCTTGCCCACACCGGTCGGCCCCAGAAAGATGAACGAGCCGACAGGGCGGTTGGGGTCTTGAAGCCCAGCGCGCGCACGGCGCACGGCGTCGGCGACGGCTGTCAAAGCCTCGTCCTGGCCGATGACGCGCTGACGCAGCCGCTCTTCCATCGTGACGAGCTTCTGCATCTCGCCTTCGAGCATCTTGGAGACGGGCACGCCCGTCCACTTGGCGACGACCTCGGCCACGTCCTCTTCGTCAACCTCTTCCTTGAGCATCACGCTGTCGCGTTGAAGCTCTGCGAGCCTCTGCTGCTCCTCTGCCAGCTCACGCTCCAGTTCCGGAATCTTGCCGTACTGCAACTCCGCCGCTTTCGCCAGGTCACCGGCGTTGCGCGCCTGGTCGAGTTGCAGGCGCAACTGCTCAAGCTCATTCTTGACGGCGCGCATCCTGTCAATCTCTTCTTTTTCAGATTGCCACTTCGCCTTCATGCCCGAAGACGTCTCTTTCAAATCTGCGATGCGCTGCTCTATGTCTTTCAGACGAGCCTTGGAGCGCTCGTCTTCTTCACGGCCCAGGGCCTGACGCTCGATCTCCAGCTGGAGTATTTCGCGTTCAAGCTGGTCAATCTCCTGCGGCAGGGAATCAATCTCGATTCGCAGGCGCGAGGCGGCCTCGTCAATCAAGTCAATGGCCTTGTCCGGCAGGAAGCGGTCCGTGATGTAGCGATTCGACAGAGTCGCCGCGGCGACAATCGCGGAATCCTTGATCCGCACGCCGTGGTGGACCTCATAACGCTCTTTGAGCCCGCGCAAGATAGCAATCGTGTCTTCGACGCTTGGCTCGCCGACGTAAATCTGCTGGAAACGGCGCTCAAGCGCGGCATCCTTTTCGATATATTTCTTGTACTCGTTGAGCGTGGTCGCGCCGACGCAGCGCAGCTCGCCGCGCGCCAGAGCGGGCTTCAACATATTCGACGCATCAATCGCGCCTTCGGCAGCACCCGCGCCCACGAGCGTGTGCAGCTCATCAATGAAGAGCACGATCTGCCCCTGCGCCTTCTCAATCTCTTTCAAAACGGCTTTGAGCCGATCTTCAAACTCGCCGCGATACTTCGCGCCCGCGAGCATCGAGCCGAGGTCCAGGCCGACGAGCCGCTTGTTGCGCAGCGTTTCGGGGACGTCGCCCGAAACGATTCGCTGCGCGAGGCCCTCTACGATGGCGGTCTTGCCGACGCCGGGCTCGCCTATCAGGACCGGATTATTTTTGGTGCGACGTGAAAGAACCTGTATGGTGCGGCGAATCTCGTCGTCGCGGCCGATGACCGGATCGAGCTTGCCCTGGCGGGCAAGGTCTGTCAGGTCCTTCGCGTATTTAGAGAGCGCCTGGTAGTTCTCTTCGGCGTTCTGGTCCGTGATGCGGACCCCGCCGCGCGTCTGCTCGATGACCTTGAGCAGGTCGTCCGTGTTGACGCCGTGCTGGCGCAGGATTTTGCCAGCCTGCCCGTCTTTCTCGGCGACGATGGCGATGAGCAGGTGCTCCGTAGAGATGTACTCGTCCTTCATCTCTTTGGCCTGCTTCTCGGCGGCCGTGAAAACCTGGCTCAGGCGCGGGCTGAAATATTGCTGCCCGCCCTGCACGCGCGGGAAGCGCGCGATTGCCGCCTGCACGTCGTTGAGCACGACCTGGACGTTCGCCCCGAGCTTGCCGAGCACCGGGCGCACGATTCCTTCTGGCTGTTCGAGCATAGAGAAGAGCATGTGCTCGGGCTGGACTTCCTGGTGCTGGTTACGCTCGGCCACTTCGATGGCCGATTGAATGGCCTCCTGGCCGCGCAGTGTGAATTTATCTAGACGCATAAAATCAGTGATGAGTGACAAGTGACAAGTGACGAGTGAAAGCGTTTCGGCTTGTCACTCGTCACTTTTAACTCGTCACTGCGGTCATTAGCGGCCGGACGCTTTCATGGTCTTGTCCGTCTTCTCGCCCCTGGAAGTTTCGGCTTTCGCTTCGATGGTGCGGGGAGTTTTAGCCTCGGCGCTCTCGCCGGCGATCTCTATGCGCCGCGCTTTGACTTCCTCGCGCTTGGGCAGCGTGACGCGCAGAACCCCGTTGCGATACTCAGCCGTGATGCCCTCGCCGGAGACGGTCGGCGGCAGCGTGAACGAGCGCGTGAAAGAGCCGTAGGAACGCTCGACGCGATGATAGTTGTCCGACTCGTCCTTCTTCTCGAAGCGACGCTCGCCGCGAAGCGTAATCACGTTATTTTCGAACGAGAGGTCGAAATCCTCGCGGCTCATGCCGGGCAGTTCCGCCTCGATGACGATCTGGTCCTTGTTCTCGTAGATGTCCACGGTCGGATTCCAGGCACCGCGGGCGATGCCTTCGTCGCCGAAAACTCTCGAAAGATTGGTCGAAAACAGACGATTGACTTCGTCCTGAAGACTGCGTAGGTCGCGGAATGGATCGTAACGAACGATGCTCATAACAAAAAGCCTCCTCATTTAAGTCCTTAATTCAACAAACTCCAGCCGAAAAACTCCACTGAGAGCAACTGACTTCGGCTGATGAGCATGGCGGGATAATAAATCTTGAGTCACTTCTTGTCAAGTCTTCGGGGCGAAAAATTTTATGGCGCCTTAATGAGAGGCGATTCGGCCGCGTAGAGGCTTGATTTGCAAGGATTAAGGCTATTTTCAGTGCGGGCTATTCGTGGGGTGACTTCAAGCAAAGCCGAAGAAGCGCTTGATTGAGGCGATGATACCCTCAGACTCCTTTTCGCCATCTTCCTGCGTTTCCTGTCTGGCCGTCAGGCCGACACGCCGTTCGGCGATAATGTGGCTGAGGGAGTCAACCAGGTCCGGATTGGTATCGAAGAGGTGTTTCATGGCCTGGTAGCCGATTTCGAGGACTTCCGTCTCCTCCAGGGCGATCACGTTGGCCGTGCGCGGCTCGCCCGTAAAGAGGGCCATCTCGCCAAAAAAGTCGCCCTCGTTGAGCACGGCCACTGTGCGGGGCCTGCCGTTGTCAGAGATCTGTACGCTGACGCGTCCGTTGTGGACGACGAACATGCTTGAGCCTTCGTCGCCGGCGCGGATGACAGTCTCGTCCGGCGCGAAGACGTGGCTGACCGAAGCCCCTGCGAGGCGCGCCATCTCCTCATTCGAGAGCGGGGCAAAGATGTCAACCGCCGAGAGGCGCTCGATAAAGCCGCGCCCGTCGGCCTGCATCTCGTCCACCTTGGCCTGGCGCTCGATGTGAAGCGTGCGCGTCGGGAAGGCGAAGTTGATTCCTGCGCGGCGGAAGGCATACCAGATGCGCTGGCGCACGAGCGCGTCCGTGTCGTTGTACTTGGCGTAATCTATCAGCCAGTATTTGACCTCCCAGTCAATGGCGCTATCGCCCATGTTGCGTATGCGTACGATGGGCGTAATCTTGGGCGTGACGTTGTCTGCTTCACGGACCGCCTCGCGGACGATGTGAATGGTCTTGGCTGGAGAGTCGGTGTAGAGCGTATTGAAAAAGACGAGGCGCGCGTTGAGGTTGTCTCGCGGGCAGACCTCGATGGCCTCTTTGGAGACGCTCGTGTGGCTCGCCAGCACGATGTGGTTGGTGAAAGTCCTGATCTTGACGGCACGCCAGGTGATGCTCTCGACCACCCCGGTCTTCTGCCCGACGCTGATCACGTCGCCCACCTGAAACGGCTTGTCCGCGTGGAGTGAAATGCCCGCAAAGAAATTGCCGAGCGTGTCCTGAAGCGCCAGACCGATGATGGCGCCCAGGACCGCCGAGGTCGTAAAGAGCGCGCCCAATCCGACATCCGGGTAGAACGCCTTGAAGATGATCACAAAGCTGGCGATGTAGGCGATCATCGAAAAGATGTTGCGGATGAGCACGGGGGCCTCGTAACCCCTGCGTAAGCGGAAGATGGTGCCGAAGATGATTGCGCCGAGGGCGCGGACGATGACGATAGCCAGAGCCATCCACAGCAATATTCTGAGGACGTTGACGACCATCTCGAAAGACTCTCTGGCCCGTTGTTCGTTTTCGGCCCCGTGCAGAAAGTTGGCCCTGAGAGAAGGCTCGAAGATGTGCAGCAGATAGATCGCCAGGACGACCAGGGCCGTCACCAGGATGAAGAATATAAATGGACTTTTAGATCGAGGCCGAGTCACGATGAGTCTTGTCCCTGTCCGAAAGCCTGAGTGCTTTTGATGCTATTTTTATCACTATCAGGGTGCTCTGTCCACGAATTCACACGAAATCACACGAAGAGAGCGTATTGCTGATTCGTGTGATTTCGTGGACAGCTTTGTTCGTCACACCCGTTTGAAGTGGTTATCGTATTAACGAACGCCAGCTTCCGAGAAGATCGAGCGCGTTAGTGCGGAAGGATGTTCGGAAAGAGCTTCGTCACAATGAAAACGAGAGAGAGGGCCGAGACGATAATCGCCGTCAGCCACGCGGCGGCATTATAGAGAGGCCCGTTCGTGTGCTCGCCCATCACCTCCGGGTCATTAACGAGGCGCAGAATGGCTATCAAAAGCACCGGCAGCAACAGGCCGTTGACGACCTGCATGTTGAGGAGCGCGTCAATCAAGGGCAGGCCCGGCACCATCGCCACAATCGCGCCGATGGCGACCAGCGAGGTGAAGATGCCTATAAAGATCGGCGCTTCGCGGAAGCTGCGCGAAACACCCTTCTCAAAACCCAGGGCCTCGCTGATGGAATAGGCCGTCGCCAGGGGCAGCACGCCCGCGGCGAGCATTGACGCGCCGAAGAGTCCGACGCCGAAAAGAAGTCCGGCGTAGCGGCCCGCGAGCGGTTCGAGCGCGCGCGCGGCGTCGGCCGCCGTCTCAACGTGTTGCGGCGGCGTTTGGATGTGCAGCGTCGCCGCGGTCGAGATGATGATGAAGAAGACTATCACCATAGCGAAGACCGTGCCCGTCCAGACATCCGCGCGCGTCAGTTTGTAATCCTCCACCGTGACGCCTTTCTCGACCACTGAAGATTGCACGAAGACCTGCATGTAGGGCGAGATGGTCGTGCCGATGATGGCGACGAACGTGAAGAGGAAGGGGGCGCTGAAATCAAAACGCGGTCTGACAACGGCGCGGGCGACCTCTTCCCAGGCGGGCTTTGCCAGGAACGCGGAGATGATGTAGCCCAGAAAGACGAGCGACATTACAAGGAAGACCCGCTCGACGCGTTTATAGGAGCCGCGGACGACCAGCCACCAGACGGCGATTGCTGCCAGCGGCACAGTGAGGTAGCGCGGTATGTTGAAGAGTTCGCTCGCCGCGGCTATCCCTAGAAACTCGGAGATGGTGACGCCGCCATTGGCCACCAGGAGGGCGAGCATCACGAGCGCCATCCAGCGCACGCCGAAGCGCTCGCGTATGAGATCGGCCAGGCCCTTGCCCGTGACCGCGCCCATGCGTGCGCACATCTCCTGCACGAGCCCCAGGCTGATTGTGATCGGGATGAGAACCCAGAGAAGCGCGTAGCCGTGGTCCGCGCCGACCGAAGCGAAGGTCGCGATTCCTCCGGCATCATTGCCGGCATTGGCGGCGATCATGCCCGGACCGAGGACCGCCAGGTAGACCAGAAGCCTGTTGCGCCCAGAGAACGTGCGACGCACACCGCGGGCGCCGCGCCGCAGCAGGCGACGCCCGGCAGCACCGACGGCTGTACGCGGCTCGGCCATTTGGAGGTTCTCCGTCGTTCATAGCGGAAAGCTGAATTCAGGACGCGAAAGCATATACGGAAGTGCTTCAAGAGAGACAGAAAAAACGCTCAAAGACTTGAGGCGCCTTCTCGGATTCGTTCTCGGAGTCTTCCCGTACGGCTTCTGGCGATTAGCTGAGATGGATATTAACACAACATGGCGATGGTGTAAGCCTTCGATAAATTTAAGAGCGAAGAGATGATCTACTCAATCACCCGAAGCATCACGAAGCAGATCAAATGGTTTCGTGATGCTTCGGGTGATTGAGTGGGACGGCCAGGGGCTCTTTACTAATCGGAACGATCCTGCAAACGTCAACGGCGGCATGAAGCTCAAGAGGCTTCATGCCGCCGTCTGTTCATCCCGCAGGCCGCGCCCGTCTGTTGCGCCCGCCGCCTGAAGATAAAGCGTCTTCCGGAACGCCTCACCTCCGGCCGGCGTTGAGCGCAACTGTCGTTTGCTCAGGCGCGCGTTCCCCAGCATTGCGCGCCAGCGTGCGTTCGCTGCGAGATACGGGTAGCTCAAGCCCTGTGTTGTCCGCAGGCGTCCAGACCTGAGCGAGATAATACTGGTCCCCGTAACGGTTGAAGACGAGCTTGGCGCTCTCGTGCGTCTTGCTGTCCTGGACGTTCATCGTCAGGACGAGCTTGCTCATCCGGCCGTCAGCGCTCCTGATCACCAGCGCCGTCTTGTCCGAAGCAGGGTTAATGCGCGTCACTCTGTACTCGCCTGCGGGAAAACTCTTGTTTCCGACGTTGAACGAGAACGGAATGCTGGCCGTCTGCTCACTGCTCGACTGCGCCTGGACTGACAGGGGAGCGAGGATTGCGAATAAACCGATCATCAAGAAGATTCTCAAACTTTGCTTTCTCATGGGGCGACCTCCTTCTGGTCTCACTTTGAAGTTTCGAGGCGGCTCAATTGCCGCCTTCTATCTCTTAACGCGTTGGGGCGCGGAAAACTCCCTCACGACGCGGGAAATTTTTTGGTGTAGAATCAGCCTTTCATTTCGCCTCGCGGCCAAAACTGCGGAAGTTCACGCCGCCGTTTCATGAGGGTTTCCTTTCCGTTCCCGTGGAGATTATTGATGAGCGCGCCAGAGGGTGTGACGCAACTGCTGTTGGATTGGGGGAGCGGCGACCAGGCGGCGCTCGATAAGTTAATGCCGCTGGTTTACAGCGAGTTGCGACGCCTGGCCAACAACTACCTGCGCCGCGAGCGCGCCAATCACACCTTGCAGCCGACGGCGCTCGTCAACGAGGCCTACTTGAAACTAGTTGACCAGAGAAACGCGCGCTGGCAGAACCGGGCGCAGTTCTTCGGCGTCGCCGCGCAGCTCATGCGCCGCATCCTGGTTGACCACGCGCGCACGCACCAGGCTCAGAAGCGTGGCGGCTCGGACCAGCAAAGACTCTCGCTGACCAACTTGGAACGCGTATCCGCCCAGCCGGACATAGACCTTCTGGCGCTCCACGAGGCCTTGAACGAGCTGACCGCACTTGACCCGCAGCAGGGCCGGATCGTGGAACTCAAGTTCTTCGGCGGCCTCTCCATCGAAGAAACGGCTGAAGTCCTGGGGCTAGGCCACGCCACGGTCGAACGCGACTGGAAGATGGCCAGGGCCTGGCTTCGCAACAAGTTGACCTGAATTTGTGGCACCACAGCAAGGCTTGAGGGAGTCCGCGTCCCGGATGCGCGTTAATAAGTATTAAGGACGCCGTTGGATAGGCCCAGGCAGGCAAAGCTCCCATGACGATGACCACAGACCGCTGGCAACAGATCAAAGAGATATTTCACTCGGCGCTGGAGCGCGAGCCCGAGGAGCGGTCCGCCTTTCTGGACAAAGCCTGCGTGGATGATGCGTCTCTGAGAAAAGAGGTCAAGGCTCTGATTGCTGCGCACGAGAAAGAGGGAAGTTTTATTGACTCGCCCGCTTACGAGGTCGCGACTGATTTGATAGCGGACAATCAAGATGCGTTAGCCAGAGGTCAGGCCTTCGGCCACTACGAGATTCTTTATCAGCTGGGCAAAGGCGGGATGGGCGAGGTCTACCTGGCTGAAGACGCAAGGCTGGGACGCCGCGTTGCAATCAAACTGCTTCCGGCCGCTTTCACTAAAGACCGGGACCGTTTGGGCCGCTTTGAGCAGGAGGCTCGCGCCGCTTCAGCATTGAATCATCCGAACATCCTGACCATTTATGAGATCGGACACACTGATGGCCTGCATTTCATCGCCACAGAATTCATCGAAGGCGAGACTTTGCGAGCGGAGATTTCACGCGGACGTTTAAGCCTGAGTGAAGTGCTCAACGTTGCCGAGCAAGTCGCCTTTGCGCTTACCGCTTCACACAAAGCCAGGATCGTGCATCGTGATATTAAGCCCGAGAACATCATGGTGCGCGAGGATGGCATCGTCAAAGTTCTTGATTTCGGGTTAGCCAAGCTCGCCAAACAACAGGCGACGAGTCTGGACGCAACGACGCGCGCTCTGGTTATGACAGACGCGGGCGTAGTCATGGGCACATCTCTTTACATGTCGCCGGAGCAGGCGCGTGGGTTAGAAGTGGATGCGCGTACGGACATCTGGAGCCTGGGCTGTGTGCTCTACGAGATGACGGCAGGCCACGCTCCTTTCGAGGGAGCGACCACGAGCGACGTGATCGCGGCAATTCTGGAGCGAGAGCCACAGCCGCTGACAAAGCTGAGTGGAGATGTTCCGGTCGAGCTTGAATGGATCATCAGGAAGGCGCTGCGTAAGGATAAGGAGGAGCGGTATCAAACGGCCAGAGAACTGCTCGCCGACCTCCGCAGCATGAAACAGCAGGTTGATTATCAACCGGAGCGTGAGCGCACCCAATCGCCGGAGGTGAACGCCTCCATGCCGCGTGCGCAAGCTGAAGGTCCATTTGAGACCGGCTCCGTAAAAAGAGCGACTGAGACCGGCGATGTTCACCCGGCGCGCTCGACAGAGACGGAAGCTTTGACGAGAAAGCCTGGGCAGAGAAGGGGTGTACTCGCTTTCGCTCTACTCGCTTTAATCGCAGTCGGCATCGTCTTTGCGGCTTACAAGCTTTTCGGCAATCGCCAGGGCGCGACAAACCCTCAACCCGCGCAGAACGTTTCGGAGGCGCTTCCAGAGTTGAAGGCTGCGCAGGTCACCGACTGGTCCGGCCTGGACATTTACCCCACGCTCTCGCCAGACGGAAACTCAATCGCTTACAGCTCGGACCATGGCGGCAGCTTTGAAATCTACGTCAAGCAGCTCGCGCCGGGCGGGCGCGAGATACAGCTCACGTCGGACGGCCAGCAGAACGTCCAGGCCGCCTGGTCACCCGACGGGAGATTGATCGCTTACTACTCAAGGAAGCGCGGCGGCATCTGGCTCGTGCCCGCCCTGGGCGGCGCGGCCCGCCAGTTGACGGACTTCGGCTCGTACCCCGCCTGGTCGCCTGACGGTTCCGGCATAGCGTTTCAGTCAGAGGCCCCGAAGGATTTCGGCCCCACCGCCAGCACGGTGGCCCCTTCGACCATTTGGACCGTTGAGGTCGCGGGTGGTTCTCCGAAACAACTCACGCAGGTCGGAAAACCCGCGGGCGGACACGGCTCTCCCTCCTGGTCGCCGGACGGAAAACGAATCGCCTTTACCGCCAGCTTTGGGAATCGGGGAGAGATCTGGTCCGTCCCGGCTGGCGGCGGTGAGGTGAAGCTCTTAAGTAAGAACGGGGGATACGACTCAGTCTATTCGCCCGATGGCGAGAGCATCTACTTTGCCGGGGGCAGCGGCAATAGCTGGGCGCTGTTCCGGCTGCGCGTTTCACCACAGAGCGGCGAGCCTCTGGGCGAACCCGTCCTCATTAAAGATAGCGGGGGCACCCTCTACAGGCATCTGAGAATTTCCGCCGACGGTAAAAAGATTGCCTGCGCCGCGCTCAGGCTTGCCAACAACCTTTCGTCCATCGCGGTCGCGCCCGCGTCGGGCGAAGCAGCGGGGACTCCGGTCGTACTGACTGAGGACACGAATTACCGTAAATTCTTTCCCGCTTTTTCACCCGACGGGCGGAAAATCGCCTACGTCATGTTACGCATCGGGATCAACTCTGACATTTGGGTTGCGGACGCAGACGGTAAGAACCCGGTTCAGTTGACCACTGATCCCGCCCCCGATAATTTCCCGAACTGGTTCCCCGAAGGTGATCGCATAGCATTTCTATCTACCCGCCAGGGGCAGCAGACGATGCGAGCCATTAATCTGCACACGGGGCGGGAACAGCTTCTGTTTGAACTTGATCAAGACATGTCGTACCAGCGCCTCTCGCCGGACGGGAAACAGTTCGCCTTCAACTCCGACAAGAGCGGCGCGATCAACGTCTGGACGATTCCGGTCGGAGGCGGGGAGCAAAAGCAACTAACCTTCGACCGAGAGTTGGCGGGCTTCCCCTGCTGGTCGCCCGACGGTCAGTTCATCGCCGTTGAGATGAAGCGGGGCGACAACACACACGTCGGGGTGGTCCCCGTCGGCGGAGGCGACCTCGTGCAGTTGACCTCTGACCGGGGCCAGAGCTTCACCGGCAATTGGTCGCCCGACGGAACGAAGGTCGTGTTTGCAGGGGAGCGCAACGGCGTCTGGAATATCTGGTGGGTCTCCGTCAAAGACAGAACCGAAAAGCGTGTGACCAGTTACACGAAGCTCAACGCCTACGTTCGCTACCCTTCGTGGTCACCGCTCGGAGACAAGATTGTCTATGAGTACGCGGAGACGACCGGCAACATCTGGATGATAGAGTTGAAATAAGGATAGCTGTCCGTTGTCAGTCGTCAGTTGCAAAAGCCGAAACAACTGACCACTGACCACTGACCACTGCTTTATGACACCCGAACGCTGGCAAAAGGTAAAAGAGATTTTCAACGCCGCGCTGGAGCAGCAGCCCGGCGAGCGCGCAGCCTTTCTCGCTCAAGCCTGCAAGGGAGATGACTCTTTGCGCAGGGAGGTCGAATCCCTTATCAAATCTCATGAGGAAGAGGGCAGCTTCATTGATTCGCCCGCTTATGAAGCGGCGGCCGGGCTGCTCGCTGATAACAGTGCGGATTCGCTCGTCGGGAAGCAGGTCAATCATTACAGGATTCTGGCGGAGCTTGGCGCGGGCGGCATGGGCGAGGTCTATGTGGCGCAGGACACGCGCCTCGGCCGCAAAATCGCCCTCAAGCTTCTCCCTGCCTCTTTCACGAATGACGAAGACCGCCTCCAGCGCTTCCAGCAGGAGGCGCGCACAGCCTCTTCTCTGAATCATCCGAATATCCTGACCGTCTATGAAATCGGCGAGCAGCAGAGCAGACCTTTCATCGCCACGGAGCTGATCGAAGGCCAGACCTTGCGCGAGCGTCTGGCGGGCGAGCCCGTGGAGTTGACCGATTCGCTCGACATCATCATGCAGGCGGCTTCTGCCCTGGCCGCGGCGCACGAGGTCGGAATCGTCCACCGCGACATCAAGCCCGAGAACATCATGATCCGCAAGGACGGCTACGTGAAGGTCCTGGATTTCGGTCTAGCCAAACTTGCAGAGCCGAAGAGCGCCAGCGCCGAATTGGAAGCGCCGACGCGTGTGCGCGACAGCACGTCGCCCGGCATGGTGATGGGCACGGTCGCCTACATGTCGCCGGAGCAGGCTCGCGGGCTCGCGGTTGACGGGCGGACGGACATCTGGAGCTTAGGGGTTGTGCTCTACGAGATGGTCGCCGGAAGTCCGCCGTTTAAGGGCGAGACTCCGACGGACGTAACCGTCTCGATTATCGAAAGAGAGCCCGTCGCGCTCAGCACCCTGTCGGAAGTTGTTCCGGCCGAGCTGGACTGGATCGTTAAGAAGGCTCTCAGGAAAGACCGCGACGAGCGTTACCAGACCGTCAAGGAGATGATCGGCGACCTGCGCGGCGTCAAGCAGGAATTGGAGTTCGAAGCCAAACTGGGACGGGCCGGCGCGCCCGGCGTGATTGGCGAAGCGCCCGCGAAGAGCGGCGGCGCAATCGCTCAGGCGACCACAAACAGGACCGCGGCCATCCGGACGGACGAGATTAAAGAGTCGCCGCTCAGGACGGTCGCCGCCGCCGCCCGGGTCCGGCGCAGCCGCGCGCCGCTCATCGCCGCGCTCTCGGTCGTCGGCCTGGCCGTGCTCGCAATCGCGATCTACAAAATCTTCATCCAGAAGAGGACGGTCACGACGTTTACGGCGGGCAACATCACGCGCCTGACCAACCACGGCAAAGCCACTACCGCGGCCATCTCGCCCGACGGTAAATACTTCGTCTATGTCCTGAGCGACGCCGGAAAGCAGAGCATCTGGCTCAGGCAGATCACCACCGCCAACGACACGCAGATCGTGCCACCCGCGCCCGTCGGCGTCTTCGGCGTCACCTTCTCGCGCGATAGCAACGACATCTACTACGTTATCAAGGCCAATGATCCGGGCACGCTCTACAAGATCCCCATTTTGGGTGGCACGCCCGTCAAGCTGCTCGAAAAGATAGACTGTCCCGTAGCCTTCTCGTCCGACGGGAAGCAGCTTGCTTTCGTGCGCGGCGACTTCCCGAATCGCGGGGAGAGCGGGCTCTTCATAGCCAACGCGGACGGGAGCAACATCAGGCAGGTCAGTGCGCGCAAGTCTCCGGACTATTTCTACCCGATCTTCTTTACAGGCCCGTCATGGTCTCCCGATGGCCTTCGCATCGCCTGCGCCACCACGAACGTTAAGGCAGAGAGCCGTGTCGTTGTGGTCAACGTGGAGGATGGAAAAGAGCAGGTCTTAACTCCACAGCCGTGGAGGCATATCGGCAGAGTCGAGTGGCTGCCGGACGGGGGCGGGCTCCTCATGGTGGCGCTGGAGCAGGGTTCTACGGTTGCGCAAATCTGGCACCTCTCTTATCCGGACGCCGAGGCGCGAAAGGTCACTAACGATCTCAACACCTATCGCGCCCTCAGTCTCACGGCCGATGCCAGTAAGCTGGTAACTATTCAGCTCAGCGGCCTCATTAATATGTGGCTCGTCTCTGGTGGCGACGCCGAACGCGCCGTCAAGCTGCCATCCGAAAGCTCTGTGCCATCGGGCGAACCCGTCAGCGCCGTCCAGCTGCCGGTAGGCAATCTAGGGTATTCGGGCGGCAACGAGGGCATCTCCTGGACGCCGGACAACAAGATCGTCTTTATCTCCCTGAACGGAAAACAGGGCGACATCTGGATTATGAACTCGGACGGGAGTAACCGGAAACAACTGACGTTCAATGCGGGCAACAACCAGAATCCAGTGGTTTCGCCGGACGGACGCTACATCGTTTTCACCTCCACGCGCTCCGGCTCGCGTAACGTCTGGCGCATGAGCATAGACGGGAGCGACGCCAGAAAGCTGACGAACGGCTCCGTGGACTTGCTGCCGACCGTCTCGCCCGACAGTCAGTGGGTCGTCTATTCGTCCATTAACTCCAGCAGGGCGACGCTCTGGAAAGTGCCCATCAATGGCGGGACTCCGGTCGAGGTCATCAGCAGGGAAGGGCTCAACGCTGTCGTCTCGCCCGACGGAAAAGAGATAGCTTACCTCTTCACAGAGGCGGCCTCTCCGGACGCGCCGCCCAACCGGATTGCCGTAATTCCATTCGAAGGGGGAGAGCCCGTCAAAACGTTCGAAATCCCGCCGGGGCTCGGGGGCGCGCGAACGATTCTCCAATGGGCACGCGACGGGCGCTCGCTTCTCTACACGGCGATTAATAACAACGTCAGCAACGTCTGGGGTCAACCACTAGACGGCGGGCCGCCTGTACAACTGACCAATTTCAAAGAGCACATCATCACCGCTTACGACTGGTCGCGTGACGGTCGCACCCTCGCAGTCTCGCGCGGCATCCTCATACGTGACGCCGTGCTGATTAACAATTCCAAATAGTAGAGAGACAATGGGAGCTATTCTGTTGATTGAGCTGGGATGTCTGAAGCTTTATAGATAATTGCAATTGGATGGAGACTACGGGTCAGTACCGCCTGCGGTAGCGGGCGGGTCTTCAGTCGCGTCAATACCCGCCCGCTACCGCAGGCGGTACTGACATGAAACGCTCTGCTATGGGCTACATCCAATCGCAACTCGCTATAATTCTTAGCCGAAAAGTCTGGGCAGGCGCTGCCGCCAGCCTTTGGGCAGGAGCATCTCCATCGCGTCGTCCACCGTGATGATTCCCAGGATGTCGCCCGCTTCGTCAACGACCGGCAGCGCGAGCAGGTTGTACTCGGCAATCTTCTCTGCCACCTCCTGCGCCGAATCGAACGGGCGCGCTGTCTGAAATTCATCGCGCATCACTTCTTCGAGCGGAGCGTTGGTGGCTGCGAGAATCAGACTACGCAGAGCGATCACGCCGCAGAGCTTCCAGGACTCTTCACGCTCCACGACGTAAAGGTAGTAGATCATGTTCGGCGTCTCGGCCATCTCGCGCAGGCGCGCGAGGGCTTCGCCGACAGTGAGGTTGCGCGGCAGCGTAACGAACTCTGTGGTCATCAGCCCGCCCGCCGTATCGTCTTCGTAATGGAGCAGCTCCGCGACGTCCGCCTGCTCCTCATCCTCCATGCGGTTGAGCAGGTCTTCCGCTTTCTCCTCGGGCAGGTCGCCGAGGACGTCCGCAGCCTCGTCCGGCGACATCCATTCGAGAATGTCCGCGGCCCGCTCTTCGTCCATGTCATTGATGATGCGCGCCTGATCTTCGGCAGACATCTCTTCGAGGGTCTCTGCGGCCGTCTCGTCATCGAGTGATTCGACTATCTCGGAGCCGTGATGATAGGAGAGGACTTCAGCGAGGCGCGCGATCTCCACGGGGTGCAGGCGCGCCAGCTTGTCCGCCGAAGATTTCAATCGCACGCCGCCCACGTCCGTCGCCAGGTAGCCCACGTCCGCCCAATCGAGCACCTCTACGGGGCGGTTGTTTCCGGCAAAGCCTGCGGGCATCAATCGCCGCCACAGTCCCTGGAGGCTGACGTCCGCGCCCGTCACACGAAAATCGTTCCCGGCCTCGATCAACTGCACGTCGTTGACGCGCACCACGCGCTTGCCGTCAACGTCAATCAACTGTTTGTCGAGCACGTCGCGGGCCAGGAGCACCTCGCCCTCGCGCCGGCTGAAAGGGCGCAGGTCCAGAATGTCCGAGTTGAGGCGCGCGCCCTGCTCAGTGAATTCCGCGATGCGCCAGCGCGAGAGAAAGAAATCGCGGCGGCGGTAGCGCGCGACGAAGCCTGTCACGGGCGGATGGTCTTCCTCGCCGAGGCGCACGATCACATCTTTAATCGTCGCCACGCGCTCGCCGTCAAGGTCGCGTATCGGACGATTCAACACTTGAGAGAGATAGAGCATTTAAGGATTCGCGCTCGCGCTTTATTCGCAGATAATAGCACGACGTTCCATAAAGAGCGGCAAGTGAATGCGCCCTCCGATACTTGTTGACAAGCTTATACCCTAAGCGTATAAGTTCCCTGTTGCTTCAGTTTTCGTTGACGCTATACCCACAATATTTCGTCAACCTCATTCCCACAAGCCTTCTGCAAGGACCATTGTTATGTTAATTCTTTCAAACCCAATCCCGTCCGGAATCATTGCGATAATCGTCGCGCCAGAGGTGTGAGTCCACGAGCCGCCAAACGCGGGAACTCGCCCAAAATCCTGTTGACGAAATACTCAACAAGCCTTCGTTAATCTGACGCCCCTTAACCGATTGGAGCTTTGGTCAGATGCACGCACACAGAAAAATAACTCATCACGTGTCCAAAGTACCCATAGCTATTTTAGCTATATGCGACCTGGTATTGCTATGTACTCTATTGCCTGCAACAAGGTTAATTGCTCTGTCGCAGGATAAGCAAGACAGAGTTGTTACGAAGCTCAGGCAGATCCCTATGCCTGTGGAAGTAAAGGTTGTCAAAACCAAAAAAGGAACTATGGAGATAGGCCGCAAATTCCCAGATGGTGACAACTGGTTCAATGGCCTCACAGTAAATGTCAAGAACACGTCGGGCAAGACGATTATATACTTAGGCGGCGGGTTCTTATTCCCCAGACCTAAGGACGAAGTGGTTAAGCAGTCTGCACCTCCCCGGTATCAGCGATTTATGTATGGCCGCCACCCGCTCGCGCCCGAGGGCCCTGCCCAGACCACTCAACCCATCAGTATAAAGCCTGGCGAGACTTTCAGCGTTACTATCTCCGAGAGCGATTACATCTCGATCAACAAAAGGTTGAATGAACTTGGCTACACGAGCAGCATTAAAGAAATAAACTTTAACATCGAGGAAATTTACTTCGCGGACGGCACTGCTTGGAGGGCAGGCAGTTGGTATCAGCGCGACCCGGCCAACCCGAAAAACTACAAACGAGTAGAAAAATTGCTGTCCGGCGCGCAAGTTAGATTTAAAGGTATAGCTGAAAACAGAGTACCGTTCGTCAAAGCTAGTTTGACTAAAGCCGAACCTGCGCAGTTATGACCCTGATTGCTGGCCTTGTTACTCTTCGCCTATCGTTATTGATACGCTGGGGAACGGTTTTCAGCTCACCGATGCGGTAGAAGGAGTGATGTTCGACATTGACGGCAACGGCACAAAAGAAAAGCTGTCGTGGACTGCTGTCGATTCGGACGACGCTTGGCTCGTACTGGACAGAAACGGCAATGGAACAGTTGACAGCGGCAGGGAGTTCTTCGGTAATTTCACCCCGCAGCCGCCGTCAGCCGCTCCTAATGGCTTTATCGCTCTTGCGGAATATGATAAGCCGGAGAGTGGCGGAAACTTTGATGGCGTGATTGATAATAGAGACACCATCTTCGCAAGTCTGCGCCTATGGCAAGACTTAAACCATAACGGCATCTCAGAGCCGAATGAGCTTCATGCCTTGTCTTCCCTTAATGTCACGACGCTGCATCTTGATTACAAAGAATCGAAGCGAACTGACGAGTACGGCAACCGCTTCCGGTATCGCGCGAAGATAGACGACGCGAAGCACGCTAAAGTAGGACGGTGGGCTTGGGATGTCTTTCTCCGCGTCGCTCTTCAATAGGCAGATCAGATTGAGGATCAATTTCGTCCAAAAGATATCGCCCCATCTCTTTGGGGATGGGGCGATTTTAAGGATAACGCTCAAAAGTCGATGCCAAAAGAGGAAAGCCGAAGCCTCGCTTCTTTGCATCTGCCTGTTCAGTCTCTTGATGCGCGCTGCGAGGAGAGCGTGCGTGCGGTCTCGACGAGTTGGATGAACTCTGACCTGTAGCCCTGAGCGTCGTTGTTCATCGAGGAGCGCGCCAGTTCGAGCACCTTGTTGTAGTTGGCCTGAGCCTTGTACTTCGAGTCTCTGAGAAGCATCCCGAACTGGGCTACGGCCGAGGCGAACTTGAAGTTTTCAGAGGCCGCTGCGAGCTTGCCTTTGGAATCGGCGAGGCTGACCGAAATCAGCTTGCTCTGATTCTCCGCAGGTTCTTTGTAGCGCAGCTTGACGGTCATCATCTCGTCGCTGTTCGCCAGCTCCGAAGGCTGTACGGGCTTCTGGTATTTCAGCGGGTCAATGCCCGGATTCTCAAATTTCTGTCCGAAGGGCACGACCTCGTAAAGCGCCGTCACTGTGTGGCCCGCGCCGATCTCTCCTGCGTCCTTCGTGTCGTCATTGAAATCCTGATCTCTCAGGAGGCGATTCTCGTAGCCTATGAGACGATAGGCCGCGACCTGTTTGGGATTAAACTCGACCTGAATCTTCACGTCCTTGGCAATCGTGAAGAGCGTGCCGCCGATCTGCTCGCCCAAAACTTTGCGCGCCTCGCCGAGCGTATCAATGTAGGCGTAATTGCCGTTGCCTTTGTCGGCGAGCTTCTCCATCGTCGAATCTTTGACGTTGCCTGTGCCGAAGCCCAGGACGGAGAGAAACACGCCGCTCTGACGTTTCTCTTCGATTAAGCGCACCAGGTCGCCTTCGCTTGTGACGCCGACGTTAAAATCGCCGTCGGTCGCGAGGATGACGCGGTTAGACCCACCTTTGATGAAATTCTCCTGCGCGATTTTGTAGGCGAGCTCAATGCCCTCGCCGCCGTTGGTCGAGCCGCCAGCTTCGAGCCGCTCAATCGCCGCCAGAATCTCGCCTTTGTGGTCTCCGCGCGTCGAAGGCAGAACGAGGCCGCTCGACCCTGCGTAGACAACCATCGCCACGCGGTCGCGTGCGCTTAGCTGCTCCGTCAACATCTTCATAGCGGACTTGACCAGCGGGAGCTTGCGCGGATCGTTCATGGAACCCGAGACGTCGAGCAGGAAGACCAGATTCGCAGGCGGCATGTCGCCCATAGGGATGCGCTTGCCCTGTAGCCCTATGTGAACCAGGCGGTGCGACGTGTCCCAGGGGGCTTCAGAGATTTCGGCCGTGACGGAAAAGGGGGCGTCGCCGACCGGCTGCGGGTAGTCGTAAGAGAAATAGTTGACCAGCTCTTCGATGCGAACAGCGTCCTTCGGCGGGAGCCGTCCGTCTTTAAGAAAGCGGCGCGTGTTGCTGTAAGAGGCCGTGTCAACGTCAATCGAGAAGGTCGAGAGCGGCGCGCGCGCGACTTCCAGAAAAGGGTTCTCGTCAATGTGGCTGTAGCCTTCAGTATTGTAAGGAGCGTCCTCTTCACTCTCCGGAAGGGGCGCTGTCGTCGTTGAGGTGTTCGCCATGACGCCGCGCGCCTTGTCAGCCGCCACCGTTACTTCTCCGGCGGACGCCGTGTTGGCGTCGCGGCGGCCACTACTTGCATTAAATTGTCGCAACTGTTTCTCGCACGCCGAGAGAAAGAGCGCGGCGATGATTAAGAGCACTACGAAAAACTGGCTCCTGCCGGGGCGCACGCCTTTGCGCGAAAACCTTTTCCACATGGACCTTGAAGAAGTTTGTGCATCGTTCCTCATCGAAATCTCCTCCGGCGACTTTGTTTCGCCACGATACTGTTTTGAGCTTGAAGAGCGCGCGAGACGCCACAGCGTTCGGCGGCCAGCGCTTTCCGTTGCTCTTACTTTCACAGCACCTTGAATGAAGAACGGTTGAGAAACTTGCACGCGGGCGGTTACGGACGTGCGATCTTTCGTTCGGCCTGAACTACGACTTGAGTTGCAGTTGTGATGTCCGAGTCAAAGTCAGACTCTACGTCCGGCGGGTAGGAACTATCGGAATAATCGCTTGAGACATAGACGCGTGCGAAATATCCGTCCTTCGCGACACCGAGCGACGAGCACCAGTCGCACGGACTCGCCGCCACATATTCGAGTTTATCCGTATTTGCAAACGGGTTCCGAATCTCAGCAACGCTCTTCAGGATTTTGCCGGAAGGACGATTAGGAGTGAAGAAAACGGTCGTAATCCAGAGCTTTTCAACCAGAGGTTGTCCCGGCTGCCGTCTAAGACTGAGCACCGTGTAGCTCTGCTGGTTGATGAAATCGAGCGAGACCAACCGCACTTTGTAACCAACGGACGGCTGTTTCTCTTTCGGGAATCGAGAGAGCGGCGGCAACTGCTCGTTGATCTGGATGCGTGGGACGATGACGTTCGGGCCAATCAGAAAATGGTAGATGAAAATTGTGCTGCCGAGAATGATGGAAAAGATCGCAAAGCCAGCGAGATGTTTTCGGAGATTCATCGCCAGGACTCCTTATATAAAGCTTCAGTCAGGGCGGACGCTCACACGCGCAGCCTTTTGCCGCTGCGTGCTTCATCTCGAATGATATTGCCCGATTGGAAGAATGTTAAGGCTGGCCCGTTCTTGCGCGTTTGAAGAAATAGTTGCCCGCGCCGATGGTTCCCCCTTCCCTGTTAACTTCCTGAAAGGCGACAAACTCCCATCCTTGCGCGCCGAGGTCATTCATCATCTTCTCCGACATGGTGCGAGCGCCGGGCGCGAACACGACCTTGTACTCCCACGTCTGCGCCGGGCGCTGCTGCCGCTGCCCGCTGGCGGTCCACCCGACCAGCCCCAGAAGCAGAACCGCGACGATGACAACCAACCAGATTCTCGTCTTCATAAATTCCTCCTCGCAAGATTCCTTGGCGCCTCCAGCGTCTTTGCGAGAGATAATTTCACGCCAAGACGCTGGAGGCGCAAAGAGAAAAGCGTGTTGTTAACACACGCTGCCGGTTCGAGAATGTTCCAGAAGTCTCTAAGGATTGCTGAGTTCGCTGGTGAGCTGTTCGATGGCGCGCTCCAGGGCGCGGTCGCGGCGAGCGCGCAGGTCCTGGCGCTCAAGCGTGACCTTTTCGTCGGGTGCGAGGCCCGCGCCTTCGAGCCGTGCCCCCGCGGCTGTCCTGTAGTCCATCTCGCTGACATCCAGCACGCCGCCGTCGGGCAACATGTGGCGGCGGCGGATGGCAAGCACACAGCCGCAGGTATTCTCGCCGATGACTGTTGCGCGGCGTGCTTCCTTCAACGCCGCCACGAAGATTTCCGCCGCGCTCGACGTCTGTTCTGATGTGAGGATGATGACCGCGCCGCGAAAGTTCTTGATCGCGTCGGGCGCAAAGAGCATGGCCGAGCGCGTGTGCGGCTCAAACTGCGTGCGCCCGCTGCGGTCCGTAAAACGTCCCAGGCTTTTTCCTGCCGGAAGAAAGGCGGATGCGATCTCAGTCAGCGCCTCTGTCTCGCCGCCGCCGTTTCGGCGTAAATCAATGATGAGCGCGCGCACGTCGCGCAGCTTCCCGTCGAGCGTGCGCATGAAGCCCACAGCATTTGACAGGGTGAAGACATTAAACTCGATGAGTCCGACACGCTCGCGTACACGCCGGACCTGTAACACGGCGTCGCGCTCGGTCATCTTGCGCTTGAGAGTGGTCTGACGCTCTTTGCCGTCCATTCCTACCCAGCCCACTTTAACCAGCGTGTTGCGCTCGCCTTCAAAGAGTTTCGCCATCGCTTGCAGGCGCGCGTAATGCGTTGTTGACGAGCCGACCTGTTCGCTCAGGCGGCGCGCAAATACTTTGAGGGCATCTTCGCCGTCAACGCTCGTCAGGACATCACCCGCGCGCAAACCCGCGCGCTCAGCTTCCGATCCCTTCTCGACTGCGACGATGACCGGCACGCCCTCGATCTCACGCACGAAGATGCCGACGCTGATGAAACGCGGATGCTGCCAGTTGAATCTCTCGCCGGGCGCAAAGACGCGCGTGTGCGCGTCGTGCAGAGCGCCGAGCATGCGGCGCAGGATCGCGTAAAGTTCTGCGGTGCTCTGCGCTTTGGCGGCGAGCGGGCGAAACCTCTCACGCTCGGCCTGCCAGTCGAGGCCGTTAAATGTCGGATCGTAGTAACGGTCGCGCACGGTCTCCCAGACGTCGTCGAAGACGGCGAGACGCCTTGCGTTCGTCGCGTTGCGCGTCGCAGAGGAAGGCAAAAGGAAAAAGGCAAAAGGTAAAAGTGAAATAAAAAGCAGAGAGATGAGGCGAAGGCGCTTCAAAAAAATTACCTTCTTCACTTTTACCTTTTTACTTTTGCCTTTTGCCTTCATTTCGCTGGCTTGCGGAAGTTATATCTGAGAAGGACGCGGATCGGGATCGGCGTCCCGTCGCGCGTCGCGGGCCGAAAATGTAGCTGCCGGACGGTATTGACGGTTGATTCGTCAAGGCCGAAACCGGCCCAGCGCACAACCTCCACGCGCGAGACTTCGCCCTTTGCGTCCAGCTCTAATTGAACGTCAACCGTCCCCTCCGCTTCGGCGCGCGCGGCCGATTCAGGATAAGCTGGGCGCAGACGGCGGTACGGCTGCGGCAAACGGATGCCTTCCTGTTTAGCCGCCTCCTCATCGTCCGGGGCTTCTTCGATGACAGGCACAGAGGCGGCGCGTTCGAGCCTTAGAACGCGCTCCGCGTGCTCACTCTCACGCGCCGCACGAATCGCCTGAGCGTAACGCGCCGCGCGCCCGGTCAACTCTTCGATCAGGACCTTCTCCGCTTCAGCGGGCGCAGCCGCCTCAAAACTTAGGTGATCCCACAGGACAAGTCTGCCCGTTCGCGTACTGACGACGAAGACGGAAGCATAGGCTTCGTAATAAATCTTTCTGGCGGACGAGGAACGACGCAAGGTCTGCGCGTCGCCAGTGAAGTAAAAATCCGAGCCCGTGGCCCCGCCCAAATCCTGCGCTTCCCGCAGCGTCATGTTGAGCGAGCCCGTGTAGCCCGCACCGCGCGCCGCGGCGCGGCTCTCTTCGCGATCAATTATCACAAAATCCTGGTTCGAGGAAAGGGCTTGCGAGAGCTTGTCGGTTGCGCGCCGCCCGGCTTCTGTTTCGCCTAGATCGAGCACGGCCACGCGTGTCCGCTGCGCGCGTGGCTGTGCTGTGGCGCTGATAGAGAGCGTGCAGGCAATCAGGGCCAGGAGGATGTGTCGAGGCTTCGACATTAATTCATGAATGATGTTCCATGGGGAAGAAGGCAGTAGGCAGTAGGCAGTCGGAAGTCTTTCGTTATCTGCCTACTGCTTACTGCTTACTGCCTTCTGGTCTTCGCGCAGCCCGGCGCCGTGATAAAGCGCGTAGACTCGCTCTTTCACTTCGGGCGGAAAGCAGACGCGGTTGAGTTGATAGCGTTGCAGCCCGCGCACGGCTTCACTTATTTCGCTGATCTCTCGGATGACGGGGCGCGCGTACCCGTCTTCGACGTAGATGCGCGCCTTCGGCTCAGAGCCTTCCACCGTGTAGTAATTGTAATAGGGAACGTCGCCCGCGTGGTCTTCGATGAAATAATACTCCGGTTCATAGCCTGCTTTCGAGACCTCTTCCCGCGCCGCCCGCAGAAAGTCCGCGCGCTCGGCTTCGGGCATGTCCAGGTCAATCGCTTTGAAAAGTCGCCGCCCGGTGAAACGGCGACTCAGGTCGCTCAGGACAGGGTCAGGGCTGCGCTGCCACTGCTTGATGTGAAAGAGCACGTCCGAATCGTCCATCTCAAGATGCTCTTCGAGCGTCAGGGGCGCGCGCCTGAGAACTTTTTCGAACGGCGTGCCGGGGGCGCACCAGACCTCCGCGCCCTCCTCCAGAAGTTTGAGCGCGCGGCGCAGGATTGAGCGCAGGACTGCCTCGGCTGAACGCAACGTGCGATGGAAATAGACCTGACGAAACATGTAGTAGCGCGCCTGCAAATATTCCTCGACCGCGTAAAGTCCGCGCGCCGCGACATAGATGCGATCATTCTCTTCGTCAATCTGCAACGCGTTGATAATCCACTCCAGATCGTAAAGACCGTATTTCGCACCCGTCATCAGTGAGTCGCGCAGGAGATAGTCCATGCGGTCAACGTCCAGCTGCGAGGAGACGAGTTGCGCGAGCGCGGCGGGTTGAAACCCTCCTTCGACGATGCTCGCCACGCGCGCGGGCAGCTCTTCGGAGAAGGAGCGCAGGACCTGCCCGACTTCCGTCTCTTCGCTTAACACTACGCGCACCGTCCACGTCTCATGGTGAAAGCCCAGAACCTTCTCCATCACGTGCGAGAACGACCCGTGTCCGACGTCATGCAGCAAGGCCGCCGCGCAGGCCGCCGCGCGGTCCTCATCCGCGATCCTGTAATTTTCGCCGAGGCGGTTGACGACGCGCGTCATCAGGTGCAAGACGCCGAGAGAGTGTGTGAAGCGCGAATGCTCCGCGCCCTGATAGGTGTAGAGCGCCAGGCCCAGTTGCTTGATGCGGCGTAGTCTCTGAAACTCCGGCGCGTCAATCAGCCGCACCATCAAACGCCCTTCAGGCGTATCCGAGCGCAGGCGTATGATGTTATGAACCGGATCGCGGTAGATTCGTTCGAACACGTCCTCGAAAAAAAACTTCCTCGCAAAGTAGTGGGAATAACCTGCGGCTGATTCTAACACTTCTTGGTGACGGATGCTTCAGGACTAAAGCTTCCAAGAGCGTGAGTAAAAAGTCGCGTGAGCGACATTTTGAATTTAGCCGTGCGTTGATGGTCTTTGACGATTAGATTGGGTAATAACTCTTCCGGCTGAGAGGCGACGGCTGGTCAGTACCGCCTGCGGTAGCGGGCGGGTCTGGGCAACATTACCCGCCCGCTACCGCAGGCGGTACTGACCTGTTATTACCTAATCAATCATTCAAAGACCATAAGCGGCGGGCTAAAGTCAGAGCATCGCTGACGCGATGCGGCGGATGATACTTTTTAGACACGCTCTGATAAAGAAGAGGACGGAATCAGTTGAAATCTCGCGAAGTGTTTGGGTTTCTGGATGAGATTTTCCATTTTTTCGGATAGTGAGTGACGCCCCGCCCGGTTCGTGAAAGTTAAAATGGCATTAAATAAGTGGAATTATCCGCTGGCGCGCCAGTGGGCATAAGAGTTGCAACTGTCATTTACATCAACGACCTTCAGTCATCGTCCCAAGATAACGCTTAACTGCCTGTTGCTGATCTGGTCGTTACAGAAACCTTCTATCCTATGTGCAGGTCTTTGTTCTGAAGGGCCTGCAAGCTGGCTGAAAAGTCAGCAGAAAGGATTCTCGCCGTGAAGACTCAATCAAGAAAGAGATACTGGAAATGGCTGGTGAGCTTGTGTTCGGTGGTCGGGCTCTTTTTAAGCCTCACAATCTCTGCGCTGGCGCAGGAGCCGACGGGTTCCATCGAAGGGACAGTGACCGATCCGCAAGGCGCGATTGTGCAGGGCGCAACCGTCACCGTGCGTAATGCAGCTACAAGTCTGACGCGCACCGCTGTCACTGA
This sequence comes from Pyrinomonadaceae bacterium, assembly GCA_036392495.1. Lineage (GTDB taxonomy): Bacteria > Acidobacteriota > Blastocatellia > Pyrinomonadales > Pyrinomonadaceae > QHXM01. The sequence continues at coordinate 49,971 of DASVXV010000035.1, read as the reverse complement.
AGACAGCGGCCAATACCGCATCACGCAGCTCCCGCCCGGAACATATGAAGTAAAGGTTTCAGGACAGAACTTCAAGACATCGGTTGCGTCCGAGGTCAAAGTCGAGGTCGGCAGAACCGTCCCGCTCGATGTCAGACTCGAAATCGGGGGTGCCACCGAGGAGGTCACAATCATCGGCGGCGGTGAGGTTCAAATAGATCGTACTGACATGACGGTCTCCGGCGTCGTCAACACGCGACAGATTCAGAATCTCCCGCTCAACGGTCGCAACTTCCTGGACCTGGCGCAACTCCAGCCGGGCGTCGAGAAGGTCGAAGGCGGCAGCTTCGACCCGACGAAGGCGAACTATACGGGCGTCTCCGTCGCCGGCCAGGCGGGCCGCTCGGCGCAGATCGCCGTTGACGGCGGCTCGGTCGTTGATAATGTCGTCGGGACGACCGTCCAGAACTTCTCTCAGGAGATCGTGCAAGAGTTCCAGCTCGGCATCTCCAACTACGACCTTTCGACCGGCGCTTCCGCCACAGGTTCTGTGAATATCATCTCGCGCTCGGGCTCGAACGATTTTCACGGCAACGCTTACATCTATGCGCGCGATGACAAATGGTCAGCCTTCCCGGCTCTCAGCCGATTGGATGAGGCTAACGGTGTCCCGGCGTCGGCGCGCGCGGATCAAATTCCGTTCGACCGTCAGCAGTTCGGCGGCACCATCGGCGGCCCCATCAAGAGAGACAAGCTCTTCTTCTTCGTCAACTATGAGCAGAACAATCAGGATGGGTCGGCGCTCCACAACCCGCCAGAGGGTCCGTCCTTCGCAGGCTTCACGAGCAACCCCTTCGACGAAAAGCTGCTCACGGTCAAGCTCGACTGGCTCTTTAGCAGCAGGACGAACTTCAGCACTCGCTACTCGTTTGACGATAACGCGCAGCAAACGCCGTTCGCGCCCGGCTCGGGCATCACACCCCGCGCCTCTGCCTCGCGCATCTTCGAGTCGAATGACCAGATCGTGACGAACCGCTCGCACAGCATTGTGGCGGGCATGACGCACTCTTTCAACGCGACGACCTCGAACAACCTGGTCTTCAGCTTCGTGGACTTTTCCAACGTCATTCTGCCGGCGGTCGAAGGGATTCCAGAAATCCGTATCCTCGGCTCGCAGCTCTGGAAGTCCGGCACCAACTACATCACGCCGCAGACCACCTTCCAGGAGCGCTACCAGGTGCGCGACGACCTGACGAAGGTGTACGGCAATCACACCTTGCGCTTCGGCGTTAACTACGAGCGAACCTCTATCAATGGGCAGTTCGCCTTCGCCAAGCCGGCACGCATTCGCCTCTTCGATCCGTCAACCGCAGGGCTGACGACTCCCACGACTGAGGCTGAATTTCTTGCTTACCCCGTGCGCGACATCTCTATGGGCATTGGCACGGACATCCTGCCCTTCAACGGCGGTGACGACACGCTCAACAATCGCTTCCAGTTTTACGCCAACGACTCCTGGAAGATCACCAACAGGTTCACGTTCAACTACGGCGCTTCGTATCGCATTGACTCGAACCTTTGGAACCATGACCTGGGGCATCCGGCGATCATCGCCCCGCTCTTTGGCAGGGGCACCGCGCCCAGCCCGAAGGATAAGAACAACATAGCCCCACGCGTCGGCTTCGCGTGGGATGTGGCCGGTAATGGTCGGACCGTCATCCGTGGCGGTGTCGGCATGTACTATGACAACACGATTGACAACTTGCGCCTCTTCGAGCGCGCGGACCTCGGACCCCCAGGGGCGGAACTGTTCCTTATCGGCAACGATCTCGTCAGCCCGCTCTTGCCTGGCGGTAATGGTCAGTTCGGCAGCAGCGCGGCGTCTTCGAGCGGGTTTCTGACGCTCGCGCAGGCGCTGGCGCTCTTCCCCTCCGTGCGCAACGATGTCGAAGCCCGAATCAGAGGTTGTACGCTGCCCACCGGAATCGAGTGCGAGGCAGCGTTCGGGCTGGCACCTTCGGGTCCGCTCTTCTCGACGGAGTTTCAGGTGCCCTACTCTATCCAGTACAGCATCGGCGTCCAGCGCGAGCTGCCATGGAAGATACTGGTTCAGGGTGACTTCAACTACCGCAAGGGCGTGCACGAGGTCATCACTTACGACGTTAACCATTTCTTCGACGCCATCTCGGGTCCGCGAACGGCTTTCCCGAACTCCGTTCCTTACGCCGACTCGTCCGGCTTCTCGACCTACAAGGCGATGCTGTTGCGCGTGGATCGCCGCTTCGCAAACGGCTTCCAGATGACTGCGAGCTACGCGCTCTCCAGATTCAAGGCGTTCGGCGGCGACACGCTGGGTCTGGGCGCAACCGTCACAGACCTGAACAATCTGCGCAAGGAGTTCGGTCCTGCCGGGCTTGATCGCACGCACCGCTTCGTCGTGAGCGCGATCTACGACCTGCCGTTCTACCGCAAGAGCTCCGACTCGTTTAAGCGCAACGTGCTCGGCGGCTGGCAGGTCTCGCTCATCTCGACAGCGTTCAGCGGCCAACCGTTCAGCGTCTTCCTGCCGAACTTCGTGGACCTCTCCAAGACGGGCACGTTCCAATCGTACCTGCCCGGCACTGGCGAAGGATCCATCGGGCGCACGGTCAGGAGCGTGGCGCAGTTAAACTCGCTCATAGACGCTTACAACGCGAGCATCCCGACACTGGGCGAGCCGTGTCCCGGCGACAGCCCGACGGGTCGCTGCGACAGCACGAACCCGAACTTCTTTGATCCGATTGTCCGGCTGGGTCACGTCCCGGAGAACACGCTCATCGGCGGCGATTCGCTTATCTCGCAGGACGTGCGCCTGACCAAGACGTTCAGCTTCAGCGAGAATGTGAAGCTCGACCTGATCGGCGAGGTCTTCAACCTCTTCAACATTGCGAACCTGACGACGGGTGGGGCGACTGCTTTCACCTTGAACCCCGAAGGCGACTCCAGCAACCCGATTGCTCCGTCCGAACGCACGACGAGCGTGTTCGGCACGGGCGGTCCACGCGCCTTCCAGTTCGGCTTGAAGCTGAGGTTCTAGAACGGACTCCGATTCGGGTTTAGCCCATTAAGAGGTGGGGCTCTTGAAATCTCATGAGCCCCACCTTATCTTTTGATCGCGGCGGTGGCCAAAGGGATTCAAACAGCGCCACGTCCGCCTTGCACTCTGCCTTATTCTCGACCTAGGAGGAGTAACCGAAATGAATTCCCGCCGGGCTGCTTTGACTGCTCTTCTCTTCCTGCTCTGCTTCTCCTGCAGCGTGGACGCTACGGCGCAGGGGCACAGCATTCGCGGCAAGGTTAACAACGCCTCTGGCACACACGTGTCTCGCGCGACCGTGGTCCTTGAGAAGAACGGCGCGATGGTGGATCAGACCGTCACCAATAACGAAGGCGACTTTTTTTTCGGCGGCCTCAACGAATCGAGTTACGTGATTACCGTTTCAGCCCCTGATTACAATCAGGTGGCCGAGCGCGTAGATTTCGTTAAAAGAGTCAGCCCCAATCAGCCCGGCGAGACCAGAACAGTTGAAGTCACGCTGCTGCCGAAACTCACTGCGAGTCCGCCGCGCGCCGCTGCTACTTTCGTCCAGAATGTTCCGCCGGCTGCGCGCGCTGCGCTCGAACGCGCGCTGAAATTGTCGAAGCAAGGCAAGCCGGACCTGGCGCAGGCACTGATGCGCGAAGCGCTCAAACTTTTTCCACAATATTTTGACGCGCATTTCGCGCTCGGAAATGAGTTGGTGAAGGCCGGTCAGCTCAACGAGGCGATTGCAGAGCTTGAGCAAGCGCGCCGCCTCAATGCGAAAGACAATCGCGTGTATGAAGTGTTCGGCCTTGTGCTCATGCAGCAAAAAAAATATGCGGTCGCCGCAGCGGTCTTCGCCGAAGCCTCGCGCCTGAATCCCACGAACCCGCAAACGCAACTCTTGCGCGCCATCGCGCTCATCGAACACGCGAACCTCATTAACACTACTCAATCGAACTCGGCTGCCGAACGAGACTATGCATTCGGTGAGGCCGAAAATAGTTTGGTCCGCGCCTTTGATCTGAGCGGTCGCAAACTTACTATGATCTATCTGCAACGCGCCAGAATCTACGAGAAAAAGGGAGACCGCGCGCGAGCTGCGGATGAACTGGAGCAGTATCTGCGGGAGACTCCGGACGCGAGCAACGCTGAACTGATCCGCGCTGCCATCAAAAAGCTGCGTGGGCTTGTCGGACGCGGCTGAGATACCGGGCACCTCCCGTCCCTTGGTAAAGAGTTCCCAATTGCGAAGAATTGCCAAAGCCTCGCCCGCAGAATAAATAAGAGGGAGACCACAAAAGAGCGGTCCGGTCAGGGACGACTTACTAATTTATGGATTCTGACCATTTTTTTGGATTTCGAGGGCGTGTTTTTATTAACAGGTATCTGGGTTAAATATAAGAAGAGCCTGAGATTGAACACTTAAAGGCGGCAGGGCATAAGAGTTGCAAATTTCGGGGCGATGTGGAATCAAGGAATTTCTACAGTAAAAAATTTAACCCATGTTGCGCAGTCCTTTAGGCCGGGGTCCCTCGCTGAAAAGACGTGGCAGTGTGAAGGAAGCAGCATGTATAGCATAAAAGACACGTACAACAAGAAAGGAATAGTTAGCATGAAAGTGCGAATCTTTACCTTGTCGTTGCTGGCTCTGTGCCTGGCGCTCTTTAGTATGGGCAGCGCCTTCGCGCAATCGGCAACGACGGGTGCGATTGAAGGCACGGTCACCGACCCTCAGGGCGGCGCTGTGCCGAACGCCACTGTCACCGTGACAGGTCCGAACCTGATCAGCCCTCAGACGGGGCAGACGGATGACCAGGGGCGTTACCGAATCCTGAATCTTCCTCCGGGAAGATATGTAGTCACTGTCGGAGCCATCTCTGGCTTTGCCGAGACCACGCGGAGTGATGTGGAGGTTAATCTCTCCAAGACATCTACCGCAGATGTCCAGGTAAATGTCGGCACGCAGAAGGCTGAGGTGACAATTACCGAGGGCGCCAACATTGATGTGGCGGCCAACACGACGGGGACGAACGTCTCCAGCGAGCAGTTCTCGAACTTCCCGACGCAGCGCACGGTCCAATCGCTTTACTCGATTGCGCCGACTGTCGCTCGTTCGGGCCTGCGCGATGCCTCGGGACGTGACCGCGACCCCTCGGTCGGCGGCTCATCGGGTCCTGAGAACAACTACATTCTCGACGGCGTGAACACCACCGACCCCGCTTTCGGCGGCTCGGGTGCGAATCTCCCGTTCGAGTTCGTGCAGGAAGTCGAAATCAAGACGGGCGCTTACGGCGCCGAGTACGGCAAGTCCACAGGCGGTATCTTCAACGTCATCACCAAGAGCGGCGGCAACCGCGTTTCGGGCGATGCGTTCGGATACTTCACGACCAAAGGTTTGGTGCGTGAGACGGAGAACTTCCCGTTCACGGGTTCCGCCCCGAACGGCTTCTCCGAGATCGACGCCGGGTTCGACATCGGCGGTCCGATCAAGAAGGACAAACTCTGGTTCTTCGGCGCGTTCAACCCGCAGCGCCGCGAGAACAGCTTCCTGACGCAGACTTTCCGTCAGGAAGTTGAGAACAAGATCACGACGCCCTTCTATTCGGGCAAGCTGACCTGGGCGCTCAACTCGTCGAACACGTTCACCTTCTCGACCTTCGGCGATTTCACCAAGCAGGAAGGCTTCCTGTTCGGCGGTTCCGGCTTCGGTAACGACCTGACCGCCTTCCGTGGCGAGATTCAGACCGGCGGCCACAACTACACCGCTCGCCTGAACTCGACCATCACGCCGACCTGGATCGGTGAGTTCGCGTTCGGTCTCCACTTCCAGAGAGCGAACACTCTTCCGGAATCGTCCCTGGACGTTCCGCTGCTCCTTAACAACTTCGCCGTCGTGCGTAACGGCACGCGCGTGGCCCCGACCTCCACAAACGTGGTCGTCGCCGGCTCCACAGGCTTCGGCGATTTCGTCAACGGCGCGGGCGGCTCTTTGGAGCGCAACTTCCTCGAAGGTTCGGGCTTCGGTCTGTTCAGCACCCAGGACCGCAACCGCTGGGAAGCTCAGGCCAGATTCCAGAACATCTACGGTCGCCATACTCTCAAGTATGGTTTCGAGTACAACAAGAACATCTACTCGATTGACACCCGTTCGACCGGGCCGACGCAAACGTTTGCGGGCGCGGGCCAGCCAGTTCAGGGCTTCCGCGTGACCAATAACTTCGGCGTCTGCCAGGTTCAGGGCACGACCATCGTTTGCCCCGTGCAGTCGCTGACGGATCGCATTCAGGTCCTGCTCAACAACGGCGTCAACCTCGGCGGTCCGACTTCCGTGACCACCAGCGGCGCGGTCATCGCGTCCTTGACCACCAACCCGTTCCTGATCCGTACCAGCACGCGCGTTCGTGACTTCAGGCTGATTACCTCCGAAGGTGACACCTACACGAACGTCGAGAGCTTCTACGTTCAGGACGATTTCAAGCTCACCAAGAATGTGCAGTTCAACTTCGGTCTGCGCTGGGACTACCAGCAGGCCTACGGCTCCGGCGATTTCACGTACCTGAAGCTCAACAACTTCAAGGACAACTTGCAGCCTAGAGTCGGCCTCATCTGGGACTTCACCGGCAAGGGCCAGGGCAAAGTCTTCTTTAACTTCGCCCGCTTCCTTGAGACTCCGATCCCGCTCGACATTAACGTCCGCGCGGGCTCGGATACGACCCAGACCGACATCAACATCAACGTCAATCGTCTGAACGCTCCCGCCGGTTCGACCGTCACGGCCGACTTCGGCAACCTGGGTTCGACACACACGCCGATTGACCCGGACCTGAAGCCGCAGACGGTTAATGAAGTCACTGCCGGTTTCGAGTATGAACTCGTCAATGACCTTGCTGTTGGCGTTCGCGGTATCTATCGCCCTCAGGGCTCGGTCATTGAAGACGGCTCGTTTGACGACGGCCACAGCTACTTTATCTTCAACCCGGGCGAGAGCCTGACGGACAGGTTGGCCGAGACCACTATCGGCCAGCGTTTCGGACGCGCCCGTCGTTACTATCGCGCGCTTGAGTTCACGGCTACGAAGCGTTTCACGAACAATTACCAGTTCATCGCTTCCTACGTGTTCTCCTCGCTCATCGGTAACTACGAAGGCCTGTTCCGTAACGACAACGGCCAGTCTGACCCGAACATCACCTCGTTGTTCGATCTCGTCAGCCTGCTGGCTAATGGTTATGGACGCCTGCCGAACGACCGTCCGCATCAGTTCAAGTTCGACGGCAGCTATCGCACGCCGTGGAAACTTCTGATCGGTGGTTCGTTCCGTGCGCAGAGCGGTATTCCGTTCAATGCGCTCACGCCGCACGAAGTCTACGGCAACAACGAAGGCTTCGGCGTCCCGCGCGGCACGGCTGTCGTTCCGACCGTGAACGCCAACATTCCTGGCTTCCCGAACAGGGTTGACAGCATCGGCGGCACACGCACGCCGACGACCTACAATCTGGACCTGAACGCTTACTACCCGATTCAGTTCGGTGAGAATCGTCAATTGCGGTTCCAGGTTGACTGGTTCAACGTCTTCAACAACCAGCGCGCAATTCGTCTGGATGAGACGTTCTCCATCAACTCTGGTATCCCGGGCGTCGCGAACGTTCCGGCGAACCAGTTCCGCAACCCGTTCTACGGCGCGGGAACGATCTTCCAGTTCCCGTCGTCCTTGAGACTGGGCATCAAATTCCAGTTCTAAACTGCTTGCTTTCACGTGCCTGTGATAAAAAGCGCAGGCACGCGAAGGCTTTTGCGGGGAGGAGCGTATCAAAGATGCGCTTCTCCCTCTTCTTTTTTAGTGATACTCTGTTAACCCCGAGAGCGCTCATCATTAGCCCCGAATCTAGACCTTTGGCCGTTTGAGAAAGGAGTTGGCGAAAAATGTTTCTCCCTACGGCTCGGACCAGCGTTCACAGCTTGCTTTACTACTCTCTTCAGTCTCTGGCGATAGCCCTTCTGCTCTTGATCTGTTCGCCCTCCGTCCTGGCGCAAGGCGGCGTGGAAACGACGGGCACGGGCGGAAGCAACACCATTCATGGGCGCATCTATTTCCCGTCGGGCCGTCGCTCGGACGCGACCGCTGTCAAGGTGACACTGGAGAGCACGAGTTCCGAGAGACTCAATCTCATCGCTGACCTCAACGGGTCCTTCACTTTTAAAGCTCTCTCTCCGGGCTCCTATTATTTGACTGTGGACGCCGGCGGAGATTATGAGACGGCCAGAGAGACTGTCGTCATAGAGGCCTTAGGACTACGAGGACGCAACCTTTCGAGCGCGGAAATCGCGCGCGCCAACGTCCCGCGCACCTTTAATGTCATCGTCAATCTGCGCCCGAAGCAAGGCCGTTCGGGCTCCAAGCCGGGTCTGGTCAATGCCGCTCTGGCTAATCTCCCGAAGCCTGCGGTCGAGTTTTATGAAAAAGCGCTCGAAGCGATTCAGGCGGGCGACAACAAAAAGGCCGTCGAGCATTTGAGGGCGGCGCTCAGCTATTACCCGGAATTCGCCTTAGCCCTCAACGAGCTCGGCGTGCAGTATCTGAGGCTGGGGCAGGTGGACAAAGCCCTTGAAGCGCTCCGCGCGTCCCTCAGAATCAAGCCGGACGAATTCACGCCGCGCCTCAACTACGGAATCGCGCTTCTGGAGAAAAAAGAGACGGCCGAGGCGGAGGTGCAGTTGCGGCTGGCTCTGAAGAAGAACGACGCATCGTGGCCCGCCCACATGTATCTGGGCATCGCGCTCATCAGCCTCCGCAAATACGACGAGGCGGAAAAGGCGTTGCGGCGCGCCCTCGATGTTGGCGGCGATAACCTGAGTCTTCCGCACTACTATCTGGGCGGGATATACTGGCATAATGGCGAGCACAAGCGCGCGGCGGATGAGCTGGAAAAGTATTTGCAGTTAGCGCCGAAAGCTCCAGACGCGGAGCGCTTGCGCGCCACGATCAAGGACCTGCGCAATAAACAGAAGGGATAGGCGGGCGATTCGCTCCCGGACAAGCTTTGATTCGCAGTTGAAGGTCGGTCATTCCTCACCCTATTCCCGATTAAGCGATAATTGAAAAGGAGTTTGCCGAAATGTCTCTCGCATTCAGCAGATTGTTTGCCCATCGAAAGATATTCACTTTTATCCTCTCCCCAATGCTCCTGCTTCTCATCTCCTGCGCGGTGGCTTTCGCTCAAGGCGGTGTGGGCAGCACCCGCGGACTTCCCGATGCAAACGACGGCATTCATACGATTAAAGGCCGCGTCTATTTCCCATTCGAGCCGAAGGAAGGCAAGCGCATCCGGGTCGTACTCAGGAGCGCTGACACAACAGATCAAAGCACCACGACGGACGAGGACGGGGCCTTTGCCTTCAATCGCGTGCGGTCCGGGAATTACACCGTCACCATCGAGGGCGGGAAAGAGTTTGACAACGCCGTTGAGAACGCTTCGATAGATAGAGCAGCGAGTGTCGGCGGGCGGATAATAAATCTCGCGATCACTCTCAGGCCGAAGGGCACCGCGGATGCTTTCTCCAAAATACCCAGGGCGGCGCGCGATCTCTACAGTAAGGGGATGGAAGCGGCTGCGAAAGGCGACAGCAAGAAGGCCGCGGAGCACTTGAGCGGCGCCGTCTCCGCCTACCCGGATTTCCAGCAGGCTCTGAGCGAGTTGGGGGCGCAGTACCTGCGCCTCGGGCAGGCCGACAAAGCCGCAGAGTCTCTACAGGCCGCGCTGAAGCTCTCGCCCAATGACATCGCCATCAGGCTCAATTACGGCATCGCCCTGCTCAATCAGAAGAAGTTTAATGAGGCCGAGATGGAGCTGCGCCAGGTGTTGACGAAGAACGTCGCTATTCCCACGGCGCACATGTACCTGGGCATCGCCCTGCTGAATCTCAGCCGCGACGAGAAGACCAAACAATTCGATGTGGCGAAATATACAGAAGCCCAGAAGGAGTTGGAGGCCGCGGCCAGCACTGGTAAGGACGAGGTCGCACAGGCCCACCGTTATCTGGGCGGAATCTACTGGGGGAATAAAGAGTACAAGCGCGCCGCCGATGAATTCGAAACCTATCTGAAGCTCGCGCCCAAAGCGCCGGACGCGGAGAAACTGCGGGCGGCCATCAAAGACCTACGCAGCAAAGGCTAGATTAGTCCGTTTCTTGATTAAAGCCACAGAGGCCGCGAACTACGTTCACGTAGTTCGCGGCCTCTGTGGCTTTAATCTGCGACGAAGAGGCGGCTAGACATTAAACTTCAGCAGATGTCCCATCTTCTCCTTCTTCGTCCTGAGGTAGTGTTCGGCGGATTCCGGCGGCTCGACTTCGATGGAAACTCTCTCGACTATTTTCAGTCCCGCCTCTTCAAGCGCGCGCAGCTTCAGAGGGTTGTTAGACATCACGCGCACCTGACAGAGCCCCATGTCGAAGAGGACTTCAGCGCACTGGCGATACTCGCGCAGGTCCACGGCCAGCCCCAGACGCTCGTTGGCTTCCACCGTGTCCGCGCCTTCGTCCTGAAGGGCGTAAGCGCGAATCTTATTGAGGATGCCTATGCCGCGCCCTTCCTGTAGCTGGTAGACGATTGCCCCGCGCCCCTCTTCCTCAATCAACTCCATGGCGCGCCTCAGTTGACGGCCGCAATCGCATTTCGTAGAGCCGAACACGTCGCCCGTCAAACACTGCGAGTGGATGCGCACGAGCGTCGGCAGCTCGGGGCGCAGCTCGCCCTTAAAGAGGACGATGAAATCCTCGTCGCTCAGACGCGAGCGATAGCCAGCGATCTTGAATTCGCCGACTTCCGTCGGCAGCCGCGCTTCGGCGACGCGCTCGACCGATAGTTCCTGCGTGGCCCAGGGGCACGCCGCCTCTGTTAGTTCTTCTTTCAATTCGGTTATTCCTCTAAATGTGCTCACTCTCTGCAAACGGCGCGCGTTATGCAAAGACTCTTTTTCGCCATGTGCAGTTGATGCAAGCAGCGCGGACAATTATAGAAGTAAGCGCGCTCACTCGACAAGCTCGCATTTCGCAAACAACTGTATTGCCGCCGTGCCCTCCAGCAAGCTAAGATGAGCGTGCTGTTTTTAGCCCAACCCGGACGGTTCGGTAGCAGACTGATTTGAGCGAAGAGTTCGCCAAAGATACGCTGGAGGTCCCAGGCCGCGGAAGGGACCGCCGCCCCGCCCTCGTCTTCCTGCGCGGCGAATTGCTCGCCGTACCCATACCGCTTGAGCGCGACGAGGTCATTCTGGGGCGCGCCCTCGAAGCGGACGTGCGCGTCAACGACGCCCGCGCCTCGCGTCTCCACGCGCGCGTCACGACCGAGCGCGACCCCGAAACGGGCTTCGCGCTTTACCGCATCACGGACCTGGGCTCGACCAACGGCACGATTGTCAACGGCCAGTTGATTACGGACACTCTCTTGCAGGACGGCGACAAAATCGTCATCGGCGAGCACATGCTGCGCTTCGACATGCTCGACGAGATTGATCGCGAGTTTCAGCGCCAGATCCATCGCCTCCTCGTGCATGACGAGCTGACGGGATTGCTGACGAGCAAGTCTTTCTTCTCCGAACTGCGACGCGAGGCCGCGCGCGCCGAAGCGGAGTCGCGCCCCTTCTGCGTGCTGATGATGGACCTTGACCATTTCAAAACGGTCAACGACACTTACGGCCACCTCGTCGGCAATCAAACTCTGGAGGAGGTCGGCGCGGTTATCATGCGTGCTCTGCGCGCGGGCGACGTGGCCGCGCGTTTTGGCGGCGAGGAGTTCGCGGCCTTCCTGCTCGACGCGCAGTACGCGCAGGCTATTATTGCTGCCGAGCGCGTCCGCACAGGGATTGAGGAGCACCTTTTTGCAGCCACGCGGCACGGCTCCGCAGAGCTTGAGCAGCGGACGCTGCGGATTACGATCAGCATCGGCGTGGCCTCCTACCCTGACGACGCACAGGACCCGATTGAGTTGGTCGAACTCGCGGACACGGCTCTCTACCGCGCCAAGCGAGAGGGGCGCAACCGCGTCTGCGCCTACAGCCACTCGCCTGCGGAAGACGAGCAACAGTCGCCTCTCCCAGCGAGAGCAGACTGAACCCCTTGTGCTCCTGGAGAACCCGCATCTTTCAATCCACGCTTTACGGTCCAAGTCCTCATCATTCTACGGCAATTTCCGCAACCCGCTTTCGTTCTTTGCGTGTAAGTGATGGCAGGCGAGCTTGAAAGGCCGCGAAACGCGCGCGGTTGCGCCCCGGGAAGCGCACGCGGTATGCTTTCTCGGTCTGTTGGAGTGGAGCACTTTCCACAGTATTTAAGCGGGACGGGTAAGTTTAAAGTGAGCGCTAATCTTAATCTCGCCAGCCAGCCTTTTCGCAATCGCGCTTTGCCCTGGACAATCGCGGGCGTCATCACTGTCGCCTCGCTGCTGGCGCTCGCCCTGATGATCAGCAATAGCACCCAGACGAACAGGCGAGCCATGGAAGTCGAGCGCGAGGTCAACAGCGAGCAGCAGCAGATAAACGCGCTCGAACGCCGCGCCGCGGAGATCAAACAGGCTTTGACGCCAGAGCAGCAGGAAAGCCTGCAAGCAGCGCAATCGCTCGTTGACCACAAGCGCTTCTCCTGGGCGCGTCTGTTCGCGGACCTCGAAGCGGCTCTGCCCGCCAGCGTCCGCGTCAAGCGCATCAGCGTCCGCGACGTTGCCTTACGCGGCGGCCGGACTATTGCCGCTTTAGACCTTATCGTCGTCAGCAAGAACCCCGCTGACGTCACCGCAATGATCAGCGAGATGGATCGAGCGGGCATCTTCAGGGCGCAACTGGTCGAACAGAATCTCTCCAAGGAGAGGAACGCGAACGAGACGGAATCAACGCTTGATGTTATTTACCAGCCGCGTGTGAGCGCGCCCGTCAGCGAAACCGGAAGCGACAACGTCGCGACGGCCAATCCCGAACAGGCCATGAACCTGGGAGTGCGATGAGCAATAATCAGGCGACAGAGAAGAACGCTACGGCGCGGCGCGAGAGGATCCGCATTCGCGTTGACAGGCTGCGGCAATCGCGGCAGCGAAGCGTCATGGTCGGAGTCGCGGAGCTCGCCGGGCTTGCCGCGAGCGCGATTATGGTGCTCGCCGTCATCTTCACTTATTTGTACTTTTACAGCCCCGCACAATCGCGCCTCTCCACGGCGCAACGTGACCGCGCCCGATTGCAGGAGAAGCTGAGCACCTTGCAGAAGGACCTCGACGTGAAAGGGACGACGCAAGACAGCGTGAGCCGCATCAGCGAGAGCCTGGAAAAATTTGAGACGGAGCGGCTGACAGGCCGCGATCAGGGACGTATCATTCTCTACAACGTGCTGATTCAACTGATACGCGGTAACAATCTGCGCAACACCTCGGGGCCGTCCTACACTTATCTTGAGGCTAAGGCGCCGACCGCGCAGCAGCGTGCCAGAGGGAGCGCGAAATTACAGAGCCTCTATCCGGGTATCGGCGTGACGGTCACGGTCGAAGGCCAGTATGCCAACTTGCGCCACTTCGTGCGAGACATCGAATCGAGCAATCAATTCATCATTATTAATGCCGTCGAACTCGAAAGGGCTTCGGACGCGGACAACGCGGCAGGTCCCCCCGGAGGACCTGCCCCGCGCTCGACGCTTGTCAGTCTCAAGATTGACATGGCCGCCTATTTTCAGCGCGAAGTGAACGGCGAAATGGCAGAGCAGCCTGCGAGCGAGGCCCGTTAACGGGCGGGTGATTTTATGGCAACAGCTAAAGGCAAAACTCCTGCGGAGCGCAACAAGATGATCGTCGCGATTGTGCTCGGCGCAATCGCAGTTATCGCTTTGGCCTATATGTTTCTGGGTTCGTCGTCATCCACTAAAACATCCAATACGAACACGAGTAAGAAGAAGACGACAACGGTAGCCGAGAGTAAGCTGCCTGACCAGCCTGCGGATGAAGTGCTGCGGCCAATCTCCGACGTTCAAACTCCGCCGGCTGTTCCTGAAGCGGGGCGCAACATCTTTGCCTTTTATATTCCGCCGACGCCGACGCCGGCCCCGGCTGTCGTCCCGACGCCGATACCGACGCCGCCCCCCCCGATACCCAACGTGGTTCTCTCTTCGATTTCGCCTGTTAATGTTTACGCCCACACGGGCGACTTCAATTTAGACGTGACTGGCGACAAGTTCACGCCAGAGACACGCATCTACATGGGCGGGGCAGAATTGCAGACGCGCTTCATCAGCCCGCAGCAACTTTCCACGAAAGTTCCCGCACAGCTGATCAGCTTCGAAGGCGGGCGCGAAGTGAAAGTTCAGTCGCGCGACGGGAAACTCTTCTCCAACACGGCGACGCTCAACGTGATGCCAGCGCCCGTGCCGAATTTTGTCCTGGTCGGAGTCATCACCCGTCCGGGCTCGAATGACACAGGCATCCTGAGGGAGAAGAACGGGAAAGAACTGCTAAACGTCCAGCGCGGCGACCTCGTCGGCGGCCGTTTCCGCGTCACCAGTATCTCGGTGCGCGAAGTCGTGCTCACCGACACGGCCATTCAGATTAAGCATAAACTGCCTCTCGTGACCGACAGTTCCGGAGCGCCGGGCCAAATGCGCCCGCAGACTCCGCCTCCACCGAATGACGATGACACAGAGCCATAATCCGATTCCGCTGGAGTCGTGCGATAGCCGTAACTCGTCCGGCCTGCCGCAGCACTCGCGGCGGCGCGGCGAACAGGGTTACACGCTCGTCGCCGTCCTGGCGCTGATGACGATCATGGCGCTCATGCTTGTTAGCGCAGCTCCGAGCATACGCCAGCAAACGCAGCGCTCGCTTGAGGAGGAGGCCATCTGGCGAGGCGAGCAGGTCGCGGAAGCGATTCGTATGTACGTGAGATTACACCCGGCGCATCGTTTGCCGACTTCAATGGATGAATTGCTCGAAGGTGTCCCTCGCGGCACGCAAAAAATTCAGGTCCTGCGCCCCTCCGCTGCACGTGATCCGCTATCAGGCGAGGGCGATGGCGAATGGAGATTAATCAAAAGGACCGACGCCTCTTTCCTGCAATTTCAACGCGACGTCATCGCTTACGCCGGCCGGCAAGTGAATACGAGTGATGCAACCTTTCTGCAAGCGGCCGGGGGCGCACCTCCACCTGTTGCCAATGTCCTCGATGCTGGAGTTGAAGAGGAAGCGCCCGGCGGTGAAGATGATTCCGCAAACTCATCGGGACCGTTTATCGGCGTCGCCAGTCGCAGCCGACGAAAATCAGTCATCACTTATTACGGCATCGAGCGACACGACAGGTGGGTCTTCACTCCTTTCTTCAGATGAGACATCATTCCACTAATCTTCATCTCAATTAATCGAAAACTAAAACACGATCTTCGCAGTTCGTCTTCATTGAAGAGTTAATGTTGTTGTGTTGATGAAGGTGAGAAATTAAGTTCATCGAAGACTCAAGATGAGTTCGTTGAAAAGAATTGACGATGCTCCAAAAAATTTTTTAATAACAAGGATAAAGTTGTTGACATCTTCACGCTTTAAGTTTATATACCAACATGTTGTGCGCCGCTTACTCTAGGCCACAAGAAGAAAATTAACACAGTATCTTGTGGCCGTAACATCAAATTGAAAAGGAGCAGCAACAACCTATGGCAACTAAAAAAGGTGGTAAAGGCGGTTCGAAGGGATCAAAGGGTTCAAAGGGCGGCTACCCGAAGGGGGGCGGCGGCTCAAAGAAGGGCGGTGGCTCGAAGAAGGCCGGCGGCTCGAAGAAGGCCGGCGGCTCGAAGAAGGCTGGCACGAAGAGGAGATAACTCGACTCCAAGGACATCAACCTTCCATAGGCGCACGCAATACACTTGGCCGCACGCGGCCATTAAGAAAGGAACGGCGAATGCTTCAACAAAAGCGCGCCGTTCCTTTCTTCTTGCACGCCAGAGCGTGACTTCGTTATCTTGATGTTCAACGGTTGTGAGTCTGAAACTTCATTGCGCTGGTTGAAACAAACTCAGGAGGTGTATGAGCGGTGCGAGGGGAAACCGACGAAAGGCCGTGGGGGCGTTATGAAGTGCTGGAGGAGAGCGACGGCTACAAAGTTAAGATACTTGAAGTCAACCCCGGCGCACGTTTGAGCCTTCAACGTCATTCAAGACGCGGAGAACATTGGGTAGTCATTAAAGGCGTCGCTGATGTTGTCTGCGGCGAGCGCGAGTTGCAGCTCAAAGAAGGCGAGCATATCCACATTCCACCTGAAACCAATCATCGCCTCGGCAATTCGTCCACAGATCCCTTAGCACTCATCGAAGTCCAACTCGGCGAGTATCTTGGTGAAGATGACATCGTGAGGTTGGAAGACGATTACAAGCGCGTCACAGGTAACAAGTGACAGGTGACAAGCGTGAGGCTTTTGTCCTGTCATCTGTGATGCGTCACTTGTTACTATTTTTATGCTTCGCGTCGCGCTCGTCGAGCCGGAAATACCGCCAAATACAGGCAATATCGCCCGCCTGTGTGCGGCCACATCTGTGCCTTTACATATTGTTGGCGTGACGGGCTTTCGCCTTGATGATCGTGCCGTGCGCCGCGCCGGGTTAGATTACTGGCCGGAGGTCTCGCTCCAGCGCCACCGCGACCTGGCATCCCTCTCGGAAGAGCTGCCCGGCGCCAGATTCATCTATTTAACGACGAAGGCCGAAAGGTCGTACATGGACTGGCGTTTCGAGTCGAATGACTGTTTGGTCTTCGGGCGCGAGACACGTGGCCTGCCGGAAGAGTTGCTGCGTGCGAACTGGGAAAGATGTCTTAAAATCCCGATACTCAATCCGAAGGTGCGCAGTCTCAATTTAGCTACCGCGGTCGCCATCGTGCTTTACGAAGCTCTCCGACAAACAGCGGCTTTCGAGAGCCAGGGATCGAAGATGAGCTGATACGTAGTGGCTATGTGGCGCGGCTGCGTGTAGCCACTCTCTTTCCTCTGTATAGCGCTCCCCTCCTGAGGTCCCAGGGTCTATTCATTCTCATCAGAACAAGGAACAATCCACGTAGTAACACGAAACCTCACGAAATGGCTGTGGGTTGTTTCGTGAGATTTCGTGTGGCTTCGTGGATAGTCCTGTTTCTCTACTTCCCTCAATTTCGAAAATGAATAGACCCTGCCTGAGGTCCAGCCTGGCAAGGAATAATTCTCAAACTCGTGGTAATATAATCGTTTTCGCGCTTAGCGGAAAAATGTGACATCTTTATCTATAGCAGAGGGATTATGACTCTAAAGAGCAACAGCATTCGCAACATAGCTATCATTGCGCACGTTGATCACGGCAAGACGACGCTCGTGGACGCGATGCTCAAGCAGGCCGGAACGTTTCGCGAGAATGAGCAGGTCAGGGAACGCGTGATGGATTCGATGGATTTGGAGCGCGAGCGCGGCATCACCATCATGGCGAAAAATACTGCCGTGCGCTACGGCGATGTGAAGATAAATATAGTAGACACGCCGGGCCACGCAGATTTTGGCGGGGAAGTCGAGCGTGTTTTGAAGATGGTGGACGGCGTCATGCTTCTGGTTGATGCTGCGGAAGGATGTCTGCCGCAAACGCGCTTCGTCCTGCGTAAAGCGCTGGAAGCCAGGCTGCCGACCATCGCGGTCGTAAACAAGATTGACAGACAGGACGCGCGCCCAGCCGAGGTGGTTGATGAAATCTACGAGTTGTTCCTCGATTTGGACGCGACGGACGAGCAGATAGAGTTCCCGATTCTCTACAGCATCTCACGCGAGGGTGTGGCGAAGAAGGATCTCACGGATGAATCGAAAAGCTTGCGCCCGCTGTTCGAGCAGATAGTTGAAACCATCCCCGCTCCAAAGGCGCTGCGGGACGACTCTTTGCAGCTTCTCGTGGCGAACCTCGATTACAGCGACTATGTGGGCCGCCTCGCCATCGGGCGCATCTTCTCCGGGGAGATTGCCGTCGGCGACCAGATCGCCATCGTCAAGCGCGATCGCACGATTGAGAAGACACGCGTCACTCAGCTCTACGTCTTCGAAGGTCTGAAGCGCGAGGCTGTGGACCGCGCGAGCGTGGGCGACATCGTGGCGCTCGCCGGGATTGAGAACATAGAGATCGGCGAGACCATCACGAGCGCGGATAACCCGCAGCCGCTACCCGTAATCGCCGTTGACGAGCCGACGATTTCAATGATCTTCGGCGTCAATAATTCGCCGTTCGCGGGCCGCGAAGGAAAGTTCGTCACCTCACGGCAGATTAAGGAGCGGCTCGATAAGGAAATCTTGGGTAACGTCGCCATCCGCGTCGAGGCGACGGAGTCGCCGGATCAATTCAAGGTATCGGGGCGTGGCGAACTACAACTCGCCATCCTGATTGAGATGATGCGGCGCGAAGGCTACGAGCTACAGGTTTCGAAACCAGAGGTGTTGACGCGCAAGGACGGCGGCAAAACGCTTGAGCCAATCGAGCAGGTCGTCGTGGATTGCCCGGACGAATTTATCGGCGTCGTCACGGAAGCGATGGGGCGGCGCAAAGGGCAGATGATGAAGATGGTCAATCATGGCACGGGCCGCGTGCGCCTTGAGTTTGAAACGCCGTCGCGCGGACTCATCGGTTTCCGCAACGAGTTTCTGACGGAGACGAAAGGGACTGGGCTGCTCAACACTCTGTTCCTGCGCTGGGGGGAATGGGTAGGTGAGATGCGCGGGCGCTCGACGGGCTCGCTCGTGGCGGACCGCATGGGCGAGACGACGACCTACGCGCTCTTCAATCTTCAGGAACGCGGGACGCTCTTCGTCCGTCCGGGGACGCGCGTCTATGAGGGCATGATTATCGGCGAGAACGCTCGCGCGGTGGACCTGGATGTCAACGCCGTCAAGGAGAAGAAGCTGACGAACATGCGCGCCTCGACGGCGGACGAGGCGATGCGCCTTGTGCCCGTCAAGGACCTCTCGCTCGAACAGGCGCTGGAATTCATCGCCGACGACGAGCTGGTCGAAGTGACGCCGCAAACCATTCGCCTGCGTAAGCGTGTGCTGCGAGCCAACGAAAGGCCGAAACGGAAAGAATCATAATGTAGGGGCAGGGCTGCCCCTGCCCCTACAACTCTTCCTCGTCTTCTTCCTCATCCTTCTCGGGATCATAGATCTCATAGCCGGTTGAATCGTCGTAATAATAGCTGCCGGGCTGGCGCTGGCGCTCTTCGCGGGACGTCTCAGGCTCTTCCGTTGTATCATCTCTACGTTCGCTCATTTCCTGCTCTCCCCAAAACAACGCGACTCGTGCGGGCACGCATCTTGGAATTTCAGAGGGTTGAATTATATGTCATCAAGGCTGTTACAAAAATTGGGAGGGCAGGCTCTTCTGTTTTCTCTCGTCCTCATGCTCTCCACCGCGAGCCAGGCTCTTGCCGCGCCGGACTGGTCCGCGAAGTTTGACGGCGCGGTCCGCTTTTATCAGATGACGGAATTGGGCGTGCTCATCGTCGGGACGGAAAAGTCTCTCTACGCCGTGGGTGGCGAGACGGGCGACGTGCTGTGGCGCCGTAAAAACGTGCGCCTGGGCGAGACTGACGTTGCGCTCGTTCCGGGCACAGACGTTCTGCTCCTCAGCTTCGAGAAGGATAACCGCACGCGCGTCGAGGCCGTGGACCTGTTCACGGGCGACGCCTTGTGGCAGAGCGATAAGGTGAAGGGCGGCGTGATGCAGATGGCTGTGGACCCGAACAGCCATCTGCTCGCAGCAGTCTTCGTGAAGGATGCCAGGGATAAAGCTCGCGACGATTTCAAGCGTCGCCCCGTCGTTCATGTCTTTGATCTCAAGTCTGGCGAGCAGTTGTGGGAGTACAAGGTCGAGAGCGAAGTCGAGATGATGCCCGTGCGCTGGAGCGAGGACAAAGGTGCGGAGACGGAGTATACGCTCGACAACTATCACCCACCCGTCTTTCTGGATGGACGCCTGTACCTCTTCTACGAAGGTATCGCTTCGCTCGACGCGCAGACTGGAAAGGAGCGACAGCGTGAACGCTTCCGCGTTAACGAAGAGGGTTTGGCGCTAACGGAAGCCGATCCCATCTTCGACGGGCAGTTCATTTACTCTTCGGGGCGCGGTCACTTGCGCGCGGTCCTGCGCGAGACAGGCAAAGAAATCTGGGAAGCCAAAGATTTGGGGCTGACGCCCGAGATGATGCTGACAGCGAACGGTGTGCTTTACGTCAGAACAGGCGGGCAGTTCACGCAGCTTCGCGACGGCGAGACGCGAGAGCGCGGCCCTTACGGAGTCAGTGCGATTGATGCACGTACGGGCAAAGTCCTCTGGCGCTACAAAGGCGCGGACAAAGGGATTACGAATATCGCGCTTCCTGAACCCTCGACCGTCATCATTGCGGACCGCGACGATCTCATCCTGATTGATGCGCGAACGGGGAAGCGGCGCGCAAAAACATCCCATGAGATTGAAGCCGCCGAGTTCGTGTTGATAAATGAGCGCGGGGAGGCGGTCGTCGGCGGGCGTAATGAAATCGCGGCCTTCGAGACCACGGGCGGTCGGCAAGTCTGGCGCGCTCGTTACACTCCGCCCGGGCGAGGTTTCTTCAGGACCGTCGCGGCGATTGCAGCCCGCGCCGCCTCGCTCTACTTTCGCTACGGCGGCGCGGCGACGACCGCCTTTCGCGGCGTGCAGCTTGCGCGGGCCGCAACCGGTTTGCGCTGGTCTGGGCTCGCTTCTCGCGTCTCCATGCCGAGCTTGACGACGCTCGCGACTAATCAAGCGCGCGATTATGTGGTGAACCGCTTCACCCCTTTCGGCATAGCCGCGCGCCTGCGCGGAGGTGCGCAGGGGTTATCAACGCGGCCCAGAGTCACGCGCCCGTCCGTTGACGTTGAAGAGCGCCTGCTGGACCGCATAGACCCCGCGAACCAGTTTGATAAGCTCGCGCGATTCTTCTGGCGTCGAGAACGCCTGGCCGCATTGCGTGGGCGCTGGATGTATTTCTACACGGACCTGAAAGGGATGGGCGGTAACGGTCTCGCGGGCGTCAACATTCATACGGGACGCACAGACATCAGGATTCGTTTGAGCGATCCGGACGAACGTTTCATCATGGACGAGACCACAGGGTTCCTTTATGTCTCGAAAGGTGATCGTCTCCTGGCTTACCGCGCCGGCGATGGACGCGGGGACGAATAGGAAACAGTGAACCGACGACGACGTCAAGGGCTTTCATTAACTTTCAGCTTTCTCACGGCGGGGCTCTTCGTTGAGTATTAAGCTGCCGAAACTTTACCCGATCACGGACGCACGCCTCTCCGGTCTTTCGCATGCCGAGCAGGTGCAACGCCTGAGCGCGGGCGGGGCCGATTTTATTCAGCTGCGTGAGAAACATCTCGCGCCGCGCGAGTTTTACAAAGAGGCAGAAGATGCCTTGAAGCTTGCCCGAGCGCTTGGCACGCTCCTGATCATTAACGACCGCGTTGACATTGCCCTTGCGATTTCGGCCGATGGGGTCCATTTAGGCCAGGATGATCTGCCCCCGGAAGCGGCGCGCGAGCTTTTAGGCGAACAGGCCATCATAGGATTCTCCACGCACACGGTCGAGCAGGCCAGAGAAGCTGCGCGCCTGCCCGTTGACTACATAGCCATCGGCCCGATCTTTGAGACCTCGTCGAAGGAGAATCCGGACCCGGTCGTGGGCCTGGACGAATTGCGTCGCGTCCGGCAAGAAACAGGCACGATTCCGCTCGTCGCCATCGGTGGAATCGGCCTTGAAAATATCAGGGATGTGCTCGCCGCTGGGGCAGACGCGGTCGCCATCATCAGCCTTCTTCTGGCCGACCCTACTTTGATTGAAGAGCGCACGCGGGAGATTTTGACCAGCCTTTAATCAAAACCCTCAGAAATTCAGTTAAAATCGTTGGGGCCAACACTTTTTTCTTGCGTTTGGCCGAGTTATACGCGACAATCGTATCTTGTCGGGGGTCATAATGAAGGCGCCTGACTCAGCATTGCCCGCTGCTTAAAATCGAAAGACTTGCCTTTTGCGCACTACTCCCCCGGTCGCTTTCCATCCACGGAGTGCTATCCCGAATGAGCTTCTTTGACCTGCCGCCAATTATCGAGCGAATGTTGCTCGTTTCAGACAAAATCAGCGATCTCAACTTCAGCGTCGGCCAGCCGCCGCAGGTCGAGATTAACGGGAAGCTGACGCCAGTCCAGCCATTAGGCTTACAAAAGCTGTTGCCCTACCAGACAGAGATTATTGCGATGACTCTGATGCAGGGCAACGCGGAAGCCGCCGAGCGCCTGGCGCACACGGGCACGGCGGACCTGAGCTACAGCCTGCCCTCGCGCATGCGATTTCGCGTCAACATCTTTCAGCAGCGCGGCTCTTACTCAATCGTGATGCGCGTTATCCCGACCGAAATCCCGAGTCTACAGTCCCTGAATCTTCCATCCCAGCTCGCGGAGATCGCAGAACTGCGTAATGGGATAGTGCTGTTGACTGGCCCTACCGGATCAGGCAAAAGCTCTACGCTCGCGGCCGTGATAGACATCATTAATGAGACGAAGCACTACCACGTCGTCACCATCGAAGACCCGATAGAGTTTCTCCACACGCACAAGAGTTCCACAATCAATCAGCGTGAGGTGGGTTCCGACACGAAGGACTTCCCCTCGGCCCTGCGCGCCGCCCTGCGCCAGGCCCCGAAAGTAATCCTCATCGGCGAGATGCGCGACTTCGAGACGACGGAGATCGCCCTGGAAGCAGCCGAGACGGGCCACCTCGTCCTCTCGACGCTGCACACGATTGACGCCTCGAAATCCATAGACCGCATCATCGGCCTCTATCCGAAGAATGAGGAGAAGGTCATCAGAACGCGGCTGGCCCAAACCTTCCGTTACATCGTTTCGCAGCGGCTGATTCCGCGAGCCGACGGGCGGGGCCGGGTCGCCGCCGTGGAGATTCTCAAATCCAGCCCGCGCACGCGCGAGTATATCGAGGAGGGCGAATCGGAAGGCAAGTCATTGCTGGACGCGATGCGCGACGGAAAGATAGACGGCATGCAGGACTTCGACAGTGTCATCAAAGACATGATCGAACGCCAGATCGTGACGATGGAAGACGGCCTGGCATTCGCCACGAACCAGAATAATCTTCTGCTGGCGCTCAAAGGTCTCTCTTCGTCCGAGGACTACATCCGCCGCGAAAATGGTAAAACCCCGGTCGGAGCTTTCCAGGACTACGGCTCGATGCTGAGCGCCATCGAGTAAGAACGTTAACGCGCCGTTCGTCGGAGATGACGTTACGGCATTTACGAAACTCTTTCGAGATATATTTTACGAAGCCCATGATTGTAGTCTGTTCTCAATGCACAACGCGCCTGCAGCTCGATGACGCGAAGGTCCCTTCGCGCCCCTTCACGGTCCGCTGTCCGAAATGCCAGAGCATTATTCACGGGCAGCCGGTCGCCAATTCCGGCGGGCAGCAGAGCGCCCTCGGCGTCGGCGATACACCGGCGCTCGATAATGCGCGGTTCAATCCGCCGATGGCAGCCCCTGTCTTTAAGCCGGATACATCCGGCGACGAAGAGGAAGTTAAGGCTTACGGCGGAGCCTCCCCGGTCGCGCCGAATGATCTGGCACGGTTGCTTGCGGAACTGTTGCAACAGGGCGCGCCTACCAGCGGAAAAGTGCGCAGCGCGTCGCGGCTCAAGTGGGAGCATCGTCGCGTGCTCCTTTGTGTCGTGCCCGCCAGGCGGGAAACAATCGCGCGCTCTCTGGTGGACGAGAAATACCAGGTTTATGTCGCGGAGGACACTTCGCAGGCCATCGAGCGGATGCGCGAAGAGAAGATGGATATCGTGATCCTCGAATCAGAATTCGACGCGGTCGAGCAAGGCGCGGCCTTTGTCACCAGCGAGATTAACGTGCTGCGGCCAGCGGAGCGCCGCCGCCTCATTTTCGTGCTCCTCTCTCCGACAGTCAGAACTCTCGACACACATGCGGCCTTCGTCCACAACGTCAATTTGGTCATCAACACGTCAGAGATAGAACATCTGCCGCGCGCCCTCGAACGGACGCTGCGCGATTACAACGATCTCTACAACGACTTTAACGCCGCCCTCAACATCGCCGCGATTTAACATCAGGGTTGACACATCGGGCGCAACAGTCCTACCTTCAAGGCTCACCCTTGTTCGTAGAGAACTGTGATGCGTCGCAAGCAGCGCCCAAAAGCCTTCATTGCAGTCATCAGAGGCTCGCTTGGCCCGGGGTTCGTTCTGGCCTGGATAATGATCTGGGTCGTTCTGACGAACTTCGCTTCAAGCCGCTCGATTACGCGCGCCGCTCAAGCTATCCCGCTCAATGAAAGAGTGCTGGTCGTCTATAACCAGAACGTGCCGCAGTCTCTCGAAGTCGCGGATTACTACATCCAGAAGCGCGGGATTCCGGCGGTCAATAAGTGTGCGATCAATTCTCCCACCAATTATTACATCAGCGACTGGAATCAATTCGACACGGTTATCAAAATCCCGATTAAGAATTGCCTCAACGCAATAGGCCGGGACAAGATACTTTACATAGTCTTTGCCTACCAGACGCCTTACAAAGCAGGCGCGCCTGCCGTCACAATTGACCAGCAGATAGCAGACATCTGGGATGAATATTCCGGCGGGCGGAGCCCGGCAGCGCAACACGACTATTTTGCTGAGGCGCAGAGTCAGGGCCACGTCTATCAGCCTTTCGTCTCTTTAGCAGATTACCGTCAGCAGCCTTCATCAAAACATCTCTACTCTGTCTGGCGACTCGATGGCGCAAGCGTTGATCTGGCGAAGGGGCTTGTTGATAAGGCTCTGCTGGCGGAAACGAACGGCCTTTCAGGGCAGGGATGTTTTGATAGAAATCGCGGTGACATTAACACGGTTGACGATTACGGCTACGGCTCGGGCGACTGGGATATACATCAGAGCGCGGAGTTTGCGCGCCTCGCCGGTTTTCAGGTGACGGAAGATGGCCAGGACCCGGAGTTCGGCACCGCGCCTGCGCCGCTGCGTTGCGACAATGCGGCTCTTTACGCTGGCTGGTACAGCTACAATCAATACAACGACGCCTTCACCTGGAAGCCCGGAGCCATAGGCTTTCACACGGACAGCCTTTCGGCCTATGACGTTCGCGGGGGCACGAACTGGTCCGCTAACGCCGTCATCAAGGGAATCACCGTCACTAGCGGCGCGATTGAAGAGCCTTATCTTGATGGTGTGGCGCATCCGGACGGAGTTTTTCGCAATCTCTTTGAAGGGGCGAACGTCGGCGATGCGCTTTTGAGGAATACGGCATATTTAAAGTGGATGATCGTCAACATCGGAGACCCGCTCTATTGCCCGTTCAAAGGGGGCAGCGCGCTCTTCAATTCTCCGAACAGCGCGCAGACCTCGCTCGCGCTTAACCCACAGGAGCTCGGCGGCGGCGCTCCGTCCGCTGCCACGCTGACTCTACACACACCTGCGCCGACAGGTGGGACACAGGTAACGCTTTCGAGCAGCAACGCTGGAATCGCCACCACTCCTCCAACCATCACTGTGCCTGAGGGGGCGAAAACAGCAACCTTCAATATCAATACGAGCGCGGTCAACACGACGCTCTACGTCAAAATCACAGCCTCTTATCCAGGCGGCACAGTTTCGAATACGCTGCTAATCAGACCTAATCGTACGCCGTTCGTAAATCTGATTAGCCCGACAGAAGACGCTACCTTCACTGCCCCAGCAAATATCACAGTCAGCGCTACTGCGTCCGACAATGATGGCACAATTGACCGCGTGGACTTCTACGCCGGGGCTGACCTGATCGGCACAGACAGCACAAGCCCTTACAGCATTGCCTGGAACAACGTGCCGGCTGGCGACTACATACTGACTGCCAGAGCAACGGACAGCGCCGGTGCGGTGAAAACGTCCAGCTCAATCAATATTCATGTGACGCCTGCGCCAACACCGACGCCAACCCCAACCCCGACACCGACACCGTCACCGACATCCACTCCGATACCGACACCGACACCAACGCCGTCGCCTTCACCTACTCCGACTCCAACGCCCACGCCCACTCCGACACCTACTCCGACACCCACACCCAGTCCGACGCCGACCCCGACACCAACGCCGACGCCAATAGTGACGCCTACGCCAAGCCCCGTTCCGACGCCATTAGCGACACCGACTCCGACGCCAACAGTTACACCAACGCCTACTCCCACACCGACGCCCACTCCCACTCCAACAGCTACTCCTGCACCAACCCCAACGCCCGCTCCAATTCTGCTTACGGAAGATAATTCACAGAGGGCGCTCGCGCTCGACGCCGTCTTGTGGATGCGCGATCCTTTCCCGGTAATAATGCCGAACAGCTTCGGCGCGGATCGCCATACACGCGTGATGCTTTTCGCTCTCAACCTGGAATTGAGGACCGGCGAGGATTTTTCCATCGTCACGGCGCAGGCCGAAGATGCCGCTCATAGAATTTACCCGCTCGCAGTTGAATATGTCGGACCTCTCCCGCTCTTTAATTGGCTCACGCAGGTGATCATCAAATTACCCGACGAAATCGCAAATGCCGGGGACGTGCAGGTGAGCCTCAGCTTGCGAGGCGCGACAAGCAACAAAGTTCTCCTCCGTATCAAACCGTAGCCTTGCGGTACTGGCCCGGGCTGTACGCGATATTTGGCTTATCAGGCCTTGCCGTAATCTGCTAATCTTAGAGGCCACATTCGCAGCATTGAGCAGAGGAACCGAACGTATATGGCTTCAGACGAGCACAGCGGAGACACATCCCGTTCAATCGCCACCATTGCCGTGCACGGCGGCGAGCACTCGCGCCAGCCTTTCGGCGCAGTCGTCTCGCCAGTCTTTCATTCGTCAACTTACGGCTTCCAGACCTTCGATGAGATGCGCCGCTACGCTCGCGGCGAGCTGAAGGAGGCTTACTTTTACTCGCGCTACGGGAACCCGACCGTCTCGGAGGTTGAGCGAAAAATCGCCGAGCTAGAAGGGGCCGAAAGCGCCGTCGTCACCTCTTCGGGCTCGGCCGCGACCTTTTGCGCGCTCGCGGCTTTGTGCGAGGCGGGGGACGAAGTCTTAGCCTGCGATTCGATCTACGGCGGCTCGGTCAAAATCATGACCGAAGTCCTGAGCCGCTTTCAGATTCGGACCCGTTTTATCAGCATCGAAGAGATCGCGCGCCTCTCCGAGCTAAGAGGAGAGCGCACGCGCGTCTTCTGGTTTGAGTCTCCCGCAAATCCAATCAACCGCCTGGTTGATTTAAAAGTCGCGGCGCAAGCTGCGCGCGAGGCGCAACTCTTTTCCATCATTGACAGCACCTTCGCCTCCCCGGTCTTGCAGCGCCCGCTCTCGCACGGCATTGACGCCGTCATGCACAGCGCGACGAAATATCTGGGCGGCCATGCGGATTTGACCGCGGGCGTGATCACAGGCACGGAAGAGTTCATCGAGCGCGTGCGCCACCTGAACCTGCGCCTCGGCACGACGCTCGACCCAGCCGCCGCCTATCTTCTGGGACGCGGGATAAAAACCCTGGACATGCGTGTGCGCGCCTCGTGCGAGAATGCGCTGAAGATAGCGCGCGCGTTGAGCCGTAACGAAGGGATCGCGCGCGTTTACTATCCAGGTCTCGAAGACAGTCCTGATTACGAGCTGGCGCAACGGCAGATGAGCGGCTACGGCGGCGGAGTCGTGGCGATTGACCTGAAGGGAGGCGAAGCGGAGGCAGAGCGTTTCTTCGACTCGCTGAAGCTGGTCAAGGCCGCGCCGAGCCTCGGCGGGGTGGAAACGCTCGTGAGCTATCCGCTCTATTCGTCGCACTACGGATTTACAGAGGAACAGCAACGAGCAGCGGGCGTCTCGGCCGCCACGCTGCGTTTTGCCATCGGCATCGAAGCGGCAGACGACATCATCGCTGACATTGTGCAAGCTTTAGAGAAGAGTAGTAACCGGAACGCAAGAGCCAGCGTCCAGTAGGGACGCGCACTGCACCTTTTGCGTTGCTCAACGGCACATCTCTCTTTTTATGGCGACCATCGTTGAACGTAACGACGAGCACGATCTGGCTCACCATCACCATGGCGACGCCGGACACTCGCACTCGCATGGCCGCGCAACGCGCAGTCGTCGCCGCCTGACTATTGTTCTCGTTCTGACAGCCGTTTACATGCTGGCGGAAGCCGCGGGCGGCTGGATCACAGGCTCGCTGGCCCTGCTCGCAGACGCGGGTCACATGTTGACGGATGTGGCGGCGCTCGCCCTGGCCCTGATCGCCGTCTGGTTCGGAGCCCGGCCCGCCACCTCCAGCAAGACATTCGGCTATTATCGTCTGGAGATTCTCGCTGCTTTAATTAATGGTGTCGCCCTCATTCTGATCTCGCTTCTGATCTTTTACGAGGCATATCAACGTTGGGCCGCGCCGCCTCAGGTCCGTGGCGGGCTGATGATGTTGATTGCGGTGGGCGGCCTCATCGTCAATCTGGTCTGTGCCTGGCTGCTGCACGGCGATCACAAGGATGATCTGAATGTGCGCGGAGCCTGGCTGCACATCATAGGCGATGCGCTCGGCTCTGTCGGCGCGATTATCGCGGGCGCGCTGATGTCACTTTACGGGTGGTACACGGCCGACCCGCTCTTCAGTTGTCTCATCGGCCTGCTTATCATCTGGAGCTCCTGGCACCTGATACGCGAGTCAACCAACGTTCTGCTGGAAGGCACGCCCGCGCACATTAATCTCGCCGCGGTCGAGGATGCCATCTTGCAGACTGAGGGCGTGCAGGATGTTCATGACCTGCACATCTGGACGATCACTTCCGGGCGCGAGGCTCTGAGCGCGCATGTGATTCACCTGGAGTCTATCTCGCAGGCAGAGCTTTTAAAGGAGCTTCGCGCCAAACTTCAGGAGCGTTTCGGCGTGGATCATCTGACGATCCAGATGGAAACGCCGGACTTCGAGGACGAGACATTCCACTTCTGCCACGCGGGCACAGCCTGTTTCCGCTCGACAAGGGAGTGAAACTAGGGGTCAGGGGCTGGGGGCTGGGGACCAGTGAAAGCAAAAAACCAACCCCCGACCCCCGGCCTCCGACCCCTGACCCCTGACAATTATGGAGATTAGTCTTTTACTCACACTCGATTTACGCGAACAGGCAGCGCTGCAAGCCGCGCTGGTCACGCACGGCGCGCCCGATTGCCTGGTGACGCTGGCGCTGACGGGCGCGTGCCGCATCAGTACGCTCGACGAGGCGCAAAGACTGCGACGCTGGCTGGCGGACGCACGCACCGCCGGACAGACCGATTTCATCTCGCTCAACTCAATCGAACGCGCCCTCATCCGCTTCGGAGTTTGACGAAAGACAGAATCCAGGAGTCAGAATTCAGAATTCAGAATAATAGGGCGGAACCCGTTCCTGCCTCTCTTTTATTCTGAATTCTGACTCCTGGATTCTGGATTCTGCTTTTATGCCTGAGATCGAATTAAAGTACGGGCGCGAGTCTCTTCATTTCGCTTACGACGCGGAGCGATTTCGTGTCCTTGAAGTTGAGACGCGAAACGAGCGTCCGCTGAGCGACGTTGAGATCGGCGCGGCGATTGATGCTCCGATTGATTCACCTCTACTGGAAGAGATTATCAAGCCCGACGGAAGCGTCCTCATCGTCGTTTCCGACGCAACGCGCGCGACCGCGAGCGGGCAGATAGTCAACCTGCTTGTGCGCCGGTTGATAGAGCTGGGTGTTGCGCCCCACGACATTAACATCATCTTTGCGACGGGCATTCACCGCGCCGTGACCGCGGCGGAGAAGCGCGAGCTTTTAACCCCATTCATCGCCCAGAGAATCAAGACGCTCGATCACGACTCTCAAGACCCTTCGAGCATGGTCCGACTCGGCACGACGACGCGCGGGACACCCATCGTCATCAATCGCGCGCTCAAAGAGCACGACCACGTCATTCTCACAGGAGCGGTCGGCTTTCACTATTTCGCGGGCTTTACGGGAGGACGCAAAAGCATCTGCCCTGGGCTCGCCTCCGCGCAGACGATTCAGGCCACGCACATGCTTGCGCTCGATTTCGAGCGGGGCGGTCGCCGCAAAGGCGTCGGCACTGGACTGCTTGAGGGCAACGCCGTGCACGAAGAATGCGAGCAGATCGCAGGCTTAGTCGAGCCGTCGTTTCTGATTAATGCGGTGGTTGATGAGGGCGGTCGCGCCCTGCGGGTTTATGCAGGTGACTGGCGCTCCGCCCACCGGCGCGCTTGCGCTGACTATCTGGAAGGGCATTCGATAAAGATTGAAGGGCGGCGTGCGCTCGTCATAGCGGCAGCGGGCGGCTCGCCCTGGGACATCAATTTAATTCAAGCCCATAAGTCTCTGGAGATGGCTGCATCCGCCTGCGCCGAAGGGGGCGACATCATTCTTCTGGCCGAATGCGCGGACGGGCTCGGCCGCGAGGATTTCCTGAAATGGTTTGAGGCCCCGGACTCGCGCGCTCTTGAAGAGAGGTTGCGCCAGGATTACGAAGTGAACGGGCAGACAGCCTGGTCGCTGCTCGTTAAAGCCGAAAAGTTTCGCGTGCACCTGGTTTCAAAGCTGTCGGACGCGGAAGTGCTGCGGATGCGTATGCTGCCGTCACGCACGATTGACGAGGCCCTCGCGCGAGTGGATGCCGGTCGTCCGGGCTACATCATGCCGCACGCTCCGGCGCTGCTGCCGGTGTCAGACACGGGAAGATGACAACGGGATTGCGGATTAGAGAGAGCCGTTCTATCCTTGAGCCCGCAATCCAATAGCACGCGCATTCCGCAACCGAAAAAGAGGAGATCATGGCGTGAGAATAAAAAGCATCTTGATGTGCGCCGGGCTGCTGGCCTGTGGCGCGACGGCTCTGGACCTACGCGCGCAACAGGCGGCCACCGTACAGGACAACGGAGGCGAGCGACGCGTCTCGCTTGAGG
Organism: Pyrinomonadaceae bacterium; assembly: GCA_036392495.1. Lineage (GTDB taxonomy): Bacteria > Acidobacteriota > Blastocatellia > Pyrinomonadales > Pyrinomonadaceae > QHXM01. The sequence goes on along the minus strand of DASVXV010000035.1, from coordinate 18,895 downwards.
AGCAGCCGGTGGCGCTCGACTCTATGGGACGCACGGCGCTTGCGGCGCAGCTTTTGACGCGAGCGCTCGGCGGGACTCCGGACGCGACCGCTAAGAACGCGCGATTCATCATCGAGAATCGCAGCCCGTTCTTTTACAACTACGTCTCAGGCAGCGTGACTTTTTATGACGAGAGGGGCGTGCGTTGCGGAGAAGGGCAGTTTACCTTGAACGCCCTCGCGCCGCAGGAGCAGGCTGAGACGGACGCTCCCGGCCTGCGTCTGACGTGCACGCCGAGGACCTGGCGCCTTATTGCGAACAACTTGCTCACGCGCCGGAGTGAGACGGCCTCGCCCGCAGCGGAGTCTGTGCAGGTCATTCAGCCTGCGCCCACCGTTCCGCCGCTGGAAGTCGTCGTGGACGACAAAATCTACGACGCGCCTCTGGGCAAACCGCTGATCATTGACGTCCGGAAGAGGCGCATCAAAATCACTGTGCGCACGGCGCAATGAGCTTTGCGCGAACGCTCTCTCTAAAATCTGGTGATGTTTCACAAAAGATGCTGAGGGAACGAGTCTGAGCGTTCAGATTTCCGGCCTTTAGTATAGTGCAACTTCTCGTTAAACGAGTACGTGATTTTTCATCCGTTTCGCGCAGATTCTTTAACTTGTGGAGTCCTCATGCATGAATGAAGAAATAGAACAATCCCCTGACCGCCTCAAACATAGCGAACAAGCTTCAGGGTGTCCTCCTGGCCTATCTTAATTGACTTCGGGTTGCGATTAAGTCTTCTTGCAGCCTACTACAGGTTTGAAAGCAATCTGGTCTTCTGGATAGGTCGGGGTTGTCGTCATATACCTAAACTACATGAGGCTCTAATGAATAGCCTCGTGCTAACTACTAAATGCTATCGCCAGCTTTATGGATTTACAGAGGTGATGTATGAGCAACAGAGATCTTCCTGTTCTTAATTTCGAATCCTTCCGCAAATATCCCACAAAGCACAATGAGCAAGAGTTCTCAGACGAGAGTCAAGTGTGCCATGGCTGCTTGTCCGGTGTTTGCTGTTCAAATCAAGACCCGATTGCTCTGAACAGTTTCGATATCTTTCGCCTGTCCGCTTTTTTCAACATGTCCCCGGCAGAGTTCATGCTGAACTTTACTCAGGATGCATTCGACCACGAGGACAGTGAATGGAGACGGCGAAGCTGGTATAAGGATCCCAATAGCAGCATCGTGACATGGCTGCGGCGACGTGAAAACCTCGCGGCGAGTCCGTGCATCTTCCTCAAGTACATACGTGAGCCTGACGGCACACCCCATCGTATTTGCAGCATTCATGATGCTCGCCCGCTCTCCTGCCGCGAGTTTTACTTCACACATTGCAAGACGCGTGGAACCGGGGAACTGGCAGCATTGCTCGCTGAGGGTTTCGAGAAGGTGCGCGACGGAGAGATTACTGAGGCGATGGTTGATAAAGAGCTATTGCGATTTGGGAACCACGATTTTCAGACGGCGACGCTCGCCGAGAGTATGGAATATAGCTTTTGGGTTGAGATGAAGTGCGCCATCAATATGGACCGGGCGAATGTCGAAGGGGCGAACTCTTATAATATGGCCGACTATCAGGACCCTATTGATGAGAAGCTAAATCGGGTGGTGTCGTCAAAGCATCTGCGAGGCGAGGAACATTACGGGCCAAGGCCGATTAACGAGCAATTGATGCCATACACTTCAGGGTTAAGTTTTGCCGGTTCTCCCGAATACCAGCGCATCATGATGATCAGGCGCACACCGCCATCGAGTAACCTTTTCGCGCTCGGCAACTATCCATATTGGATTGGCATACGAACAATGGTTAACGGAGTCCGGCACAGTGATTTATTCCCCGCGATTCCTGATAAAGAGATCAAACTTTTCCTTGATAGTATTCCACCCGCCTCGCTCTTCCCGCATCATGAACTACCAGAGGTTCGCGGCACGACACAACGAGACATTTACGCTTCGGTATTAAAAGGCTATAACTATCTTATTCGGTTTGCGAGTCACATTGCGTCAATAGACAACATACTCGAATTCGATCCGCCCGGGACTCTTGAAACCGAACTGTTCGAAATGATTGTCGGCTTTGAGACAAGTCTTAATCCTTACGTTGCTCACAATCCATACTTTCAGCCCATCAAGCAGCATATGGCGAAGATGACTATCAATTCTTTAGAGGAAGAGTTAGCTGCGGCGACATCTCCCGAAGAGATCTTCAATTGTCTTCGGACAGTGTGCGACACACAATTGGCGACAACACCGCTTCCATCCGATCTTCGAATGCGAGCCGATGCTCTCATCTATAATGTTAACTGCAAATTGCAGAAAGATAGCCTTGATCTTTACGTGCGTCCCGGTAATTCTATTGAAGCGCGGCGAGCAGCGGGAAAGCGTCTGAACGCGGAAGGGGCCTGGTGGGAGTGGTATCACCAGTTACGCGATATGCGATATGCTGCCATCGCAGGATTCAGCTCAATAGATCTCTCCACGTACTATCGCCAGTCAATGGATCGTCTGGAAAAGCTCTCCTTCCGCAAGAGCTATGCTATCTATCTCTATCACATCGTAATGTCCTTCGCGCGCAGCATGAGTTCTAATAACCGTCTGGCATATCAGGACATGCCATACAAGGATGTCGCAGATAGACTTGCGGAGTACGGAATACGCCTCTTTAACTGGATGCGGGGAACGAAGTATGAGCATTTAGACCTCGATATCGCGGCTACATTTCCAGCAGTATTATATAAGGGGCTTGGGCTGAGCTATGATCATGATCCCAATTTCGGCCGGATCGTGCGTCAGCTTCTTGATAGCCAATTGCCAGATGGTAGCTGGGGAACCAATCACCGCCCCGATGATATGCCTGACTCTCAAAAGGAGTATCTCACTTCACTTTACAGTACGACGTGGGCGTGTATAGATGCTCTGCGTCCGATGCGAAATGATGTGTGGAACAATAAAAATGCAGCGCTTGGATTGGTCTGAGATAAAGAGCTTTCTCCTCGGATAGCGTTAGTAATTATCAATAATCCGGAAAAGATAAGCTATGGGGAAATTTAAGGATGTAGAACGTCAGCAGGCGATTCAACGCGGGATGGAGTTCATCTACCGGATTGCCTGTGACCCGCAGCACCTCGTTGATTATGGCTGCGATTTGCTCTTCTTCTTCAATACCATCGCCGCGACATCAAGTGACACGAACTTGCGGAAATTAGCGCGAAACATGGCGAGTGACCGCTTTCGCCACTGGCAGCATGAACGTCAAACTCTGCCACCAGACCCGGATGTCGATACTATTACCGATTTCGTTTTGATAAATCACGCGGCACAACGAATCGGCATCCGCGACTCAGCCCTCAAGCAACAACTCCGAGAGGCGGCTAAGAACTTCACGGCAGCAGATTTCCTCTGGTTTGACCCGTACACTGAAGCCCCGCCGGCAAATGTACCGCAGATATGTGAGTGTGGAACGCGGAATAAACGCGGACGCAAAAGATGCAGTAATCTTAATTGTAGAGCTGAGTTAGTGATAATGAGTCGTTATCTTGTCTGGTACTATTCACTCGGACTAGCTTATTGTGGAGAGAGCTACGGAGTGCCATTGGGAGCGCGTTATCTTGATGTCTTTCGCTGGTTGCCGACGGTGCGGTCTTATCGGGAGCGGAGGAACGGGCGTAATCATGATTTTTCAGATATGGTGTATATGATTTCGCATATTGTCTATACGCTTAATGATTATGGCATGTATAACCTCTCGCCGCGCTGGTTGCCGCAGGAGTACGAATTCTTGAAAGCCAACTTGAAGGAAGCAATCGCTTTGGAAGACCCAGACATGATGGGCGAGTTTCTAGATTCACTGATGGCGTTTGGTCTAAAACTCAGTCATCCATTAATCCGCGAAGGGATCAGCTTTCTGCTCTCGCAGCAAAATCCTGACGGAAGTTGGGGAGATATGGAAGACGAAGACCTGTATGGACGGTATCACCCAACATGGGCAGCGATTGATGGTCTACGTGAGTATGCTTGGCGCGGTGAGCGGTTGAAATTTCCTCAAGTGCTGCCACTGCTCAAACAATGGGCTGACAAAGATTGAGCCTCACATCTTGCAAAAGAAAAAGGCCTCGGTTTTACCCTTCCACAATTTACAATTCGTAAACTCCGTGCAAATAAAAGAAGAACGCCCGATGCGTTTTGAATGCATCAGGCGTTCTTCGGAAGACACGACAGAGCAGCAGATTATCTGTGCGCCTTGGTAAAGGGTTCGTTCGCCTTGCTCGTTCGATCTATTTGACTCTGTTGCTAAGCTCAAATCCCTGAGATTTCTGTGACAGCTTAAGCTGGCTTATCTACGCGTAGATGTTGTAGATGGTTTAGCTGGCTTACGCGGCTTAGCAGGCTTCGGAGGTTTGTATCCTCCCGGCTTAGCTGGTTTAGCTGGTTTAGCTGGTTTAGCTGGCTTGGGAGGTTTGTATCCTCCTGGCTTACGTGGCTTAACCGGCTTGGCAGGCTTAGGAGGTTTGTAGCCCGGCTTTTTAGTTGCCATAAAGTTTATGCTCCTTTGAGGTAAGTTGTTGTTTACCACAAGATATTGCATCCAATTTTACTTGTGGCCTAGTTAAAAGAGCACACTATATGTTGGATATATAGTCTTAAAGGAGCCGAATGTCAATCAAATAATTCAGCGGAGGTTGTGATGTTATGAAGCAGCCTCCTCCAGAACTTAACCAATTCATGATCCTTTTCGGAGGACTCAGCCAAAATTCACTTACACAGGCTGCTTAGAACTTCCCATTTCGAGAGCTATTTTAGACTTATGCATTGAGCACAAGATACTGGCGATGAGTTTACACTTTCTATCGCACTTAACTGCAGACTGCAATATTGGTAAGCAATCACACTCGTGAATATAATCCTTAGCTTGATGATGATCTGCGCAAGCTTGATTTGGTTAAAGAGTTGCTCTGCCCCTATCCTTCATCGAAGATGATCTCGTATCCTGTCAGCACACTGATCATTAATACAAACAATGTGGGTGCAGGTCTCTTGAATTCCCTGAAGATTAATACAACCTGAGATGAGACGAGGTTAGCATGACGCCCCGGCACATCTTTTTCAAGATGATCCGATTCAATGAGGACCGTGGTATGTGAAGGCACAGTCTGCCCTGCGCCGGTCATCAACCAGACTTCAAATATTTGCCCAGCAACCAGATGCCCAGTATCACCAGCACGATGAACACACGCACGAGGATACTGATCCAAAGGTCCCGCCGCCATCTACGCTCTCGCCAGTCCGGGCGTGACGCAGGGAGCGGTCGTGACCCCGCAAGCGTCGCCTTGGCATCCTCATAGCCCAACGCCATCAGACGCTCAGCCTTCGCGCGACTGAAGAGAAGTGTCCCTAGCAAGCCCCATCCAAGTCGGCGCTGCGGCACGATATGCACGATCTTCACATTGCCGTCTCCGGGGCGGTCGAAGCGCTCTTTCATATAGGCGAGGATCGCGTCGTCATCGATGAGCAGCTCTCTCATAGCGGCAGCCATCTTGAAGCGCTGCTCGAACCAGTTCCGCTGATAAAGTCCAGGCTCTCCAGCCCTGCGGCGACCACTGTCAATCCATTGCATAGCTGCTTCGAGTTGTTCATCGTCCAGAAGATCTAAATCCCTGAAACGAGGCTTCGGGGAGAGGTGGACGACATAGATGACCTCGCATTTCTCAAGAATGACCGGAAAGATCGGGATATTGTCGGCAACCCCGCCGTCCATGTAGCGGCTGTCCCCGATCTCGATGCGCGGAAAGATGCCAAAGGGCAGGGCCATGCTCGCCATCAGGCACGCGCGCGCTTCCGACTCTTCAAGGGTGTCCAGCCGCGCGTAGTCAGGAACGCGTTCCGTCAGCTTGCGGTAGCGCCGATCGCGCACGGCGCGCGCAATCGTGACGAAGACCGAGGGACGTTCAGCCGAGATTTTCGTCCAGTCCACGCACTGGTTGACGAGCCGTGACAACACACCTCGGCTGACGAGCGCGCCGTTGACGAGTTCAGCCACGTCTGGAAGCACCAACAGGAGGCCAAGCACCGCTATGAAAGCGCCAAAGGGGAGTACTAAATATGCTGGCATGGACAGGGAGAACATGAGCGTGACCGCCAGAATGGCGAAAGCGGCTGCCGCGATCGGGACATACTTAATGGAGATTCGCAGTTCGCGAGTGGAATAAGTCCGGCTCAAGTTTGCGCCGGGGACCGGGATGCTCAGCATCCGAAGCAGGAGTCCGACGAGCAGTAACGGCTCGATGCGCGCCAGACGGGCGGTTGTCAACGACTTCCAGAACGTCCGGGCCTTGTCGAGATCACCTGACGCTACGAGCGCCGCGTTCAGAGCGCCAATCGAAGTCCCGGAGATGACATCAAACTTGATTCCTTGCTCGCGCAGCGCTTGCCATGCGCCGATCTGGTAAGCGCCCTTAGCACCTCCGCCCGCCAGGACGAGCCCCGTCATCCGCCTCTTCTTACCGGTAGATCGGCGCATTGATCTCTTCTCTCTAGAATCGCGTGAGCCTGACGGATCAGGACCTGGCGACTGGCGCGGCTCCAAGATTAAGCGAGTTTGCAACGAAGGATGGCAGCCGTGAGATGCCAGTCAATCGGTTCAAGGAGATCGACTGCAATGTAAGGGACGATTGAGCCGCGTCCTTTTACTGACTGCGTCTATAGTAACTACAAAGCAGCATCGCCTTATATAACTGGGGACTTTCCCTGTCAATAAGGAATTTGACAGCAGTTGTATCACTTGAAAGAATTACTACAATCCGGGGAGTGCTGGTGACCCTTAACACTGAGTAGAAATCGCGGACTAAATTGATCTATCCGAAGCAGAGCCGCAAACGGGCATTGCATCGTCGACTGGCATAACCTCCTCAAGCCACAATCGGTGGAGGTGGTGGGATTGCTGGCGTGGATACATGCAGAGGTGACAGCCTCGTTGAGCGCCACCTATAAATTGGTTTGAGAGCAAACTCTGATGACGTCATAGCCTTAACATAATAATTACGCCGCCCGTAGATAGTAAATTGTCCGGCGTTAAAGCTATTGTTCATTTGGTAATGATTCAGAAATTATGCTGAGCAGAAAAAGACTCGGACAAGTTAAGAAGGTTGCAGCGGCGAACCATCTGCTTTTCAAAGAGCACACAGATGCACGAGGCCGTTCTGAATCTCTACATTCATCAGCACAACGCTCAGCATCTTTTGTGAAACGTCACCAAAATCTGCGTGCTCGGTCCCGGCTGGCTTGACCGTTCGATGCGTTGCGGCCTAGCATGAGGCTGAAATAATCCCCTGAGAACTAAGTGGCCCGAGCAGTCATCCCCCGGACTCTCTTTATCTGAACGAAGGAAGGGGTTCAGTCATGGCAGACGAGCAAGACAATAAGTGCGCGCATCCGAGCTGCAACTGTCCTGCATCGAAGGACGACAAGTATTGCAGCGAATATTGCAGGGATGCCGGTGACGTGACGGAAATCGGCTGCGGCTGCGAGCATCAAGGTTGCAGGTAGGACAGGCATTCTCGGCCTGTCGAAGCGTGCGCCAGCACGCTCATAGTTTAGCTAACGAATATTGGCTAACAGTATTCGCGCCTGGCGGCGCTCATGACAGACAGGAATGTCTGTCCCACGACAGACGAGAATGTCTGTCCTACATCAAATTGTAATTAAGTTGTAATCGAAGTGACGTGGGGTGTGCGGCAACACCTCATACAATCGGGCGCATCAACTAGAGGCGTCGCCGCTCGTGGGGCTTCTCGGTTGATGCGCCCAAAGTTTTCCCCGGGCGCAGCAGCCCGCGACGCATCCTGTAAGCGAGCTCTCCCATCCAGTCAGTTATGAACAAAGTGCGTCTGGCCCGACCCTTGCGCAGAAGCTAATATTAGAAGGAGAAGTATGAGCAAATACATCTTAACGATTGCTTTTGTGATCCTGTCGGCTTGCGCGGCCTTCGCGCAGGAGACAACAACCAGTGGGGCGGCCGGTGCGGCCACCTCGACCAACGCAAACGGTAAAGCCGTTAACCTGCAATCGGGCACGCGGCTCGCCGCGCAGCTTCAGAGCACGCTTGATGCGCGGAACGCCAAAGTCGGCGACCAGGTCGTTCTGAAGACGACCGAAGCAGTCAAAGCGAATGGCCGCACTGTCGTCAACAAAGGCGCGCGGCTCATCGGACACGTCACGGAAGTGACCCGGAAAACAGGCTCCAACGGCGAATCGAGCATCGGCCTGGTCTTCGACCGCCTGGAGAGCGGCGCGCTGGACGTTCCCATTAACGCCACGATCACTTCCGTCACGCGGGCCGTGACTCGCGCACGCGCCGGCGATAGCGAACTCGGCTCCGAGAGCAACGCGCGGTCAACCAGCAGTGCGCGCACCTCTTCCGGGCAAAGCTCCGGTGGTGGCGGCCTTCTAGGGGGCGTCTCGAATACGGTTGGCGGCGTCGTGAATACGACGACGCAGACCGCCGGCAGCGTCGTCGGCGGCACGACGGGCGCGGTCGGCCAGACGGTTGGGGATGCCACGCGCAGCGTCGGCGGGATTCGGATTACGCAGTCAACCGACGCGTCCGTCGAAGGCAGCTCGACGCTCTCGCTCGCGGGCGACAATCTTCGCCTTGAGAAAGGCACGTCGTTCAGCCTGAGACTGAATCAGGCGACCAGCGTTGGCCGCGATAACGACCAGTAAAGGCGAAGAAGCAGAACGAAACGACAGGGCGGTGGTCCGGGCAATCTCGGACCACCGCCCTTCTTTTTGAGATCGGAAGATGCGGCTTCAACCTTACTTTGCGCCGCCATCTGGTATTATGATGGCCCGGCGTAATTAATTACGGGATGAAAACCGACAGATGAGCCGCTCTCTTGGAATCAACGCGGGAAGCACGCGCGCACGCACGGCCGCCTCGGAGGCTCGTGTGCTTGAGCGCCTTCGCGAAATCGTCGGCGCGGAGCACGTCATCGTTGACACGGAGAAGGTAGAGCCTTACGCGCAGGATGCCGTCAAGGAGAAGTTTCCGCCGGAAGCCGTTCTTCTCCCGAGCACGGCCGCGGAGGTGGCTTCGATTCTGTGGCTGGCTAACGAAGCACGCTTCCCCGTGACGGCGCGCGGCGGAGGCGTCGGCTACACGGGCGGGGCCGTCCCCGTCGAAGGCGGCGTCGTCATCGGGACCGACCGCATGAATCGCATCAGGGAGATCAGTGCGGACGACCTCTACGTGACGACGGAGCCGGGCGTGACGACTTACGCCCTGCAACAGGCCGTCGAAGCCGAAGGGCTTTTCTATCCGCCGGACCCGGCCTCCTACAAAGAGTCTTTCATCGGCGGCAACATCGCAGAGAACGCTGGCGGGATACGCTCGGCCAAGTACGGCGTGACGAAACATTACGTCCTCGGCCTCGAAGTCGTGACGCCGACGGGCGAGATCATACACACGGGCGGAAAGACCAGCAAGAACGTGGTCGGCTTTGATTTGACCGGGCTGATGTGCGGCTCCGAAGGAATGCTCGGCATCATTACGGAGGCGACTTTGAGGCTGCTGCCGCTGCCCGAAGCGACCAATACCGTGCGCGCCACTTTCCATTCAATGCGCGAGGCCTGCGCCTGCGTCGCGCGCTTTTCGCGCGCCCGCGTCACGCCCGTGGCGATTGAGGTTCTCGACAGAAACTCTATTAGAGCGGTCGAATCCATGTACGCTTTCGGCCTGGCGGAAGACGCCGAAGCGTTACTTCTGGTCTCGGTTGATGGATCAAAGGAAGAGGTCTTGCGCACGTCGCGCCTCATCGAGGAGGTCTTGCGCGAGGGCGGCGGTTACTCGCTCGTTCGCGCCACGACGCGCGAAGAGGAGGACCGCCTGTGGGACGTCCGGCGCGCGCTATCGCCTGCGATTAAGAGGTTCGGAACGCTCAAATTTAACGAAGACGTGGTCGTGCCGCGCTCGCGCGTGCCGGAGCTGATCGAGCGTGTGGAAGAGATAGGGCGGCGGCTTCAAACGTTTGTCGTCAACTTCGGTCACGCGGGCGACGGCAACATTCACGTCAATTTCATGTGCGACCGTGAGGACAAAGAAGCCGTGCGCCGTGCGCGTGAGGCCGTGCGTGATACCTTCGGCGTGGCGGTCGAGCTTGGCGGCACGATCAGCGGCGAGCACGGCATCGGCTATGTCAAAGCGCCCTATCTGGACATGGCGCTTAACTACACGACCGTCGAGGCTATGAAACGGATCAAGCGCGCCCTCGACCCGAACGGGATTCTCAACCCCGGAAAAATGTTTGTGGGGGACGGGGGCCAGGGGACAGGGGACGGATTGTTCCCTCTTTCTGACCCCCGGCCCCTGACCCCCGACCCCCAAATATGATTTCCACACTGATAGAACTTCAACGTCTCAAGGGCCTGGAGCGCACGGGCTGGATGCTGCGCGGGATCGCGCAGGGCGCGGAATCTGTCGCCGACCATTCTTACGGAGTCGCCGTGGCCGCGATGCTCCTGGCAGACGAGTTGATGGAGCGCGGCGTGGCCCTCGACATCGAGCGCGTCTTAAGAATCGCGCTCTTGCACGACTGGGCAGAGGCGCGCGTGGGCGATATGCCGCGCACGGCCACCAATTATTTCGGGGCGGAAGTGAGAAGGCGTGCCGAGCGCGCTGCCTTCGACGAGATGGTGAAAGAGCTCGGACCACTCAACGTCGCCGCAACCTACAGCGCGCTGCACGAGGACTACGAGGAGCGCGCGAGTTTAGAGGCACGCCTCGTCAAAGCGGCCGACGTGATTGATCTGCTTGTGCAGACGCTCGCCTTCGAGCGCGCAGGCGTGCGCGGTCTTGACGAGTTCTGGGACGGGGTGGCCGGGCAATCGCTCGGCCTTGACGGCGTGGCCGGAGAAGTTGTGAGCCGTATTTTAAAAGAGCTCGTTCAAGAGCGGCGACGAATCAAAAGTGGGAAGTAGGGGACGGGTGTCGGGGCCGGAAAAGAAAAAGCTTTCACTGGCCCCCGGCCCCTGAGCCCTGATTATGGAGCGATTTGAGTGAAAATCTATTTACTGAATCTAGAGGGCGAGCGATGCGTTTTCTATTCGGAGGGCCCGGAGACGATTGCCGAAGCCGAGCCTGTCCCGCCGCGTGGCGGCGTCCGCGGCTGGGCCGAGCGGAAGCAGAAAAGTTTACAGGCCGTCCTGAAGGAGTCTGAGAAGGGCGTGGGCCTGCGCGTGCGCCGCATCTGGGAGAGATTGCAGAAGCGTATCGCGCCCGACGAGCCTTTGCTCAGGTCTTTGCGCGGCGCACGCGCGCTCAAGATTTATCACCCGCAAACGCTCACTGAAGAAAAAGCGGACACGCTCTGGAGGGAATATCTCAAGGGCCGGCAGGGGAGGCACGCTTTCTGGTTCGTCACGAACGCTCTGGTCTCCCCGCTGACCGTCCTGCTGGCGCCGCTGCCGGGGCCGAACGTTATCGGCTACTGGTTCGTCTATCGCGCTGTATGTCACTTGCTGGCGCGCCTCGGCGCGCGAAACGCCAGAAAAGAGTCTGTTGAGACCAAGTACCATTCGACCGACGCGCTCGACGGCTCTCTGGGTGGGACCAATGACGAAAGAATCGCGTTCCTCTCATCGAGCTTCGGCCTGCAAGGTCTGGACGTCTTTATCAAGCGCTCCCTGGCGAAGCCTGCGGACGGACGGCGCAAATCATCCTTTGCCGTATCTTGAAGTTTTGGCGGCCACCCGGGCGGCTGTAAGGTCTCTCGGCCCACACCGGGAGCGCCGCGCGTTCGTTGACAATGCCGAACGCTCTTTGTTAGCTTGCTTGACTTAATTTTATTAAGATTATTATCGTTCAGGTGGATAATCCAGAGCCTTCGCACTTTTAATTGATGCTTATCTCATTCTCTTTGCGGAAAAGATCATTTGCGCGTGCCGCCCTCGCTGCCATACTCGCGCCCGCTTTGCTCTTCATGAGCGGTTGCGCCAGCCTGTTCGGCGTCAAGCGGGAAGTGAAAGTGAAAACCCTGCTCGGGCCTCTCGCGGAAGCAAGCACGGCGCAACTCATCGCAGAGGTCAACCGCCTGGCGGCAGTCCGCTCCATCAAGGGCAAGGTTGATATACAGATTCAGGACAACTCGTTTGCCGAAGCGGGCCTGGCGGAGAAATACAGGACGGCTGACGGGACCGTTTACTTGCAGCGGCCCGGCCAGATTTATCTCAAGATTCAAGCGCCCTTTGTCGGCACAAATATCGCCGAGATGACTTCGGACGGCGAGCGTTTCCGTGTCGCGGTCTTTCAGGGGGACGAGAAATATAAACGCTTCGTGCGCGGGACCAATAACGCCGTCTATCCGAAGCTCGAAATGGAGGAGCAGCGCCCGGGCGACAAAAAGAAGAAGGGCCAGAACGGCGAGCGCACGGTCAGCGCGCTCTCCAACCTGCGCCCGCAGCATTTCACGGACGCGCTCATGATTCGCCCCATTCAATCGCGAGCCGATTCCGGGCTCATTTATGCGCGGAGCGAGTTTTATCAAGAAGAGGAAGCGGACATGCGCTCTTCGCGCGGGAAAAAGGGAGAGGGCGTCGTGCGCGGCTACTATCTTCTGGACGAGTTGGCGCCCGAAGACTCGACCGGGGCGCGCCTTGTGCGCCGCTTCTGGTTCGACCGCGTCAATGGCATCCGGCTGGCGCGGATGCAGACTTTCGACAAGGACGGGATGCTCGATTCGGACATTTCCTACTACGACCCGAAGAACTTCGGCGATGACGGCCGCCTCGTCATGCCCTCGCGCGTCGAGCTGACGCGCCCGCACGACCGTTACAAGCTGAGCATCAACTATCAAGCGCCGGAATCGGTCGTCCTTAACAAAGAGTACCCGTCGGAAGTTTTCGTCCTCGAAAATAAACAGCAACTGCCCGAACTGGACCTGGACGAGCGCGAGAAGCAGCGAGCACAAGGCAGTGACAAGTGACAGGTGACGAGTGACAAGAGAAAACGCTTGTCTTGCTCGTCACTCGTCACCTGTCACTTGTCACTGATTTTCAATGGACAATCTCATCACAGCCAACATCCGTCAGCGCCCGATACGCTCGCTCGTGAGCGTGGTCGGCGTCGCGCTGGGCGTGGCGCTGGTGATGTTGTTCACCGGGTTGGCGCGGGGGATGTCTAACGACCTCCAGCGGCGCTCGCAGAATCTTCGCGCGGAGATCATCCTCACGCGGTCCGGGACGATGGACAATGTGACGAGCTCGAACGCGAATCTTCCGGTCAGGATTGCCGAGGACCTGAAAAAGGTCGAAGGCGTGGCGTCGGCCGTGCCCGTGATCCGCTACGTCTTCCAGGGCGGCGCAGGCTTCGGCTTCGAGCAGGTCGAGGGGGTTGACTGGAAAGATTTCGCCGACATGAATGGCCTGCGCATCGTCGAGGGGCGCGCGCCTCAGGCGCGCACGGCGGAGGCCGAGGGGGCTAATGAGCCCCCTGAGATCATCATTGACGAGACGAAAGCCCGCAACAGTCAGGTCGGCGTCGGCGGGATGCTGAATCTCTTCGGCGACATCCCCCATCGCGTCGTCGGCATCTACGCGCCGGAATCCGGAGCACGCGTCAAGATGTCGCTCGGCGACATGCAGTACAGGCTTGAGTCGCCGGATAAGTGCACATACATTCTGGTTAAGGCGAAGGACGGCGTGAACGAGAAGGCTCTCGCCGAACGCATCAACAGGGAACTGCCGGGCAACGATATTCAGTTCACGCGCGACGTCTTTACCAGCATCGAGAAGAGCATCCCTTTCCTGGGGCTGTTCTTAAAAGTGCTGGTCGGACTGGCGGCCGTCGTCAGCGCGCTGGTCGTCATGCTGGCGATGTACACGACCATTACGGAGCGGACGCGCGAAATCGGAATCCTGAAAGCGATGGGAGCTTCGCGCGGATATATCATCGGCACGATTGAGAAGGAAGCGATATTGATCAGCGCCCTCGGACTCGTCCTGGGCTTCACCGTGGCGTTGGTTGCGGGCGCTCTGATTCACCGCGCGTACGGGCTCGTTTTCGAATACGGCTGGGGCTGGGCCGTGGCCGCCGCTTTAATCGGACTGCTGGGCGGTGCCGTCGGCGCGCTCTACCCAGCGGTGCGCGCCGCGAATCTGGATGCCGTGAGCGCACTATCCTACGAGTAAATCGTGAATCGTAAATCGTAAATAGACGGCGGCGGCTTTTCTATTCACGATTTACGATTTACTATTTACGATTCACGATGAGAACAATCCTACAGGCTGAGAATCTGGAAAAAGTTTACCGCGTGGGCCGCGTGGATGTGCCGGCGCTGCGCGGCGTGTCGCTGGAGGTGCAGGAGGGCGAATTCGTCGCCATCATGGGTCCTTCGGGCTGCGGCAAATCCACTATGCTGCACCTGCTCGGGGGGCTGCTGACGCCGACGAGCGGGCGCATCATCATTGACGATGAAGATTTGACGGCCGCCTCGGACGCCAGGCGCACGGACATCCGCCGCCGCAAGATCGGGTTCGTTTTTCAACGTTTCAATCTTTTCCCGACGCTGACGGCTGAAGGCAATCTGCGCCTTGCGGAGAGCATCCAGAGTAACGGCAAGGACGATCCGGAAAGGCGGCGCGACGTCCTGCGCCTCCTGCGCCTCGAAGACAAGATGCATCACAAACCGCTTGAGTTATCGGGCGGCGAGCAGCAGCGTGTGGCCCTGGCGCGCGCAGTGGTCACGCGCCCCGCCATCATTCTCGCGGACGAGCCGACCGGGAATCTGGACACGGAAAACTCTGCCATCGTGCTCAACATGTTTCAGGAGCTGAACTATCGCTTCAATCAAACCATCATCATGATTACGCACAACCCGGAAGCTGCCGCCATGTGCAAGCGCATCGTCCAGATGCGCGACGGCCAGATCGTCGAACCGGCACAGAACGTGCAAATGTAGTTGGCGGGAAGATTGAAAGGCCGGGTTTAAGCGGTTAAACTAGTTATCCGGGTCTGGCAAGCGTCGGCTAAATCCGACAGTTGGCCAATAATATTGCGGATTTCGGATTGCGGAATGCGAATTGAAAAAGCATGGCTTCCGCTCTTCTCAATCCGCATTCCGCAATCCGAAATCCGCAATCGAGATATGGGCTACATTTTTCGCACGATCAAGAAGCTCTTCTTCTGGGGCTACGCACGCAACACCTGGCAATATGACGTGCTGTGCGCGCTCATTCTCGCCTTTATTTTCCTGACTCCGCAGAGCTGGTTTGACACGGGCGCAGCGATGAAGAACTGGTCTCGCGGCGAACCGGCGCAGGGGTCCGGGCATCAAAAAGCGGTTGCCTCAACGGTTATCCTCTCGGTTATGGATAATTTCCTGGCAAGCGGGACGCAAAATCAGATTGAAAATCGCCCGCGTACTATAACAGGTCGAACCGATGTGAGCGTTATCAGCGCCCGGCCGGGACCGGATGGGAACGAGCAAATCGTCGCCCAAGAGGTTGACATCAGGTAATCATACAAAGATAATCGGCGGGATTTTCGGTCTCCACGGGAGGCCGGCATTTTATTAAGGAGTGTGTATGAAGAAACTTGTTCCCCTCGGCCTGGCGGTTGCTCTTTTGGTGGCCGCAGTTGCCGTTATCTCCCCGACGGAAACGCACGCGCAAGGTCCAGGATTCGTCAGCTCTCTGCTGAACCGCATGGAGCGCAATCGGCAAGGTATGAAA
Organism: Pyrinomonadaceae bacterium; assembly: GCA_036392495.1. Lineage (GTDB taxonomy): Bacteria > Acidobacteriota > Blastocatellia > Pyrinomonadales > Pyrinomonadaceae > QHXM01. The sequence continues at coordinate 3,145 of DASVXV010000035.1, read as the reverse complement.
TCGCTGCGCGCCAGCGTTGATATGGTCAAATACAACGCGCAGACAAGGGATGAGGACAGGTACAGTGGGATCGTGCTTTATGTTCCGGCGGCGGGTCGCAACGCGAACGTCCGCGTTGACTGGATGTCCCCGGCAAGGGAGACTCTGTCTGTAGCCAACGGGCAGTTTATGCTCTGCCGCCCGCGCCTCAACATGTGCTATCAGGGCAAGGCCGGGTCCTCCAAAGAAGGCAGCAAGGCCCGCTCGGCTCTGGAATTTCTGAGCATGTCGAAGCAGCAACTGGCCGCACGCTATAACGTGGAGAACCTGGGCGAAGAGACTTTGTGGGGCGGCGTGGTCGCCACACACGTGAAGCTCGTGCCGAAAGGCGCAGAGAAGTTCAAATGGGCCGAGGCCTGGATTGACGCCAACGGAATGCCCATCCAGACCAAAGTCGTTGAGAAGAACGACGACTCGACGAGCGTGCGCCTGACGAATCTTCAGCGCAACGCCTCGTTCTCATTCGACGAGTTCGTCCTGAAAATAGATTCGAGCTTTAAGATCATCCCGGCCTGAGCCGGGCTGCGTCAGTTTAGAAGCAAAGGGCTTCGGAGTTTAAAGACCGAAGCCCTTCGCTGTTTAAGACGTGCGGGCATGCTTCTTGCCAAAGCGGGAGCGCCTCGCATATCCTGCGCTTTACATGTAGCTCAATGTAGGTCAGCACTGCCCGCTACCGCAGGCCGTATTGACTCCCTGGTTAAATGAAGAGAAGTAAATTTCTCAGACTCAAGTTGCGCGAGGCGAGTTTCATCTCGCGCGCGCTGCTTTCGACGAAGCACCCCGTGCTCGCGCACATCATCCCGATGCGGCGCTGCAATCTCGCCTGCGGCTATTGCAACGAGTACGATAAGGTTTCCGACCCCGTGCCGCTCGACTTGATGAAGCGGCGTCTGGACAAACTCGCGGAGCTCGGCACCTCAATCGTCACGATTTCGGGCGGCGAGCCTTTAATGCACCCGGACCTGGACGAGATCATTCGTCGCATACGCTCGCACAAGATGATCGCCGGGTTGATTTCCAACGGCTACTACTTCACGCCCGAACGCATTCGCCGCCTGAACGACGCGGGGCTCGAATACCTACAGATCAGCATAGACAACGTCGAGCCTGACAATATCTCCAAGAAGAGTCTCAAGAATCTGGACAAGAAGTTGCAGCACCTCGCGGAGCACGCGGAGTTTCACGTCAACATCAACTCCGTCATCGGCGGCGGTATCAAAACGCCCGAGGACGCGCTCGTGATTGCGCGCCGCGCGGTCGAACTCGGCTTCTCAAGCACGGTCGGCGTCATCCACGATCACGACGGGACGCTGAAGCCTCTCAGTGAGAGGGAGAAGGAGATTTTCCAGCAGGTCAAGAAGCTGGGTAACCGCGACCACGCGCGGCTCAACTGGTTTCAGGACTCAATCGCCGAAGGCAAGCCGTACGAATGGCGCTGCCGCGCAGGCGCTCGCTACCTCTACATCTGCGAGGACGGGCTGGTTCACTGGTGTTCGCAGCAGCGTGGGACTCCTGGCATCCCGCTCGAAGAGTACACGATGAAAGATTTCGAGCGCGAGTACAAGACTGAGAAGTGGTGTGCGCCTACGTGCACGCTGCAATGCGTACATCAGGTCGGAATCCTCGACAACTGGCGACACCCGCAAACAACCCCGAGCGGGACACACGCGAGCGCGACCGACAACAAAGAATCTGTCGGCCGGATGGTGGGAGCGGAGTAAAAGCAGGAGTCAGGAGCCAGAAGTCAGAATGATAAGGCGGAGAACCGTTTTTCTTCTGTATTCTGGCTCCTGACTCCTGACTCCTGCTTTATTGTTGCCTGCCGGCGTCGCCGATCTCGTGCAGCTTGACGGACCTTGAGAGCCCTAAGCCTGAGAGCTTGCCAGCCATCAGGACGACCATCTCGCCCTGTCCCACAATGCCCGCTTCGAGAAGCGCTCGCTCGCCCGTCTTGACCATCTCTTCCGTGCTGTCGCAGGCCGTAATGACAATTGGTTCGACAGCCCAGATCAACGCCAGTTCGTTTTTGACGTCTCTTGAATTGGTCAGCGCGACGATGCGTTGATCCGGACGCAGGGCCGACAGGCGGCGTGCCATCAGGCCCGATTCCGTAAAGACGGCCGTGGTCTTAATGCCCATCTCTTCGGCGGCGAACGCCGCGGCCTCGCAGAGCGCGCGGCTGAACTTTCCGGACTGCTTGCCAGCCCACTTGTGAACTTCGCTCGACCCTGTGTTTCTGCCCGTCTCTGCGGACTCGATGATGCGCGCCATCGTCGCCGCAGCCGCCACTGGGTTCTGCCCTATGGCGGTTTCGTTCGAGAGCATCAGGCAGTCTGTCCCGTCCCAGACGGCGTTCGCCACGTCCGAAGCCTCGGCGCGCGTCGGGCGCGGGTTGGTCACCATTGATTGCAGCATCTGTGTGGCCGTGATGACGAACTTGCCCGCAAGAACCGCCTGCTCGATGATCCGCTTCTGGTAAACGGGGACGAGTTCGACGCCTGTCTCGACCCCCAAATCTCCGCGCGCCACCATCACGCCGTCCGCCGCCGCGATGATTTCGTCCAGGTGGTCTATGGCTTCGGCCTTCTCGATCTTCGCGACGAGCGGTTGGTGTCCTCCGGCGTTCTGAATCAGCGCCTTCGCCTCAATACAATCCTGCGCGCGACGCACAAAAGAGAGCGCGATGTAATCAACGGCCTGGCGCACGGCCCACTGCAAGTCGCGCCGGTCCTTGTCCGTCAGGGACGGAATCGGAAGAATGATACCGGGGAGGTTGATGCCTTTGCGCTCGCCCAAAGTCCCGCCGTTGATGACGCGGCAGACGACGTCTGTGTCGGTCGTCCGCTCGACGTTAAGCTCGATCAACCCGTCGTCGAGCAGGAGGCGCGCTCCGGGCTTCACATCTCTCGCCATCCCTGTGTAATTGGTCGAGACTTCCCGCGCGTCCCCGGCGACCGAGCGCGTCGTGATCGTGAAGAGCGAGTTGGCTTCGAGGGTGACTGGCTGGCCGTTTTTGAGCACGCCCGTTCTGATCTTCGGCCCCGAAAGGTCAACGAGGACGGAGAGAGGGCGTTTCATCCTCTCGGAAGCGGCGCGAGCGCGTTTG
>DASVXV010000034.1:0-25126 GCA_036392495.1 Pyrinomonadaceae bacterium | reverse complement strand
TGTAATTGAAGTTTTTTTCAATTGCCTCCAGCTTTAGCTGGAGGTATGAGCAACAAAAAGATTTGGCTTTAGCCAAACCTTTCGGCTAAAGCCGAACTTTTTTCTGTCCAACCTGTCCACTAGCTGAAGCTAGTGGCAATTAATTAAAGCCAAAAACTTTCATGACAGAGCACTAGCGCCTCTCAATCTTATTGTTGAGCCGCCTCTTTGCTTCGTCTATCAATTCGTTATTCCGCTCATACGAGAGCACCGCATCATGCTCTTCAATTCTCGGTGGGTACATATGCCCGCCGTAAACCGGGTAGGCTTCCGTGCGTAGGTGCGCGATGGTGTGGTGGCCGCGCCTCGTCGCGCGCTCGTGTCTGAGCGCAGAGATGTCCACCGGCGCGACGACGATCCTCTCGCCCGGCCCCGGACTCGCCTGAGCCAGAAGGCGACCGTCGTAATCAACGACCTGGCTGCCGCCCGGCCACGAATACGGCGGATAATGTTTCAGGCTCGCGCCCTGATTCGCCGCGACGACGTAAGCGCAGTTTTCAAGCGCGCGGCAACGGTTCACAATCGTCCACCAGTCCATAGGCTCTGTCGCGCCCCACGGGTCCATGTAAGCCGAGACGCGCACCAGAATCTCCGCGCCATTCGCAGTCAACTGGCGCATCGCTTCCGGAAAGAGCCAGTCGTAACAGATCGCGCAGCCGATGCGCCCGATGGGGGTGTCGGCGACCGGAAAGAGCGGCTCGTCGTAGCCTTCCAGGTCATGCGGGCTGCTGTGGACCTCATATGGAATCCATGTATTGACCTTGCGGTATTTGTACAGAATCCCTTCGGGACCGATCAGACAGGTGGTATTGAAGACCACATCGGGCCAGCGCGCGTCTCGTTCAAGCATCGAGCCGCTCTGGATATAGATGCCGTGCTCGCGCGCCTTTCCTTCGAGCCGCTCCGTGTGCTCGTTCGGAATCTGCACCGCGAGTTTCTCGATCAACTCCGCGACCGTCGGAAAGACAGGGGCGGCGTGCGCGAATTCCGGGAAGACGACGAGCCGGACCGGCAGGAAAGGAGCTGCGCCCGCCACTGCCGAATCAATCATCGAGAGCATCCGGTCCGTATTGGCGCGCATCTGCTTTCGCTCAATCGGATTCGGCAGATCCGTCTGGCAGGCCGCGACTGAATATCTAATCTGTTCCATATCTTTTAAAGCAGTGACAAGTGACAAGTGACAGGTGACAAGTTAAAAGTTCGTTCTTGCTCGTCACTCGTCACTTGTCACTTGTCACTAATGTTGTTAAAGGTGACGCGACGATTCGTGTGTTGTACTTCTCAAGAGAAGCGCGGCGCGCTGCGGTCATCGGGTAGGCTTCACGAGCGCCGTACGGGTAACGCTTCATGCCGTGGAAGGGGAGCGGCATCACCTGGTCCGGGCTCGCGGAGTTGATGTCCATCTCTTTGCTGAAGCCGTCCGAGTAGAGCAGGAACGTGCGCGTCCAACCAACTGGAAGCGGTGGCAAGCTGGCGGCGCCGAACGACAGGCTGAGTTCGTCGCCCGTGCGCGAGACGACGAAAATATCGTCCGTCTCTTTCAACAGCTCGCGCACGTCGCCCTCGCGCGTGTAGCGACCTGGGAAGATTTTCCAGGGAGAGTCGGGAGAGACTTTTGTGTAATCGTAACTAAAAGGCTCGCGCCCGTCCGGCGTGACCTCCGCAGAGTAGCCGCGCCAGCGCAGGTTGGCAGTCAAAGGATCGAGGCGCGTCAACTGAACGGAGGCATCGCCGTCCGAGGTGTCAACGAGTATCTGGTCCCAGTAGATTCTGAGGGTGGTGACGATTCTCACCTCGCGGTTTGCGGAGAGAAACTTTCCTGTGAGGTCAACCGTCACGGTCTGCGGTCGCCCGACGGGGATGCCTATGTCTTCGATGACTGTGCGCCAATGGCCTCGCGCGTCCTTGACCTGAAGCGCGGGCAATTTCGCTGCGAGGCCGGCGTGCGAGGCAGCGACGTTGTCGCTCGAAAACGCGTAATCCGTCCAGCCGGTCAAAAGCAGCAGCATGCGCTTGTCCCGTCGCTTTTCTTCATCGAGCTTCAAGGTCAGGGTGTGCTCGGCGGCGTAACCGCGTATGCGATGAAGCGTAAAGTCGTCCACGTACTGGCGGTCAACTTTCGCGAGACGCGGGAGCACGTCGTGGCCGTGCTCGTCGGTCGCGGCGAGCGGTGGTCGAGCATTCTTTGTCTTATAAAGGATGAAAGGACGCGGCCGTGTAGTCATGCCCTCGTTCGGGTAAACCTCGACGCCAATGGGATGAGCGACGGCGACGAGTTGCAGGCGGTCCACGTAGAGCACCTCTTCAAGCTCGTTGGTGACGCGAAGCTCGTAGCGGCCATCGCGCTCCTTCAACTGGTCGCCTCGAATGCGGACATACTCGTCCGGGTCCGGATGATTGTAATGATTGGGCGCTTCCCAGTAGCCCATCTCGCCGCCGCCCATGAAATCCGTGATGAAAAGAAAGCGCTCTCCGTTCCAGGTGTAAAGATAAGGACAGGAAGAGGGCTTGCGGTCCAGCTCCATCACGTTCATGTTGAGGGCAGATGAGGCCTGTGTTCCCTTCCCACCGATTTCGGTCTCGGCCTGCACGACGCCCGCGGGCCAGATGATGCGCACGGCATCAACCGCGGCGCGCGGCCCCAGACCGAAGACGACGTCCGAAGGAGCAGGCGCCGGACTCGCGGCGTAAGTTTCGAGCTTCTGTTGAAGGCTTCCGGCGCGCATCTCGACTTTGGCGCCAACCCCGCTGCGGTTGCTCACCTTGCCCGCGAGCCGCACGCGCAGGGAGCGGTTGCGGTTGCCGCCATCGTTGCGCAGAACGATTAGATTATCGGAGGCTGAGCGCACGATAAGGTCCGTATCGCCGTCGCCATCAAGGTCTGCCGAAACGAGCGTGGGCACGGCCAGCACAGCCTCTTCGCTCGTCTTTATCAGGCCGCGTCCCAGCGCCGTCTCGCCCACGTCAACCCAGCCGTCGCCCACGTTTCGCCAAACGTGAAGAAACGTGTCCTGCGCGCAGGACGAGAGCGTCACCAGGTCCAGCAGCCCGTCCGAGTCATAATCAATGAACTGCGCTCTGTCGGGCAGCGCGCCCTTCGGCTCGCCGGACGGGGCTGGCACAGGTTGAAGGCGGAAGCGTCCTTTGCCATCGCTCAGCGCAAGCATGCTCGGCGAGTTCCACGCGCCGAAATAGAAATCCGTGAAGGCGTCCTTATTCACATCGCCCGCCGCAGCCGCGTAGTAAGTGCCGCGCAAATCCAGCCCCGTTTCCGCCGTGACGTTCAGGAACGTACCGTCGCGCAAGTTTCTGTAAAGCGACGGCGGCGAAGAACGGTTGACGACGAGCAGGTCAACATCTCGACGATTGTCGAAGTCTGTCGGGATGACCTGAAAGCCGTACCCGCCTTCTCCCGCTACTTTCGCCTGCGCTGTGATGTCTGTGAATGTTCCGTTGCCGTTATTACGCAGAAGCACGTTAGGCGAGCCGGGAGGCTCCTTCTTCTCAACCGGTTTCGCAGGCGTTTGCGCGGGAGTAAGCGGCCCGGAGGAGTTCACGATCATCTTGCTCACATCCAGGTCGCCCACAATGAAGAGGTCCAGGTCGCCATCGTGGTCCACGTCAACGAAGGCCGCTGAAGTAGAGGAGTGGGGGTAGGCTGGGATGCCGGCGGCAGTTGTGCGGTCGGAGAACTTACCGCCGCCGTCGTTGTGGTAAAGGGAGCTCTGCTTGCTGCGAAGTACAAAGAGGTCTTCTCGCCCGTCGTTGTCGTAATCGCCGGCGATAGCAGTGCCGCCCTGCGCTTTATCCGGCAGCGCCGCACCTAACGCTCCCGCGCCGGCGGTGACGTCAACAAACCGCCCGGCGTCGTTGCGGTAAAGCTTCTGCCCGGCGTCGCCCAGGTCCAGCAGGTCCAGGTCGCCGTCGCCGTCGAAATCGAAGAGCGTCACGCCCGTCCCGCCTGACCTGAGCGAGCGTGCAGACCAGCCGCAGTCGCCGACTCTCGTCCAGGTGGCCTCACCGGGTTTCGTCGCTCCCGCACTCCCGCTTTTCTCATTGCTTCCGCCCTTCGCTGCGCCTGGCAACATTTCCGCTGTGGCATCAACAAAGCGAACGGGCGGCGTCGTGTGATCAACGAGTCCCGCCTCGGCCCCCGTCGAAGCGATGGCTTCACTGTAGCGCCCCTGCTCCAGATAATTCTGTCCGATGGTCGTGCCCGCCCCGGATTGTCGCAGTTGCTGGAAGCGCTGGATCATCTGCTGGCCTTCGGCGCGATCACCTGAGCGCGTCAAAGCCAGTCCAAGATTGTAAAGAGCAGTCATGTTGTAGGGCTCAACCGCAATCGCTGTGCGAAAGGCCGCGATGGCTTCCGTGTATTTGCGCGCCGCCGCGTAGAGCTGCCCGATGTTGACGTTGGAGCCTGTATCCTGCGGGTCAATCTTCAGCACGCGCTGAAATGAGGCGATGGCGTCTTCCGTGCGGTTCTGCGATTTGGCGATGAGTCCCAGAATGTAATGAGGCTGCGGCGCGGCGGGGCTGGCCGCGGCGGCCTTTTCCGCCTCGCGCTGCGCGCCCGCCAGGTCCGGCACGTTAAAAAGCGCGATGCTCAGGTTGATGCGCGCCAGTTGGAGTTTCGGGTCGAGTTGCAGAGCGCGCGTGAAAGCGTCCGCCCCCTCTTTATATTTGTACTGTTCGAGCAGGGCGACGCCCAGGTTGTTCGCGCGGTAGGTAGCCTCGCGCGCCTCATCAGCTTTCTGGGCGGCGGCGGGAGCCTGCGTCCGCCCGCTGAGGGCGATGGCACAGAGAAGAGAGGCGACGATTGCGAACAGGAGAAGCGGACGAAAGAATTTCATGATTGAGATTTAAGTCTGCGGCTTTTATCAGATGACCTTCGCGGATTCGTCCAAAAGGGAGACGTTCAAGCGTTGACGTGAAACTCTGGTTTCAGGCGCACCCTTCGGCTCGCCGCACACTTCAGCCAGACACGTCCCGCCGGAAGCGAAAGCGTAGCATAAGTGTGGCTGAGACTGTAAAGCGTGAAATCCTTTGACGCCACTCGCACGCTCCAAAGAAGACTTAGCCACAGAGGCACAGAGGCACAGAGAAAACATTAGACATTTCATTACAGTATTGGCTTCAGCTTCTTTTCTTCCTCTGTGCCTCTGTGTCTCTGTGGCTAAACTCTGGTTATTAGTCGCTCTGAATTTAAGATTGAACCACGTCGCAGCGGCGTGCTACGCTGGCGTCTGTTTAACTGATAGGGCTTTGGCCGGTTTCTGCAACGCTTCTTTCGTGCCCTTTCAACTTTAGAGTAGCCGGAGGAGATTCAAAATGAAGAAGAGTTTGAGTGTAATCATCGCCGCCGTCGCCCTCAGCGTCGCTTTCGGTTCCGTGATGAGCGCCGCGCAGGAGCGAAAGCCCATCATACTTGGCGGCTACAGTAAGGTAGCCACTGATAATCCTGAAGTTCAGGCGGCGGCCGAGTTCGCCGTCAACGAGCAGGGCGAAAGGCAGAGCGCCGCCATCACACTCAGCTCGATCGAGCGCGCCGAGCGGCAGTCTGCCGCCGGGACCAATTTCAAGCTCTGCCTGAAGGTTGAGATTGAAGGCGAGACTGAGGACGACACAATCAGCCAGACTGTGAGCGCCGTGGTTCACAGGAATCTACAGCAGGAGTTTTCACTCAAGAGCTGGGAAGAGGCCGATTGCGCTGAATGAGCATTACTCTCATTCACTTTCAACAAAGATGCTCCCGGCATCCACCACTATTAGCTCGTAAGCGGCGCGCCTGCTCTTGATGCGCGCCGCTTCACTCTCTCTTCCCGCCCTAAAGTGTCCTACGGGTCAACTGATTCCCGGAGCATTAATAAAGCGGTTATGATGGCTCTTTTTCATTTATCAGGGCAATCTTGAAGCGGTGATTTATTTCCCTAAGAATGATTAAACCGCCGCTCGCCCTAAATTATGAATACCGCTACTAGCGATCTAATTGTAGTTCGGCTTACATTCTGAACCCCAAGAAAGGAAACCTATACCATGAACTCAACTCAGAAGCTCTTGCTAGTTGCCTTGTTAGCCTTTCTTCTGGTTGTTGTTCCATCTTTGATAGCCGGGGGCCTCGTTTCCGAACTATTATTTACAATACCTATTGGAGTCGTAATGTATGTTGTTGTCGTAATCGCAGCTAAGCGTGGGCGGGCGCTACTTGCGATGGGGGCTATGTTATTCATCCTTGGCGGAGGAGCTTTACTTCTCAATAAGCTGATGCAAAACCTAATTCAGGATAAAATACAAAGAGGTGTAATAAGCGAAATGTCCTTGCATGATCGGCAAGCTTCCGCGGTAATCGAGTATGTTGGTTATGGTGCTGGAATAGTAGGCATAGTTCTCTTAATCGTTGGTCTGCTTCAGAAGAAACAGATACCTGAGATTCACACTGAGTAATAGCGTATCCAGAAATTTGCGTAAGGGTCAAATGAGTGAAAAGTATAAATATGAAATGGTTCTCTACTGGAGCGCGGAAGATGAAGCCTACGTCGTAGAAGTGCCTGAATTGGCTGGCTGTATGGCAGACGGAAAAACATATGCGGAGGCTGTCGCTAACGCAGAGATTATTATCGAAGAGTGGATAGAAACGGCTAAAGAATTAGGTCGAGAAATTCCAGAGCCGAAAGGACGCCTGATGTATGCGTAGCGTCTCATCACGCACGCACAGCCCACCGACTCATTCAACTCGACCGCCCTTAACTTGCCTTTCATGAGGCCGGCGATCTTACCAGTAAGAAAAGCGTCAACGCGGACGCCGGATAGAAATGAATCCTCATGCTCGATTCTCTTTTCGTAGAAGAATCAATGCCGAGAGCCGACCGCCGCCGCAGGCTCCTCGTCGTGTTCCAGACCGAGCACCGTCAGGATGCGGTGCATCGCCTCCACGACCTCCGTTTGCGTCGCATCCCTGGGCCTTTCAAGCTCCATGCGCAACTCTGAGCGAATGCGCGCCGGGCGCTCCGACAGCACGACCACACGGTCCGCCAGCTGCGCCGCCTCCTCTATGTCGTGTGTGACGAGAACGACCGTGCGCGGGCGCTCCCTGAGCATTCGCGCCAATTCGCGCCTGAGGCGTAAGCGCGCCAGGTAATCGAGCGACGAGAACGGCTCGTCCAGCAGGAGTGTGTCCGTGTCCCCCGCGAGCGCGCGCGCCAGCTCCACACGCTGCCGCATGCCGCCGGAGAGCTGGTGCGGGTAATGGTCCTCGAACCCCTCAAGCCTAATCAGCGCCAGCAACTCTTTCAGTTCCCTTTCGCGCTCCTTTTCGCCCGCGACGTGCCTGAGGCCCATAGAGATGTTCTGCGCGACGGTCCGCCAGGGGAACAGTCCATCCTGCTGGTAAACCATGCGCACGCGCCCTGTGCTCAGGATGCGCCCGCGCGTCGGCTGGTCGAAGCCCGCCATCAGATTGAGCAGGGTTGATTTGCCGCAGCCCGATGGACCGACGATGACGACAAACTCGCCGCGCGCGATGTCGAGCGAGAAGTCGCGCAGGACTTCGACCGGGCCGAAGGAGCGCGAGATTGATTCGAGACTGAGCAATTTATCTTTCATAACCCCAACGGACGCTCGGAATCCTCGTCAACATTAATAAGAGACGGTCAATGACGACGCCTATCAACCCGATGACGATCATGGCGACGACGAGCAGGTCCGCGCGCAGGCTGTTGCGCGCATCCCAGACGGCGAACCCCAGCCCGTCGCGGCCCGCGATCATCTCGGCGGCGACGACCACCACCCAGGCGAGTCCGGCCGTGACGCGCAGGGTCGTGATGATCTGGGGCGCAATCGCCGGCAGCGTCACCTGCGTCAGAAAGCTTGCCCCGCGGTAGCCGTAATTCTCCGCGACGCGGAAAAAGACCGAGGGGATGTTGGCGACCGCCGCGCACGTGGAGAGAACTACCGGGAAGAAGGTCGTCAGGAAGATCAGAAAAATCGCCGGCTTGTCGCCGATGCCGAACCACATGATGGCGAAAGGAATCCACGCCAGCGGCGAGAGGTTGCGAAAAAAGTTGATCGTCGGCAGCAGCGCCACGCGCGCACGCGCCTTATGCCCCATCCAGAGGCCGAGCGGGAGGCCTAGGGCTACGGCCAGCGCGAACCCCGTCGTGACGCGAAAGATGGAGGCGATGAGATCGTCGAAGAGACGCCCGGCCCTTAATTCCTCGCCGAAGCCGCGCGCCACGGCCAGAGGCGACGGGAACAGAGATTCGTTGAAGACGTTCAGGCGAGACAGTAATGCCCAGAGCGCGATGATTAGGATGAAAACTGCTACGGGAAGAAGGCGTGCCTTCGCGGATAATTTCTCTTCCTTCATGTGAGCGGGGGTTTTAGTTCAACTCAAAGGGATTAATCTGCCTCGCCTGTGGACGAGTCCGACTCTTAATGTTTGCGCGCGTATGTTATAACATACGCCCTGCGTCGTCTCCCAACAATGGTTCAAGAAGAAAGGACTAAGCCATGAAGAGAACGGTAGCTTGGATCAGCCGGGCGACGTTAATCGCCCTGGCGCTCGTCACCACCAATTACACAGCCAACGCGCAGCAGGCGAAACAGGCATCGTCGCCGACGGCTTCGGAAAAGCAGGCGGGCAATAATTTCCACTCCAGTTTTGCGTCCGGGGAGTTCGCCTTCAACGGGCGCGGCGTCGTTCAGGGCGCCCCTTTCTCCGCGGTCGGCATCACGGAGACCACACAAATCCTGAGCGACGGCAGCCGCATCAATCGCCGCCGGGTCACGAGCCTCTTCCGCGATAGCCTTGGGCGCACGCGCTCCGAGTGGGGGAACGAGACCGGGAAGGCATCTACGTCCGCCGTCCCTATAATTTATGACGCCGTCACGGGTGCGGCCTACTTCGTGAACACGCGCCACGGGAACGCGCTTCAACTGTCGCCGCCGGTCAAGGACAACTCTTTGCGGCAGGTAAAAATCGTCACGCCGCAGAGTCCGCCCGACGACATCACGCGCCTGGCAGGTGAACGGGTCGAGCCGCTCGGCACGCAGATTATCGAAGGACTCAAAGCTGAAGGCGTGCGCGTGACGACCACGATTCAGGCTGTAGGTGTCGGAAGCAATCGGTCCGACAAGGTCGTCTATGAGCGCTGGTACTCGCAGGAGCTGCGCCGGAACATCCTTATCAAATGCACGGACCCGCGCTTCGGCGAGGCCGTCTATCGGCTGACCAACATTGACCGCAATGAACCGGCGCAAGAGTTGTTCACGATCCCAGCCGGATACCAGATACAACCGTTCCCGGCCCACAGGCCCGAGCGCACGCTCAAATCAGGCTACGTGAAGTGAGAGTGGATCATAGAGGCTGCGAGACACGAGAGTCTCCCATTGCCTCACACCGCGCGAGCGGTGTAATGAATTTAGCCCGGCTTTTATGGTCTTTGACGATTAGATTGGGTAATAACTCTTCCGGCTGAGAGGCGACGGCTGGTCAGTACCGCCTGCTTAAGCTGGGCGGGTCTGGGCAACATTTACCCGCCCGCTACCGCAGGCGGTACTGACAAAGTTATTACCTAATCAATCATTCAAAGACCATAAGGGCACGGCTAAAGTCAAAAGCGCCGCTCGCGCGGCGGATTTAAGCGCAGCCTTTAACTTCAGACTCCGTTCATGCATCTTTCAGTTTATCGCAAGCTCATCTGTTTTTTCGCTCTCTTCACGCTCCTCTTCGTAGCCGGATGCAGGAGCACCAGCGCCCCGCCCCCGAAACTCCCCGAAAAGAGTTCTAACGAATATAACGACACTGTGCGAGCCTTTTACGTCGGACTGGCAGCGCTTCAGGTCGGAGATGACGTGCGAGCCGAGACGGAGCTGACGAAAGCGACACAACTGGCGCCGGACGAGCCCGCCGCATGGGCGAACCTGGGGCTCCTCAGTCTGCGCCAGAGAAATCTGGATGCGGCCGGCGAGAGACTTGAAAAAGCTCGCGCGCTCGCGCCCGACAACTCGCGTATTTACGTTCTGCTCGCGATGCTTGAGAGCAATCGAGGCCGCTCAGCGGAAACCATCAATCACCTGCGCAAGGCTATCGAGCTTGATCCGAAGAGCATTCGCGCGCTCTACATGCTCGCGGAAGAGACGGAGCGGCAGAACGATGACGCGAGCACGGCGGAAGCGCAAAGGCTGCTCGCGAAGATTCTGGAGATACAGTCTGACAACCTCGCGGTCCAGCTTGAGTTGACGCGCGTCGCGGCCAGGCGCAACGATGCGGAAACTCTGAAGAGCGCGGCGGCGCGAATCGCAGAGCGCGCGAGCGCGTGGCCCCCGGAGGTCCAGCAGCAGCTCAAAGCTTTGCAGGACGCAGTCTCGGGCGGTGACACGCGCGCTGCCGCCACGCGCGTAGCCTTCCTGAAGAACGTGCTCGTGCGCGTTCCCGAATATCGTCAGAGCTTCGCCGCAGTGAAGACGCCGCCCGGCGAAGACATAGAGCCTTTCACGCGCTTCATCAAATTGGAGACGCCAGCCTTCGCGCCCGCGCCGCCCGACGAAGCGCTCGCTTTCCAGAGTGAGCCGATTGCGGAATTTCCTACGGGCGAATGGAACTGGATCGGCGCAATTTCTCTCGACGGCGAAGGCGCGCCCACGGTCGCCGCAGCCAACGGGCGCGAGGTGCGCTTGATGACGGGCGCGACGCTTCCCTTTCCAGGCGGGAAAGGCTTGCTCCCTCCGACGCCCAACGGAGTTCTCGCAGTTGATTTCAATTATGACTTCAAGACGGACCTGGTGCTCGCGGGCGCGGGCGGCCTACGTCTCTTCAAACAGGAGAGCCCCAACTCATTTACGGACGTTACAGCGCAGGCCAAGCTCCCGGCCACTTTGACGAACGGAAGCTACACGGGCGCATGGACCGCGGACCTTGATGCGGACGGCGATATGGACATCATCGTCTCAACGGCAGGTGAGAGGCTGACTACTGAACTACAAAATAACGGCGACGGCACTTTCACAGAGCAGTACCCCTTCGCAGGGTCCACAGGCTTGCGCGATTTCATCTGGGCAGACCTTGACCTGGATGGCGATGCGGACGCAGCGCAGCTCGATTCCATGGGTAAGATTAAAGTTTACATGAATGAGCGCGGCGGCCAGTTTCGCGAACGTGCGATGCCGCCCGACATGATTTTCGTCGAAGCCATGAGCATTGCCGATGTAAATAATGACGGCAGGCTCGATCTGCTCTTGTTGCAAGTTAAGGGAACGATTCGTCGCCTCTCGGATAAAAACGAAGGGCAGGAATGGGAGCTGGCAGATGTCACGCGCGTCCCGGTTAACGTCAACGAAGGAAGATTCAATCTGTTCGCCGCGGATATAGACAACAATGGCAGCCTTGATCTGGTGCTCTCCGACGCGTTCCCGCAGACGGATGTCGGGTGTCCACCCGTCTGCCCAAGCGGGCGCGTGTGGCTGAGCGATCAAAGCGGTAATTTCAAACTTCTCGCGTCACAAGCGCCCGCGAGCATCTTCTCCATTAGCGATATGAACGGAGACGGGCGGCTGGACCTCGTCGGCATCTCGAAGGAAGGCGGAGTGGAGCGCCAGGTCCGTCTCGTCAACCGCGGCTCGAAGAATTACCACTGGCAGCAGATTCGACCGCGCGCCAAAGAGGCCACGGGCGACCAGCGCATCAACTCTTTCGGCGTCGGCGGCGAGATAGAGATTCGCGCCGGACTCCTCGTGCAGAAGCAACCGATCACAGGTCCGCTCGTCCACTTCGGCCTTGGCGAGCAGGCGGCGGCAGATGTCGTCCGCATCGTCTGGCCGAACGGGTCCGTGCGCGCCGAATTCGATTTGAAAGCGGACCAGACGATTACCGCCGAACAAAGGCTGAAAGGCTCCTGCCCGTTCCTCTTCGCCTACGATGGGCGCGAGATGAAGTTCGTCAAAGACACAGTGCCCTGGGGTTCCGCCATAGGGCTTCGCATCAACACGCTCGGCACGGCGCGCGTCGAGGCTACGGAAGAATGGTTCAAGATCGGGCGCGACCAACTCGTGGCGCGCGACCATTACTACGACCTGCGCATCACTGCCGAGTTGTGGGAGACCTACTATTACGACCAGCTCGGCCTGATGGTCGTTGACCATCCGGCGGACACGGAAATCTTCGTTGACGAAAGGTTCGTCATTCCTCCAGCCAGGTTAGCCATCACCACCGTCAAGACGCCGCAAAAAATCGCGCGCGCGGTGGATGACAACGGGCAGGACGTGACCGAGATCATCTCCACGCTCGACGAGAAATATCTGGACACGTTCGGGCGCGGGTCCTATCAGGGAGTGACGCGCGACCACTACGTCGAGATTGATCTGGGCGAGAATGTGCCAGCAAGCGGTCCGCTCGTGCTGATTGCTCACGGGTGGATGCACCCTACGGATTCCTCCATCAACGTCGCCATCAGCCAGGGGCAATCCACGAAACCCAAGCCGCTCAGTCTCGAAGTGCCGGACGGGCGCGGCGGCTGGACGGTCGCGCAGCCTAATCTGGGTTTTCCTGCGGGGCGTAAGAAAATCTGCCTCTTCAATCTGGAAGGCGTCTTTCGCCCGGGGACGCCGCGCCGCTTGCGCCTGAGGACCAATCTGGAAATCTTCTGGGACAAGATCGAGTGGGCGCAGGTTCTCCCGGGCGCTCAGTTGAAGATAACGAAGCTCAACGCGGACGTGGCGGACCTGCATTACCGCGGCTACTCCGTCATCAACCAGCCGAATACCTCTTCGCCGGAAGTGCCGGATTACAATCGCCTCGCGTCGTCCAAACAGATCTGGCGCGACCTCATAGGCTATTACACGCGCTTCGGCGACGTTCGGGAGCTGCTCTTAAAGGCCGACGACCGTTACCTGATTATGAACGCGGGCGACGAGATGACGCTGCGCTTCGCGGAGCAGCCCGCGCCGACTGACGGATTCGTGCGCGACTACATTATCGCGGGCGACGGCTGGATCAAGGACGGCGATTACAACTCGACCTTCTCGAAAACTGTCCAACCCTTGCCATATCACGCTCAGCGGGAATACACTACCGCGCCTGCCAGACTTGAGGATGAATGGGTCTATCAACAGCATCCAGAAGACTGGCAGAACTTTCACACGCGTTACGTCACGCCCGAAAGCTTCCAAACCATGCTGAGAGTTAAATGATCGGAAGATACAGATGGCATTACCATGAAATAAGATAATAGTTGAAAGTGGAAAAGAGTCTTGTCCATCAAAGAGCAGGTCGTGGAAGAACTGAGTAGCTTGAGTGAGGAGGAGATCAAAGAGGTCGCCGAATATTTGGCGTTCCTAAAGTTTCGTGCCCGGCGAGCAGCACCGAGCATTGACGAGACTCAATTGGCTACTTTGTACGCCGAGTTCGGGGATGAGGATCGAAACCTGGCTGAAGAAGGAATGGCGGATTACGCTGAAAGCTTAGCCCAATGAGCAGCATATCTATTGAAGCGGCTAAGGCCACTTATGGCGGCAAGAGTGAAAAAGAAACGCTCAGAAACATGGCGAGGGAATGTGGTTGCCGCCGTATCTACAAATACGCAAACGATTATGGTGATAAAAAGACTCATACAGACTACTTTAGGATAGAAAAGCCGGGGGATGAAGAGAGGCTTCGGAGCAGCCCGCACGTACACAAGGTTGTTCTTGTGTACAATGACGGCGAAATTAACCTTCTCAACCCTCAAATTTCTCACTTCGTAACATCGGTTCCTAAAATTTTATTAGTCCTCTTCTTTATCGGGCTACTCGCGACGCCGCTCATTATCAAGTGGCGTTCGCAGCCGAAGGATTCGTCCCCCGTGGATAAACAGGTTGCACTCTCGCGCTACGGCTTCAAACTGGAAGAGGTATCGCGTGCTTCCGGCATAGACTTCAAGCATCAAGCCCCGACGCTCGATCCTAAACTCGATCACATCATGCCGCAGGTCGCCTCGATGGGGGCCGCCGTCTCCGTCGTTGACTTCGACCGCGACGGCTGGCAGGACCTCTACGTCACCAACAGCGGCGAAGGAAGCTTCAACGCCCTCTACCGGAATCAGGGCGACGGGACGTTCAAAGACGTGGCCGCAGAGATGAATGTGGCGGACGTCAACCAAGCGGGCACTGGCGTTTCGATGGGCGCGGTCTGGGGCGACTACGACAACGACGGCTACGAGGACCTCTTCCTGTACAAGTGGGGCCGGCCGGAGCTTTTTCATAACGACGCGGGCCGCGGCTTCACGCGCGCGACCGAGACGGCAGGACTTCCCGCGTGGGTCAACGCCAACACAGCCGTCTGGTTCGACTATGACCGCGACGGTCGCCTGGACCTCTTTCTAGGCGGCTACTACCCGGAGGCAGTTGACCTCTGGCACCTGACGACGACCCGCATGATGCCAGAGAGTTTCGAGTACGCGCGAAACGGCGGGCGCAAATATCTCTTTCACAACCTGGGCGACGGGCGTTTTGAAGAGACCAGCGAGCGGCTCGGCATCAACACGCGCCGCTGGGCGCTCGCGGCCTCGGCGGCGGACCTGCGCGGCACAGGCTACCCGGACCTCTTCATCGCCAACGACTACGGCGTCGCTGAACTCTTCTTCAACCAGGAGGGCAAGCGATTTGACGAGGCAGGCGAAAGGACCGGCGTCGGGTTCGCGCCGAAGAGCGGGATGAATGCGGCCTTCGGCGACATCCTGAACCAGGGCAGGTTCGCCATCTACGTCTCGAACATCTCGGAAGAGGGGGTCCTGGTTCAGGGCAATAACCTCTGGCTGCCGCGCGAGGGGACCAATGGTGACTCGATTCAGTATGAAAATTTCGCGAACGCCATGGGCGTGGAGCTCGGCGGCTGGAGCTTCGGCGCGCAGTTCGGGGATTTGAACAACGACGGGACGCTCGACCTTTACTTGGTCAACGGCTACGTCTCCGCCGAAGACAGGTCGAGCTACTGGTACGACTTCTCGAAAATCGCCAGCGGCAACAGCGCGATCATCGCGGACGCGGCCCACTGGCCGCCGATGCAGGGGCGCAGTCTTTCCGGCCACCAGCAGAAGAAGGTCTGGATCAACGACGGGACCGGACATTTTACCGAAGTCGCCCAGGCCGTCGGCGTGACGGACACTTTTGACGGGCGCTCAATCGCGCAGGCCGACCTCTGGAACCGCGGCGTGCTGGACGTCATCGTCGCCAATCAGCGCGGGCCGCTGCTCCTTTACAAGAACGCGGTCGCGCCGGAAAACAGTTGGATCGAATTCGAGCTGGAGGGGACCGCGAGCAATCGCAGCGCCATCGGCGCGCAGGTCCACGTCTTCTGGAACAGGCAGCAGCAGGTCCAGGAGGTCTCGGGCGGCAGCGGCTTCTGCGCGCAGAATGACCGCCGCCTCCATTTCGGATTGGGTCGCAACCCGCGGATCGAGAAAGTTGAGATTCGCTGGCCTTCGGGTAGAATACAGACCCTCGACCGAGTGGAAATCGGCAAGCTTAATAAAGTGAAGGAGGCCGCATGAACCCGGAGCTGACCGCGCCCGACGTCGCCGCCGCGCCGCCCGCGAAGCGTCGCGCATCGTGGCTCAGTTTCGACAACCGTTTCATAGCCCCGGTCTTCATCACCATCATCCTGCTCGTCGGGCAGCTCGTGGGCGGCATCCTCGAAAGCTACGAGAAGACTCTGCTCGCCATCTTTGCTGCAATCGCGACCGAGATGCTGCTCGGTCGTATCTTCACGAACAAGTGGCCGCACCTGGCGAGCGCCTACATCACAGGCATCAGCGTCGGCATTCTCGTGCGCTCCACAGCGGTCTGGCCTTACCTCTGGTGCAGCGTGGTTTCGGTCGCCTCCAAGTATGTGCTGCGCGTCCAGGGTCGTCACATCTGGAACCCTTCGAACTTCGGCATCAGCGCCTTCCTGTTTCTGGCCCCGTTCGCGGGGGCGACTTTGAGCGTGCAGTGGGGCAACAACCTGACGGCGATGGCTGTCATCTGGACGCTCGGCTCTCTGATTATCTACAGGCTCCGGCGCTTTCACATCACTGCGACTTACGTCGCCTGCTTTTTCCTCTTTGCACTCGTCAGGAGCTGGATTACAGGTGACCCGTTTCAGTCGGAGATTGCGCCGATTACGGGTCCGATGTACCAGCTCTTCATCTTCTTCATGATTACGGACCCGAAGACTACTGTGTGTTCGAAGCGTGGCCAGTGCGCAGTGGCCGCCGGGGTCGCTTTCGTCGAGATGATCTTCCGCCTCCTGGAGGTCGTGCACGCTCCCTACTACGCGCTCTTTCTCGTCGGCCCGGCGGCCAACCTGCTGGAAATCAACCTGACCTCGCGCCGGCGCGAGCGCGTTGCGGCGGCCTGAGCTTTTAAGAGAGTTTCACGCAAAGACGCAAAGCCGCGAAGAAGACAGAAACATTCTCTTCGCGACTTTGCGTCTTTGCGCGAGATAAGTTTTCTTGAGCTTCGCTGGTTTGACATCTCAACCTCCCGACTCATAACATGCGCCAACAGCCTGAACAGTTAAGAGAGGCTCTGAAGTTCTGCGAATATTAGTCCCCCGGAGTAACCATCATGGCAGACAACGATCAGGTAATCGCCAACCAGGAAAAGATTATGGCGAACCAGGAAGAGATCAAATCGAACCAGGAAGCAATTAAATCGAATCAGGAAACTATCAAATCGAATCAGGGGAAACTCGATCAGATTCTCGCGAATCAGGCCCGGATGGAAGAGAATCAAAGACAGATTCTCGCCAACCAGGAAAAGATTCTTGCCAAATAAGCTGATCTGGTTGCGCGCGGGCGGGCGCTTACCCGGAACTACTCGCCCGCCCACCTGCTTCTAACAGGCAGTGGAGCTTAACGGCAAGACTGGCTGGGTTCTGTTGACATTTGGTTTTTCGTTTCAATTGCCACTAGCTTTAGCTAGTGGGGCGGAGCGCACACACAAGGCGGCTTGAGCCGAATTTAAGGAGAAACTGCCTTCCTCTCGGCTTTAGCCTCAAATTAGGCTGAAGCCAAAAGGAAAGTTGAAAAAATAGAATTCGGCTCAAGCCTCTCGCCCGAGCATGAAACCTATCCACTAGCTAAAGCTAGTGGCAATTGACAAACCAAATGTCAACACGACCTAGAACGATTCAAGGAACAGACGAAACACTCCGGCAATCTCATTCCATCCAGATCACCAACTGCTGATGCGATACCCCCGGATTATTTGCATCCTTTTTTTAATCTCTGCGCTGCTCTCGGGCTGCAAGAAGGACGCGACTCAGGAGTCAACCGTCAACGCCACGGCCCCTGAGCAGACGACGAATCAAGGTACGGGCCAGCAAGCCCCGGCAGCCCTGGAAGCCCCGCGCCCATCCGGCCCTGTGGAGTTTTCGGACGTCACCTTTCAGGCGGGCATTCGTTTCAAGCACAACTCCGGTGCCTTCGGTAAAAAATATCTTCCAGAAACTTTAGGCCCCGGCGGCGCCTTTCTGGATTACGATGCCGACGGCTGGCAGGACATCCTGCTCGTCAACTCCACGAACTGGCCCGAGAAGAAGGCTGGAAAAACTTTCCTCGCCCTTTATCGCAACAACAAGGACGGCACGTTCACGGACGTGACGGTCGCCGCCGGGCTCGCCGTGGAGATGTACGGGCTGGGTTGCGCCGTCGCCGATTACGATAACGACGGGTTCGAAGACATCTACATCACCGCCGTCGGCCCGAATCATCTCTTTCGGAACCTGGGCGACGGCCACTTCGCGGACGTGACCGCCAAAGCCGGCGTCGGCGATCCGGGCTTTTCCACGAGCGCCGCCTGGTTCGATTATGACAAGGACGGCCGCCTGGACCTCTTCGTCTGCAACTACGTCGAATGGTCGCCGGAGACGGACAAGTACTGCACGCTCGACAACAAGAACAAGTCCTACTGCACGCCGCAAGCCTATAAGGGGCAGAGCGCGACGCTCTACCATAATCGCGGCAACGGGACGTTCGAGAACGCCACTGCGCGCGCCGGTCTTGCGGACCCGACCAGTAAATCCCTGGGCGTCGCCGTCTTCGACTACAATAACGACGGATGGCCCGACCTCTTCGTCGCCAACGACACGGAACCCAACAAGCTTTATAAGAACAACGGCAACGGAACCTTCACGGACGAAGCGTTGACGGCGGGCGTGGCTTTCTCTGAGGCCGGGACGCCGCGCGCCGGGATGGGCGTGGACGCGGGCGATTACGACAACTCCGGCCGCCAGGGCATCATCATTGGCAACTTCACAAATGAGAGCATGGCGCTCTACCGTAACGACGGCACGGGACTTTTCACGGACGAGGCGGGGGCCTCAGGCATCGGTAAGATGTCCGCGCAGTCTCTGACCTTCGCCACCTTCTTCTTCGACTACGACCTGGATGGCCTCCTGGACATCTTCGCCGCCAACGGCCACGTCTCCGACGACATCTCGGTCGTGCAGCCGCAGGTTAAATACGCGCAACCCCCGCATCTCTTTCGCAACAAGGGCAAGAAGAAGTTCGAGGAAGTGACAGCACGTTTGGGGAAAGCGATGCAGCGTGCCATCGTCGGGCGCGGCGCGGCTTACGGCGATTTCGACTTGGACGGCGACCTGGACCTTCTCGTCATGGCGAACGACGGTCCGGCGCGTCTCCTGCGTAACGATAACGGCAACCAGAACGACCTGCTCCGCGTGAAAACAGTCGGGACGCGTTCGAACCGCGACGGCATCGGCGCGCGCCTGACCTTGAAGACGGCGGCGGGCGCGCAACTGACGAACGTCGTCAAGACAGGCTCCAGCTACTGCTCGCAGAGCGAACTGCCCGTGACGTTCGGGCTCGGAAAATCTGACCCGCTAAAGGGCATGAGGCTGGAGATAGCCTGGCCGAGCGGTCAGGTGGAGATCATCCCGGACGTGAAGCCCAACCAGTCAATCACCGTTCAGGAAGGCAAAGGGATTACGAACGCCGCGCCCATCATCTTCGCCAAGCCGGCGGCACAATCATCGCCGACGCCGGCCCAGTAGCGGCTTGACCGGCATCCGGGAGGGACACTCTTGCAGCGAAGCCCGATCAATTTTGGCCCGACCTTTTGCCTGCTCTTGATTCTCTCTTTCATTACGGGAGCCGAAGCCCAGATGAGCGCCGCGCCCACACAGAAATTCAATCTCAGAAAAAGCGGTTTGGAGCTTGAGCGCCGCGCCCAGGCCGGAACGTTCTTCGATGTCGTGGGCCGCAAGTCTGCCGTCGCAGGCTACGAGAACCGCTCGCTGGAAGCCTGGGTCTATCCCTTAAAAATCCTGGACGATTTCAAGCTCTCGTTCCGTCTCAAAGGTTATCCGCTCGACATCCTGGGCGCGGATTCGATGACGGGCATCAGCGTCCGCCCCGAAGCCACCATCCTGACCTACACGCACGCTGCCTTCACCATTCGTCAAATCATCTTCGCCCCGCTGGAAGAGCAGGGTGTGGTGATGCTGCTCGACGTCGAGAGCGTCCTGCCCCTGACCGTCACGATCTCTTTCCGCCCGCGCCTGAGATTGATGTGGCCCGCCGGACTCATGACCGGCAATCTACACCGTGACGAGAAGGCGCACCGCTATTACATCACGGAGGAGACCCGCCGCTTCGTCGGCGTCATCGGCTCGCCCGGCGCGCAAGACATCTCCGTGATGCCTTACCAGGAAGAGCCGCGCGACGTCCCTGTTCAGTTCGTCGTGGACGTGCCCACAGAGGAGATGAAGTCTAGTTTCGTGCCGATTGTGATCGCGGGCAGCACAGAAGGCATCGAGAAGGCCAACGAGGTTTACGACCGTATCTTAGGCAACGTCGAGGCGCTTTACGAAAAGAACGTCGCCCACTACGAGCGGTTACAGAAAGAGACGGTCCAGATAGAAACGCCCGACGAGCGCCTGAACACTGCTTTCAGGTGGGCGAAGGCCGGTGTTGATAAGGGCCTGGCGACGAACCCGTCGCTCGGCACGGGGCTGCTCGCGGGCTTTCGCACGTCGGGCCAGTCTGAGCGTCCGGGCTTCGCCTGGTTCTTCGGGCGCGACGCGCTCTGGACCTCTTTCGCACTGAACGCTTACGGCGACTTCGCGACGACGCGCGCGGCCCTGTTGTTCCTGAAAAAGTTTCAGCGCGCCGACGGCAAGATCCCTCACGAAATATCTCAGAGCGCCGCGTTGATTCCCTGGTTCACGGATTACCCTTACGCTTGGGCGAGCGCCGATGCCACGCCGCTCTATGTCATCGCGCACGCAGACTACTGGCGCACGAGCGGCGACCTGGAATTTCTCAAAGCCAATTGGGACTCGATTCAGAAAGCCTATCGCTTCACCGCCCTGACGGACACGGACGCCAACGGCCTCATCGAAAACACCAATTTCGGCCACGGCTGGGTCGAGGGAGGCCCGCTCTATCCGCCGCACGAGGAGATTTACATGCAGGGGCTTTGGATCGAAGCCTCGCAAAGCATCGAAGAGCTTGCCGAAGTCCTGAACGACTCGAAGCTGGCGGAAGAGGCCAGAGGGAGCGCGGAACGCACGAGCGCAGCGCTGGAAAAAACTTACTGGCTCAAAGAGAGGGGCTTTTACGCCTTCGCCACTTCGCAGCCGCAGGAAGAGACGCGCACGGCCGATCCCGGTCCAAACCGCGAGCGGCGGCAGGCGCGCATGAATGAACTGAACAAAGCTCGTCTGATTGACGAAGACACGGTGATGCCCGCGGTCCCGCTCTGGTGGGGGGCTTTGGAAGATGAACGCGCGCAAGCTGAAATTGACCACCTTGGCAGCAACCAGATGGCGACCGATTGGGGCGCGCGAATCATCTCGAACAGAAGCGCGCTCTATGATCCGCTCTCGTATCACAACGGCTCCGTCTGGCCGCTCTTCACAGGCTGGACGGCGATGGGCGCGTATCGTTATGGGCGCGCGCACGTCGGCTATCAAGCGCTGATGGCAAATGCGTCGCTCACCTACACGAACGCTCTCGGCTATGTGACAGAACTTTTATCAGGCGATTTCAATACGCCATTCGGGCGCTCATCTCATCATCAAATCTGGTCCGAGGCGATGGTCATCACGCCCGCCCTGCGCGGCCTCTTTGGGATTGAAGTGGAAGACGGAGGCAATACCTTGCGTTTCGCGCCTCAGTTGCCCGCCAGCTGGGACAATGTTGCGATCCGCAACGTCAGGGCAGGCACGGCGCAATTCGATCTGATCTTAAAGCGCGCCGCGGGGCGTCAGGTATTCACCATCACAGGGCGCGAGCCTGAGAAGCAACAGCACGGCGCGCGCAGAAGATTAAAGGAGATCGTGCTCGCGCCCGCTTTTCCCCTCGATGCGCGAATCCGCAAAGTGACAATCAACGGGCGCGATGCAATGTTCACCTCGGAGGAAGTGGGCGACCGCCAGTTCGTAGAGGTCGAGTTTCAGGGTGCAGCGGAGTCAAATGAGATCATCTTCATCTATGAAGAAGGGACAGACGTTTACGTCGAAGCGGAGCCGCTACGATTCGGCGCAACCAATCAGGGCTTACGCATCCTGCGCTCACGAGCGGACGCCGACGCCTTTCATCTGACGCTTGAGGGGCTCGCTGGCCGCAGCTATGTTTTGAATGTGCGCTCGCCGCGCCGTCTCATAGAGGCTCACGGCGTGAAAATCAGAGCGGGCGGCCCGCGCGAACCTCAACTCCTCACCGTCGGCTTCGACGGTCCGCCCGGCCAGTACATCCGGCGCGAGCTTGATATTCCGTTCGAGCCTAAAAGTCAGTACCGCCTGCGGTAGCGGGCGGGTCAGACTAAACGATGAACGATGAACGCTGAACGCTGAACCGAACGGCAATCTTTTCATTCCGCGTTCAGCGTTCCGACTTCCGCGTTTCAGACGCCCGCCCGCTACCGCAGGCGGTACTGACTTATCATCTGTTGTCTCAAGGCATGGGTTTGCCTTCGAGGTCTCGCGCTTCGACGGAGCCCAGATTGAGTTTCTGTAGTTCGGGCTCAATCTTGCTCCGGTCCCCGACCGCCACGACCACAGAGGAATCGGGCTTCAGGTACTTTTCGGCGACGCGCTGGACATCGGCCGCCGTCACCGCGTCAATCCGCGCCGGCAGCTTGTTGTAGAAATCTATCGGGAGATCGTAAATGAAGAGGTCAGCGATGGTCCCGACGGTTCGTCCACTGGTCTCGAACGGACCCGCCAGCGATCTGGCTAAAGCGTCCTTGGCCGTCTTCAACTCGTCGTCGGTCATGCGGCTTGAGCGCATCCGCTCCAGCTCGTTGAAAACTTCACGGACCGCCGGGGCTGTGACGTTGGTGCGGACTCCGCTGCTGGCGTAGAAAGGTCCAGCGCCGCGCCTGTATTCGAAAGCGGAGAAGGCCCCGTAGGTATAGCCGTTCTTCTCGCGCAGATTCATGTTGATGCGGCTGGAAAAGAGGCCGCCGAGTCCCAGGTTCATCACCTCCAGCGGCACGTAGTCCGGGTTGGAGCGTGCCACGCCGACGTGCCCGATGCGCAGGGCCGTCTGCGGTGCGCCGGGTTTATCAACGACGACGATTCGGCGCGCGGAGCTGGCTTCCGTTTCGGGCCGCTTGAACGGCGCGGGCTTTCCGCTCCAGCCGCCAAAATATTTCTCCGCCAGCGCGGTCAACTCCTTCTCCGTGATGTCGCCCGCGACCACAAGCGCAGCGTTAGCGGGGACGTATCCGGCTTTCCAGAAGTTCATCATATCCTCGCGCGTCATGGCCTTGGTTGAATCCGCCGTGCCGAGTTCGATAAAGCCGTAAGGGTGTCTGTTCCCGTAAACGGCATTATTGAAGACGCGCGTGGCGAGCGCGTTCGGGTTGTCGCGCTGCTGCTGAATTAAGGTCAGGCGAGTGTTACGGACGCGGTCTAGGTCTTTCTGCGGGAAAGCTGGTTGCAGCGCCACGTCCGACATCAATTCGAGGGAAGCGTCGAAATTCTTCTTCAAAGCGCTGACGTTGATGCCGGAGGCGTCGCTGAACGAGAAGGTCGAGAGCGACGCGCCGATTTGCGCCACGTCGTCCGCGATTTGAAGCGCCGAACGTTTGGCCGTCCCTTCGTCCATCATGTCTGCTGTGAAAGAGGCCAGGCCGGGCTTGTCCACAGGATTCATCTCGCTCCCGCTTAAGGTGACCAGGCTCGCGGAGACCATAGGCAAATTGTGCTGCTCGACGAGCATGACCGTGAGGCCGTTGGCGAGCTTGAATTTTTTCGGGGTGGGCAGAGATAGTCTTGAGGCGACGCCAGCCCCCGGCTGCTGCGCTCTCCAATCCTGCCCCTCCTGCGCGCCTGTGCTGCTGGCCGGCGCAGCATCTTTCTCCTCCTCGGCGGTCTTCGGCACGTCGTCAATGACCTTCTTTCCGGGCACTCCATAGACGACGGCGCGTGTGCTGCTGCTCAACTTCTCACGGGCAATCTTCTGCACAGAGGCGGGCGTGGCTTTCTCGTAACGCTCAAGGTCTCTGGCAAGGTAATCCGGATCGCCCAGGTAATGGTTGTATTGATTCAGGCGGTCGGCGACGCCGCCGAAGCCGCCCAGAGTTTCCAGGCCCCTCACGATCTGCGTCTGAATCAGATTGCGGGCGCGGTCGACCTGGTCCTGCGTGACGCCTTCTTTGCGCACTGCGTCCAGTTCTTCATCAATAGCTTTTTCAAGGTCTTCGGGTTTGACTCCGGGCTTGGCCGTAGCTTGAATCGTGAGGATCGAGCCAAGCAATGTGGATTGGTTAAAAGCATTGACATCCTGCGCGATCTGCTTCTCGTAAACCAGACGCCTGTAGAGTCGGCTGTACTTGCCCCCGCCAATGATTCTCGCCAGCAGATCGGCCTCGGCGTTGCCCGGCTTGTAGATCGGGTCTGTGATCCAGGCCATGTAAACGCGCGGCAGCTCGACCTGGTCCGTGACGACCGCTCGCCTTTCGGAAGTGATGGGCGGCGTCGTGACATCAATTTTCGGGACCGGCTGCCCTGCCGGGATCGGTCCGAAATATTTTTCGATGAGCGCTTTGGTCTTGGCCTTGTCAATATCGCCGACGATGGCGAGGCTGGCGTTATTGGGCGAGTAGTAGAGCTTGAAGAACTCGCGCACGTCGTTGAGGCGGGCAGCCTCTATGTCTGCGTGCGAGCCGATGACGACCCCGTAGTAGGGATGAGTTTTTGGGAAGAGCTGATGATAGAGCCCCTCGGTGACAAGGCCATAAGGAGCATTCTCGCGGCTCTGTCGTCGCTCGTTGCGCACCACGTCGCGTTGATTAGCGAGCTTCCGGTTGTCAAGTGTGTCTAAGAGAAAGCCCATGCGGTCCGACTCCAGCCAGAGCGCCAGCTCAAGCTGGTTCGAGGGCAGCGTCTCGAAATAGTTTGTGCGGTCGAAGCCTGTCGTGCCGTTGATGTCGTTGGCCCCGGCGCCTTCCAGCAGTTTGAAGTGGGCGTCGTCGCCGACGTGCTTCGAGCCCTGGAACATCATGTGCTCGAAGAGGTGTGCGAATCCGGTCCGGCCCGCCTTCTCGTTGGCGGGGCCGACGTGATACCAGAGGTTGACGGCGACGAGCGGGAGCCGATGGTCCTCGACCAGGATCACTTCCAGCCCGTTCTTCAGTTTGTACTTCTCGAAACTTAATTTCGGGTAGCTCTGCTGTGGAGCCGTCAGGCCCGGCGCTTCCGTGGTCGTCGCCTTCAAGGCTGACTGCGCCGCGACCATCAGGCCGTTGCCGACCAGAAGCGACAGGGTCAGAGCGAGCGCAAAGATTTTGCGAAGGTGTTTCATGGCGATTATTTTCCTTTTCAAGATCATATAAGGTGCGGGTTTCAAGCGATGAGTCAAATGCCGTGCGGCCCAAAGAGCCGTAGCGGTTGGCTGAAGATTTAAAGCGAGAACTCTTCTATTCTAATTCGGGCCGCAAGTCAATCCTCTCCATTCACTGCCCAGGGTCTATTCATTTTCGAGACTGAGGAAAGTAGAGAAACAGCACTGTCCACGAAACCACACGAAACCACACGAAACAAACCACAGCAATTTCGTGTCGTTTCGTGTGGCTTCGTGGATCGTTCTCTTTCCGTCGAGAA